>NZ_CP060714.1:2467500-3084375 GCF_014395975.1 Diaphorobacter ruginosibacter | reverse complement strand
AGGCCGAGGGCCTGTCTGCACGCCTTCCATGCGTGGACTACGAGACGGCAACAGAGGCCATGGCCGCTGGAGCGGACCATCCCCAGGCATGTTCGTGGGAGATGCCGGCCCCGGGTGATACCGCCTATGTGCAGTTCTCGTCGGGGTCCACATCGCATCCCAAGGGCATCGCCATTTCCCATGGCGCACTGATGGCGAATGTGGACGATATTCTTCGCAGCGGCATGCAGTTGAGCGCATCGGACCGGGCATTCTCGTGGCTGCCTTTCTATCACGACATGGGGCTGGTCGGCATGCTGCTGGCGCCGCTGTGCGCGCAGGTCTGCGTGGACTATCTTGCACCCACTGCCTTTGTGCGCAGGCCCCAGCTCTGGACCCGGCTGATGAGCAGCAGGGCCAGCACCATCACCTATGCCCCCGGTTTCGGATACGCACTCGCGGCCGGCCGTGCGGCAGCCGAGGAGGATGCCTCCCTTTGCTTGCAGGCCCTGCGCATTGCCGGTGTTGGCGGTGACCGGATCATCCCGTCGCAACTGCAATCCTTTGCCGACCGCCATGCCGGGGCGGGCTTCCACGCCGACGCGTTCAGGCCCAGCTACGGCCTCGCGGAGGCGACCCTCGCCGTGACCGTGTGCGATCTTCCATGGGCACGGGCGCATCGGCGGTTCATCGTGGATCCCGCAGGTGGTGTTGCCGATGCGGAAAATGCCGTTTCCGGCGCGCAGGAGTTCGTCAATTGCGGCAGGCCGCTGCCCGGCTGGCGAGTGACGGTGCGGGATGAGCGCGGGGCGGCGCTTCCCGCCGGCACGGTGGGCGATGTCGTGGTGCAGGGTGCCGCGCAGATGTCCGGCATCTACGAACGTGCCAGCCTGCAGCCGCTGGAGCCCGCGGCCGGCGTGGCCACGGGCGACATGGGTTTTCTCGATGCACAGGGCGATCTGTTCATCACGGGCCGCAGGAAGGACGTCATGATCGTGCGCGGCAGGAATGTCTGGCCGCAGGATGTCGAGCAGGCCGTGGCGGAGATCCTGTGCTCGGAGACGGACGATATCCTGCTGTTCCAGGATCAGGAGGCGTTGCCTGAGTCCGACCTGTTCCTGCTGGTGCATGAGAAGGCGGTGCGCCAATCCGCCCATCCGCACGCGCTCGGGTCCATCGCCTCGACCGCCGCCGGCCTGCTGGGCGCTCCGCCCGCCGTGCACGTCGTCTCCAATGGTTGCATCGAGCGAACCTCCTCGGGCAAGAAGGCCCGGGCCGCGACGCGCGAACGTTTTTTGAGCGGGAAGATCATGACGCTGCCCGCATTGTCTCCATGAAGCCCAAGACCTATGAGCCAAGATAGCCTGGAAATCACCCGCCGCCTGATTGCGGAGACGCTGCTGATCCCGCAGGACAGCATCCAAGCGCATGACGAGATAGCGCAGCTGAAGAACATCGACAGCCTGTCATTCGAGATGATCATCGTCGCCATCGAGACCGAGACGGGAAAAGCCATCGACCCCATGCGCATGTTCGAGCTCAAGACAGTGGGCGACCTGGCAAGGCTGCTGTGATCGATGGAAAGACGGGAGCAGGGGCCGCCGATGAGCCAGCAGTTTTCCAATGATTTCTGGAATCGCATGTACGAGCTCGCGCGTGAGGCGCCGGGCCGGAATGCCGAGGTCATGCATGACGGCGGCCGTGTGGTGGTGGTGCAGGACCTGGATGACGCCGATGCCGTGCTGCGCAAGCGCCTGGCCAACTATCCCAAGAATCTGCAATGGTTTGCCCAGGTGGGCGGGCAGTCGCGGCTGACCGAGGATGGCGACCAGTGGCGTTTCCGCGCGGGGCTGTCGCAGCCGTCCTTCAGCCGGTACGACCATGACCGCGGCTACGCCATCAGCGCCAGGCAGGCGCGGCGGATGGCCGGCCTGCTTGCGGCCAACACCAAGGCGCCGCTGCTGGACGAGGACGCGATCCATCACAGCATCCTGTCCATCTTCACGGAGATGTTCCTTGACGTGGAGCTCGACAGGATACCCATGGCACATGACGGCCCATCGCGGCTGATCGAGCTCGCGTCCAGGTACACCTGCATCCATCGCGGGCAGGGCCAGGACGCGCACACCAAGGAACATATCCGGCAGATTCTCGAATCGCGCCGGCAGGTGTTCGGCGGCATGCAATGCCTGCGCGACGCAGGTGAGTACGACAGCGCCATGATGCGCAGGATGCTGGCGGCGGAGGCCGTGCCGGGCTATGACTTCCGTTTTGAAAAGGAAATGACGACGCTTTTCGTTGCCGGGGCCGACACCGCATCGAACTCCACCGGGTGGGCGCTGCACCTGCTGGCAACCTACCCCGAACTGCAGGAGCGCCTGCATGCGGGGCAGCGCGCCATCCATGCATCCCTGCCGGATGGCCCCGAGCGTTGCAAAGCGATCCTTGCCGATCAGGACCTGAAGGCCTTCGTCTCCGAACTGCTGCGCCTGCATTCGCCGCTGCCGTTCGTGACGCGCGTGGCGAGGGCGGACGACCGCCTGTCGGACATCGACGTGCACGCCGGGGACGTGGTGATCGTGTCCCTCATCGGAGTGAACCGCAAGGCGATGGCGCGGCCGGATTTCTGGATTCCGGACATCGATGCCGCAGCGCGCGAGGGGGTGGGCATGGGAACCGGCATCCACTCCAGCTTCACCTGGGGCGCGAGAGTCTGCGGCGGGCGGAACTTCGCACTGCTGGAGTTGACGACCGTATTGAGCTTCCTGATCGCCGAGCTGCGCCTGGAGCTGTCCGAAGACCTGCCGGTCGAGAACGAGTGGGTGGGGCAGATGCGAAGAAAAGGCGGCCACCGCGTACGCGTAACGCCGAGAGTGCTGTTTTCGCCGATATTTGACCAATAGGGTTGAGGTTAGTTATAGATAGAATAGGCTAATATTTTATGTGAAAAATATTTGCAGCAAGTGCTCTGGCTAATCTCATTGCACTCTTGGTTGTATTGTCAATGTAGCTCCTTTCAATCTGACTGGAAGATAGAAATAAATTCTCGTTCAGCAAATTTGAAAGCTCATTGAATTGCTCTTTTTTCTCTTGCGAAAAAATCATCGAGCGGAGAGCTTTAATATCATTCCTGGCCTTATTGAGTTGCATTCTTAAATCGAGCTGCCAAGGCTCAATCTGAGGCAAAATTTCAAGAAGAGCCTGAATTAAATCATCTAGTTGTTCTATTGAATTGCTAATTTTTGATATTGAAAGTGTATCATTGCTTTTTATGTGTTTTGGTTTGAATGTTTTGCTTATTTTAATTTTGCCGTTTTTTTGAATTTTGTTCATGTCATGACGTGATATGTGGTCTCTGATCTGCTAGAGGATTAATTTCATTGAATTGTTATTGAATAATTGAAATTATAAATTGCCTATACTTTTTTATTGCTTCTATGATGGGTTGATTGAGTCAAATGGCGCTCGAGTGCCAGAGGGGTTGTTGATCCGCATCACTAGATGTATCTTTGCTTACTACTGATTTTTTTGTTTTTGTTTAGATAAAAAAATTTTTGTTTTTATAAAAATACTGCAGGCTCCTGAATTGCTGGTTAGACTGATTTGGGAAGGGTTGTAAAACTTTCCCTAAAGACAGTCACTATCTCCTCGACTCTGGAGTCATGTACGCATGAAGAAAAATCAGTCTTGGTCTGAGCCAATCGACCTATAAACTCGCAAGCGCGAAATTGAATCGCCCCGGCTTCCCTAGGGAAATCTGACTGGATTGAACGTCTGCTGCAGCGCAGGCATTAAAACGTCGTTGTCGTGGCATTGGCCAACAAGATGGCACGAACTGCTTGGGCAGTCTTGGCCAAAGGGGTGGCCTTCGACCGAGGTCGCTGGAACCCGCTTGAGATTGTGGCCACCTGATCCGTGACTACGACATTCGCTTACCGAACAAACCGTTTTGAAGGAGAACCTGCAAAAAGCGTGGTGATGGAATGACGGTCAAACCAGGTTGGGAAATTCCGATGAATCGCCAGTACCTTGAGTACATCCCCGGGATAGAAACCCCAGTCGTATAGCTATCATGGGCAGCAGCAAACGCTGCACCAATAGCCCGGATATGAGGCAGCAAACCCCTTCAACCTTTCATCACGCAAAAGCTTGTTCTTCTTGGGCGGATCATGTAAGGCGATTCAGCCACTTCAGGCCCGGCAGCTGCCGATGCCCTCGATCTGCTCAGCCGGGCTGACGCGCAAGCAGCAGAGCTGGCGGAGTTCGCTGACGCGGCCCGCGCCGCCGGTCTCACTGCGAGTGGGGCTACGACGCGTTGACCAAACCGAGTCGCCCGTAGGTTATTATCAAGTCAGCCCTGAATTCGGCGGCCCCGAGCCGGCCCGATCTCATAGAGCGCTGCTCCGGCCCTGAGAGTAGGGCGCTTCACCTGCGTGTAAATACAGATGCCAAAGATGGAGCCCTAGAGGGCAGCGCCCTTCCACTCCTGGCCTAAGTCCAACTGCAATACATTGGTGGCAAGCAAAGTGATGAGCTTGATAAGCTCGGTCTGCCTGTATCCAGTCGGAATCAGTTGGCATCAATTCCATCAGGGATATAGAGTACACCCCTAATATTTGGTGCTACCACTTTAATATTTCAAGTGCTTGGTGTTTGAAGATTTAAATCATAAGAATTTTTTTTGAAAAAATCAATGGAACTATCGATTGGTTTCAAGCGATCTAATTGCGCGCAAGGCCTTGTTATCTGATATTTTTCAGAAAATTCATTTCTGTTGGTTGTTGAGGTGGTCAACGTAGTCGTCAATGAAAGACTCATCGACATGTGGCAGTCCCTGTTGAAGCCAGAATCTCAGGCAGGCGATGAGATCCGCCTGATGGCGAAGGAAGTCTTTGAGTTCGTCGGGAAAGTTGAGGACCAGTGCGCCAGGATGATTGCTCCTAATGGTGAATTCGTGGACATCAGACTGCTCTACACGACGAATAGGCGGCTGCGGGCGGTCACGGAATGGCTTCATCCCCTCGAGACACAGTCATTGAGAACGTGCATGCGCTGAAGGTTCGGGACATCATGGACGCATCCACGATGCTGTTGGCGAAGTCGATCGCCTCAGGAAGGATGCGCACATGGATTGCCGGCACTGCGCTTGGTGGCTTGTGCTCAGTGATGCGCATGGCCGCGCGCAGCATCAGCACAACCGTGTTCAGGTCCCGCCATACCGAACTGCGAACATCCTCGCCTTCTGGCATCACGCTCCACAGCCCAGTGGTTATGTCCGTTGCCTCTACCACCAGCCCCTGAATCAGTTCAGGAGCGTCATGCTCGCTCCTGTCCACCAGGTTGAAAAGCAGGTCGCTCAGCTTGCGGATGTGAGGCAGCGAGAGCGCGAACCAGTCGGGCTGTTTAGGGCTGATTGGCTCGGCCTCAGGTGCCTGAGGCTGTTGTGTCGCCGGTACGGCCTTTGGGGCATGCGTTTTGCCCTTTGGTGAGCGTATGATAACCTCGACCATGGATCGACTCCTTAATTGCACTTGGTTTTGATCTAGAAGCCCTGAAGCGCGCTCACCTGCTTCAGGGCTTCGCCTTTTGTGGGGGGGGCCACTTTGCCGCGATCTGGTGGAAAACAGTAAGTGGTGTGCACCAATGATTCATGCCACTGGCTCACAGCAGTGCTCCCTGGGGCTCTGCAATGGGTGTTGCTACCTTCTTGGGGCGTTTAGCAGCCTTTGCGGCGGCACGCTGGGCGATTGCTACCTCTACCATTGGCTGAATCAGCTCGATAACCTTGACGTACCAACCTACGCGGTGGCCTGTGTGTTGCTGCTTTTCCGCCTGATTGGGAGCCATGGCACCGAACACTTTGCTCGCCTCGGTCAGAATCCATTTACTACGCGGCTGGCCCTTAGGCGTTTCCCGATGCTTCTTTACTTGGAAACCCAGTTGCTCGAGAGCACTGTTCACCATCTCGGAGGTGACACCGTTGCTCAGGTGTTCGGCAATCTCCTTGGGCGTTATTGGCGGGTTTTTTGTGACCGTGACATGCGTCAGAAGCGGCGTGTAGTCCAGACCCGTGACATTGCGCACTTCCACAAATCAGCACGATGCTGGACAGAGTGAGGATATATTGCTCGCCATCCGGATGGCGGGTGAACATGGGTTTTTGGACATGATGCTCTTCAAAGACGTTGGCGGGCAGCGCGCTCGACCTCGGTGCGGTGCTCGATGTGTGAACGGCAGGTGCTGGATGTGATTGCGCCAGAGCAGGCCTTCGGCCCAACGAGCAGAAAGCAGAAGGCCTTCCTTGCGGCGCATGCAAACCAAGTTGTAGAAGATGAGGAGGGCGTTCATACCCGCCTCCAGATGTGCGCTCAGTATTGCGACGGACACGCCGCGACGATGCCTCGAATGGAGTCATTGAGTACCTCTGTGGAACGTTGGAGGCACGCTTGCGTGCAGGCAAAAAAAAGCTCGCACGGATGGCGAGCTGGGTGAAAAAAACCGCTGTCTTGAAGACTGCCGATTTAAGCCAACAGGGTTATGCTGGCATAGAGGGGGGGCAAACTGAATCGGCGCGGTGCAAACTGTATTTAGGAATATTTATAGCACGCGTAAAATCAGTAGATAGCGTGAATCGAAAACTTTTTTTTGTTCTCAACATGCTTGGCGCTGCTTTTCCAAAACATGGAGTGCTTAAGCAAAGAACTTCAGTTTGACCTGCATGGGTAGGGCTTTCGCGCTGGGATTTGCCGCTCTTGTGCACGGCTGCAACCCTGTGTAGATTTCCAACGGACCGTAGTTTGAGGCAGGTAGTTTTTCTGGAGTAGCAGGATGCGATGGACCCAAAATTTAATGATTCTGGCGGTAGTGGTTTCCTTCCACGTCCATGCCCAGAATGCGCCGACAGCCCCGCTAGACAACTCTGCAGCAAATTGCCGCTTCCCTACCCGCAATCCAGCTGATCCATGTCTAGATCGTTTCATGACGCCTGAACTTGATGCAGTCACTCACGCTATGTCGACACACTGGGAGCGTGTCCAGGCCTCGTTGGGTTCGGCCTACGCAGGTACATGGCTTGACTACGATTCCAATGACAAGGCATATCAAGTAGTTGCACTCACGCGCCCGATGCCCATCGACAAGGACTACGCGACACAAGCACGCCTGAAAACCGTCTACGTCACGTACAGCGATGCAGAACTACAAGCTGTTAGCAACGACATTGCTCAGCGGTTCATGCTTCCGTTCACTAAACGAGAAGAGATTCGTATTACTTCGGTTGGTCCGGACGTGAAAAACAACTGTGTCAGGGTGGATGTCCTTAAAAAGGAACTGGAAAACATTGGCAATCAACTGACCCAAGCAGGCTACAACATGAACTTGATTTGCCTTCGCGAAGGTCAACTCATCACAGTTGGTGTTGGCAATTCGGTAAAGGTGCTGCAGGATTGAACGGATTTCATCAGTATCAACTGTCTCCTGTTTGAAACCTACAGCGCCTGCCCGTGGCGCTCTGGGTTTGCCCCTCATGAGAAAGGCTCCGACCGTATCTTTCCGGCCTGTCAGCGCTTTCACGCTGGGCTTTGCTGTTCTTGGCAACCCTGTTTGCCTCACCCTTTCAACCTTGCCAGGTCGCAGCGGGACACTGCTGAAGAGCTGCAGCCATGCCTGCAAATGTGAGATAGCCCCCTGAATCTCCGGACACGGTCTATCGCGTATCTTCAGGATAGGCATAGGACTGTGAATATGACTAGGGCCTGTTAACACTAATTGCGATGGCTGAAATTGTGATTGACACTGCTAGGCATGGAGATCACCGCCGAGCAATTCGCACTCATCGAGCACTGTCTTCCGAGGCAGCGCGGCAATGTCAGCATGACTAACTTGCAAGTCATCAACGCCGTGCTGTACGTGGCCGAGCATGGTTGCAAGTGGCGCGGCCTGCCAAAGCGGTTCGGAAACTGGCACACGGTCTACACCCGTATGCGCCGATGGGCCAAGGCGGGAGTGCTGGACAAGATGTTCGAGGAACTCCAGCGCGAGCAGGTGGTGCGCATCCGCATCGAGGCTGTGTCGCTGGACAGCACCAGCATCAAGGTGCATCCCGATGGAACCGGCGCTTTAAAAAAACGGACCGCAAGCCATTGGAAAGTCCCGAGGCGGATGGAACACCAAGGTTCATCTGGTTGCCGCGGATGCTCGAACGGCCGTGACGTTTTGCTTGTCGCCCGGACAGGCGCATGACGCAGCCGAAGGAAGGCGGTTGCTCCAGACTCTCGGCCCAACAAGTCGGCCGGTGCACCTGCTCATGGATCGAGCCTACGAGGGCAAACAGACGAGGCAACTGGCGCTTGACCTGGGCTTCATTCCGGTTGTGCCGCCAACCAGGAAGCGCCTGGACCCGTGGGAGTATGACCGTGAGATGTACAAGCGGCGCAACGAAGTCGAGCGGTTGTTCCGACGGCTCAAAGGTTACCGCCGCATCTTCTCGCGCTTCGAGAAGCTCGACGCGATGTTCCTCGGCTTCATCAGCTTCGTGCTGGTAGCCGACGGGCTTCGTGGTTTGTGTTAACACGCCCTAGGCATACAGAGATGATTGAAGTCATTACCCGAGATCAGCGCAGACGACGCGGGTCGGCAGCAGAGAAGGCGGCCTTGGTTCGCAAGACGTATGAACCAGGCATGAACGTATCGCTCGTGGCTCGTCAGGAGGGCGTGTCGGCAAGCCTGCTGTTCACTTGGCGCCGTCTGGATCGCGAAGGCGCGTTGGTTGCAGTGAGCGCAGGAGAAGCGGTTGTGCCGGCGTCGGAGCTGGCCGCAGCCCGCGCCGAGATTGCCAAGCTGCAACGCGTGTTTGTATTGACCCAGCGGTTTCTGCACAGGTCAGGCTGCTAAAGCATAAGTCTCAGCAGGGGTCTTCATGCCCAGCGCCTGGTGAGGGCGCCGGTGGTTGTACCAGCCGATCCAGTCCGCGATCAAGCGGCTGGCGTGCTGCAGGGTTTCAAACCGATGGCGGTGCACACACTGGTCCTTGAGCGTGCGGATCACGCGCTCGACCATGCCGTTCTGTTCAGGGCTGTACGGAGTGATGAACTCCTGCTGCAGGCCGTAGCGCTTGACCAGGGCCGTGTAGCTGCGGCTGGTGAACACCAGGCCGTTGTCCGACCTCAGCAAGAACGGATGCTTGACCTTGCCCAGACAGCCGTAGCGTGCAATCAGGGCTTGTTCCAGCGCTGACTCGGCCGTCTTCGATTTCCCGCTGCGCGACAGGTGCCAGCCCAGCAACTCGCGGCTATAGCAGTCGATCACCAGGGCCAATGAGGCCCAGCCATCGCGCCCCGTCCACACACGGCACAGGTCAGTGGCCCAACGTTCATCGGGCGCCTTGGCCACCGAGGGAAAGGCCTGGATGCGAGGTCTGAAGCCCACTGGCCGCTTGCGCACCTGCCAGCCTTTGATCTGGAAGATGCGCTGCACGGTGTTCTTTCGAACCCAAGCAGGTGGGCCACCGTGCGGTAGCCAAACGAGGGGTTCTCCTCAATCAGGGCCTTGATGTGGTGAACCAGATGCTCCTGCACCTTGGGGGCCGATTTGGCGCTGCGGTAGTACACCGTGCGCCTGGGGATCTTGAACCACTGGCATAGCTTGACCAAGCTGACCAGCACACCGTCTTCGGCCAATCCCTGCTGAAGGCTGAGGATCATTTCTCGTCCTCGTTGCCCAGCAGGGATGCCAGCTTTTTTCTGGCGCGCAACTCCAACATGGCCTCACCGTAGGCCTGCTGTAGATCACTGAGCTGGCGCTCGTACTGCTCTTTGATTTCAAGGGGCTTGCTACGCAGCGCGTTCTCCATACCGCGTTTGCCTTCATCGACCCACTGTTCAACCTCGGAAGGATTGAGGTCGTAGGCCCGGCTGGCTTCCGAGACTGTGGTCTTTCCTTGAATGATGTCCAGAACCAGGGTCGTCTTGCGCTTGGCCGTCCAGCGTTTGATGTCGTCTTCCATCAGGGTGCTCATCGTCGTTTCCTTCAACGTTAACACCTGTGCAGGAATTCACTGGGTCAATACATGTTGGGCAAGAAGACCTTGGAGAATGAGATCCTCAAGGAAGCTGTGGAGATCGCTGCCTCAAAAAAGTGGATTGCGCGCTCACCCTTGTTGCCCGGGGACGAGCAATGAAATCGGTCTGCTCGGTGCTGGGTGTGGCGCGCTCGAATCTGCATGTGTGGCATCACCGCAGCGGTGACTACAGAAATGGACGCTGTGGCCGCACGCATGCCCAGGATGAGGCATTGCTGGCCGACATACGACGTCACATCGCCGATCTGCCCAGCTATGGTTATCGCAGGGCTGGTGCGCTGCTCAATCGAGAAAGGCGCTCGCAAGGTCTGAGCATGTTCAACCACAAGCGCATCTACCGCATCATGGCGCGGCATCAACTGCTGCTGCCCAAAGCACCCAAGCGTCGGCATTCGAGCCGCGTTCACGATGGCCAAGTCAGCGTACCGATGAGCAATGTGCGCTGGTGCTCCGATGGTTTCGAGATCAAGTGCGATTCGGGAGAGACGGTCACCGCCACCTTCGCCAAGGACTGCTGCGATCGGGAGATACTGGCGTGGCGGGCCTGGGAGGGCAAAGGGCTGTCAGGTGAACCGGTGCGCGATATGCTGGAGGAAGCAGTGGAGCGGCGCTTTGGCACGGTTGAGGCCATCCCCCAGACGTGCGAACTGGAGTTCCTCACCGACAATGGCACCGCCTATATCGCACATGAGACACGCGGCATTGCCAGATCGTTGGGCCTGAAGCCAATCAACACGCCGGTTTGCAGTCCGCAGAGCAATGGCATGGCCGAGAGCTTCGTGAACACCTTCAAGCGCGACTACATGAGCCGCATGGACCTGTGCGACGCACCGACGGTGCTGGCGCAGTTGCCAGACGCGTTCGAGCACTTCAACGAAATCCATCCACACTCGAGTTTGAAGATGATGTCGCCCAGGGAATTCCGAAGACGGCAGAATCACCCCGCCCACGAGGGCTAATGTAGCGAATGGACAGTGTCCGGGACTACAGAGGCAAGATCAATCAAGCCATGATCGAAGGGCTGCAGGAGCAGATCAAGCAGCTCAAGGAACGCAACGAGCTGATGGGCGCGAAGGACACAGCGGACAAGGCCGCCGAGTAACAGGAGAGGTCAAGGATCAGTTCACCGATACCGTCAAGCAGGTTGACGCGAACGGCGAGATCTGCGAGGCGGGGCTATGAAACCTGTGGTCTGCTGCGCTTTCATTGCCCTGGCTGTAATACCAGCCACGCCGTTCAACACGGCAGTGACTTCGGCCCTAACTGGGAATGGAATGGATCACTCGCAAAGCCGACATTCACGCCCTCGGTGCTTGTCACCTACGAGGGCAAGGACTCAGGCCGCGATGGCGCTCCGCTGGCTGTGTGCCATTCATTCGTGACAGACGGGCGAATTCAGATCCTGACCGACTGCACTCACGCATTGGCGGGCAGACCGTCGATCTTCCGGAGTGGCCGACATGACCACGAACCTCAAGGTATTGGTCGCCCTGGCCATCTTCGCCACGGGGCTGGCCGCCGGCTGGGTCGTCAACGGCTGGCGCAAGGATGTGGAGATATCGCGTATTCGCGTCTCGAACGCGGAGATCCTGCGCGGCATTGCGAACAAGACAGACGCCGCTGTACGCGCATTCCGTGCCACTGAAACAGCGTGGCGCACCCGAATCGAAAAGGAGAAAGGAGGCTTCCGATGGCAAAGCCCACATTGATGCTGCGCGCCGCGACGCCGGCACTGCTCGCGCTGCTTCTCACCGCCTGCGCGACGAACTCGCCCGTTATCGCGCCGCCGCCCGAGCCGCCAGCAATCCCGGCTCTGCCGCTACAGGCCCGCCAGCCGCCGACGCCCTCGATCTGCTCGCCGACCTGCTCAGCCGGGCTGACGCGCGAGCGGCAGAGTTGGCGGAATTCGCTGACGCGGCCCACGCCGCAGGACTCACCTGCCAGCGCAGCTACGACGCGTTGACCAAACAGAGCCGGCCGGATGCTGGCGCCACTGAACCAAACTTGAATCCGAGACGAGTGGCCGCCCGGCTCATCAATCAGTGACACGGTAAGCGCTCAAAAAATCGAAAGATGAATTTGTGCACATGAATTGTCTGAAAACAGCCAAAATGTCATCTTTTGATTGATATGTATCAAATTTCTTCCTTAAGGCATAGATCATGAAAGTTTCAGTTTGCGCTAAGGCCATTTCGCTGTTGTCGGTAACGATGGCAAGTCATGCATTCGCGGCAGATTGCACGAACGGTGTGAATGCGACGGGTAGTTGTACTGTGCCAGTCGGAGTGAGCAGCATCGTCATTGAGGTTTGGGGAGGCGGCGGCGGAGGCGGCGCCAATGCCGAAGCCTTCAGTGGTGGCGGCGGAGGTGGTGGTAGCTATTGCAAGAACACATTTGCAGTTGCAGCTGGGACGATCCTGAATGTCCAAACAGGTGAAGCTGGTGGTCTATCCCGAGGTGGGGGGATTTCATCCGTGACTGGAGATGGTGTATCCGGTATGACGGCCAATGGCGGGGGCGGCGGAGGCAATGCGAGTTTTGGTGGTGCTGGAGGTCCTGGCGGAGGCGCTGGGTCAGTTCAAGGTGGAGTCGGCGGAACCGGAGGGAAGGGTGTCGATGGCAATCCCGGACAACCGGGTGCCGTTGGGCAAGTGGGTGCACCCGCTACCAACGATCCCAATAACCCATCGCGTGGAGGGAAGGGTGGCGATGGAGCTTATGGGGGAGATGGCGGCATAGGCGGCAATGGTGGTGGAGGCGGAAGCGGCATCACTGGCGGCGCCGGTGGTGCGGGTGGCGTAGGCGGCGTTGGTGGTAATGGAGGCGTAGGCGGCAAAGGCGGTCCTATGGGGACTGAGAGTCCTCCGGACTTCATCTATCGAACCGGTGGCGATGGTGGCAACGGAGGTGGCGGCGGTGAGGGGGGCGTTGGTGGTTCAGGAGGTCCGGGAGGGAGCGGTGTGACTCCAGGGATGGGGGGGCAAAGAGCTTGGGGCGGCTTTGGCGGGCGTGCCGCAGAAGGGGGTGATCCAGGCGAAGCAGGCGAACCTGGGAATGCTCGTTCCCCCTATGGAGGGACACCCGGGAAGATTGGTTTGCCAGGCTTGCCAGGCGACTTAGGCAGCGCCGGGACTCAGATCGATAATCTGTCGGCATGTGTTGGGGGAGAATCGGGCGGTGCCGGCCAAGGTTCTAATGGTGGCGTAGCGGGTGGCCCTCAAGTAAGCGCCGGAGGTGGTGGCGCTGCTGGTGCAGTCGGCCAAGCTGGTATGGTGCGATTGAGTTTCAAAGTGACTGGTCCTTCCGGGACGGCGCAACCTGTTCCTAGCTTGTCGGTTGTGTCGTTGATGGCCCTCACATGCGTTGTTGGTCTACTGGGGTGGCGTCGTCGTTTTCGCGCTTGATGTCGGTGTGAATACTCCGTATCAGTAACTATCTCTGTGCTCGATTTCTTGAAGTCGATGCACAGGTTTTAAGTGTGTATTGCGAGTCTCTGCAGGCCTGCGATGTTTGTCGGGATGAGCAATTTTTCCCGAAAACCCAAGCCGACGCCCAGCTCCGCCGCGATCTCGCGGATCGATTCGAAGGCCTCGAGGTGGTCGCAGAACTCCGCGCGGATCTTAGGCGGCGAGACGCCGAAGTGAGCGCGCTGTGTGACCTGGCCAACGCCGACGCGGCGCTGCTGGGGGAGCAAGGTCGTGCATGCATGGTTGATGTGCTCGATCTTCACTGAATCGAAAAAAATTCGATCTTCGAGCCGCCCTGAATGTTGGCGGCGGAACTTTTTTGCGTTACCAGAAAGGCAAAAAAAGTACATTCAAGTGGCCCGATTTCAGCCTGTATTTGATCGAGCTATTTCGGGGGGGCTCACTACTGCTCTAGAGTCGCCGATCGCGCGGCCTTTGAAATTGAGGCAATGCACGGGAGCTTCTTTTCCTCCTCGCTTTCTGGTGTACAGGACACAAACTTCGGTCACGGATGTCCACCATCTGCAGGCGACTGCGATATTCCACCCAACGGTTCAAAAGTGTCTAGCGAAGCCGGGGCGATTCAGTCCAAGCATGTAAGGCCCGGCTTCCCGGGCCGTTTCAAACTACGCAGAATTGATTGGAAGCTTACGCTTCGTCATCTATCTGCCTTCGGGCAAAGCACACACCCAGCACAGCCATGAGTGCCATCAGAGCAGCAAGCAGAGCATTACTCAGTACAGGGACTGGCATTGGCGAGGATTTACCCACAAAAACTGTGACCATGGCTTCCTTACACACCGTGGCGTTAGGAGCAGCCAGACACACCTCGTAGGTGTAGGTATCGGTGCCAGTGAACCCCGGGTTTGGCGTGTAAGTGCATGCGCCTGCAGAACAACTGACAGCACCGTTCACCGGTGGTTGGGTGCTCGTGGGCTTTACGCTGCCTGGGTCAATGCTTCCACCCCCGATAGGCATATCGTTTGCCACGACTGGTGTTGAGACAGGTGCCCCGACTGGGGTGGTGGCAGTATCAGGATTGGCCTGGATGCCCGGAGAGGCGGCAGTGATCGTCACAGTAACCGAAGTTTCTCCGCATACCGTGGCGTTAGGAGCAGCCAGACACACCTCGTAGGTGTAGGTATCGGTGCCGGTGAACCCCGGGTTTGGCGTGTAAGTGCATGCGCCTGCAGAACAACTGACAGCACCGTTAGCTGGTGGCTGAGTGCTCGTGGGTTTTACGCTGGATGGGTCGATGCTTCCACCCCCGATAGGCATATCGTTCGTCACAACTGGTGTTGAGACAGGTGTCCCGACTGGAGTGGTGGCCGCATCAGGATTGGCCTGGATGCCAGGAGAAACATTCACCGTGACGGTAGTTTCACTACAAACCGTCGCATTGGGTGCTGCCAAGCAAACCTCGTAAGTATAGGTGTCGGTTCCGGCGAACCCCGGATTTGGCGTATATGTGCACGCACCTCCAGAGCAACTGACCGTCCCGTTAGCTGGTGGCTGAGTGCCCGTAGGCTTTACGCTGGCTGGGTCAATGCTTCCACCTCCGATGGGCATATCATTCGTCACAACTGGCGTTGAGACGGATGTCCCGACTGAAGTTATGGCCGTATCTGGATTTGCCTGGACGCCTGGATTGACGGTCACAGTGACCGTGGTTTCGCTACACACCGTGGCGTTAGGATCAGCCAGACACACCTCGTAGGTATAGGTATCGGTGCCAGTGAATCCCGGGTTTGGTGTATACGTGCACGCGCCAGCAGAACAACTGACAGTACCGTTGGTCGGAGGCTGGGTTCCCGTGGGCTTTACGCTGGATGGGTCGATGCTTCCACCTCCAAGAGGCGTGTCGTTAGTCGCAACTGGGGTGGTAATTGGTATGCCGACTGCAGTGGTGTCGTTATCAGGATTGGCAACGACTGCTGAATTCACCACGCGTACACGATGATCCTCGATTTCGCCATCGGCGGCAAAGCCCAGAGCCCGGGCATCCTCACCGCTGCGTATCGTCACATTAGCCGCTGGAAACAACTCATTGTACGGACTGGAGCCGGTCTTGGTAGTGATGCGCAGACGAATGTAGCGATAGCCCTCGGTCAAGCCGCTGACGGCGGGCCATGAGAGCGAAATCACACCACTGCCACCTGCAGCGGCTGGAGTGCTAGCGTATTCACTGGTTTCAAAAATCCCGTTGTCGTTCCAATCTACCCAGGCATGAACTGTGGCCGTTGTACCGGTCTGATTGGTATATGCCACCTGCATTGCGTAGGTCGTCTGAGTGGTAAGAATACCTGGTAGATCACCGCCGGCCATGGTCACGGCTGTCAAATTGCCCATGGGTCCAGTGGCTTGGGTTATCCCGTCTTCCTCCAACGTTAGTGGCGAGGCAATGAAATCGCCGTTCGCCCCCACATTGGCGGCCCCGCTTACTACATTTTTTGGTAGATCATCACTGGCCTGCGGCGGCAGAGCACCTAGGAACAGGATGTTGTTGGTATAGGCGTGCATGGCTTGGTTGCTTCCGCCGCCGTTTTCATAGACGCTTGGAGCGTCCCCATTGTCAAAGCCCGTTGCGCCGCAAATATTCACCACGGGAGTCTGGCTGCAGTTGAAGGCGTTTTGGGTCGCACCTGCGATTACGCCATCGCCCATACTCCCATTCACTTGGTGACCGACATAGCAAAACTGAGCGCTGTCCTTAGGCAGATAGACCATGGTATGTCCACCAACTTCGACCA
Source organism: Diaphorobacter ruginosibacter (assembly GCF_014395975.1). Classification (NCBI taxonomy): domain Bacteria; kingdom Pseudomonadati; phylum Pseudomonadota; class Betaproteobacteria; order Burkholderiales; family Comamonadaceae; genus Diaphorobacter; species Diaphorobacter ruginosibacter. The sequence continues at coordinate 3,068,101 of NZ_CP060714.1, read as the reverse complement.
ACCGAGCGGGAAGCGCTCCCCCGGTGGTAACCGGTTGCCCCAAATGGAAGACCGTGTTTGAGCCCACACTAACCCCACCCGTGGTTGTCGCGCGGCCGATCATGCCGTTATGGTTACTTCCCCACGTATAGACCGTGTCGTTGACAGTGATCAAAGCACCCGCCGCGCCACCACTAGAGGTAGTGGTGCCCGAATCGTGTTCCTGCACGCTGAAAGACTTTACTTTGCCGCGCCACGTAGCTTCTGCCTCCCCAAACCCATGAACCACCTGCCAGGTAGTCACCTCGGGTGTAGTTTCAGGCAGGTTAGCACCCAATTGACGCTGATTATTGGCGCCTACCGAATACAAGGTGCCCGTGGTAGAGAGCACAAACATCGTGCTGGAGACAGCATTGCCAGTCACACCAATCATCTTCGGAGTGATATCCGCCCCTCCCTCTTGTGGCAGAGTCATCAGTGTTGCAAAGGGCGTGGGCGTGGCTGTGATGCCGTTACCGAAGTAAGGCTTGTTGCCCCAGGCATAAAGCTTGCCATCTGCTGTCTGAGCCATCATTGCGCCCAACGTTGTAGGGCTGCCTGACAATCCGCCGACTTGGCCTCGGACAGCCACTACATTACTTAAATCGGTGACGGAGTCGATCTTGACGCGATGCCATTTGTTGTTGCTGGCCGTATCAGTCGTGCCGTCGCCACGAAAGTTAGTAAAGCCCGCCTCAGCGTGGTTGACCAGTACCCACAACTGTCCGCCATGTGCTGGCTTGGTGACAACAGCCAACATGCGATAGCTGCCAAAAAGTTGGGACACGTCTGTTGGGCTGACGCCCGGTGGCAACCCATCCGCCTTGCCATCCACGGCAAAGGCTGCAGCCCGGGTGGCGCTTTTAACTGATGAGTTAAGAATAAGAGGGAAACCCCAGGAAAACAAACCTTGCGTTGTCAGTGCTACGGTTTGTTCCGTGGCGTTGGCGCTAGCCACTGTGATCAGTAGCGGTTCGCCAACTAAGCCTACCTGGCCGCTCGGCCAGTTGCCTCCTGCGGCCTCCCATGTACTGCCGGCTTTAATATCCAGTGGTCGTGGCACCGAACGGCCATCGTAGGTCGTTCCAGTCGCTCCAGTCGACCCGAGAGAACCCATCGTAGCGCCCCAGCCGGCCCAAGAACCATCGGTGCGTTGGACAGCTGTTTGGTGAAAAGAACTAACAATATGATCGTAAGACTTGTCGGGATCGCAGGTCTGTGCGAAAGCCTGCGATCCGACTACCAATGTCACCGCAATAGCCCGCCTCATCCACGATGCATTTGATCGTTGAATTGACGATATGTACTTAGCGATCATTGAATCTCTCCTGGGAAAAGTGAATCGAAAGCGCTCTGCGCGCGACGCTTTGGATGTCAGCAGAAACATGCGAAACCGCTTCGAATCAATTGATTCGAGGCGGTTTGCTTTGCAGGTTAATTGACGCGTTGACGGCGGCGTAAGGCTGCCGCGCCTATGCCCGCAGACAGCAGACCAAGCAAGCTCAGCCCTGCAAGGTCCATTACAGGAACAGGGGTGGCTGCACCCGCAATCGGGCCAGTCGCCACGGTGTCGCTATCGGTAGCGCTATTGTTGGCCGGTGTGGGGTCAGTCATGCCAGCTGGTGCTGCAATGGTCGCAGTACTTGACAGCGTGCCAGTCGCGGTAGAAGCCACCGTCGCCTTCACTGTGTATGTCACGCTGGCCCCCATGGGCAGGTTCACCGTGTCGTTGATGCTGCCGCTACCCGATGCAGTGCAGGTGCCGCCACCAGAGGCGGTGCAGGTCCAAGTTGCATTGGTAAGGGCTGCCGGCAACGTATCCGTCACCGTGGCACCCGTAACACCCGCAGGACCTGCATTGCTCGCGGTGACGGTGTAGGTCACGCTGCTGCCAGGGGTCACACTGGTTGCACCATTGGTGTTCGTGATAGAGAGATCCGCCGTGGGGGGGGTTACGACAGGATCAGCCCCCGTGCAAGTCGCAGTCACATAGAAGTCAGCGATAGCCGCCAAAGCGCAGGTACCACCATTGCAATCATTGGTATTTTGACCACCATCCAGCATGAAGCCAATGGTGTTCTGACCTTGCTGAAAGCCAGGGATGGCAGGTGTCGTTGCCGTTGAGAACGATCCATACCCATTGGGCATGTACAGGCCGGAGTTGTCAAAAACCGCAGCTCCGCCCACAGGCTGGACAAAAACAGTATTGCCGTAGTCATCAAATCCAAATCGGCCGTCCAATTTGATGCTCGCCAGATCCACGTTGTTGCCCACAGTGATGGGCTGGTTCATTTGGAATACAGAAGCGTGGAAACCAGCTTTGGCTTGACCTGTTGCTGACGGATAGGGCACGCCCGGGATATCGGTACCCGCAGGATCGGTGGTGCCTGGGCTGATCCAGCGAGCAGCCGTTGCCTGAGCAAGAGTGCTCGGATCAAAATAGCTACGATAGCGATAACTGTCGTACAGCGGCTGCTCCACATTCTCCAACGTGCCGGCGTTATTACGCCAGGTCCACTTCCAGTCACGCGCGTTGGTGGTGAACGGGCCGATGCGGACTGTGTCGCCGGCCACATTGCCCGCCGGGCACATCAAGGCTTCAGTGGGCTGCGGCGCTGGAGTATCCAGGCAGTCGGCTGTGATCTCGAAGTCGGCAATCACCCCAATGACATTGGAGGGCTGTGTGTCTGCGGCGAAAACGCTGCTGAGAGCTAAGCCAATGGTGTTGGGGCCGTAGTAAAAACCCAATCCGTTCGTGTCACCATCCAGCGACATCAGGGTGGCGGCAGCATCGTTGTTCATGCCTGCACCGGAGCCAGCAGTGGTGCGAATCCAGTTGGTGGCGCCAGATGGAGTGGTGTCGGGCTTGACCAGGAACAAGGCATTATTGTCAAAGCCCCCTGTCCCCCGGATCTTGATAGACGACAGATTGACATTGCTGGCAATGTTGATTTTTTCGTTGTAGGTGAAAGACACGCGGCCAGCCACCAGCGCACCATTGGCGACGTTACCGTTGGTAATCACGGATGGGCTCTCGCCAAACGAAATCCAGTCGCCTTGAATCGGTCCTGTCAGTGTCGACCCGGGCAGCGCGCTGGCAGCGGCAAGGTGATTGGTCGTTGTTTTGTCAAACCATCCAGACCATTGATAGTCATCCACCAGGGGGGCGGCGGGACCTGTAGGATCGCTCACGTAGCGCCCATCCGCCGTCCAGGTAGCCTTTGCAGTATGGATGCGTAATGGCGAACTTCCGGGGCCGCAGGAAAGTTGCGCCGCCTGTACGCTACCGAGACATCCGACACCCAGTAATACAGACAATGCCGAAATATTTTGGCACGCTCGCCAACTTCCGGCAGATCTTAGTTTGCGGAATGCGTATGTCATAAAAATCCTTTCATTCTTAGATAATTAATAGATGCAATCTATTGGGGAAGACTATAAGACAGTCCTTGATATGTTTACTTTCACAAGTCACTTCGATGATTTGGTTAATTACGCACTTTTTTGCTTATATGTTGTTTTGCTTTATTTAATACTTTTTTGTTGCGATAAAACGCCAGATGGAAGCCATCGTGCTTCAGGTATCGATGGCCATGTGGATGCCGAGTGTTCCCGTGCAAGATGTCGGGGGAGACTCCTTGTCAATTACATGAGGGGCCAGCCACTCTACAATGACTGGAACAGCCCGCGTGGTCGCACGCAGTATGCGCATTCGACAATGAGAACCAGGGGCAGCCGTGTTCATTTGTTGGATTTATGGCGATCTGCTTGATAACCAAAGCTTCTTGTCACTCTGGTGATGTGATATCCGAGTTTTGCTAGCCTCTGTTCGTTTGTTACATTGGATTCAACTTCAAGAATTATTCCAAGATGAGCCTGAGCATAAATAACAAGATGAAAAGTGCAAATTTCTCGTGATGGCTCTTTTCCTAATTCAAAAATAGAAAAATAGGCAATATCGGGATATCCTTTACGTGAAGCCGTATAAGTTATTTTTATTTTTTTCATACAAGTTTCAACAGATACAAGCACCACCGAGGGGAAAAATTTACGATTGAATTCGTTATTTATATAGATATCGCACCACAGGCCACTCTTCTAATTTTCATGTTTCTTTGCTTTTTCAACCCATGAGGTTCGACAGAGGGTCGTAAACACCGATTGTCTGCTAGCGTCAACCATACCCTGCACCAATCTAGCGATAGTGAAAACGGGGACTGGCCTGATATATAGAATGGCTGGACAAGGCCAACATCGAGGCTGATCAAGGAATGATTTCATTGAGGAGCCACCTGCACTTGATGCCGCGCCCCATTGCCTAAAGCGAGCAGAAAACACTCCCAAGAGCCCCCAGCCTTAAAAACTAAGACTTTGGCGGAGCATCCTTCAGCACGGATAGTTTGCGCGCCAGAGGGCGTTGATTGTGGGACTTTCTACAGCATCACTAGCGATCACCTCTGATATCGGCCTTCACCGACACGACGACAATATTGAGTTCACGGACATCCGCTACAAATCGAGAGTGATTTGAGACTTTGATTGCGGCTCCAGTAATCCTACACTGACTGCAGCAATAGTTGTCTCGTGATTTGTGCTCAGTGGACTTCAATTGCCCAATTATCCGAGCCAGTTCATATTCGCAATCGACAACCGCTGCCTGCCACGAGGGACTCTTTGGTTGAAAACGCTTTGACCACCTCAATATGGACCATGTACGTAGAATGGCGGGGGCTAAAAACGTCCGTTCCGTATGATTGAGTCCCTTTCGACGCCTCCAAAGGACTTGTCTGACGGGAGAGAAAAAATTCGACTATGTGTATGTAAGAATTACGCCTCTATTCAAACTCGGCAGATTCATGAATACGAACTCCAGCGCCGCTCTCGTCATTCGACGACTTTCCTCAGCTGAATGGCCCCAAGCCTTCTCTGTTATCTCGGAGTTGCGCAAGCTTGAAGAAGCCGATTTTCTCCGAAGGGCCCTCAGACAATCCCATTCCGGGTATGAATTGGTCGGAGCCTTCAGGGGCAGCGAACTTATCGGCGTCTTGGGAATGCGACCAGTCCACACCTTGGCACGCGGAGCGTATCTGCATGTCGATGATTTGGTGGTCGCAGCGGAAGCACGGGGAAGCGGTACAGGAGATGCCCTGATGGAATTTGCTGAGGCGGATGCACGCGCACGCGAAATGAGTGCCGTAGTTCTCGACGCGAGACCAGAATCCGTCGCGTTCTATGAGCGTCGAGATTTCGTGCTTCATCCTGCGCCGACGATGAAAAAGATCCTCTAATCACGCGCCGCACACACTGCTGGCATTCGTCTGAAAGCAGCTCTCCTTTGACCTCTCCTGGCCGGGTCCGTGAATCACACCGGTTTTGGTGGAGGCTAGTTAGTTGAAGTACAGGTTTCAATCTTCACAAATTTGGCAACTTGCCGCCAGTAGTGTGCCTCAGCTTGTGCGGGCGGTATATGCCCGATGGGTTCCAGCAACCGCTCGTGGTTAAACCAGTGCACCCATTGCAAAGTGGTCAGCTCAAGGGATTCACGCGTTTTCCACGGCCCGCGCTTGTAGATAACCTCCGTTTTTATAGACCGTTGATGGTCTCGGCCAGCGCGTTGTCATAGGAATCGCCGGTGCTCCCCACAGAAGACATCAGCCCCGCTTGTACAAGACGCTCGGTGTAGCGTAAAGAAAGGTATTGGCTACCCTTGTCGGATTGATGTACCAAACCACCATCGTGCGGCGCAGGTTGCCTGTCATAGAGGGCTTGCTCCAGTGCATCGACCACAAAGTCTGTACGCATATGGCTGCTCACCCGCCAGCCCACTATCCGGCGGGCATAGACATCAATCACAAAGGCTACGAACATCTGGCCCTGCCATGTCGACACGTAGGTGAAGTCCGCCATCCACAGCTGGTTTGGGCGCTCAGCATTGAACTGACGATTGACTAGGTCCAGCGGGCATGGCCTTGCAGCATCTGGGCGCGTCGTGCGCACCTTCTTGCCACGCCGTGCCCCTTCCAGACCGACTCCGCCAGCAGCCGAACGGATTGGAGGGGCTGGGTCAGGCCTGAACCGGAGTCAACCGGCCATCCGCCACCACAGGTAAAGCGCCGTCACGGCCATGGTGGCCATCGTCACAGGTACGCCGATGCGGGCGTGACGCCGCCAGTCGATGACGACCCCGCGGCGCGCCGCGGCATCGACGACGATGATGTTGGCGATGCTGCCAACGATGAGCAGGTTGCCGGCAAAGGTGCTCGCCAAGGCCAGCAAGGGCCCCGCGAACGGGTGGTGGGCGACAGGCAGCAGCAGCATCACCGCAGGGACGTTGGAAACGATATTGGACAGCACGAAAGCCGCCCCAAACAGCGGAGCCGGGTGGTCCAGATGAAGGCCCAGCGCTGTCGAATCCGCCACCAGCTGCGCCGGGATGCCGGTGCGTTGCAGTGCATCGTTCACGACGAACAGGCCCATGAAGAGCACCAGCAACTCCCAGTCGATCAGGCCCAGCATCCTGCTCGAATGCAGGCGCCGGCTCATCAGCAGCACACCGGCGGCGGCCAGCGCCACAATCTCTCTCGGCCAGGGGGCAAACAGGAACAGCAGCAGGATCACGAGCGCCACGAGCAGTCCCTTGGCGGTCTGCCAGCGGTCCAGGGCCTGCGCCTCGGACTCCGGCCGTACCTCGGTCTGCGCGCTGACCGCAAGCTGCCACTGCCCCCCGACACGGGCGACGATCACCGCCCAGGTCAGTACCAGCCCGACGAGCACAGGCATGGCCGCTTCGGCCGCATAGCCTACAAAGGACATGTGCAGAGTCTGGCCAATGAGCATGTTCTGTGGATTGCCGATCAAGGTGGCCGCCGACCCGATATTGGCCGCACATGCTAGGCCCAGCAGGAAAGGGATCGGGTCCAGGCTGCGGCGCATGCAGGCATCCACCAGCACGGGAGCGACGGCCAGGCAGACGATGTCGTTGCTGAACACGGCAGACAACAGCGCCACGACCGCTATCAACACGCCCAACAGCGCCGGCGGCGTGACTGGCAACGCCGACAGGCGCACGGTGATCCAGTCATAGAAGCCCCCGAGACGCATCTGCGCGGACACCACCATGAAGGCAAACAGCAGCAACACCGTCGGCAGGTCGATCGAGCGCGCGGCCTGCTCGACGGAAACCGCTTCGGTGGCGATCATGGCGATCGCACCAAGCAGCGCGATGCCGGTGCGATCCAATTGCAGGAACGGCAGGCCCCCAAGAATCATCCCAAGGTACACCAATCCGAAAATCGCCAGCACAGTTGCAGTCATGGGTGGATTATCCGTGCTGCACGTCAGGCCCCCAAGATGGAGGACTGTCCCGGCACCGATCGGTGCCGGGACACCTCCTGCCCTGCCGGCTTTGCACCGAATGCGAAGATTCCAGCGTCCACTGCCGCGCCAGCAGCGCCCGTGGACAAAAAATCGCCGATAGATGGTGAGGCCCATTTGCGCCGGATCCTTGACGGCCCATCACACACGGCCCTATGCAAGTGCAGTCGCTACTACCTAGTGCATGCTGAAACGTGCCTCATTGGCACTGCGTGGCCGCTGGTAGCACGCGATATCGAGAGCCGGCCTGTATGTCGCACCCGAACCTTCTCGATGTCCTGCTCCCTCGTGCTGAGTCACCACCAACATATCCTGCCCATGTCTGAATTAGGCTGATTAGGGCACATGATTTGCGGCCATGTCCAACACCATCAGGAGGCCGCTTTTGCATGTGCCGAGATGGTGCTGCCGCCCCATTGCTAGCATTGGCAAACGCACATCTAGGCCGTGCTCTGGAGCGAGCCATCCTGCCTGTCGTCTCAATGAAGAAGTCAGCAGGCCTTGGCCATGCAATAGGAGTTGACGAACCTTGCGGTGTGCTGCAAAGACTGGCGTATGTCCGGCTTGGCTATGCCATGCCGGTTGGCAAATTGCTCGGCCGCCGCTGTGTCGAAACGAGTAGTCTGGATAAAGTCCAATGCTTCTGCGTCTGTATTAAAGAACCGCGCAATGGGGGGAATGCTTAATAACAGCTTCAGCAGTCGGAGCGGAATGTGATGCTTGGGAGCCTTCAAGCCCAAAGGCTGCGCCACCTGCACCAGGAGTTCTTGCAGGTGGGGGGTTTGGTCATCAAGCGCCAGCAGTTCCTGCCTCCCCATGGCAGGATCAAAAGCGCAAGCCGCCACCAGCTCAACCAGGTGGTCCACGGTGACCAATGGCAGCCAATGCTCGGCAGTACCCGGCACCGCTGTAAGCTTTCCCTGCACAAGGTTGCGTATTAGTTCCACCAACGGCTGGCCGTCAAGGATATGTCCCGTGCGGCTGTGACCGCACACCGTCGCAGGGTGGACAATGGTCATCTCCCCACCCTTGGCGGACATGAGCTCCAATACCGCAAAATGGGCCTCGAGCTTGCTCCCCTCGTAAGCCCCGACATGCTGGTAGACGGTAAGCCAATTTGTCAGTTCCGGACAGCGAGGATCAATTCCGATGCGTTGCAGATGCTCCTGGTTTTTCAGCATGTAGCCACCAAGCATCACTAGCCGGCTTTTCTGTTCGGCAGCCAACAGCGCCACGCGCTTTGCCCCTTCTACATTTACCGCACGAGAATGCTCCACTGAAAGCCCCCAAGCGAAGTGGGCCCCAAGATGGAACACGACCCCGACGTGCCTTAGCACTTCTCGGTCAGCAAGGCTCAGCCCGAGATTGTCCCGTTCCAGATCGCCAGCCACGGCAAACACTCGGGACGCACATCCTCCCAAATTGTTGATTTGCTCCCGCAGTGCTGCCAGTCTCTCCGGGCGACGCATCAGCACCCGAATGGTGTGACCTTTTGCACTCAGGTACGCCACCAAATGCTGACCGATGAATCCGGTACCTCCAGTGACAAAGCACTCCACGCTCATTTCCCGTTCCTTGGTAAGGTAAAAATCGAGTGTAAAGTGTCGACCCAACTCTACAGTCAAGCGTTATTTCATGAAAATCGGTGAACTCGAGGCCCGAAGTGGTGCCAGCCGTCATACGCTGCGTTACTACGAGCAAATCGGCCTGATCTCGCCACTGCGGCAAACCAACAACTATCGCGTGTACACAACGCAGACTCTGCAGGATCTGGACTTTATCCAGCGGGCGCAAAGCATGGGGTTTTCGTTGGGAGAAATAGGCGAGATCCTGGATGCCCAGCGGAACAAGCTGATCGATTGCGCTGACGGCGCCAGACTGATTGAAAAGAAGATGGTCGAGATCAGACAGAAGATCACCGACCTCCAAAGCATTTACCGGTATCTAGATGCAGAACGTGCCAATCTCGAAGCTAGCGCTGCCAAGCAACTTGAGCTTCAGCAACTAAAAAGCTCTTCGAACTGAGCAATCAACATCCGGAAAAGGTAAGTTGCCGCATGCTTCCTGGTTGCACCCGCGCTTACGCATGTTTCTACAACCTTTCGGACTGAGCTATCCAGCATCTACCACCAACTGCTGGCTCAACTGGCCTTTGCCGCAGGCATGCGGGTCTACGTCCTCAACGCCAAAGACGTGAGCCTGTAGCCTGGGGCGTATGGAAGTCGGGTAAAGCGTTTGAGCCTGAGCGATATATGACAGAGAGTGCTTGCGTAAAAACATAGAACCTGCTTGCTACGGGATGGCCACCCCGTGTGCTGGAACCACGCCAACTGCGATGTCTTCGTCGATGCGGCAGCCGACCTGTGGAAGGATTGGTGACGCCAAGAGGCCTACCCTGATGCGGTCACAAGCCAGTAACCGCTTTTTGGCCATCAGCGGCCAGCCAGCGAGATGGCCTCGACCGGCTGCAATCGCTGTAGAGCTGAAGTTGGTGTTCGAGGGCCTGCTTCAGGCTGATCTCCGTCACTCGCGCACAGGTTTCTGAGCGACAGCAATCACCAGCACATGCTGTTGGGCGCCGTCTGCCTAGAAGTGCCGCTTCACCCTCAAGACGCCGGTCACCCGATTGCGTGGATCGTCGTGCCTCTAGACGAAGGACCACTTCCGCGTGCCCCGACAGGCTTGTGTCGACCCGTTGCAGTTGTTCCGCGTTGGCTTACAGACGTCGGCCTTGCAGCGATTGCCGCTGCTCGTAGTCGCAATGCTTCCTAACGGTCACCCCCCATACCGGCCACCCGTTCCGAGTGATCAAGCAGCAATTGGGTATGCAAGCTGCGCTACAGGGGCCTCCAAAAGAACACGGCACGGCTGACGATGCTGTTTGCGCTGGGCAATCTGTGGATGGCCAGGAAGCGGATCATTGCGCTACAGGTGGGGGTGCGTCTGCGGGGTGCCGAGGTGGCACCGCAAGGGCTGAAACGGGCCTGTAAACCATGTCAATCGGGCCTAAGCGGATTGCGCAGGAATCAGGCGACCAGCCGCTCAACATCGGGCTGTGCTGGGCTCGCGAATGGGGTTTTGCAGACCTTCCCTAGGCCTTCACGCCAACATCTGTAAACATACAAGCGACCCTAATTGCACCACATCAAGGGCCGGGCGCTCTATTTAGCCCGTTGTTGTCGCGCTGAATGCTCCAAGGCCTTAAATCGGGTGCGCGCTATGGCTGTCCATTGCGCGCTCCTTGCTCCGCAATGCCAGTGTATGTATGCCGGAAAAATCGAACCTCTCCAACATTTCTTTGAGTAGGGCAGTGAACGGCGCATGACTGGACCGTTGGCAATGAAATTCGATCCAGCTTTCGATATCCGTGAGACGACCGTGCAATGCCAGGTTGGCAAGCTCATCCAAGGCCGCCTTTTCCGGTAGAGCCTGCCCGGGCAAGTCCAGATCTTGCGGCGGTTCGCCATGGCATGCCATGCTCGGAGGGACAATAGACCAATTCGAATCAGCGTCACTGAACTCAGGAACGGACAACGCGAAAGAAAAGGTGGAGCCTTGACCAACGGTACTGGTGACGTGCATGGTGCTGCCCATGGCTGAAAGAATGCGCTGTGCAATGAATAAGCCCAACCCCGTGCTTCCGCTTGTGGCCTGAACCTGCTGAAAGGCGCCGAATATATCGATGTTGGAATTCAAGTCGATTCCAACTCCCGTATCACTCACAGCGAAGTGCAGGGAGTGCCCTTCTTCTTCGGGCTCCAGAGTGACAGACAGGTTTATCGCTCCGTTACGTGTAAATTTTGCTGCGTTGGAGAGCAGATTGAGCAGCACCTGCCGCAGGCGATTGCCATCCAAGTACATCACCCTGGGGATTCTCTGGGGCAGTTGACAGCGAAAGCGGTTGTTCTGTTTTGAACATAAAGCGAGCGCATACCCCGAAATATCATTCAATAAAGGAAGTAGTTCCGTTGTTGTGGGCTTCAGGGCAAGTGGATGCAATTCCAGCGTAGAGTAATCCTGCAACTCATCTATTAAGCTTAATTGATATTTAATATTGTCCTGAATTGATATCAAGGCCTTTCTTTGCGCGTCAGTGGCATCATTGAGTAATAGTTCAGCATATCCAGAGATAGTCGCCAGGGGTGCACGCAGATCATGACTGATAAAACCCAAGGTTTCTGTCTTTTGTTGGTTTTTCACCTTGGCATCGGCCAGCGATTTTTGCTGCAATAAATAATTCCCATTGATCATCAAACAGATAGCGGTAATGGGCATGACTGCAGAAAAGACAAAAACGTAAGCGATTTGAATGTAAGAAGCTCCTGTGGGACCAGTAGGCACCAGATCAGGGATGAACAAGGTTGTGAAGCGGGTCAAGTAGACCAAGCATTCGATGGCCAGTGAAGTCGAGAGCAGGCGATTAATGAAGGACTTATCACCGTATCGAATGACAGTAATGAATTGAATGAATACAAAAACAAATAAAAAAGAGGTAAAGCTCATCAGTCGATATGGGTAATTTGGATTTCCCCACATGAACCAAAAAACCAAAACCTCAGAGATCACAGTGCAAGGTATAATTAAATACCGCATCAAGGGCTGGCCGTAGAATTTTCTAATGCCAAGCGTTTGCACGGCCACACCCAGCGTCAATAGATGATTCCCAATGGATGAATAGGAGTAGATTGTTGGGTTGTTATTAAACCACCCGGCATACAAACACACAGCCAAAGTGGCGATAAAAAATCCCAGTGTGTAAAGACCAATTCTGTTGATGCCAATCTGACGAATATGATTTGACAGAAGCAGAGGAATCAGTACAAGCCCTGAAACAAAGGCCGACGTAGCAAAGAATAGATTGTAGTTAATGGTGGTCATCTTGAGCTCGCTGTCAGATTACCCTCAACTTATTCGAAAAGACCAATGGCTATTGCGTGGCGCTGGGATCCATGGCCAGCGCAGAACTGATCTTGGAGTTGAACGTACATCGTCATGAGCCTTGCGTACAGATGTCGTAAGACTTTAGCACCTGGCAGCCCCTTGGCTCGCCGCTTGACCGTGACCAACTCATTGCCCTGAGTCTTCTCCCTCTGGATGACTCGATAGAAGGCTGCTTCAGTGATCACGAGGGGCATGACTGTTCTGGTTGCTGACAACGTTCGATTGTCGCTGGGCCGATGCAGCCTGCCTAAATGGGCATTTCCCTAATTGAGTCTGCTCTGACTGAATCGCCCCGGGTTTGAACTGACCCCCAGAAGTTGGACGAACTTGAAGGGGTTTCATGAAGAAGTACGAGACGGAGTTCAAACTGGAAGTGGTCCAGAGCTTCTTGGCAGGCGAAGGCGGCGCGAAGCTTTTGGCTCGTCGGTGGTCGGTGCCTGAGGAGAAGGTCCGCACCTGGGTGAGCCACTACCGACTGCACGGCATCGACGGCTTGCGCCCCAAGCGCAGCGCGTACAGTGCGCAGTTCAAGCTGCAGGTGCTGGTTCATCAGGATCGAGAGCAGCTCTCCAGCCGCCAGGTCGCAGCGCTCTATGACATCCGCAATCCCAATCAGGTCGTGGTCTGGCGACGCAATCTCGATCAAGGCCGCCTGCAGGCGCGCAAGAGCGGGAAAGAAGAACAGCCCAAGATGAAGCCAAAACGACGTTCTGCAGAACCGTTGAGCACGGTCGTTGCCGATGCGGAGAAAATCCTGCGAGAAGAGAACGACCGACTGCGCGCGGAGGTCGCGTACCTAAAAAAATTGCATGCCTTGATCCGGTCGAAGATGTCAGCTGCGCCGACAAAGCGCGCCTGATTACCGGGTTGAGGCATGACTATAAGCTGGCGGACCTGTTGGAGGTAGCAGGCTTGGCGCGCAGCACGTTCTACTACCAGTGCCAGGCGGCCCAGCGCGTCGACCAACAACGAGCCATGGAGGCCAGAATTCGTACTGTGTATGACGAGCACAAGGGCCGCTACGGATACCGGCGGATCACGGCAGCGCTGTGTAATTCAATGGCGGAGCCGGTCAACCACAAGTGCGTGCAGCGTCTGATGCAAAAGATGGGGCTGCGTGCGTTGATCCGGGCGAAGAAGCGCTCCCGGCATATCCCGGGCATGAGTGATGCGCACGTACCCAACGTTCTGCGGCGTGACTTCTGCGCGACTGCGCCGAACCAGAAGTGGGCGACCGATGTCACCGAGTTCAATGTACGCGGCCAAAAGCTTTACCTGTCAGCCTGCATGGACCTGTACTGCGGCGAGATCGTCTCGTACCGCATGGCACGGCGGTCAGTCTTCGAGCTGGTTTCCGGCACGCTCGAGACAGCGCTCTCGCGCGCCAAGTCCGCCGCTGACCTGATCGTGCACTCCGACCAAGGTTGGCACTACAAGATGCAGCCCTACAGAGCGATGCTGGCGAGTCATGGTGTCAAGCAAAGCATGAGCCGCAAAGGCAACTGCTTCGACAACGCAGCGATTGAAAGCTTCTTCGGCACACTGAAAGCCGAGTACTTCCATCTCGACAAACCCGACAGCATTGATGCGCTCGAAGCGGGCGTGCATGATTACGTCCACTACTACAACCACGAGCGCATCAAGTTCGGGCTGCAAGGGCTCAGCCCGGTGGAGTACCGGCTGAGAAGCACCGCCTGATCGGCGGAATCGTGACCGTCCAACTTCTGGGGGTCAGTTCAATCCCGGGGCGATTCAGTATTTGGACATATTTACCTCGGTGCTCAATATGTCTACGGACTCTACTGGCCCATGCGGCAGACTGCGAGAGGGTTTTCAAACAGCCTCGCTGCTTCTCAGCCATCTCTCGGCGATAGAATTTCTCGAGAAAATTCACAAGGGTCTCTATTGAATTAGAGACCCTTCACCTATGTCATCTAGTGTGAGTCAGATTCTGCTACACCCAAAGGTATGGAAACCTTGTCCAAACTCCTTGGTTGCCATCTTGCACAAATAGCTAGATCGAAAGAAGGCCTCATCGAAAGATTGAGGATCATCCCTTCTAATCAGATATGTGGGATTCTGGGGAATGTGGATCAGCCCTACCAGATCATCCATCAAAACACCTAAGGCGCGTGCCCAGGCCTTGTGAATACGGCTGTACATGTTGTTGCTCTCTAGGTTGAAATCACCAATATGAGCATATGCGTCGTGATTCAGTAGAAGAGTGAGATGGTAGTGAACTCTGCCAGTGCTGCTTACCTCTCGCACCCATGTATATCGCACATCGGTTTCATGAACACGATTTCCCAACTTCCGACTTCGGTGTTGGGAGCACTGAATCTGAGAGCGCAGAGATGAAAAGAACTTATTGACTAAGTCATTGTCGTTCAATACTGCTGAAAAGTAGTTGTCAGGAATATGTAAATCGAATCGCATCGCGCATACGCGGGGATATTTTTCTAATGCTTTGTTAAAGCAATTTAGTGTCCTCGAAAGATTTTCTTCAATTAATGGACCGTGATTGATTTGTACCTCATGGTCTTGATAGAAAGGGTCGTAATGAAGGCGGTTATTTGTGTTGAATGGGTTGCGTTTCATGATGTATGCATTGAGGTTGTTGAATGCATACGTTTGGCATTTCATGGGAAATTTTGACATTTCAACATCAATGGCTGGAGTTAATTTGGTTGCATGGTGTTTGATTGGCTTTGATAAAGCATTGAGTTTTATATTATTGTTAATTTAATTAATAATACTTAAACATACAAGAGCATGTAAATATTTTATAAATGTTTCTTGGGTAATCCTTGGTAAACATGGCAAAGGGCAGTCAATAGACTGCCCTTTGCTTTTTGCTTTTCACTCTTGGAAGTAACTAATTGATGCTCTGATCTCTAATGGCGATCTTGCTCTGAATCCATGTCTCAACCTCTGACTCTAGCCAACCAACTGCACGCAGTCCTAGCGGGATAGGTTTGGGAAAGGATGCATTCTTGATGAGCATGTATAGAGAGGTCCTTCCCAGACTTGTTCTGTGTAGCACTTCTTTTAATTTGAGAACTCGCATGATGAATTTCAATGTTTATGACATTGAATTGCTCGCAGACGGTTATTCTCGAGTTTTCAAAATTACGACAGCTATGTGGCTGTTGCCTAGATACTTCTATTGCTTAGGAGTCGGATTAATTAGATGTGCACAGTCTTTCGTTTGAGAATTTCGATGGCGGTATTCTTGGGTCGAGTGAAAAAATCAAGATTTCCATAGGATGGTTAACGAAGCCTAGCTACTGTAGCAACTGTAGCGAAGATATTTTTGATCTTTTTTGAAATTTCAATTAAATTCATACTGAATATTTTCTCAATAGATCATCATGATCGGTAAAGCGCTGGGTAATAAGACGCACTGTCATTGGTTTGGTGTGAGGGAGAAAGAGGATTTCTTTACGCCGCTCCAGATTTTTAATTGCAGTCATCATTTTATCTTTTGAGCGTATGGAATATGGGCCAAACTGATAAAGGTCTCTTACTTCAATATCTATGTCTCTTAAGTTATGGCGGCTATTTAAGTGAGTTAATAGGAGGTTTCCCATTTCATCTTCAGTTATTTCTTTTTTCATGTGCCGTATGAACTTTATATATTGGTGTGAATACCATTCTGTGATGTGCCATGCAGATCTAACTGATGCAATTCCTATTTCATCTGAGTTTTCTTCTGGAGAAAAAGAATGGATGAGCGCTGATATCCTTGCTAAATTATTTCCTAGCTTGGAGGCCATGGCGCTGTGTTCGTGTAATAATCCGCTGGGTCTGATATGATCTTCAATATTCTGAAGCAACGATAGGTATTGTTTTTCAGCTTCCTCGGTAAATGATAGTTCCTTGTGTAGGGCGTCGGCAAGAATTCGATTTTCACTGAAGGCGAGCCAATGCTGCAATTTATCGAAGAAGTGCTTCAGGGTGCCTGCTGATCTCAAATCTCTTGGTATTCTTTCTATTGCTCGATAACCTTGGGTTGTCGTAGGCATTGTGATTAGGAATCTTGCCATAAATCCAGAGTTAAAGGATTGATTGTTTTTTCTATTGAAGTAGTCAATAATAACTCCGGGTTGAATCATCAATGAGATGCTAAGACGAGCATTGGTTAGAAGAAATTTGTTTTCCTTTCTTTTTACACTTACGGGGTCTCCATCCCACAATTCGTTCCAATGACCTGGCTTGCTTAAAGATCGACTGCTTATAACTGTAATACCTTCGCTTGAATGAAGGGCCGCAGATGGCCAATCTTCTTCAAGACCTTCCAGTAGTGCTTCACTTGTCACATCTGAATAGAGGATGCGCATTTGTTTTGGGGCTCTTGGCTCATTTTTAAAATGATTATGCATTTCAGCATAGTAAGCAGATTTATCTTCTTTATTTTTGTTGGCCAGCTTAATTGATTTGGCCAAATCCTTTTCCTCTAGTTCCCAGATGAACTTTTTGCTCAAGTACTGAAACATCTCTTCTTTTACCGATTTTGCATGTTCTTGTTCTAATTCTCTTATGATGTCTGTGAAGATGTTGTCGGTACTACTTTTGCGCTCTCCTGAGTCAGCAATGGTTAATATGTACAGGCTTGTTGGTAAAAGATGTCCAATTGGTGTTCGTACATTGAAGGCGCCTTGGCATGCAATTGACATAGTCGATAGCATCGACGAAGCAATTAGGCCGATTGGAGATTGAGAAATTCTAGCGACCTCTAGGATGGTATTTTTTAGTAGATCGGGAAGTTTATCGAGAGGAAAATTGTCGGGATTCGATGTCGATTGCTGTGTTTGCATGAGATGCCAGGGTTCATTAAAGAAAATATTATTATGATATTTCAATAAATTATGCCGTGTGAGCAATGAATTTTGCCCATTCTTGCATCATCTGGCGGCGCTTTTCCAGTGCGTCTCCTCGTCGATAAGCTGCCTCCACTTTGCTCTCCAAGGTGTGTGCAAGTGCCTGCTCGGCAACTTCTCTGGGAAAATTGGTTTTCTCCCCAGCCCAGTCTCTGAATGTAGAGCGGAACCCATGGGGGACAGCATCGATATTCATGCGTCGCATGACTGCCGTCATCGTCATATCAGAGAGAGGTTGGTCTTTGGTTCCAGGAAATAGCAGCTCGGTTCCTGCAATACGTGGAAGTGATTTCAAGAGGTGAAGGGCGGCATCCGATAGCGGCACCCGATGTTCCACTCCTGCTTTCATGCGCTCAGCAGGCACAGTCCAGATAGCGTTCTTGAAATCTATTTCTGTCCATATGGCACCTCTGACTTCTCCCGAGCGTGCTGCTGTCAGGATGACGAATTCCAGAGCGCGAGCAGCTATGCCGACACGTGACTGGAGGGCTGTCATGAACGACGGCATGTCATCGACTGCCAGGGCGCGGTGGTGCTCCACCTTTTGGATCTTCGATGGCGCGGCCAGCACTTTGTCCAGGTGGCCTTTCCAGCGGGCAGGGTTTTCTCCGGTGCGGTATTTGCGCACCGCTGCCCAGTCCAAGACGGATTCAATGCGGCCGCGCAAGCGACTGGCCGTTTCATTCTTGCTGCTCCAGATGGGCTCAAGGCACGCGAGCACGTGGGGCAGGTCAATCACAGAGACGGCGAGGTCCGCGAGAGCGGGCATGGCATAAGTCTCGAGGGTGTTTTCCCATTGCTGGCGATGCTTGGCATTTTTCCACTCGGAGGACTTGGCCTTGAGGAATTCTTCTGTGCACCAGCGGAAGGTTTTTTCTGTGGCCGCTTGCGCCAGGAGTGCTTGGCGCTGTTGGCGCCGGGGTGCCACGGGAGCATGCCCTTCACGAATGCTCTCGTGAATCTTCCAAGCGCGCTCCCGAGCTTCTGCTAGGCTCACCACAGGATAGGCGCCAAGTCCTATATCTTTGCGAGCATCTCCAACTTTGACGCGAAGCACCCAGCCTCGGTGGCCTGCAGATACGCGCAGGTGCAATCCTGCTACACCGCCTACGGCGTGGCGACCCTCTGCTTTGAGGGCCGCCACGGCGCGGTCAGAAAGTTGTTTGGCGATCTTTGGCATTGCGGGATTCCTTGATAGAGTTGTCCCACATTATGCCCACATAAAGCAATGGAAGTAATCGAATCTTGTTGAACGTTGATGAACTGCATGATGATTTAAAAGTGTTTTAAATCAAATGCTTATTGATTTATTAAGCATTGCATTGAACGCTATTTTGGAGGACTCCGTTTCCGCCAAAACAGAAACCCCTAAGTGACTGGTTCACTCAGGGGTTTTTTGTTGCCTTCTGAGGTGCTCTGGAGGCCGCACCTAAATTACTCCAAAATCATCTCGCACAGAAATACCTCGACTTCATCCGGCGCAAATGGGTTCGGGTTGGGCTTCTGCGTTTTCTGATTGTCGATACCTTCCGTCGCGTTCACTATGCGGCGAACTGGCTTGCGGATCATTTCGAACACGGCGCGTCGCGGGATCATGATGTTGTTCTGGGCCTTGCGACGCAAGGCGCGGAGGGTGCGCCCGGTGTTCACATAGAACCTTTCCTTGCTCAACTCGGCGAGCCGCTTGAGCACCACCTCGTGCGTGATCTTCTCGGGGCGCAGCGCACGTAAATGGCACGCGGAAATGCTCAACCTATCCGGGCAACCGCACCCAGAGCGCGAGCGGCTTTTCCGGTGCGCCGGTGACTGCCCCGGCTACTGCTGCGACACCTGCGGCAGCTCCGGCAACGTCCGGCGGCGGTGTTGCGGCAGGCTTCATGCCGGCATCGCGCGCCGTCTACAACGAATCCGGCAAGGAAATCGCCAATCTGGCTTCCCAGGGGCGCTACGGTGCAGCCGCGGGCGAAGCAGTGCGCGGCGCTGCTGCGTACATTCCCGCTGTTGCTGACGGCGTCGTGGGCGGTGCGGTGCGCGCCATTGCCCCGGGGATCATCGACGCGGGCAAGCAGGTATTCGGGTTGAACAGCGCGCAGGCCGCGCAGGCGACTCCGGCTGCTGCGCCCCCACCATCCGCCACCGGTGTGTCCGCGATCACGAATCCTACGGACGCACGGCTTGCCGCGGGCACGCAAACCACACCCGGCGCGGCTGCGCCAGCAGCACCCACAGCGGCACCAGCACCATCGGCCGCCCCAGCGCCGTCCGGCATGGTCACGCGTGGCGGCAACAGCTACTCCGGCACCAACGTGGCGGGCGATATCACCATCAACGGGGCGGCACCCCGCAATGGCGGCGCAATTAGCGCGCGCAACGACCAGGCCGCCGAGAATCTGGCCGCCGGCTTCCGGCCGGGCATGGGTAACCAAATCGCCGCGGCGCCACAGCCCGGCCTTGGCTTCGGCCCAGGCTCTGTACTGGAGCGCCAGCAGCAGGCAGGATTCACCGGCGTCATCGGCCAACAGGGTGGCAATGGCAATATGTGGGCCCGAACCCCCGAGCAGCAGCGCCGCGACGCCGAAGTGCAGCCATCGTCCATCCACGGACGCACCGCCGCGCTGGGCGTCAATGCGCTGCGCTCCTTCGAGGCGCAGGACGTGGAGAACGTGCGCGGCGCCAATGCGCTGCAGCGCGCGTCACTCGAGCAGTCAGCCGCGAATGCACGTTCCGCCGACCAGAACGCGACGGAGCTCCAACGGACCGGCATGCGCGAGCAGGGCGAAACCACACGGGCTGGCTTCCGCGCACGCTCCGACGCAGAGCGCAACCAGATGGAGCGCGAGCGCCTGAACATGGACCAGACCGCCCGCGGCTTCCAGACCCGCGCTGCAACGCGGCTCGAGGCACTGCAGAACGCGTATACCGCGGCAAAGACGCCGGAAGAGCAGGGAGCCATCGCCAAGCAGATCCGCGAGATTCAGGGCACAGAGAAGCCGGATCAGTGGTCATTCGCGCCTGGTGGGCAAATCGTTGATCCGAAGACCAATATGGTGGTCACCCAACCTGGCGTGATCTTCAACCGGGGAACAGGCGCGCTTCTGAATCAGCAGGGCGGGCAGGCTGCTGGCCCGATCGACAAGAATCAACAAGCACTTGCGATCAAAAATGACACCAGCATGTCGCTGGAGCAACGCGCCGATGCGCTTCGAAAGCTCGGCTACTCCTAGTTCTATGGCTTTTGAGGTGGCGCATCCTTGAGGAACTCCGCAATTTCGCTGCGGGGTTTCTCATTTCCGGGTGCTGTGGCGGCTGGTGGGATTGGAGGCTGTTGCCGCTCAATCGTCACAGTTCCTCCGCTGCCCAGCGCGATCAAGACCACCACGAGGGTGATGGCAGCAAACACAATGCCGAGAACAGCGACAACCTTGGCCAGCATGCTCCATACCGTCGGGCCGGTGTAGATGCCGGCCGCGCGCAACGTGCCGACATTCACTGCGATGGAGTAAACGCAAAGCCCTATACCTGCGAACATGGCCAGAGCGCTGCCTGGGGTGGCAGATACAAGCGCCAATGCCCAGATCAGAGAGCCCAGGAAGCCGTATCCCCAGTACGTTTTCGCGAGGCCTGCGCGGCCGGCCCAGACTGTCGAGATGATGTCCATGTCAGACCTCCAGCATGCGCAGGTTCGCGCGTTGCGTCGCTTGGCGGGCGTGGTGCAGGGCAGAGGTGGGCGTGGCTGCTGCTGTGGTCATGGGGTGTCTCCTGGCGGGATGATACAAGCAGTGACATGCACCATAATGAATCATTTCAAGGAGGACGCATGACTGTTTGTGTTGCTGCGCTGAGTTCAGATGGAGCGTCAGTTGTCGGTGCTTCAGATAGGATGGTTTCGACAACGGACAATCAAACGCGTCGCATGAAGATCCATCATCTTACAGATCAAATAGTTGCGATGATTGCTGGAGATGTTGCGTTGCACACCGAGTTGCTTAATGAGATAAGAGCAGCAATAGCAATTAATGCAGATACTCCTGAAAATATTTCTGTCAAATCTATCGCCGACACTTATGCCAGTGCGTTTTGGGAGGCCAAGAGAAGACGAGCAGAGCAACAGTTTCTTGCGCCGCTTGGACTAAATACAGGTACGTTCTTAGAACAGCAACGAAGTTTAAATGACAAGATCGTTGCTGACATCACGAGAGAAATCGTTGGATTTCAAATGCCTTCGTGTTCAGCGCTGATAATTGGCAAAGATGCAAGTTTAGGATATGTCAGAGCGCATATTTATGCCATGGAGTCAGGCGTTATAACATGCCATAATGAGACTGGATTTGCTTCGATTGGAGTCGGTTGGTATCAAGCAATGTCAAGTCTGATGTTTGCCGGGCATAGGGCTGAGCTCACGCTAGATTCGGTATTGTATATGACTCTTGCTGCGAAAAAGCGTGCAGAAGTTGCACCAGGTGTTGGTCAAGAAACCGATATGGTGGCGATTACTGTCCCAGACGAGAATTATGTGCTTTTTTCGGCTTCAACAATGGAACGGATGGAGTCGATTTATGCGCGATCAGAAGGTCATCATGATGCCATTAACCAAAATGCGATAAGGGAATGCCATGAGTTTTTCGATACCTTCCGTAATCCGCCCGCAAAACCTGATGTTGAGGAAAGAGTTGAACTCTCGGGAACACAGCCTCAACCAAATGACGTTGATCAATCAGGATCAGTTGCAGAAGCCCAAGCGCGGACTGACCCTGCCAGTGTTTAATCCGATGTTGGCAAAAGTTAATAAAGTTAAGAAGTCATCGACTGTTAATTGAGTCAACACTCTTTCTGAGATGGTCTAAATATTTTTTGGAGATGAGCATGAAATTAAAAATTATAGTTTCAGCCTTGTTTATTATGTCCTTTTTAACACCTTTTGTGGTTAAGGCTGACACTGTTTACTTTGCACAGCCTGTATTTTCTGGTGTTTCGGGGAAAGTTTTTTCTGATGTTGCGACAGGAAATGTTCTGGGTATTTATTCATACGGTGTTGGTGACATCACTAATTCGTTCGGTGGCTGGGCTATTTCCGACTTTACGGGGTTTAATGTAGGTGCGCCGCTATCTACATATCAGTCTGGAGCAGCGAGTGGTGTAAATACATATGGTTCAACCTCAGTTCAGATGAAGGGTGAGTATGTTGGGGTGATGCTTAATGGATTCACTGGCCCCGCAAATACTGCAATCAAAAATATCGGATACGGCCGAGCAGGCACTAATCTGTATCCGTGGTCTTCATCTCTGGGTGGTGATCCAAATGTCTGTATTTCATTTGATTTGAGTGTCCCGCAGTACTATACGGAAGGTGCGGCACTCTATATTGTTGCGTCACTCTATCTGATTGATAAAGTAACTGACAAGAGATTCTCACTGCTTATAACTGCTTGGGACAATCGTGAGGTGGTAACGACCGAAGGATATGTTGGGTACGATAGCAATACATATAGTTATATGTATGGCACCTATTTCGGAAGTGGCTCAAACTTTGTGACCAAACGGTCTGCTAGTAGTAATTCTTTAACCGGAACCGTTCCGAGTCTCAACTGGATGAGCGCTTGTGTATCCCGTAGTAATGTTGTAAATTTAATTAACGATGCAAACTCCAGTACGCATGGGTTTGGATTCAGTACGAATCCTGATAATTATTTGCTGGAATCCTATGGTGTTCAAACTGAGTCAGGTGAGATTGGTGGAAAAAAGGGATGGGTCGCTGCTAAAATTGGGGCGTTATGGATGATTAGAACAAACTGAGACTTCTAATCCCAGCCCTCCCCGCGAGGGCTTTTTCACGCGTGGGCTTGGCGGTGGGGCAGGGTTTTCGCCTAGTCTTTTTGTACTATGGCATCCTGGTTGACAATGCGTTACTGTTCGCAACTATGCCGAACACAATCTCACGTAACATCCGCGCCTCCTTGATTTCAGCTCTCACGGCTTTCCTTTCGCTAGGAATGCTGGCAGCGCCAGTCAAGGCACAGAGCATCGATACGGTATCCAACTGGCCTGGAAACTTCTGGTTTGGAGCGATGGGATTTCCAGATGTTCAGACCATTGGTCAAACGATCACGGCCCCCACCCAGGCATCTGTATTGCAGGGCTTTGGATTTCGCCTCAATCCTCGGGGAGTCGCATTCCCCCTCAAGCTCTATGTTTATGAGTGGGATGCAGTCAATCGCAGTGCGGTCGGCCAAGCACTATATACCAGCCCGGAGCAGAGAACCCAGGCAGTTGAACGTACTGAAACTCACGAGGTCACGGGGCTGGAGGTAGGTCTAATACCAGGTAAGCAATATGTGTTGTTTGGCAGCTTGGTGGGATTAGCCAATCAACCAGAATCTGCCTTCTGGTGGGGGGTTGCAAATCAATCTGCCTATACAGGTGGCGATTCGTTTTTCCTCTTAAATTCTCAAGGCACATGGACTAATAGCTCATGGAATCCCATTAATTCCCCGCTTGCCTTCACTGCAACGATTGTCTATACGAATCCGCCCGTGGCGCCTAGCCTCACCCTTGATTCCCGCAGTGACAATCAAGCAATATTCAGCGTGAGTCTCGCGGATTCAGGTGCTTATCCTCTTAAGCACTACGCTGTAAGTTGCACATCACAAGGTGGTGGTTCAACAGTATCTGCCACAGGCGCTAGTGGCCCAATCACTGTCACAGGCCTGACGAACGGTACAACATACGATTGTGCAGCAACCGCCACCAATCAGGGTGACATTACTGGACCTGCCTCTGCTCCAGTGAGTGTCACGCCAATCTCTGCACCAGCCATTACGGATCCTGGAACGCTGCCGACCGGCCGAATCAACCAGCCATACAGCTTGGCGCTGCAGGCCGCGGGAGGTGTTGCCCCCTACGCCTGGTCGGCCACGGGCCTTCCTGGCGACCTGACGATCGACCCGGCAACCGGCATCATCAGCGGAACACCGACAGTTGCGGGCACGTCGCAGTTCACCGTCACAGTCACGGATGACGCAGGTCAAGTCAAGAGAGCCCAGTTCACCATCGTCGTGGATCCGCTCGACCTGACCGTGACCACCCAGGCCCTGCCAGGCGGGCAGGTTGGCCAAGCCTACAACGCGAGCATCGTTGTCGCGGGTGGCGTGTCGCCGTACTCGTTCACGCTCACCGGTGACCTGCCTGAAGGGCTGACCCTGAACCCGGCGACTGGCGCCATCACCGGCAAGCCGACCAAGGCACAGACCAGCACATTCAGCGTCACGATCGAGGACAGCACGCTCCAGCCGCAGTCTGCGATGGCCAAGGCCGCCGTGCACAGCGTCACGCAGAGCTTCAGCATCACCGTGGCTGCCGCGCCTGTGGTGGCCGCTCCGACACCAGTGCCGACCCTCGGCGAATGGGGCGTGATCGCTCTGTCTTCACTGCTGGCGATGTTCGGGCTGGCGCGAAGCCGACGTCGTCAGGGCTGATCTGAGAGCCGCCTTCGGGCGGCTTTTTTCCGCGTGGAGACGAAAGCGCCGGAAGCGAATGCCCTCAACGTCAACTTCACCATCGGGTTCAAACCCCAGTCTGATAACCCCTTTTGTTTTGCTTCTGGTGGTTGGGAGAAGGATTGTGATGGAGTCCATCTGCATGCTGGTGAAAGCACGTTTGATGATCTCTTGATAGATGGCCTTGCCACATCCCCAGAAGCGCGGATGGAGCACCAGCGCAAGATCGGCATCACCATCCTCGTGCTGCAGGCCTCCCCAACCTGCAAACTGCTCATCAATTACAAATGCCCAGGGACCGTAGCCGTGTTGCTCCCATTGGGCATCCTTCTGACAGACCCATTCTTTGGCCTTTGCCTCGTCAAAGTTGGGACTGCCAAGAGGCATTTGGCGCAGCACTTCTGGGTGGTTGTTGAGTGCGATGATGTTCTGTAGATCGACTTCGGTGAGTCGCTTGAACTCCAAGTTCATTGTTCTGGATGTATGTGATCGTTTATTGGTCGGATCTGAAGGCTATCAGAGGAACGTTTGACCACTACAAAATTGGCCTTCTGGTGGGCTTTCGCGGAGTGCTGTACGATGCACCGAGGGTAGATGAAAACAACCCTTCTTTCGCCACCTCCGGGTGGCGTTTCTTTTGGGCCCGTCGTACCATCCGCCCATGATCCAGCTCACAGGAAACCCAGCCGTCGATTGGAAGCAGGCCCTCAAGCATGCGCGCAGGTGGGCGATTGGACTGTTACTGTATTGCCTCGTCTTCTCAGCTGCTTTCGCGAATGGGGGCGGAGTCCGCGTTGCCACAAGCAACTCGCCATCACTGTCACGCGTCATTGAGCTGCGCAAGTTAAAAGACAAGATTGATCACTCTGTCGATGCATGGGCTGAGAAACAAATTCTAGGTGTCTATCTGGATGAACAGCGTGATGTCGTGGTCATCGTTCATGGGCGATTTGGCACGCCTGACAGCGTGAGATCTTGGCTTGCCAGAAAAGATATAGGCTCAGACAACATTGCTATTCAACCAAGCACGTCGATGGTTGAAACCTGGCGCGACCCGTTCCACCATCAGAATTGACAGCAGCTCCCTTCTAGGGTTCGACCCCTGAGCCATTGACCGCGCAGTGGGGGTATGGCAAACCGTTCCTTTTCCTACGAAGAAGCCTTCGGGCCATCTCCATCCAAGCCGAAGAGCAACACTCCGGTTGAGAAGCAGACCTTCTCGTACGAGGATGCTTTTTCTCCGCCAGCGGAATCCAGGTCGCGTTCAATCGGCGCAGCTCTCAACGACACGGTCATCGAGGTGGCCAACGCGGCCGCGGGTGGCCTGTCCTCTGCGGCCAACTTTCTCCTCCCAGGCAACTCCTTGTCGAAGTTCGTGGACAAGAATATCGTCGAGGACGGTGAATCGACGCAGTCTGTTCTGATCAAGGCGGGGAAGCAGAAATTCCGCACCGAGATGGAGAACGCCAAGGGCGTGGGCGATGAGGTCGCCGCTATTGGCAACTATGTCGTTAACACCCCGTGTTGGCCGCGGGTCAGGCCGTTGGTTCTTTTGTCGTTCCGGGCGCGGCGGTCAAGGGTGGAGGTGCGCTCGCGCGGGGTGGGCGCTGACGCCAATGCCGTGACGCGCGCGCAGGGCAGGGCAGGCTGGCGGAGCTGTGGCAGGCGCGGCCATGGCCGGCGGCGATGCTGCTGGCACTGCGCGCGAGCTCGCGAGCAAGGCGGGCGCCACGGAAGAGCAGGCAGTTTCCGCCGGGCGTGACGCGAGTGTGCTGCCGGCCATCATCGGCGGGCTGCCCAGGCCGGCCCAACTGGACACGCAGCGTATGGAAGAGGCCGCAGGCTTGCGGCTTCTGTAGGGGAGCAGGACACCAGTGGGTCTCTCTCCTCGATGATGGCGCGCCTGCAGTGCCAGAGAGCAAACCGCGAGTCAGCGCATGGGACTGGATCCGCGTGTTGGCTCGCTGCCGCGCTGGCGCAAATCTCTGACCTGCTCGAATCATCTTCATGCCAAGCCGCAGCCTGGATTCCCGGTGCGTATGTCATGCCTTGCACATGCATGAACTGGGCTCAGGCGCTTGAGTCGACCAGCACGGGGTACAGGGACAGCAGCAGCAGGCCGGCCATGCACCAGTTGAAGCGGCGCAACGCCTGGGGTGAATGCAGCGCACGCCCTACGGCGCTGCCGAACAAGGTCCAGATGCTGATGCTGGGGTAGTTGACCACGCCCAGCACCAAGGCGGCCAGAACCAGATTGGCGAAGAAGTTCTCGCGCGGTGTATAGGTGGCAATGACACCGATGGCCATGACCCAGGCCTTGGGATTCACCCACTGGAATGCCGCCGCCTGCCAGAAACCGAAGGGTTTGGTGCTTGCACTGCTACCGTCCATGCCTGCGCTGCCCGCGATCTTCCAGGCCAGCCAGACCAGATAGGCCGCGCCCAGGTACTTGAGCGCGGTGTAGATCACCGGCAACTGTTCGAAGACTGCGCCCAGGCCGACACCTACCAGCAGCACCATGACGACCACGCCCAGGGTGATGCCCAGCATGTGGGGCACCGTGCGGCGGTAGCCGAAGCTGGCACCCGAGGCCGTCAGCATCACATTGTTGGGGCCGGGTGTGACGGAGCTGACGAAGGCGAACATGGCCAGCGGCAGCAGGAACGAGGTGGGGGCAAGATGGTCAGGCATGGTCAACGGGCATGAAGCAAATCCGGCGCCCTGTCCGCGCATGTCGCGAGCCGCGGCGCCGTCGGTCCATGCTAATTGCAGAGATCAGTACAGTAGCGGTACACTTTGCCGGATTGATTTGCTAACTGGCCTGCTCGCATGACCCTGACACTTGTTCCGGCGGCCGACGCCAACGCTGCCGTTCACCCCTCTGGCACCGCCTTCAAGGCCGTGGCGCCCTGGCGCCCGCTGCGATCCTCGGGCCTTTCGCTGGTAGAGCAACTGGTGGACCACTACGGTGGCCTGATCCGTCATCATGGGCTGCGCGCCGGCTCGCGCCTGCCTTCGGTACGCGTGCTGGCACAGGAGACGGGCGTCAGTCGTGACACCGTCGTCCAGGCCTACGACCGGCTGGCTGCACAGGGGCTGGTGCATTCTCGGCGTGGATCGGGTGTCTTCGTCAGCGCCCAGCGTGCGACCCAGATGGTGCCCCGCGTCAGCGATGTCTTGCCAACCCTTGAGCAGGGAGCGGCCTTCGACACGGCGTATCTGTTGCGCAGCATGTTCCGTGATGGCACGGAGCATTCAGGCAGCGCGGGCATGCTGCCACCGGACTGGCTGGACCAGGAGATGCTCGCTTCGGCCCTGCGCGCCGTGGGCCGCGGCAAGGGGCACGGACTGTTGACCTATGGCGTGCCCCAGGGCTACCTGCCGCTGCGCCAGCAGATCGCCTCCGTGCTGCAGGCCCAGGACGTGCCTGCCCACCCAGAGGACCACCTGATGACCGTGTCCGGGGCCACGCAGGGGCTGGATCTGATTGTGCGCAGCCTGGTGCGCGCCGGCGACACGGTCCTGGTCGAGGACCCCGGCTGGTTCCTGGTCTTCGGCCGGCTCAATGCCCTGGGTGTGAACGTGGTCGGCGTGCCCCGTCTGCCCGGTGGCCCCGACGTGGAGGCCCTGGAGCGGCTGGCCCGCCAGCATCAGCCCCGCCTGTTCATCCTGAACACCGCCGTGCACAACCCCACGGGGCAGACCCTGTCTGCCGGGGTGGCACACGAGGTGCTGCGCATTGCCGAGCGCCATGACTTCTATCTGGCGGAGGACGATACCTATTCTGACTTCCTGCCAGGCGTGCCCGTGCGCCTGGCCGCCATGGACCGTTTGCAACGCGTGCTGCTGGTGGGCGGCTATTCCAAGACGCTGGCTGGCAGCCTGCGCGTAGGTTATGTGGCAGCCCATGGGGACCTGATCCGGCGGTTGACCGATCTGAAACTACTGGGCGGCCTGACCACGGCACTTCCGGGCGAACAGGTCGTGCACCGCGTACTCGCCGATGGCCAGTACCGCAAGCACGTGGATCGCCTGCGCGAGCGCGTGGACCGCGCGCGCAACCGTTGCCTGCGTATGCTGGAAAACCTTGACTGCCGTGCGCAGCACGAACCGCAGGCCGGCATGTTCGCCTGGGTGGATTGCGGCATGGACTCGGAGGTGCTGGCCCGTCACGCTGCGGCGCAGGGCCTGTTGCTGGCGCCGGGCCTGTTGTTCTCGCCACGCCAGGCGGCAGGCAGCATGCTGCGTATTCCCGTTCCCATGGTGGAGCAACCCAAGGCCTGGAAGATCCTGGGTCACCTGCTGGCGCAGTTCCGGGGCCGATGAAGGCATACAGATGGGCCAAACCGGGAACCACCCCGCTGCAACCATATCGCCTCGCTGCATTGCAATTCCATGGTGGAATAACCGTTATGCAAAGCCACGCTGCCGCACCGTGTGCGCGCACGGCACCGACATATCCAGGAACAGCCCGACTCCTTCCGATGCCTGCCGCACGGCCATCCACAGACAGGGTTGCATGCACCACCTTGGTTGCCAGCAACGAGGGGGTACCGCCGCGCAAAGCCTGGGCCTGGTTCATCGGCGTGCTATTTCAATGGGATTCATCGCTTCCTCGTTCCGTGTGTGATGTAGGCACGACCGGAAAATTGCGAGCCTGTCGATGGCGCAGGGCAGGGCGCGCAAAAAGGTGTCCGGCAGGCAAACCGGCCCGTCGGATTCGATTGCGGTCTTGAAGCAACACTTGGGTAACTTCTATGAAAGGCGTGTTCCATCGTCATGCAAAGTGACTCGTGATACGGGTAGTACACCGGTACCAGACCCGATCACATTCCACATGCATAACAAAGGATGGGTATGAAAAAGACTCTGCTAGTGCTGGCCGCCGCTGCGGCGTGTGCCAGTGCTGCGCAAGCGCAATCGAACGTGCGGATCACGGGCCTGGCGGACATGTATATCGGCTCGATGAAAAAACCCGGAGACAGCGGCCGCACCCATGCTGTCAACAGCGGCGGCATGACCACCTCGTGGTTTGGATTCCAGGGTAGCGAAGACCTGGGAGGCGGCCTGAAGGCCGAGTTCGCGTTGAATGCATTTTTCCGTGGCGACACCGGCACGCCCGGCCGCTTCGATGGCGACCCGTTCTTTTCGCGGGATGCCTATCTGGCGCTGAG
This sequence comes from Diaphorobacter ruginosibacter, assembly GCF_014395975.1. NCBI lineage: Bacteria > Pseudomonadati > Pseudomonadota > Betaproteobacteria > Burkholderiales > Comamonadaceae > Diaphorobacter > Diaphorobacter ruginosibacter. The sequence goes on along the minus strand of NZ_CP060714.1, from coordinate 3,038,221 downwards.
CGGCGGCTTTGGCCGCGTGTTGCTGGGCCGCAGCGTTGCACCCAACTTCCTGCCCACCATTCTGTTCAACCCCTATGGCGACTCATTCACGTTCTCGCCTCTGGTGCTGCACCAGAACGTATCGCTGTTCAACGCATCGGGCTGGAAGGGTACCAATCCCTCCGATACCGGATGGTCGAACCAGGTGATCTATAGCACTCCTGACTTCAACGGACTGAAGGCCAACCTGCACTACCAATTCGGTGAGCAGGCCGACAAGAGCAGCAAGAAGAACGTCGGCCTCAACGTGCTGTACTTTAGCGGTCCGCTGAGCATGACGGCCTTCTACGAAGACGTCGGCATGTCCGATCCGGTCCCCGCCGTGTTGCCGGATGGACGCAAGAACTGGATGTTGGGTGCTGCCTATGACTTCAGCGTAGTGAAGGCCTACGCCACCTACGGGCAGACCAAGGGGAAGAACGACGGCTTCAAGGGCAAGACGGCTTCTCTGGGCGCCACGGTTCCGCTGGCAGCCAACAGCCGGATCATGGCAGCCTGGGCGCAGACCAAGCTCGACCAGTCCGACGCCAAGCGCAACACCGTTTCGCTAGGCTACAACTACGATCTCTCCAAGCGCACCGACGTCTATGCCATCGTGATGCACGACAAGATCACGAACTTCGGCAACGGTACGAGCGTGGGCTTCGGCATTCGCCACCGCTTCTGATCGCGGCACGGCCCGCGGAAGCCTGGTACTCCAACGGGGGAGCGTGGGAGCCACATTCCTTGTTCCGGGCTTCCTTGCGGTCACTGCGATCGGCGTATTTCGATAGTCTGGAAACCATGCAAACCACCCTCTTCAAGAAGACGGAGCTCGGCACCCAAGCCCTCAAGACGCGCGACCCCTTGCTGCCGCAACGCCTGCGCACGGCCTTCATCCTGTTCGATGGCCACAAGACCGTGGCGCAGGTAGCCGCCCTGCTGCCGGCGACCGGGCCGGGCTCGCTGAGCGCCGAGGATGTGCAGGGACTGATTCAGTCGGGCCTGCTGGACAGCGCGGACGCTTTGCCCCTCGCGGTGGCACCCCTCAGGGATCGCGCCACCTCGCCCCATTCCTCACTTTCCCCGGCCGAGCAAAGTCGACGCTACACCAGCGCCTACTATCTGGCAGATGAGCTGGTGGTGAAACTGGGTCTGCGCGGCTTGCGGCTGCTGCGCGCGCTGGAAAAGACCACGGGTTACAACGACCTGGTGGCGCTACTGCCCAGGTTGCGCGAAGCCATCGCAGCATCGGACATGGAGCCACTGGAAGAGTTGTTGTTCGAGCCGACCGGCGGGTGAGGCCGGAACGCCACATGCCCCCGCTGCTGCACAACGCGCCTCCAGGGGTGTTATAAAAACTAACAAGAATCATTATCAATTATGATAGGCGCCGTTTATAGAACTTCCACACTGACGCGCCATGCCATCGATTCAGTTCCAAGCCGAAGCGGATGACATCTTTCGCCAGCACCATGCATGGCTGCGCAGCCGCCTGACGCGGCACGTATCCAGTCACAGCGATGCGGAGGACGTGGCCTCGGAGACCTTCCTGCAGTTGGCGGAGGATGGCGGCCGATCGGAGATTCGGGAGCCGCGCGCGTTTCTCACGACGATCGCCAAGCGCATTCTGATCAAGCTCTGGCAACGCCAGGACCTCGAGCGGGCCTACGAGGACACGCTGCGCCACATGCCCGAAGCCGTGGCCCTTTCGCCGGAAGAGCATTCGATGCTGGTGGAGGCCATCTGCCAGATCGACCGAGCCCTGGCCGCATTGCCGCAGCAGGTCAAGACCGCATTCCTGCTGTCGCGACTCGACGGCATGACCTACCCGCAGATTGCCGAACACATGGGCATTTCGCTTGCTACCGTGGAACGCCATATGAAACGCGCCTTGCTGCAATGTGTGAGGTGCGCACCATGACGAGAGCGTCGGCAGACCCGCAGGTGATGCATGCTGCTGTGGACTGGCTGGTTCGCCATGAAGCCGAGACACTCAGCGATGCAGATCGGCAGGCCTTCGAGCACTGGCTGGGCGGGGATCCCGCGCACCTGGCAGCCTGGTCCCGGGTGAACTCCGCGCTGGCCAGCCCGCTCACAACGGTGCGTCATCTGCAGGCGCACGCCGATGGAGTGCATGTGCAGGCCGCCATGCAGGCACTGTTTCGTACGCGCAGGCGCCGCGTGCTGCAAGGCGCCCTGGCGCTGGGCGGAGTGAGTGTGGCAGCGGCCGTGGCCACCGACCGGCTGATGCCCATCGGCCAGATCATGGCCGACCTGTACACCGGCACGGGCGAGCGGCGCGAGTTCACGCTGGCCGACGGCTCGACGGTGTTGCTGGATGCACGTTCGGCCGTGGATGTGAGCGACGCATCCGGCGCGCCGGAGCTGCTGCATCGCGCAGGCGGATTGATCGTGGCTCGTTCGCATGCGGGGGCGGAACCGCTCAGGATCCGCACCAGGGATGGCTTCGCGCTGCTGGAGTCGGGGCGCATGATGAGCCGCGTTCGCGCGGATCGCACCGAAATGGTGGCCATGGATCGTCCCGTTGTCCTGCAGCCGCGTGAGTACCGGCAGGTGCTCCTGAATGCCGGCGAAGGGGTGAACTTCAGTGCGCAGAGGACCGAACCGATGCGCGGCAATCCCTTGCATCGCGCCTCCTGGCAGCAAGGCATGCTGGCGGTCGATGACTGGCCGCTGGGGGAGGTCGTCCAGGCACTTCAGGCCTATTTCCCGGGCTTCATCCGGGTTGCTCCGTCGGTCTCGGAACTGCGGGTATTCGGCATCTTCCGGCTGGATGTGGACGAGATGTTGAGCACGCTTGGCCAGATCCTGCCGGTGCGGGTTCGCCGTCTGGGGCCACTGATCTCGCTGGACGGACCGGGCGCTCGCTGACATCGAATGAAAAATAGTTGAGGGGTTTTTCCGTTTCGCCGCACAAGCCGGATAGTACAGAGCGAAAAGGATCTTCCAGTGACTACTCCCGGCCTCCAGCACATTCCACTCCGACGACACACGCTGCACGCCCTTGCGTTGGCTGCGCTCGTGGCCTGTGCTGCCATTCCCCTTGCAAGCCGAGCAGCCGATCCCTCCCAGGCATCGGCGGTGCGCATCGACATTCCGGGGGGCACGCTCGCGGAGGCGCTCACCCGCATCGGCCAGCAAACGGGGCGCAGCATCGTTGCGGATCCTGCTCTGCTCAAGGGACTGCGCGCCCAGCCCATCCAAGGCGCGTGGACGGCGGAGCAAGCCGTGCGCAAGGTGCTGGAAGGCTCCCGGCTTTCGGTTCAGGCACTGCCCGGTGGGGCCCTTCAGATTCGTGAGCAGGCGGCGCCTGCGCAGCCTTCCTCCTCGGCGGCAGCCTCCGCATCTGGCGAGGCGGCTGCCGCACCGGTCGAGCCCGCAAGCCAGCTGCCCACGGTGATCGTCACGGATCAGCGCTCGGACAGCTCGCTGATGCAGCCGACCCGGCAGGTCACGGTCATCGAAGGCCAGGAACTGGAAGACCTGCGCGCCACCTCGCCCAATCTGAGCACCATGCTGGCCAAGAGCGTTCCGGGCCTTTCGGATTCCAGCCGCAATCTCAGCGACTTCGGCATGACGCTGCGGGGGCGCAATGTGCTGGTGCTGGTCGATGGCATCCCGCTCAACACCAACCGGGACACGTCGCGCAACCTGGTGAACGTCGAGTTGAGCCGCATTGAGCGCGTCGAGGTACTGCGGGGCAGCAACGCCATCTACGGCAGCGGCGCTACCGGCGGCGTGATTTCCGTGACGACGCGCCCCGTTGGAGGCGAGCCCGTGGCTCGCACCACCGTGGGCTTCGATTCGTCGCTCTCGCACCTCAGCAGCGAGGGGTTGGGCGCGCAGGTACAGCACTATCTGTCGGGTGCGGGCGAGGTCATCGACTACGAGGTCGATATCTCGGCACGCCGCACCGGCGGCGCCTTCGACGGTCATGGGGACCGCATCGCTCCGGATGCGAGCCAGGGTGACCTGTTCGACTCCAACACCTACAGCCTTGGAGGCAAGCTCGGCTTGCGCATCGACGGCAACCAGCGCATACAGTTGGCAGCCAGCCATCTTCGCACCCATCAGAAAACAGATTATGCGAACGACCCGGCCGTCAATCGCGCGGCCCTTGGCAGCGTTGCCGCCAGAGCCATCAAGGGCCTGAGCCTGGCAGAGCAGAACCAGGTGGAGAACACGTTGCTGAGTGCGAGCTACGAGAACAAGGACCTTGCAGGAAGCATGCTGACCGCCATGGTTTACGGCCGTGACAACTACGTGCGATTTGCCCCGTTCGATGCGCGCAGCAACACCAACCGCGGCAACTTTGTCGATCAGGTCATGCAGAACAACAAGGTGTTCGGCGGCCGCCTGACCGTCACCACGCCGTTTGGCGAAGACAAGCACACCAAGCTCGTCTGGGGGGCGGACTACATCCAGGAGCGCAGCAACATGCCGCTGGACACCTTCGACGCGGCCACCTACGACGCCAGTGGCGGCCTGGTGTTCCGGCGTACGGGGCAGCGCATCTACATGCCGTGGGTGAGCGTGAAGAGCGCTGGTGCGTTCGGGCAGCTCCAGCACAAATTCAACGATCAATGGTCGGCGGAAGGAGGTTTGCGCTACGAGAAGTCGCAGGCAAGCCTCGATGACTTCCAGCCGCTTTCGCAGTCACGCCTGCCCCATCCCGCGACCGTGTCCGGAGGCAAGGTGTCCTACGACGCGGTGCTCTACAACGCCGGGGTGACGTTCAAGCCGGTGAAGAACCACGAGGTCTATACATCGTTCAGCCAGGGCTTCGACCTGCCCGACGTAGGCCTGCAGCTGCGCAACGCCGGAGCCAACTTCGACATCAACTCGTCCGAGCTGGAGCCGGTCAAGACCGACAACTACGAAATTGGCTGGCGCGGTACGTTCGGCAACACGCTGGCGACACTCGCCGTGTTCCATTCGCGCTCCAACCTGGGGGCCGTGCAGTCGTTCAACAACGGACTGCACCTCACCCGCACGCGCGAGCGTATTCGCGGCGTGGAGCTGACCGCCGATCACTATGGCGACGAATGGGCCACGGGCGGCACCCTGACATGGATGCAGGGCCGGGAGACGCCGCCCGGTGCGACCAGCGACCAGAACATGACGGGCTACCGCATCCCGCCGCTCAAGATCACCGGCTATGTGCAATACAGTCCCAGCGAGCGCTGGAGCCTGCGCACCCAGTTCAACTGGTTCGGCTCGCGAGACTATCGCCTCGCCGACGGCAAGACCCAGTTCGCACGAGCGGACGTGAAGAGCTACTACAGCGTGGATGTCGTGGGCCGATACCAGTTCGACAGCAAGAACCAGCTCACCGTCGGAGTCCAGAACCTGTTCAACAAGTACTACCTGCCGCTGTACAGCCAGCTCATGCGCAGCGGCAAGAACGACAGCCGCCTGCCCGCAGCCGGCGCGACCCTGACGGCCACCTACACACACCACTGGTGATCCTGTGACGGGCCGTAAGTTCTGGGTGGCGCTGCATCGCTATCTCGGCCTTGCCATGCTGTTGTTCCTGCTGGTGATCTCGGTCACCGGCAGCCTTCTGGTGTTCGGACACGAGATCGACGCATGGCTCAACCCACGCCTGCTGCGTATCTCCCACGAACAGCCCGCTGCCCATGCACCGCCCGCCCTGGGCGCGGACGAGCTGCTCAGGCGCATCGAGCAGGCGGAGCCACGCCTGCGCGTCAGTCTCATGCCGCTGAGTGCCCCGGAGGGGGAGTCCTACGAGGTGCGGGTGGAGCCGCGCATCGATGTCGCCACGGGCAGGCCCCATGCGGTCGACTTCAACCGGCTGTATGTCGACCCGGCCACCGGGCAGATTCTTGGCCGGCGCCAATGGGGAGCGATAAGGCTGGATCGCGCGCACTTCATCCCCTTCATCGACGTGCTGCACCGTACCTTGCACCTGCCCGGCAAGTGGGGCATGTGGCTGACGGGGGCGGTCGCCATCGTATGGCTGGTGTCCTCGCTGCTTGGCGCATGGCTCACGCTCCCGCGCATGGCGTCGTCGGGGCAGGGGTTCTGGCGCAAATGGAAGCCCGCATGGAGCATCAAACGCGGCGCAGCAGCCTCCAGGACCGTCTTCGACCTGCATCGCTGCGTCGGACTGTGGAGCCTGCCGGTGGCTGTCGTGCTGAGCACATCGGGGGTGTACTTCAATCTGGCCGATGAGGTTTTCAAGCCGCTGGTCAGCTGGTTTTCAACGGTGCACCCGCATCCGGTGCGATCGCTGCCCGTTGTTGCGGAAGGGAATCGCCAACCTGCCTTCGGCATCGATGAAGCAGTGATGCGTGCTCGTGCTCACCTGGCCCCGGCAACCCGGCACTACCAGCCCTGGTATGCCAATCATCTCGCCAGGCAAGGCGTGTATCGCATTGCCTTCAAGGAGCCCGGAATGCTGGAGCGCGCCCTCAGCGTACGCTACGAGCAGATCTACCTGGACGACCAGACCGGCGATTTGCGCGCCCTCTATGGCTACGACAACGGCACGAAGGGCGAGCGCTTCGTGATCTGGCAATACCCCTTGCACACGGGGCGCGCTCTTGGCTGGGGAGGGCGCCTGATCGTGCTGCTGGGCGGGCTGGCGGTCTGCACCATGATCATGGCAGGCCTCCTGGTCTGGCGCAGCAGACGACGGGCTCGGGGCGGGCCTCGCCTGGGGCTCAATACTCGAAGCGAGGGCCCGATTTTCCCTCGCGAACCCACGTCCAGCCATGAAGATGCTTGCGGGAAAACAGCAGGCTCTGTTCACTTCGGTCGGGATCGCACCCCAGACCTCTGAGTGCCATGCGAATGCATTCGTCCATGTAACTCTCGGGGTTGGGCACACCCTTGCCAAGAGAGCCAATTCCCGCGACGAGGGTGCTCAGCTCGATATCCAGTGCCACATGGTCGTCGGCATAGTTGAATTGCCCCATCGCTCTGCCTTGCTTGAGGTCTTCGCGCATGTACCCGGCCATCAGCTGCTTGTTGTCCAGCGGTGCCGCACGAATCATGAAAGAAGCCCATTGGGGGTCCGCAGTGGCACGCATGAGGAACAGGCGGCAGCCCACGGCGAATCGCTGGCAAGGCTCCTGCAACATGTCATAAAGGGGCAGGCACGCGCGCGTCATCTCGTCGCTCTGCTGCTGCACCAGTGCTTGCAAGGCCTGTTCCAGCGTTTGGAAATGCAGATAGAAAGTGCCGCGTGCAACCTGGGCGCAGCTGACGATGTCTCCAATGTCGGGAGCCGACTTGCCCTCCTGTGTGAAGGCCGCAAAGGTGGCTTCGAGCAGCCGGCTGCGCATCGTCTCACGCCTGCGCGCGGCCACCTCGACGCGATGGTCGGGCAGAGGGGGCGCCTTGTCTCCAGATGTACCTCTCATGAAGTCTTCTTCCTGTGCCCTTGAGATCAAGCTGACGACTTGTCATTTTGACGTCGGGAAAGTGATCTTCATTCTATTGCAGGCAATTCATAAAGTTGCACTTACTCGTTAAGCCCGATGGGCAGTACCACCACGGAGAGGGCGCTGGCAAATGGCGCACTTTGATCGCGGCGGTACGTGCGCACGAGATCTATTGCAACTTAGGAAGGAAGAGACATGAAAGAGCTGAATGTTCCCGTTTTGATCGTAGGCGGTGGCGGGGCTGGTCTGACTGCGTCGATGACGTTGTCGTCGCTGGGTGTGAGGCACCTGCTGGTCAGCGCGTTTCCGGGCACCTCGATTCTGCCCAAGGCCCATGTACTGAATCAGCGCAGTATGGAGATTTTCACTGAAGTGGGCGTGGCTGAAGCCATCTACGAGCGCAGCACGCCAGCCGAGAACATGCGCGCCACCGGATGGTATGCGGGCATGGCTGGGGACCACGAAGCCTATGGTCGTACCTTGGGTCACTTGGAAGCCTGGGGCGCTGGCTACACCGACCCGGACTACATTGCTGCAAGCCCTTGCCGGACCTGCAATCTGCCGCAGATTCGACTGGAGCCGCTGCTGCGTGCCCATGCGGAAAAGCTCAATCCCGGCAACGTGCGCTTTCACCACGAACTCACGGGGCTCAAGCAGGATGCGGAAGGCGTGGTTGCCACCATCCTGAACAAGGACACCAATGAGACCTTGCAGGTGCGTGCCCGCTACCTGCTGGCAGCCGATGGAGGCCGCACGGTGGGCCCGATCGTGGGAGTCAGCCTGACGGGCCAGCGTGACATCATCAAGATGGTGTCGATCCACATGACGGCGGATCTGTCACCCTGGCTGCACGACGACGATGTCCTGATCCGCTGGCTTGTCAACCCTTCGTTCGGCGGCTCATGGGCCAGCGGTGTGCTCGTGGGCATGGGGCCTGAGCACTGGGGAACGAAGTCGGAGGAGTGGGTCTTCCACATGAAATATGCGACCGACGATCCTGATGCGATGAAGGACGAAAATGTGCTCGCCCGCATGCGTGCCACGTTGGGGGTGAAGGATCTCTCGGCCAAGGTCCACAAGATCTCCACCTGGATGATGGAGGGCGTGCTCGCCGACCACTTCCGCAAGGACAGTGTCTTCTTTCTGGGTGATGCGGCCCACCGCCACCCGCCCACGGGCGGCCTGGGACTGAACTCCGCCGTGCACGACGCCTACAACCTGTGCTGGAAGCTGTCTCTGGTACTAGCGGGCAAGGCGGGTGATGGCCTGCTCGACACCTACGAGGCAGAGCGCAAGCCCGTCGACAAGGCCAATATCGATTGCTCCATTGGCAATGCGATGAATCACTTCAAGATCGACCAGGCGCTCAACCTCTCAAGCGACAAGTCGGCGGAGGACAACTGGGCCGAACTCATGCCGTTGTGGGACGACAGTCTGCCGGGCTCCGCGGAGAAAAAGCACGCGCTGAACGCTGCCATTGCATCCCAGACCATGGAGTTTCACCACCACAACGTGGAGTTCGGCTACCGCTACCACTCCACGGCGGTGATCGACGACGGCAGCCCCGCTTACGTACCGCTGGACCCCGTGCGCCTCTATGAGCCGAGCACCAGGCCCGGGCATCCTCTGCCGCATGCCTTTGTCGAAATGCAGGGCGAGCGTGTCGCGTTGAGCGGCCTCGTCGCAAGTGGCCAGTTCCTGGTGATTGCCGGTGAGCAAGGCGGAGCATGGGTCGAGGCAGCCAGGACGCTGGCGCAAGCCAGGGGCTTGCCCATCAAGGCCTTTACCCTGGGCCTGGCTGACAGTGACTACATCGACGTGCGCATGGCATGGCTGAAGAACCGGGCGATCAGCGCCAGGGGAGTGATCGTTGTGCGCCCGGACCGATACGTCGCATACCGCTCGCTCGCGGAGCACGCCGACCCCGAGGCCGAGCTTGCAAGCGTCTTCGATTCGATCCTGTCCGTATCGAGCGATGAGGATGGCAGCTTGGCCGTGGCCCGTGCCGGTTCGGTGGAACTGGTGTAGTGGGGCGCGCCCCTTCGTTTTCACAGGAGGAAGCCATCATGTCCACATCACGCAGGTACGACCGCCTGGGCGTGCATTCGATCGGCGAGTTCCACATGACCGTGCCCTCCCTGGCCGATGCGGAGCAGTTCTACAGCGCCTTCGGCCTGCGCGTAAGCCGCGAAGGCGCGGGCCTGGTACTGCGCGCCGCGAATGATGCGCATGTCTGGGGACGCTTGAGTCAAGGTGCGAAGAAGCGATTCGACCGCCTCAGTTTCAATTGTTTCGCGGACGAGGCTGAGCGGCTCTACGTACATATCGAGGCGCAAGGCTTTCTGCCCATCGCCACGCCTGCGGGAGCCCATGCCGATACGGATGCCGTTGGCCGCTGGTACCGAGATCCCGATGGCCTTGAAGTGCAGGTGCGGCCGGGGCCCAAGACGACCATCGACGAAGCCCGTCACCAAAGCCCGGCGCTGCCGCTCGACGGTACCCGGTGCGCGCCGATGCGCAGCAAGGCCAAGCCCGCGCTGCCGCAGAGGTTGTCGCACCTGGCCTTGATGACACCGTCGGTGCCGGCGCGCATGGCTTTCTATGTGGGCGCGCTGGGCCTGCGCCTGTCGGATCGCTCCGGCGATGGCGTGGCCTTCCTGCATGCTCCCCATGGTGGCGATCATCACCTGATCGCGCTGGCCAGGGCGCCAGGTGCTGCGTTGCATCACCTGAGCTGGGACGTACCCACCATCGAGGACGTGGGCAGCGGCATGAGCCGTCTGCAGGCCGCAGGCTACACGACTGGCTGGGGAGTGGGGCGGCATGTACTGGGCTCGAACTACTTCTACTACGCACAGGATCCCTGGGGGAGCTGGAGCGAACTCTCCGCCACCATGGACTACATCCCCGCGTCCGCCGACTGGGAAGGTCTGGACCACCCTGCCGAGGATTCGTTCTACCTGTGGGGGCCGCCGCTCGATCCGGTTTTCTTCGCAAATTCCGAAGCCTGAAGCTGCGTTATCTGCTTTGTAAAAATACCAAAGGAATTCCATGAAACTCATTACTTTCGAATGTCGCGGCCATAACTCCATCGGCAAGGTGGTCGATAACCAGGTGATCGACCTGCCCGCAAGTGACGCTGCGCTGCCGCGAACCATGCGCGAGTTGCTGCAGGCCGGGCCGGTCGCGCTGGAGCGTGTGCGTGCGTTGAAATTGGAAAATTCCGTCAGCTGGCCGCTGGCCGACGTGCGACTGCAGGCGCCGGTTCCCAATCCGGAGAAGTTCCTGGCCATCGGCATGAACTACACCAAGCACAAGCAAGAGGCCCTGGATGCCGGCATGCAGGTGCCCAACACCCAGATCTGGTTCAACAAGCAGGTCTCTTGCGTCAACGGCCCATTCGATCCGGTCCACCTGCCCCGCGCATCGGACAAGGTAGACTACGAAGCCGAACTCGGCGTGATCATCGGCCGCCGCTGCCGCCATGTCAGCGTGGCCGATGCGCCCTCGGTCGTCGCTGGCTACGTGGTCATCAACGATGTGTCGGTGCGCGACTGGCAGATGGCCTCGCCCACCATGACCCTGGGTAAGAGCTTCAACACGCATGGCCCCTTCGGCCCCTGGATCGTGACAGCAGACGAAGTGCCCGATCCGCACAATCTGAACATGCGCATGCTGGTCAACGGCGAAGTGCGCCAGGAGGTCAACACCGGCGAGTTGATCTACAACATCTGGGAGCAGATTGCGCATCTGTCCACTGTGATGACGCTGGAGCCCGGCGACGTTCTCGCCACAGGCACGCCGTCCGGTGTGGGCGTGGCGCTCAAGCCACCACAGTTCCGCAAGCTGGGCGACGTGATGCGTGTGGAGATCGACGGCATCGGTCACATCGAGAACGTGGTCGTTGCCGAGCCTGCCTGAAGGAGATCCCACCATGGCACGCAAAGTCATCATCACCTGCGCCGTCACCGGCTCCATCCACACGCCGAGCATGTCGCCGCATCTGCCGCTCACGCCCGACGAGATCGCTGAACAGGCGATAGAGGCAGCGCAAGCTGGAGCCTCCATCCTACATTTGCACGCCCGTGACCCGAAGGATGGACGCCCCGCGTTCGATCCCGCGATTTACCGGCAGTTTCTGCCGCGCATCCATGCCGCCACCGATGCGGTGATCAACATCACCACGGGCGGCTCCATCACCATGACGCTGGAGCAGCGCATGGCTGGCGCCCTCGATGTGTCGGCCGAGATGGCCTCCTGCAACATGGGCTCGATGAACTTTGCCATCTTCCCGGCACTGGAGAAGATGAAGGAGTTCCGCCATGACTGGGAGCGCGACTACATCGAGGGCACGAGGAGCAGCATCTTCCGCAATACCTTCGCCGATATCGAGCAGATCTTCGAGCGCCTGGGCCATGGGAATGGAACGCGCTTCGAGTTCGAGTGCTATGAGGTGGGGCATCTGTACAACCTCAAGCACTTCGTGGATCGCGGCCTGGTGCAAGGGCCGATCTTCCTGCAGTTCGTGCTGGGGGTCCTCGGCGGCATTGGACCCGACCCGGAGAACCTGGTGCACATGAAACGCATGGCTGACAAGCTCTTCGGCGACCAGTACCAATGGAGCGTGCTGGGCGCGGGGCGCCACCAAATGCCGTTGATCACCCAGGCAGCGCTGATGGGCGGCAACGTGCGCGTCGGGCTGGAGGATTCCCTCTCAGTGGGAGCCGGCAAGCTCGCAACGTCAAACGCCGAACAGGTGCGATTGATCCGCAGCGTGCTTGAGACCTTGGGCATGGAAATCGCCACGCCTGCCGAGGCTCGGCAGATGCTCGGGCTCAAGGGCCGCGACAAGACCCGGCTGTAGGCCGCCTGCCCCTGCGCTGGAGCCGAGTCGCGGCGGGCTTCCCCCATTTTGATGATGTCGGACACCGGATCGGGCTTCACGGGCTACCGGTGGAGGACGAGTGTCGCTTAAAAAAGGAGACAAAGCATGTGGACGTTCAAGTATGATTCAAAGGCGGTCTGCGGGGCCGTCTTGCTGGGATCGGTGGCGAGTACGGCAGCAGTGGGTGCGGAGCCGCTGCTCAATTCCGTGCAGTTGGGCGTGGCCTCCGTGAGGTTCCATACGAATTCCGGATACCTGAGTGGGCCACCCGGCACCACGCCGGAGGGGGCGCAGGCCGACGTCAAGGATCGGGGTGCCCTGGCATTCCTCTACGAGCGACGCCTTGGTGGTCCGTGGTCTGTCACCGTGCAGGGCGGTGTACCGCCGATCGTGACCATGAAAGGGGCGGGAACCGCCGCGCCGCTGGGCGAAATCGGTTCCGTGCGTGCATGGTTTCCGGCCGTGCTTGGTCACTACAACTGGGAGCCCACGCCATCGCTGACCTTGCATGCAGGTGCAGGGGTGCACTACACCTTCTTCACGGATGGCGTTGGAAACGACGTCTATAACTCCGCATTCGGCGGCACCTCCACCCGCGTGCATTTCTCGCCATCGCTTGGGCCGGTGATCAAGGTAGGGGCCTCATGGTCGTTTGATCGCAACTGGTTTGTGGATCTTTCATATAACCGTTACTGGATCCGGACGACCGCAAAGGCCACCACACAAACGCCGGGCGTGGGGGAGATCACGCGCAGGGTCAAGGTGCGTACGGAGCCCGATGTCTTTGCTCTGACGCTGGGCTATCGTTTCTGAGTCTAGACACACCCAGGAAGCCCTGATTGCCGCTTGCGTGCCCTGTACGCGATTGCGCGCCCCGAACTCCTTGTAGACATGCATGTAGACGAGGGGAGGATGATGCTTGGGGCCGAAGAAGCCGATGGCAGGGCCCAGTGCATTGACTCGTTGTGCTGGGGTGGCGCAGAGCGGCCCCGCCTGTGTGCGCGACGGGATGGCATGTCATATACTGTGTATTAATACAGTGTTATTGACCAATACCCATGCAAACTGATCAGATCGCTATCGCCATCCTCGGAATCCTGGCTGTATGGACGTCGCAGTCCCGCAGCGACGTGGTTCGCCGTTGGGCCTGCATCTTCGGGCTGCTGGGGCAGCCGCTCTGGTTCTATACCTCATGGTCCGCGGAGGATTGGGGCCTCTTCGCCATGAATGTGCTGTATGCGCTGGCCTGGATGAGGGGCCTGTGGGTGTATTGGTTCAGGCCCGCGCGCCGCCGGGCCAAGTCAGAGCTGGGCGTCATCCAATTGGCGCCTGAAGCAAGGAAATGAGACATTCATTGGCTGGGATGATGGCTTTGCAGGGGCTCCCTGATTGACTCATATCAATCACCTTGGCATTTGAGCCCCACTCGTGAAAGCGATACCCCTTCTGCTCATCCGAAGTGTGAATATTTGCTTCATATGTCGCTAGACTGCGGACACTGTCGTCATTGACAAAGTCATTTGCAGGAGGAGACATGACATTGAATTCCCTATCGTTTGCCTGCCGGCAACTGCGTGCCGTGGCTGCCCTGTGTTCTGGGCTGGGCATGGCATCGGCGGCGCAGGCCGACATCCTGATCGGCCAGACCACGGCCGTGACGGGGCCCGTGGCGGCCAGCGTGGGTGAAACCTTGGTGGGCGTGAACCTGTATCTGAACAGCATCAATGCCAAGGGAGGGGTGCATGGGGAGAAGATCCGCCTGATCACGCTCGATGACAAGTTCGAACCGAAGCAGGCCGGCGAAAACGCCCGTCGCCTGATCGAGCAGGACAACGTGGTCGCGCTGTTCATGAGCCGCGCCACTCCGCATACGGAGGCCATCCTGCCGCACCTGGCCAGGCATGGCGTTGCATTGGTGGCGCCGTCCACGGGCGCCATGATCTTTCATCAGCCGGTCAATCCGCTGGTGTTCAATGTGCGGCCGAGCTATCAGGCCGAAACCGAGAAGGCCGTCGAGCACCTGAAACTGCTCAACCTGAGCCGCATCGCGGTCGTGCATGTGGACGACAGCTTCGGTGAGGACTGTCTGGCCGGCGCGATGAAAGGGTTCAACAAGGCCGGCATGAAGCCCGCCGCCGTCGTCAAGGCCGATCGCAGCAAGCCTGACTATGCCGCCATCGTTCCGCAACTGCTGGAGGCCGAGACCCAGGCCGTCATCTGGATCGGCTCCAGCGTGGCGGTGAGCGATGGCGTCAAGGCCCTGCGCAAGGCCGGTTCTGCGATGCAGGTGATCACCGTGTCCAACAACGCTTCGTCGGGCTTCACCAAGCAGCTGGGCGATGCCGTGCGGGGCGTGATCGTGACCCAGGTGTTCCCGAGCGAGCGCTCGATGAGCTATGCCATGAACCGTGAGGCCGCCGCGCTGGCGAAGGCCGACAGCAATGTGACCTTGTCGCCCTCGGCCATGGAGGGTTTCGCATCGGCCAAGGTGCTGGTGGAGGGCCTGCGCCGCGCCGGCCCCAAGCCCACGCGCGAGAAGGTGGTGGCGGCATTGGCCGGCATGAACCACTTCGACCTGGGCGGGCTCGAACTGGGCTACGGCCCGAACGACCGCACCGGGCTGAGTTTCGTGGAGCTGTCGATCATCGACGCAAGCGGCCAGTTCAGGCGGTGATGCGGTCCCCGCCCAGGCCGACACGGGCAGATTCCCTGTGCCGGATTCCATGCTCCCATGCGGGTGAACCGGGATTTCGGTGTTATCTTCGCCCCCCATGCAAAGTCTTTTTCATCTCGCTTATCACGTCACCGATCTCGAAGAGGCGCGCAAGTTCTATCGCGATGTTCTGGGCTGTGCCGAAGGCCGCAGCACGGAGACATGGGTGGATTTCAATTTCTTCGGGCACCAGATCTCGCTGCACCTGGGCGAGCCTTTTCCCGTGACCAATACCGGCCGCGTCGGCAATCACATGGTGCCGATGCCGCACCTCGGGCTGGTGCTGCTCAAGCCGGACTGGCTGGCGCTGGCCGAGCGCCTGAAGGCGGCCGGCACGCAGTTCGTCCTCGAGCCCCAGGTGCGCTTCGAGGGCGAGCCGGGCGAGCAGTGGACGATGTTCTTCCGCGATCCCTGCGGCAACCCGATCGAGGTGAAGGGATTCACCAGCTGGGAGCGCGTGTACGAGCATTGAGAACGTGCCCGCGATCTCCACGGGCCCACGGGCGTGTCCGCAGGCGCGGCCTCGGGCGGTGATCGCTCCGGCCGCTCTCAAATCCTCACATCCACGCCCTGCAGCACCTTGCCCACGCGGTCGTAGTCGGCAAGCAGTTCGGTGCGCAGACTGGGGGAGTCGCGGTGCGTTCCGGACTCGAAGCCCGCATTGCCAAGCACCGTCTTGAAGGCGGGTGCATCCATGGCCTGGTGCACGAGCTTCTGGATCATCAGCTGTTTTTCGGCGGGCAGGGCACTGTTGCACCACAGCCCCATCCAGCCGGTGTAGGTGAGCTGCGGGAAGCCCAGTTCCTGGAAGGTCGGCACGTCAGGCAGCAACGGCGAGCGCTGGGGTGACGTGATCGCGATGGCCCGGATCTTGCCCGACTGGATGAAGGGCAGCGATGTCGCCAGGCCGTCGAACATCAGCGGGATGTGGCTTCCCATCACGTCATTGAGGCCCGCCGTTGATCCCTTGTATGCGACATGTTCCAGCCTGGCCCCGGACGCCTGGCCCAGGATGAGCCCGGCCACGTGGGACATCGTGCCGGGACTGTACGAGGCATAGCTCAGGCCTTGTTTGCTGGATTTGCTCAGCGCGATCACGTCCTTGAGGCTCTTCACGGGCAGGTCGGGCGCTGCCACCAGCACGATGCCGCCGCGCGCGAGTTCGGCCAGCGGCATGATGGCCTTGCGGGTGTCGTGGCGCATCTTCACGATGTGCGGAATCTCGCTCACGATCGAGCTCACCCCGACCATCAGCGTGTACGGATCGACCGGTGCCTGCAGCAGGTCGTTCACCGCGATCACGCCAGCGGCGCCCGGCTTGGGCTCGACGATGAAAGGCTGCTTTGCCGTGCGATTGATCTGGTCGCTCAGTGCGCGCGCCACCACGTCGGCCGATCCCCCGGCAGGCCCCGCCACATAGATGTGCACGGGCTTGTCCGGCCACTGGGCCTGTGCCGTGTCACCCTTGGCCTGCGAGAAGGCCAGGCCGGGCACGGTACTGCCGAGTGCCATGGCGGATGCGGCGCGCAGCAGGCTGCGGCGGGGAAGGCTGCTGTATTCGGTGTTCATGGGGATGTCTCCTGTTCAGGGGTCTGCCGCGATTTGCAGCATTGTTTTCCACTCCAATGTAGAAAAAAGATAGAGTTTGTTTTTCTCTTTTCATGTCATTTACTTCTCTTTTGACGATGGGCGCTATAAACCCTGATCGAAATCAGTGTGAAGTCGAGAAAACTTTGAGTCGTCTTTGGGGTTGCGCGTTATGGATACATTGGTCAGGGCTGTCACGCTGAACGGGTTCTTGCATGTCTGCCATCAGCATGGCGTCAACTCCCATGCGCTGCTCAGGCAGGTCGGGCTGGATGCGAGCGCGCTGGTCGACTCGGATCGGCACATCTCGGGAGAGACGCTCTGCAAGGTGCTGGAACTGGCCGCCGAGGCGTCGTCCTGCGCGGCCTTCGGGATCCAGATGGCGCATCACCGGCAGACGCTCGACTTCGGCATCCTGGGCGTGCTCATGCGACACAAGCCCAGCCTGCGCGACATGTGGCAGAGCGCCATCCAGTACCGCAAGCTGCTCAACGATGCCACGGCGATATCGCTGGAGGAATCGGGCGAGCTCAGCGTGCTGCGCTTCGAACTGCTGATCGACTCGCAGATTCCGCAGCGCCAGGCCTGCGAGCTGGTTGCGGGAGTGATGCTGCGCACCTGCCAGTCGGTCCTGGGAACCGCCTGGGCCCCGAAGGAGGTGCGCTTCATGCATCCCGCGCCTCAGGAGCAATACCAGCACAAGCAGTTTTTCGGGTGCCCGGTCACCTTCAACAGCGAGTTCAACGGCATGGTCCTGCGCCACGTCGACATGGCCGCACCCAATCCGGCGGCCGATCCCGAACTGGTGCGCTACGCCGAGAACATCCTCATGCCGATGCGGGCCTTCGGCGAGAACGCGCTGCTGCAGGAAGTGCGCAAGAACATCTATCTTCTGATGCCGCTCGAGCAGGCCTGCATCGAGCGAGTGGCCGAGCAGATGCACCTGAGCACGCGCACGCTCCAGCGCCAACTGGACCACAACGGCACCAGCTTTTCGGAACTGCTCGACACCGTGCGCAAGAACCTGGTGCTGCGCTACATGAACAACAGCCGCTATTCGATCGGCCAGGTGGCGTCGCTCACCGGCTATTCGCGCCAGGCCTCGTTCACCCGGTGGTTTCAGGCGAACTTCGGCACGAGCCCGCGCCAGTGGCGGCAGACGCATCTGGCCTGATGCCCGCTTTCCTCTTCTGATTCAATGATTTGGCGCCCCAGGGCGCCCGCTTAAGTGTTTTCCATGAGTGGCGCTCATGGAAAAAAATCTGGCGCGAATAGAGAAATTCAAGCCAACCCGGTTTCTATAGTTCGATCAGGCAATTTCATTGCAAACGAGCAGGAGACGACGGGTGACAAGCGCCGCAATCAATCATCGAGCAAGCGCGGGAAATGAGTTTCCCGTATCCCCCAGGCGGGCGTGGTTTGCGTTCGCCATGATCTTCCTGCTGATGCTCTCCGATTACATCGACCGTCAGATCGTCGTGTCGCTGTTTCCCCATCTGAAGGAGGAGTGGCACCTGTCGGACAAACAGCTTGGCGCGCTGGTCTCGGTGATCTCCGTGGTCGTGGCGCTGGGCAGCCTGCCGGTGGCGATGCTGGCCGACCGCCTCGGGCGTGTGAAGAGTGTCGTGGCCATGGCCGCCATTTGGAGCGGCGCCACCATCGCCTGCATGTTCGCGGGCAACTATGCACAGCTGTTCGCGGCCCGCGCCGTGGTGGGCCTCGGCGAGACCGGCTATGGCGCGGTCGGCGCGGCGCTCGTCAACGGCCTGTTCCCCAAGCGCTTTCATTCGACGCTGCTGGGGGCGTTTTTCGCCGCTTCGGCGCTGGGTGCCGTTCTCGGCGTGGTGCTGGGGGCTTCATCGCGGAGCACTGGGGCTGGCGTGCTGCCTTCGGCGCGGTGGGCATTCCAGGAATGGTGCTGGCGCTGCTCTTCATCTTCGTTCCCGACTACAAGACCACGCGTGCGCCCTCCGCCCCGAAGAAGGCCGGCGGCCGTGCGGGTGGGCATCCCGGGCCGTTGCTGCGCACCTTGTACGAATCGCTGACCCAGGGCCCGACATTGATCTGGATCTGCTGCGCCGGTGCGCTGCAGCTCATCGTGGTGTCCACGCTCTGGGCCTGGATGCCGAGCTATTTCAACCGATACCAGGGCATGGACGCGGCGCAGGCCGCACGGCATGCGGCGCTCGGCGTGCTGTGCTGCGCAGCCGGAGCCCTGTTCTGGGGCTGGATGGCCGATCGCGTGAGCCTGCGCACGCCGCGCAACAAGCTGCTGCTGATGTGCGCGGTCACGGTGCTGACCTTCGTCGTGTTCTCCACGGCATTCATGGCGCCCCTGGTGGTGGGCACGCAGTACGCCCTGATCCTGCTTGGCTGCTTTCTCATGACCTGCACGGTGGGCGTGGTGACCAGTTCGGTCCTCAACGTGACCCATCCCAGCCTGCGCGCCACGGGCAGCGCCGTGCTCGCACTGTTCCAGAACCTGCTGGGCCTGGCGATCGGGCCGCTGGCCGGAGGGGTGATTTCCGACTACTGGGGACTGAATGCCGCGCTGGCGACCCTGCCGGCTCTGGGATTGCTCAGCGCTGCCTGTTTCTGGAAGGCGTCGCGCACCTATGAGGCCGATATGGGCCGCGTAGCCACCCGCGTGGCGAATGAGGAGCGGGCCGCGGCACGCGCCGGGCGTACCGATCACGCAGGCATGGACGGCGCACAGGCACAGCCCGCCTGAGCGCAGGCCGCATTCCTTATCCCTACGGGTGCGTTGCACCTGCCGTTTTTCGATTTTTTCTCGACGTTCTGTTCACAGGAGTAAGCAAGCATGGCAAAGATGATCCGTTTTCATGAAGTAGGCGGCCCGGAAGTTCTGCGTTATGAGGATGTGGAGGTCGGCCAGCCCGGAGCGGGGCAGGTACGCCTGCAGCACGGGGCTGTCGCGCTCAACTTTGCCGACACGTATTTCCGCTCGGGTCTGTATCCCGCTCCGATGCCCTCGGGTATCGGCAGCGATGCCTGCGGCACGGTGACGGCGGTGGGCGAGGGCGTTACGGCCTTCAAGGTGGGTGACCGCGTGACCTATACCGGTGCGCACAATACGCTGGGGGCCTATAGCACCGAGCGGTTGATCGACGCTTCGGCACTGATTGCGCTGCCCGATGCCATCGACTTCGAGACAGCGGCTGCCATCACCATGCGCGGTCTCACGGCGGCCTATCTGATGCGCCGCATCCACGAGTTCAAGGGGGGTGAAAGCATTCTGCTGCACGCCGCCGCGGGCGGTGTCGGCCTGCTGGTATCCCAATGGGCCAAGCTGCTGGGGCTCACGGTGATCGGCACCGTGTCCTCGGAGGCCAAGGCCGAGGTGGCCAGGGCCCACGGCTGCGACCATGTCATCAACTACAGCCACGAGGACGTGGCGGCGCGTGTGCGCGAAATCACCGCAGGTGTGGGTGTCGACGTGGTGTACGACAGCGTGGGCAAGGACACTTTCGAAGGGTCGCTGAACAGCCTCAAGCGCCGGGGCCTGATGGTCTGCGTGGGGACGGCATCGGGAATGATTCCGCCGTTCAATCCGCAGATCCTCGCGATGAAGGGCTCGCTGTTCCTCACGCGCCCCGCATCGGCCGACTATCTGGCCGATCGGAGCGAACGCGCGCAGCTCGCCGAGGAACTGTTCGGCCACGTGGTGGCAGGTCGCATCCGCGTGGACATTTCCAGGCGCTACGCGCTCGCGGACGCCGTGCAGGCGCACCGCGACCTGGAGGCGCGAAAGATCATCGGCTCCGCCATCTTCACCGTCTGACCGCCATCCGAGGAGGCCCTTCCATGCAAGTAGAACAACTCACCTGCGCCATCGGCGCAGAGCTCACGGGCGTGACGCTGAGCGACGCGGTGCACGACGATGCGCTGTTTGCAGAGATTCGCAAGGCACTGCTCAAGCACCGTGTGCTGTTCCTGCGCAACCAGGACATCGCGCGCGCGGACCACGTGGCGTTCGCGCGCCGGTTCGGCGACCTGGAGGACCATCCCGTGGTCGGGTCCGACCCGGAGCACCCGGGCCTGCTGCAGATCTACAAGACGCCTGAAAGCCCGCCGGAGCGCTACGAGAACTCCTGGCATTCGGACACCACCTGGCGCGAGGTGCCGCAGTTCGGCGCGGTGCTGCGCTGCGTGGAGTGCCCGCCCGTGGGCGGCGACACCATGTGGGCCAACATGGTTCTGGCCTACGAGCGCCTGCCGCAGGCGATGAAGGACCAGATCGAGGACCTGCGTGCGCGCCACAGCATCGAGTGCACGTTCGGTGCCGCCATGCCCATCGAGAAGCGCCTGGCGCTCAAGGAGCGCTTTCCCGATCCGGAGCATCCCGTGGTGCGCACGCACGCCGACACCGGCGAGAAGATCCTCTATGTGAACGGCTTCACCACGCACTTCACCAACTACCATACGTCAGCGCGCGTGCGCGTGGGCCAGGACCACAGCCCGGGCGCATCCGACCTGCTGCGCTATCTGATCAGCCAGGCGCAGATTCCCGAGTACCAGGTGCGCTGGCGCTGGAAGCCCAACAGCATCGCCATCTGGGACAACAGCGCGACCCAGCACTATGCGGTGATGGATTACGCGCCATGCCATCGCAAGATGGAGCGCGCAGGCATCGTCGGCACCCGTCCGGTCTGAGGAGGGCGCATGACGAACCGCTATCCCGACGACATTACTTTCGTGCTCGTTCCCGGCCTGCGCGACCATGTGGAAGACCATTGGCAGACCCATCTGCAGAAGGAACTGCAGGACGAACTGCAGCGCGCAGTCACGGTGCCGCCGCTCGAGCACGACAAGCTCAGCCGCGAAGCCCGGGTGCAGGCGCTGGTACGCACGCTGGACGGCGTGCAAGGGCCCGTGGTGCTGGTGGCACACAGTGCCGGCGTGATGACCACCGTGCACTGGGCGCTGAGGTCGGCGCAGCAGTCTGAACAGCAGCACGGCCGTCCCATCCTGGGTGCCTTGCTGGCAACACCCGCGGATGTGGAGGAGCCGATGCCGGCGGGCTACCCCACGGTCGACCAGCTGCAGTCCCATGGCTGGACGCCGATTCCCCGTCAGCGCCTGCCATTTCCCGCATGGGTCGCGGCGAGCCGCAACGACCCGTTGGCAAGCTACGCGCGCGCCGAGCAGATGTCCAGGGACTGGGGCGCGGAACTGGTCGATCTCGGCGAAGTGGGTCATCTGAACCCGGCGGCCGGATTTGGAAAGTGGCCCGGTGTGCACGCATTGCTGCGCAGGCTTGTCGCATGATGGATTCCCACATGTCGGTCGGGCCGTCAACTGCTGCACCCAGGGTTGTGCGCGTGGACTACATGCTCGACCTGATCTGCCCGTGGTGCTGGATCGGCCTGCGCAACCTGCGCATCGCCATGGACGCGCTGCAGGAGGACGAGACCGATGCGGTGGTGCAGATCCAATGGCATGCCAGTGCGCTGATTCCGCAGATTCCCGCAGAAGGGCTGCCCTACCAGCAGTTCTACGATGCGCGCCTTGGAAGCCGCGAGGCGGTCATGGCCCGCCGCGCGCAGGTGCAGGCCCATGCGGACACCGTGGGCCTGAAGCTGGCGTTCGATGCGATCACGCGCTTTCCCAACTCCGTGCTGGCCTGCGCGCTGGTGAACGCGGCGCAGCAGCAACTGCCCAGGGATGCCATGTGCGATTTCGTCGAGAGCATCTACGCCGCCTACTTTCAGCAAGGGAGGGACATCGGCCAGCCCGGGGTGCTGGTACGGCTGGCGCAGGATGCGGGAGTGAATGCCTCGCCCGATCACTGGCAGTCTTCCAGCCCGCCACATGCACCGAGTGCCGTCAATGGCGTTCCGCACTATCTCTTTGGCAACCGGTGGGCACTCACCGGCGCGGTGTCGGCAGGCAATCTGCTTTCGGCGCTGCGGCAGGCCCTGCATCAAGCTCCGCAAGAGAGGGGGCGCGCATGAGCGATGCATCGACCTGTCCGCTGTCCTCCTTACCGTCGTCCTCACCGTCCTCACCGTCCTCCTGCCTGCGTGCCGGCCGGGCCGCGGACCTGGCACCCGGCGGCCGCAAGCTGGTCTTTCGCGAAGGAGCCGAGGCCATTCTGGTGATGAACATCGACGGACGCTTCTACGCACTGGACAACAGCTGCCCCCACGCGGGCGCCTCGATCGCCAGCGGCTCCTGCGAAGGACATTCCCTGAGCTGCCCCGCGCACGGGTTGACCTTCGACGTGCGCAGCGGGCAATGCACGGCATCTCCGAACCTGCGGATCCGCACGCATGACGCGCAGGTGACAGATGGCGAGTTGATCATTCGACCGAATGAGCCATAAACCAGTTACAACGCTTTTTTCCCTCTTCACCGACCGAGTGACATGACACATTCCGAACAGCACCTGCTTCAGCCGACACCATCGGCCTACACCTACCCGTTGCTCATCAAGCAACTGCTGCTCAATTCGATGAGCCTGCATGGCGACCAGGAAATCACGTACCGGGGCGACATGCGCTACACCTACCGTGATTTCAACCGGCGCATCGCTCAACTGGCGAACACGCTGACCGCCCTGGACGTGCGGGCCGGAACCACGGTGGCGGTGATGGATTGGGACAGCCATCGCTATCTCGAGTCGTACTTCGGCATTCCCATGATGGGCGCAACCATGTTCACAGTGAACGTGCGCCTGTCGCCCGCGCAGATCCTCTACACGCTGGCCGATGCCGATACCGAAGTGCTGCTGGTGCACACGGATTTCCTGCCGGTCATCGAGCAGATCCGTGACCAGCTGCCGTTGCTGCGCCACATCGTGGTGCTGTCCGACGACGGCAAGCTGCCGGAGCACAAGCTGGCGCTGGCGGGTGAATATGAGGCACTGATGGCGCAGGCGGGGACGCAGTACGAGTTTCCCGAGCTCGACGAGAACACCAAGGCGGTGACCTTCTACACGACGGGCACCACGGGTGACCCCAAGGGCGTGTGCTACAGCCATCGCCACATCGTGCTGCACGCGATGGCCACGGCCCTGAGCGTGTGTTCACCCGGCGGATCGCAGCGCCTGTCGACGGCCGATGTCTACATGCCGATCACGCCCATGTTCCATGTGCTGGGCTGGGGGTTCCCTTACATCACCATCATGCTGGGCCTGCGCACGGTGCTGCCGGGACGCTACCTGCCCGAGGTGCTGCTCAAGCTGCGCGAAACCGAGAAGGTCACCTTCTCGCACTGCGTGCCGACCATTCTCCAGATGCTGGTGAGCGGTGCCGAGAAGACCGGGCAGGACCTCTCGGGGTGGAAGGTCATCATTGGCGGGTCCGCATTGCCTCCGGGGCTCTGCGAGGCCGCGCTCGCCAAGGGCATGGACGTGTTCGCGGGCTACGGCATGTCCGAGACCGGCCCGGTCGTGTCGCTGGCGCTGACCCCTGCGCGCGGCGCCCCCGCCACGCACGCGGATGACCTCAAGCTGCGTTGCTCCACGGGCCGGCCCTCGCTGATGGTGGATTTCCGGGTGGTCGACGAGGAGATGCGCGACGTGCCGCGCGACGGCGTATCGCGCGGCGAAATCGTGCTGCGCTCACCGTCGCTCACACCGCTGTACTTCAAGAAGCCCGAGGCCTCGGAGGAACTCTGGCGCGGCGGCTACCTGCATACGCAGGACATCGCCGTCATGTACCCCGATGGGGTGGTGCAGATCGTCGATCGCCTCAAGGACGTGATCAAGACCGGCGGGGAATGGGTGTCCTCCATCGAGGTGGAAGGCCTGATCACGCAGGTGCCCGGCGTGCAGGAGGCGGCCGTGATCGGCGTGCCGGATGCGAAGTGGGGCGAGCGACCGATGGCCTTCGTGGTGGCCGCAGGCGATGTGGACGCCAAGGCCGTGCGCGAGCATCTGCTCTCCCATGTGCAGGCCAAGCGCCTGAGCGCCTATGCCGTTCCCGAACTCGAGCGCATCCTGTTCGTGGGGGAGATTCCCAAGACCAGCGTGGGCAAGGTCAACAAGAAGCAATTGCGTGTGGATGCTCCACAGGCGGCATGACGCGTTGACCTCATGATTTGTTGACACCTTCCAAGGTGCTTCGGCCTGCCGGATGTTGCTATCCATCCGGCAGGCTTTTTTTGTTGGCTAGATCTTTTTGAGGGCGGAGGCCCGGGGGACAGTCCCGGCCTCTGCCCTAAAACATAGAAAGCAGGACTTGAACCAGCATGCCGTCGTGATGCCGGGTGCGGACGAGATCGTAGCGCGCCCCTACCTATCGCAATCCCGTAGTGGCGCGAACTGTGAAATCTATGGCATCAAAAGCGGAAAACGCAAACGGGCGCGGCCCGACACTGCCATCCACATTGCAGTGCGGGACAACGATGGATTCATGGACTCGCAGCCCGCACGGATGTGACCACGATCATCGATCTACAAGACCCGACGCGTTCATTCAGGAGACAACGTGAAAACAAGACAATGGACTGGCCCCCTGGCCGCATCCGCGGTACTGGTGTCTGCCTTGCCGGCCTTCGCACAGAGCAGCGTGACCATCACCGGCGCGATGGATGCCGGCATTCTCAGCATGTCCAACTACAGCAAGGGCGTAGGCTACCTGCCCACCACGGCGCACGAAGGCTCGGACGTCCGCATGAAGGACGGAGGCCTGGGCTCCAGCAACATGGGATTCAAGGGAGTGGAGGACCTGGGCGGAGGACTCAAGGCGACGTTCCACCTGCAAGGCAATCTGAACCTGACCAACGGGAACACGGGCGGGCCCAATTCGAGCGGCACGACCTCGCATTTCAATCAGATGTCCACCGTGGGCCTGTCGGGCAGCTTTGGCGAAGTCAAGCTGGGCCGCCAGTTCTCCCCCATGGCCTGGTCGATGATGCATACCGACGTGCGCGGCATGCGTTACTTCGGTTCCGCGCTGACGGCGCTGGTATCGATGAATGCGGCCAGCAAGGCATGGATCGGCAACAACTCCAACGTGGCGTACGGCACGATCTATGACGACAACACCATCGCCTACACCACACCCGTGTGGAACAACCTGAAGTTCGACTTTGCCTACTCGTTCGGCGAGGGCGGCGGCAAGGCGAACTCGCAGCAGTCGGTGACCGCGCTGTACAGCAAGGACGGCCTCAAGCTCTCGGCCCTGTACTACAACGGCTACGGCAACAACTTCGGGACTGCCACGGCGCTGTACACCGCGGCAGCCAATGGCGATGCGGCGGCCGGCCAGCGCGCAGCCCGGGCGGCAGGCTTCTCGCCCACGGCCAACACCAACCGCCTGTACTCCGTGGGTGCGCTCTACAACGTGGGCGCCTACACATTCGGCAGCCAGTATTACGCGGCGCGCAACCCCTCGCATGCGCTCATGCCGGGTGGCTCGGACAGCCTGGACATGCTGAACCTGGGCTTCGGCTGGAAGCCCATGCCCCTGCTGAACATCCTGGCCGGCTACTACTACGTCCGCGACAACAAGAACGAAGGCCACAAGGCGACGCAGTTCGTGGTGGGTGCGGAATACATGCTGTCCCGCCGTACCTGGTTCTACCTGCAGGGTGCCCATGTGACGAACAAGGGCGAGAACATGGCGCTCAGCCCGATGTATGCCACCCCTGTTGCGGCGGACAGGAATGTACGCGCCTTCATGGTGGGCATGCGCCACACGTTCTGACCACGGTACGCGCTGACTGCAGAATCCGCAGGCAGCACCTTCATCGTCCCGCCCGATTCTCTTGCACCCCGTGGTCGGGCGGGTGATATCAATCCCTGGTGCGGGATGGAGCTTCCCCCATGATCACTCCCCAAACGAACGACGGATCCCCTGTGCAATTCGACTCCACGGTGAGCCGCCCGCGGGCATGGTTTGCCTTTGCGATGATCTTTCTGCTGATGATGTCGGACTACATCGACCGGCAGATCATCGTTTCGCTGTTTCCGCATCTCAAGGAGGAGTGGGGCCTGTCCGACAAGCAGCTCGGCGGCCTGGTCTCGGTGATCTCCATCGTGGTCGCGCTCGGCAGCATTCCGGTGGCGTTGCTGGCGGATCGCTTCGGCCGCGTCAAGAGCATCTTCGTGATGGCATCGATCTGGAGTGCCGCCACGATCGCCTGCATGTTTGCGCGCAACTATTCCCAATTGTTCGCCGCGCGCGCCGTGGTGGGGCTGGGCGAGACGGGGTACGGCTCGGTGGGCTCGGCGCTGATCAGTGCGCTGTTCCCCAAGCGCCTGCATGCCACGCTGCTGGGGGCCTTCTTCGGTGCAAGCTCGGTGGGCGCGGTGCTGGGGGTGGTGCTTGGCGGCGTGATTGCCGAGCACTGGGGCTGGCGTGCGGCATTTGGCGCGGTGGGCTTTCCCGGCCTGCTGATGGCCCTGGGGTTCCTGCTCGTGCCCGACTACAAGAACGTCATCGTGAAGATCGCCCCCACGCTGGACAGCAAGGGCCCGGCGTCGCACCTCACTCGCATGTTCAAGACCCTGAGCCGTGGCCCGACCATGTGGGTGCTCTGCGTGGCGGGCTCGTTCCAGATGATCGTGGTCTCCGCGATCTGGTCCTGGGCGCCCAGCTTCTTCAACCGCTACCACGGGATGCCGCCGGCCACGGCGGCCAAGTATGCGGCCGTGCTGGTGCTGTTCGGCGCGCTGGGCGCGATGTTCTGGGGCTGGGTGGCTGACCGCATCAGCCGCGAGCGTGGTGCGAACAAGCTGGTGATGCTGTGCGTGACCACCTCACTGACCGCAGCGCTGTTCATCGCGGCCTTCACGCTGGCGCTGCCGCAATCGTCGCAGTTCGTGCTGATCCTGGCGGCGGCGTCGATGATGACCTGCACTGTCGGCGTGTCCGTGAGCGCGATCCTCGATGTGACCAACCCCGGCCTGCGCTCCACGGGTGCTGCGGTTCATGCCTTTGCCATCAATCTCTTCGGACTGGCGGTCGGCCCCTTCCTGGGTGGCGTGATCTCGGACCACTGGGGCTTGCAGACGGCACTGGCGGTGATTCCTGCAGCGGGATTCCTCGCATCGATCTTCTACTGGAAGGCATCGCGCTCCTACGAGGCGGATGCCCGTGTCGCAGCCGGTACGGTACAGCAGGAGAGCCCTGCCGAGGGTACCGGCGGGAAGGCCGATGACGCTCCCCTTGGCGGAGCGCGTGCTTGAGCCCGCTCTTGTGACGCACGGCTCCTGACGGCGTAAAAAAACCAAAGGCTGCGGGGTGTTCCCCGCAGCCTTTTTTGCTGCCCTTCATCGCATATGGGGCAATGGAGTCGCTCAGAACCCCACGGCGTTCCTTCCCTTCAACTGGAGCATGGCACGGGTTTCGTCGGGCGTCGCGATCTCGAGGTTCAGGCCCTTGAGAATGTCCACGATGCGCTGCACCTGCTGCGCATTCCCGGTGGCAAGCCTGCCCGGGCCGTCCCACAGCGAATCCTCCAGGCCCACGCGCACGTTGCCGCCCATGGTGGCCGACAGCGTGGCCAGCGGAATCTGGCTGCGGCCGGCCCCGAGAACCGACCAGTGGTAGTCATTGCCGAACAGGCGCTCGGCCGTCCGGCGCATGTGCATCACATCATCGGGATGCGTGCCGATGCCGCCCAGCAGACCGAACACCGACTGGATGAAGAACGGCGGCTTGAGAATGCCGCGGTCGATGAAATGCGCGGCGGTGTAGAGGTGACTGGTGTCGTAGCACTCGATCTCGAAGCGCGTGCCATGGTCCGCGCAGGACTCCAGGATGTAGCGGATCTCCTTGAAGGTGTTGCGGAACACCCGGTCTTCGGAACCTTCGAGATAGGGGCGCTCCCAGTCATGCAGGAACTCCTTCTGCCGCGCAAGCATGGGGTAGAGGCCGAAGTTCATCGAGCCCATGTTGAGCGAGGCCACCTCGGGTTTGAGCTGCAGGGCAGGCTGCAGGCGCTCTTCCACCAGCATGTTGGGCGCACCGCCCGTGGTGATGTTGACAATGGCATCCGAGCGCTTCGCAATCCCGGGCAGGAACTGACGGAACAGGTCCGGGTCCTGCGACGGCTTGCCATTCTGCGGATCGCGCGCATGCAGATGCACGATGGCGGCACCTGCCTGGGCGGCGGCGACGGCTTCGTCCTCGATCTGCCGGGGCGTGATGGGAAGGTGGGGGGACATCGACGGGGTGTGGATGCCCCCGGTGATCGCGCAGGTCACGATCACCTTGTTCTGTACTGCAGCCATGAGGTTTCCTTTGACGGGAGAGTGGAGAAGGGGGAGGGATGCAAGGGGGGCAGGGGGAAGACGCCGTTGCGCCTTTGCATCTACATGGCCGTCTTGCCGCCATTCACGGCAAGGATCTGGCCCGTGATGTAGCTCGCAGCCGGCGAGGCGAGGAACAGGATGGCGTCCGCCACCTCCTCGGGGGTGCCGATGCGGTTCATCGGAATGGTGCCCGCCACCATCGGCAGGTTCTGTGCGCCGCCCGCGATGCGGTCCAGCATCTCGGTGGCGATGGGGCCGGGCGCCACCGCGTTCACGCGCACGCCGTACGCGCAGGCCTCCAGCGCCACGGACTTGGTGAAGCCTTCGATGGCATGCTTGCTCGCCACATACATGGGCGCAAGCGCGTTGCCCCGGCTGCCCATGGTGGAGGACAGGTTCACGATGGCACCGGATCGGCGCGCGGACATCACGCGCATCTCGTGCTTGAGGCACAGGAAGGTCCCCAATGCATTGGCATTGAAGGCCGCTGTGTAGGTGTCAGTGGTCTGCTCCATGATGGAGCCGCGCACGCCTTCGAGGCCGGCACTGTTGACCGCCACGTCGAGGCCGCCGAAGTGCTGGACGCAATGGTCGACCAGCTGCGCAACCTGGGACTCGTTACTGACGTCGGCCTGCACGAATGCCGCGTGCGCGCCGAGTGCGGTCAGCTCCGACTCGAGCTGCGCGCCTGCCGCCCGGTTCCTGCCGCTGACGACCAGCCGGGCGCCCTGGCGGGCCAATGCCAGTGCGGTCGCGCGGCCGATGCCGGCGGTGGCGCCCGTGACGAGCACCACCTGGTTGTCGAACTGTCCGGTCATGGGAAATCCTTCCTGAGAAAAGAATGGGTGAATGGAATGAAAAAGGCCAGCCAGTGCGTCACTGACTGGCCCTTGGCCGTTGGGGGATGGGCGGCGGCTCAGTCCCGGCTGGCGGCATCGCCCCGCGCTGCTGCGGACTGAGCCTCGTAGCGGGCCACTTCCTCGAGCAGCATGGGAGCCCCCATGCTGTTGGCATGCAGGCCCAGCACGCTCACGCCCTGCAGCACGGCAGCGATCTCCTCCTTGGTGGCGCCCAGTTCCAGCGCGCGGCGGATATGGCGGCGCGTGCCGGGGCCGTACATGTGGGTGCAGGAGGCATCCACCGCGATCGAGATGAATTCCCACACCTTGGGTTCGATGAGCCCTTTGGTCATGGGGTGCATGGCCATGTCGAGGAATTTCTCTGTCCAGACAGGGTCGAGCTCGGTGAAGCTGTTCCACTCCGGGTTCCAGTAGCCGTTCTCGCGCAGGCGATCGCTGATGGGGGTGGAGGGCTGGGGGGCGTGGGTGGGATTCTTGTCGTTCATGCAGGAGCTCATGGCTGGTAGTTCATGGCGCGCAGGGCCTGGCCGGTGCGTTCGTTTTCACGTTTCAACGTGTCGGCCAGCTCGCCCATCGTCTGCCGTGGATTGCCCGCATCCATGCCCAGCGCGGCAAGCTGGCTCTTGACGGAGGCGGACGCAACGGCCTTGAGCAGTTCGCGGTGCAGCCGGTTGCGGATGTCCACGGGCACGTCGGGTGTGGACCAGACCGATGTTCCCATGATCTGGCTGAGGTTGGCATAGCCCGCTTCGGCCAGCGTCGGCACGTCGGGAATGAATGGCGAGCGCTCGGGCGAGGTCACGGCCAGCGCGCGCACCTTGCCTGTCTTGGCAAGGGGCAGGGTGGTTCCCATGCCGTCGAACATGAACTGGATCTGCCCGCCCATCACGTCCGTCAGGGCGGGGGGCGACCCCTTGTAGCCGACATGCTCCATGTCGAGGCCCGCAGCCTTGTTGAATTGCATGCCCTTGATGTGCGAGAGCGTGCCGGGGCTGTAGGAGGCATATGAGATCTTGCCGGGATGCGCCTTTACATAGGCGACCATGTCCGCAACGCTCTTCACGGGCAGCCGGGGATCGGTGACCAGTACCAGGGGCACGCTCGCCACTTCCGCGATGGGTGCGAGATCCTTGAACGGGTCGAAGCGGAACTTGTAGCTGTAGGGACCTTCCGTCACCAGCGAATTGGGCGAGAGCACGAAGGTATAGCCGTCGCGTGCGGCCAGCATGGCCTCCACGGCGATGATGCCGCCGGCGCCGGGCTTGTTCTCGACGATGACGGCCTGCTTGAGATCCTGCCGCAGGCTCTCCGCGATGGTACGCGCGATCATGTCCGAGGCACCGCCCGCGGGGGCGGGAACCATCAGGCGGATGGGGCGCTCGGGCCAGGAACTCTGCGCCATGGCGCATGTTCCCGCCCATGCGAGAAGCATGGCGGCCATGCACGTACGGCGCGTGAACGGGGGAGCGATGAAAGTCATTTGTCTCTTCCTGTCTCTTCATGCCGCGCCGCAGGGAACGGCTCCCTGCGCGCGTCTTTGTGTTTTTTCTCGTCAGGGATGGCTGGCCGCGCGGCGGCTTACGCCACCTTGCGCAGGAAGCCCTGCTGGCCGCCGTTGCGGTTGGGTGCAAAGCCGTTCTTCTCGAGCGTTTCCTCCACGGTGTCGTAGAACACGCCGATCTGGCAGATCTCGCGTGCCTGCTGGGGCGTGGCGATGGGGCGGCTGCATTCCTTGGCGATGCGCACGAGTTGCTCGATCTGGGCGACCGTGCCCATCTTTTCGGTGCGCGTCTGGTTCCACAGGTTGTCCTCGGTGCCGCAGCGCACGTGCAGGCCCATGGCGATGCCCATGATGTTGATCGGCAGGACGTTGAGCACCGAGCTCTCCACGGTCAGCACGGCGCCGTCGGGCACGGCGCGCACGAAGTGGGCCAGGCTGTAGATGTTGGGCGCGTCCATGCCGCCGCCGATGGCCACCCAGTTCAAGACCAGCGGACCCTTGTAGATGCCGCGGCGCATCAGGCGCTCGACGGACTCGAAGCTGTTGATGTTGTAGCACTGGAAGGCGCTCTGGATGCCCGCGGCGGAGAGGCGCTTGATGTGCTCCTCGGCCCAGCCCGGTTGTGCGGGCACGGTCATTTCCTTGTAGGCGTTGAACACGGCCGGGTCTTCCATCGAGGTGCCCTTGATGTCGCGCGCATCGAACTGCTCAAGGATATTCATCTGCGAGGTGTTGATGGTCACCGTCACCTGGTCGGGCTTGGGGTCGAGCTCGGCCAGCATGTGGCGCGTATCGTCCGACAGCCACTTGGCGGCCGCGCCTTCGCTCTCGGGCGCGAAGCTGATCGAGCCGCCCACCTGGATGATCATGTCGGGCACGCGTGCGCGCACGCCGGCGATCAGCTCGTTGAACTTGGACAGGCGCTTGCTGCCCTTGCCGTCCAGCTCGCGCACATGCAGGTGAAGCACCTGTGCGCCCGCGTTGTAGCAGTCCACGGCCTTCTGGATCTGTTCTTCCATCGTCACGGCGATCTCGCCGGGGAAGTCATCGGGCATCCACGACGGCGCATAGGGCGCGGCCGTGATGATCAGGGGCTGCTGGTTTTCGGGAAAGAGGTGGCCGTCGAGGAAATTCATGGTGGTCTTCCGGTTCTGTGGTTGGGTCGGGAGTGGAGGCGAAAACTGCGCCAGGCACGGATCGGAATTTAGGGAGATCGTCCCTCTGATGCTTGACGTTTTGGGACAGTGGTTTATCCTTTTGGGACACCAAGGGAAAACCTGTATGACGGCACTGATGCGCAGCGCGAGCCTCACCCACTACGCCGATCTCGCCGAAAGCGTGGGTCTGGTGCCGCACGAGATGCTGGCGGCGGTAGGGCTCTCGAGAACCTGTTTCGATAGCACGGAATTGCGTATCCCCGCGGCGTCGGTGATGCGGCTGATGGAGCTGTCCGGCGAGATGTCGGGGGAGGAATCGTTCGGCCTGCGCCTGTCCGTCACGCGGCGGCTGTCGTCATTTGGCGTCGTCGGCATGCTGGCGCGCGACGAGCCCACGCTGCGCCAGGCGCTGGACACCCTGACACGCTACCTCTACCTGCACAACGAAAGCCTGACCACGCGAATCCACGAGTACGGGGAGGTGACGGTGATCGAGCAGCTGTTCCTGCCTTCGGTTGGGGCAGGGCGGCAATCGGTGGAGCTGGCACTTGGCGCGCTGTACCACACGCTGTGCCTTGCGCTTGGCAAGGAGTGGCAGCCGCGCAGCGTGAGCTTCATGCATCCGCCGCCCGCCCACCTGTCGTGGCACCGCAGCATCTTGGGCAGCAATCTGCTGTTCTCGCAGGACTACAACGGCATCGCGCTGTCCACATCGGACATGGACGCGCCGCTGCACTTTGCCGACCCCGCCATGCGCCAGCAGACGCGCCAGCTGGTGCGCGATGACCTGTCCGCCACCGCCATGAGCTTTCGCGACGAGGTGGAACAGCTCATCACCGCGCTGCTGCCCACGGGCCGATGCAGCGCCGAGCAGGTGGCGCTGCAGCTGGGCGTGGATCGCCGCACGGTGCATCGCCGCCTGTCCGTGCAGGGAACCACCTTCATCCAGCTGCTGAGCGAGATCCGGGAGGAGCAGGCCCAGCGCCTGATGGCTTTTGGCGACCGCCGGCTCACGGACATTGCCGGGCTGCTGGGCTTCAGCAGCCTCAGTGCGTTCTCGCGGTGGCGGGCGGGACGCAGCGAGGCGAAATGAGGAACACCGATACGGAATCGATGAACCGGAGGAGGGCAGCCGCAGCGGCTGCCCTGGCCACGGCCGCCACGGCCCTGGCTCTGATCGAGTGATCAGGCCTTCATCACGAGCGGCGTGCTGCGCTGGCGCTTGCCGGTGAGGTTGAAGATGGCGTTCGCGATCGCCGGCACGACGCCCGGGTTGGAGAGCTCGCCCACGCCGCCGGGCTTGTTCGTGTCGCCCTGCAGGATCGTGATGTCGACCTCGGGCATGTCCGACATGCGCACCACCGGATAGTCGGTGAAGTTGCTCTGCACGACCTTTCCGTTCTCGATGTCGAGCTTGTCATACAGCGCGTGGCCCAGGCCCCAGACGATGCCGCCATAGATCTGCTCCTCCACGCCGCTGGGCTGCACCGCCAGGCCGCAGTCGACCACGCAGGTGATGCGCTTGATCGCGATGTTCTCGCCCTGTTTCTCCACTTCGGCCACGATGGCGATGTAGCTGGTGTAGCCCTGGTTGGTCGCGATGCCCAGTGCACGGTTCGCGCCCAGCGGCTTGCCCCAGCCCGCCTTGCTGGCGGCGAGATCGAGCGCCGCGACGTGGCGCGGCCTGTCCACCATGTGGGCCTTGCGGAACGCAAGCGCATCCTGGCCCGCGGCGTGCGCGAGCTCGTCCATGAAGCTCTCGGTGGCGAAGACATTGGGGATGAAGCTCACCGCGCGGTACCAGCCCGTGGGCATGCCGGTCTCGTGGCGCACCCAGCCGATGTCGGTGTTCGGCACCTTGTAGGCATAGTCCCAGGCGGTGATGGACTCGGTGGTGCTGTAGTCCATCTTGTCCTTGCGGTCGAAATAGCCGGGCTCCCACATCTCGGGCGAGGCCGGTGCCACCGCGCGCATCTGCAGCGCCGTCAGCCTGCCGTTCTCGTCCACGGCACCCGCGAGCTTCGAATAGCTGGCCGCGTGGTAGTAGAGCTGGCGCATTTCGTCCTCGCGGCTGTACATCAGCTTCACGGGCTTGCCCGTGGCCTTGGCCAGGTAGGCGCCTTCGATGAGCCAATGCCGCGCCTCGCGCGCGCCGAAGCTGCCGCCGCCCGTGAGGTCGTGCAGCACGATGTCGTCCGGCCCCAGGCCTGCCACGGTCTGCGCCGCCGTCAGCGCGTTGCTCGGCACCTGCAGTCCGGCCCAGAAGTGCATCTTGCCTTCGGCCAGTTGCACGACCACGCACTCGGGCTCCAGGGGAAGCTGTGCCTTGTAGGGCATGAAGTATTCCGCCTCCAGCACCTTGCCGCCCTGCTTGAGCGCGTCGGCCACATTGCCGCTTTGCACGGTGGGCACCAGCTCGGCCTTGCCGCTCGCGAGAAAGGCCTTCTGCTGCGCACCGACCTCGTTGCTGTTGAACCCGGCGAATTCACCGTCGTTCCATTCGACCACCAGGGCGTCGCGTCCGCGTTTGGCCGCCCAGTAGCTGTCGGCCAGCACGGCGACGCCTTCCTGGTTGCCGCCGAGCAGGTCGGCCGGTGCGGCAGGGACCTTCACGACCTGGCGCACGCCGGGCACGGCCAGCGCCTGCTTGTCGTCGATGCTTCTCACGCGGCCATTCACCACCGGGCTGTGCGCGATCACCGCGACCAGCATGCCCGGCAGCTTCACGTCGATGCTGTACTGGTGCTGGCCCGTGACCTTGGATTGCACGTGCAGCTTCTGGCGATGCTTGCCGATCAGCGTGAACTGCTCGGGATTCTTGAGCTTGATTTCCGTGGGCACCTGCAGCTTCGCGGCCTTCTCGGCAAGCGCTCCGTAGCTCAGCTTGCGGCCCGTGGGCTTGTGCACGACCTGGGCGTTCTGCGCCACGCACGCGCTCTCGGGCACCTTCCACTGCTGGGCGGCGGCCTGGACCAGCATCATGCGCGCGGCCGCTCCGGCCTTGCGCAGCGGCTCATACTCCAGCATCACGCTGGTGCTGCCGCCGGTGGAGAACACCTTCCACTGCGGGTGGATGTAGGCCTGGAAGAACGGGTGGCTGGGCGGAACCACTTCCACCTGCGAGAGCGCCACGTCGAGCTCCTCGGCCAGCATCATGCCGAGCGAGGTGTGCACGCCCGTGCCCGAGTCATGCTTGTGCACGATGAGGCGGATCTTGTTGTCGGGGAACACACGCACCCAGGCGTTGGGTTCGAACTGCGCGCTCGCGCCTGCAGCCGCCATGGCAGCGTTGTGGGCCTTGCTCTTCGTCTTGGCCTGCAGTGCGGGCAGGTGCAGGCCGATGGCGAGACCCGCGCCGATGCTGGCGGAGGCCTGCAGGAACTTGCGGCGGTCGGTGGTGGGGGACTCGGGAGTTGCGGTCGTGGTCGTCATGGTGTTCACTCCTTGCTCGCGTGCTGTGTACAGGGCGCGGTGGCCGTGCCGGCCGCTACCTTGATCGCACAGCGGATGCGCCCGTAGGTGCCGCAGCGGCAGATGTTGCCCGACATGGCGCTGACGATGTCCTCGTCGGTCGGCTTGGGCGTGCGCTTGAGCAGTGCTGCCGCCGACATCAGCTGGCCCGACTGGCAGTAGCCGCACTGCGGCACGTCGAGCTGCACCCAGGCCTTCTGCAGCGGGTGGTCGCCGTTTTTCGAGAGGCCTTCGATGGTGGTGACGTGCCTGCCTTCGCACGCGGAAACCGGCGTGATGCACGAGCGGATGGCCTCGCCATCCAGGTGCACGGTGCATGCGCCGCACATGCCGACGCCGCAGCCGAACTTGGTGCCGGTCATGCCGATCTGTTCACGGATGACCCACAGCAGCGGGGTGGTGCCATCGGCATCGACGGCATGAATTTGGTGGTTGATCTTGAGTTTCATATGCCGGTTTCATCGAGAGACGGCGGCAGTATGTGCAAAAGCGATGCAAGCGTAAAATTCTTTCAAAACACCTGATTGATATCAAAAAAATATGGATTTGCGCCTGCTCCGGTATTTCTCTGTTCTGGCGGAAGAGTTGCATTTCGGCAGGGCGGCGGCCAGGCTGCACATCTCGCAGCCACCGCTGAGCAAGCAGATCCGGCTGCTGGAGGAGGAACTGGGCACGCCCCTGTTTTCACGTTCGCAACGGCGCGTGGAACTCACGGCCGCGGGCGTGGCGCTCAAGGCCCAGGCCACGCTGGTCTTTCGCCAGATGGATCAGGCCGTGGGCATCACGCGCCAGGCGGGGCTGGGGCAGTGGGGATCGTTGAGGGTGGGGATGATCAGTTCCATCATGGCAGGCGTGCTGCCGCAGGGGCTGCATGAATTCCAGAAGCAATATCCCGACGTGCACTGGTCCCTGCATGAACTGCAGCCCAGCGAACAGATCGAGGAACTGCGCCAGCACAAGCTCGACATCTGCCTGAACCGGGCGGAATATTCCGATCATGAACTGGTCAGCGAGGCGCTGAGCACCGAAGCCATCGCCGTGGTGCTGGCGCAGGACCACAAGTTAGCAGGGCGCAGCCGCATCCGGCTCAAGGAACTGGCGGGACAGCGATTCATCAGCTATCACCGCGGGCAATCGGCGTTCGCAAGCACATTGCACCGCTCCTGCATGGAGTCCGGCTTCGAGCCGCAGATCTACCAGGAGGTGGTGGAGGTACAGACCCTGCTGAGCCTGGTACAGGCCGGCCTCGGTGTGGGCCTGCTCCCCGAATCCACCCGGGAATTCAGCCCGCAGCGCGTGGTCTACCGGGAGCTCGTGCAGCCCGCGCTGACCTCCACGCTCTACGCCACCTACAGCCGGCACCAGCTCTCGCCCGCCACGCAGCTGTTCTTGCAGACGCTGCGCGGGGTCGTGCAGTCACGCGGGCTCTGACACGATCCAGGGGCCGTGCCCGATGATTCAGGCGGAGCCCGCGGATTTCTCCTTGAGCCCCAGTTTCTGCGCCAGCTTGTGGAGATTGCTGGCATCCATGTCCAGCGCCCGCGCGGCGCGTGCCCAGTTGCCGTCGTGGAGGCGCAGGGCGCGCTCGATGGCCTGGCGCTGGCACGACAGGACGGACTCTCGCAGCGGCCGCATATCGCTCGCAGCAGGGAGCGGCTCCGGGTGGGGGGACGTCTCTTGCGCAGGGATGCGTGGGGCGTCGAGGTCGAGCAGGCCTGCATCGAGCGTCACGATGTCGCTGCGCGCGGCACCCCGGCTGAGCGCCTTGAGGGCCGCCCGGCTGATCACGTGTTCGAGCTCCCGCACGTTGCCCGGCCAGTCATAGCTGTGCAGGGCTTCGTCGGCTGCGGGGGACAGCCGCAGGCTGCGCAGACCGAGGCGTGCCCGGTTCTGTTCAAGGAAGCGCCCGGCCAGCAGCAGCACGTCGTGTCCGCGTTCTCGCAGCGGCGGAATCGGTACGGGATAGACCGAGAGGCGGTGATACAGGTCGGCACGAAAGCTGCCTTCGCGCACGAGGTCACGCAAATTGCGGTTGGTGGCGGCAATCACCCGCACGTCCACCTTGCGGGGACGGTCGGCACCAAGGCGCTGGATCTCGCCGTTCTGCAGGGTGCGCAGCAGCTTGGCCTGGATCGACAGCGGCAACTCGCCCACCTCATCGAGAAACAACGTTCCTCCTTGCGCCGCCTCAATCCGTCCGGCGCGATCGCTCACGGCTCCCGAAAAGGCACCGCGCACATGGCCGAACAGCTCGCTTTCCGCGAGTGACTCGGGCAGGGCAGCGCAGTTCACGTGCACCAGCGGCCGGGCCCCGCGCCGGGACAGCCGGTGCAGCCGATGGGCGAACATTTCCTTGCCGACGCCGGTTTCCCCCAGCAGCAGGACGGGCAGCTCGGTGTCCGCGACCACCCGCATCTCATGCAACAACTGCGAGATGGCTTCGCTCTGGCCAATGATGTCCCCGTCTTCGCGAACCAGGGGGCCGACCGCCTCCGGGGTGCTCGATTGCTGCTGCGTGGTGCGTAGCGCCATCTCCAGCCAGGACATCCGTACCGACGCCTCGATCAGCGGCAGCAACTGCGCCAGCTCCCGCTGCGCCGCAGCGTCGAAGGTGCCCACGGTGAGCGCATCCAGCGTCAGCACGCCAAAGCGCTGGCCCACGTGATCGAGCGCGATGCCCATGCAGTCGTGCACATGCAGGGGTTCGCCCGGATGGTCGATCACCAGCCCATCGTAGGGATCGGGCAGGCCGCTGTCATGGTGAAAGCAGGTGACTTCGCGACGTTGCAGGATCGCGGCAAGGCGCGGGTGTTCCTTGATCGCGAAGCGCCGCCCGAGGGCATCCCTGGCAAGCCCATCGATAGCCAGGGGTTTGAGCAGTTCGCCATCTGCCTCCAGCCGGAGCAACGCCACCGCACCACATTGGAAGTGCAGTCGAAGCGTCTCCACCAGCCGCTGCAGGCGCACGGCCATGGGCAATTCGGTCGCGAGATCGGTGAGCAGCAGGGTGTCGATGGATTCCATGGTTAAAACTACTGTTGAATGGTTGTATTTACCATTATTTTGAATGGTAAATATTACCTTTATTTTTATAAATTATTGAATTGAAAAGGTTTATTTCTGGCCTGACGCTTGCTGTAGGAAAAGCGACAAGGTTTTCGTCGTTTCCACAGGAGCACTCTCATGACTTATCTGGATCAATCCCTCGGCCAACTGGCCCGCCGCATTCCCGGCGCCACTCGGGTGTTCGATCAGTACCAGCTCGATTTCTGTTGCGCGGGCAACCGCACCTTGCGCACGGCAGCAGGTGCTGCAGGCATCCCGCCAGAGCCCATCGTCGCCGAGCTGCAGGCGCTGCAATTGCGCGCAGAGGAAAGCAGCGAGCGCGACTGGGGTGCAGCCACCGACAAGGAACTGGTGGCGCATCTGCTGGGTCGTTACCACGCAGTGCATCGAGAGCAATTGCCTGAGCTCATTCGCCTGGCACGCCGTGTGGAACAGGTGCATGGTGACCGCGAGACCTGCCCGCATGGGTTGGCGGACCATCTCACGGTGATGGCCCATGAACTCGAAAGCCACATGCAGAAGGAAGAGCTTGTGCTGTTCCCCCTGATCCTCCGGCAGCAGGGAGCGCTGGCGGGCATGCCGATCGAGCTGATGCGCCAGGAGCACGAGGGCCACGGCGCCGAACTGCGCCGCCTGGCCGAACTGACGAACAACATCACCGCCCCGCGCGACGCCTGCACCACATGGCGTGCGCTGTACCAGGGGCTGCGGGCCTTCCGCGACGACCTGATGGCGCACATCCATACCGAGAACAACATCCTGTTCGAGCGCTTCGCTCCGGCGCAGGTTCATTGACCCCGGAGCGTTCGAAGGCTCTGACGACATTCTTCAAGGAATACGCATCATGGGACAGTACAGAAAACACTGGTTCACACTGATCGGCCTGTGCATCGTGATGTTCTCGCTGCTGGGCTATCTCGGCATGGACATCTACCGCAGCGCACCGCCGATTCCCGCGCAGGTGAGCTCCGCAAACGGCCAGGAGCTGTTCGGCAAGGAGGACATCCTGGATGGGCAGACGGCCTGGCAGTCGGTCGGCGGAATGCAATTGGGATCGATCTGGGGCCATGGCGCCTACCAGGCGCCGGACTGGACGGCAGACTGGCTGCATCGCGAACTTTCCGCGTGGCTGGATCTGGCGGCCGCCGAGCAGCATGGCAAGCCTTTTGCCGATCTGACGGAGGGGCAGAGGGGGGCCTTGCGTGCCGAACTGCAGGCCGAGTATCGGGGCAATGGCGTGGACGCAGGCGGCAGGCTGGTGGTGAGCGAGCGCCGCGCGAAGGCCATGGAACAGACTGCGGGCTACTACAAGTCGCTGTTTTCCGACGAACCTGCATTCAGGAAGAGTCGCGAGAGTTTCGCCATGAAGGAGAACACGCTGCCGAGCGCAGAGCGCCGCGAGCAGCTGACGCATTTCTTCTTCTGGACCGCGTGGGCCGCAGCCACCGAGCGACCGGGCAGCCACGTCACTTACACCAACAACTGGCCCCACGAGCCGCTGATCGGCAATGTACCCAGCAGCGAGAACGTGGTCTGGTCGATCATCAGCGTGGTGGTTCTGCTGGCTGGAGTGGGGTTTCTGATCTGTGGCTGGTCGTTCCTGCGGCGGCAGGATGCCCCCGAGACCGACGCTCCAAAGCAGGATCCTCTGACGCTCGCGGCGCTCACGCCTTCGCAGCGTGCGCTTGGCAAGTACCTGTTTCTCGTGGTGGCGCTGTTCGTGTTCCAGGTGATGCTCGGCGGCTTCACGGCGCATTACACGATTGAAGGCCAGAAGTTCTACGGCATCGACGTGTCGCAGTGGTTCCCTTACGCGCTCACGCGCACCTGGCATATCCAGAGCGCGCTGTTCTGGATCGCCACCGGCTTTCTCGCTGTGGGCCTGTTCCTCGCTCCGGTCATCCATGGTGGCAAGGACCCCCGGTTCCAGAAACTGGGTGTCGATGTGCTGTTCTGGGCGCTGGTGTTCGTCTGTGTGGGATCGTTCGTTGGCAACTATTTCGCGATCGCGCAGAAGATGCCTCGCGAGTGGAGCTTCTGGCTGGGCCACCAGGGTTATGAATACGTGGACCTGGGCCGTCTCTGGCAGATTCTCAAATGGGTCGGCATTCTGCTGTGGCTGGTGCTGATGCTGCGTGGCGTGCTGCCCGCGCTGCTGGCTCGCAACAAGGAAGACAAGAATCTGCTGGCCTTGCTGACCTGCTCCGTGGGCGCCATCGGCCTGTTCTATGGTGCCGGCCTGTTCTACGGCGAGCGCACCAGCCTGTCGGTGATGGAGTACTGGCGCTGGTGGGTTGTGCACCTGTGGGTGGAGGGCTTCTTCGAAGTGTTCGCCACCACCGCGCTGGCCTTCGTGTTCAGCAGCCTTGGCCTGGTCTCGCGCAGCATGGCGACTTCGGCCAGCCTGGCGTCGGCATCGCTGTTCCTGCTGGGCGGGATTCCCGGCACGTTCCACCATCTGTACTTTGCCGGAACGACCACGCCCGTCATGGCGGTGGGTGCGGCATTCAGCGCGCTGGAGGTGGTGCCGCTCATCGTGCTGGGACACGAGGCGTGGGAGAACTGGCGGCTGCGCGATCGTGCCCCCTGGATGGCTCAACTGAAGTGGCCGCTTGCATGTTTCGTCGCTGTGGCGTTCTGGAACATGCTGGGTGCTGGCGTCTTCGGCTTCATGATCAATCCGCCGATCTCGCTGTATTACGT
Source organism: Diaphorobacter ruginosibacter (assembly GCF_014395975.1). NCBI lineage: Bacteria > Pseudomonadati > Pseudomonadota > Betaproteobacteria > Burkholderiales > Comamonadaceae > Diaphorobacter > Diaphorobacter ruginosibacter. The sequence goes on along the minus strand of NZ_CP060714.1, from coordinate 2,996,601 downwards.
GCAGGGCTTGAACACCACGCCAGTGCATGCGCATGCGGCGCTGTTCGGCGTCTATGGCTTCCTGGCGCTGGGCTTCACGCTGATGGTGTTGCACTACGTGCGCCCACAGTTTGTGTTCAACGAAGCGCTCATGAAGACCGCATTCTGGGGGCTGAACGGTGGCCTCGTGCTGATGATCGCCGCCAGCCTGCTGCCGGTGGGGCTGATCCAGTTCCACGCCAGCGTGAGCCATGGCCTGTGGTGGGCGCGCAGCGAAGAGTTCATGCAGCAGCCCATGCTGGTCACACTGCGCTGGATCCGCACCGTCGGCGACGTTGTTTTCATCGTCGGAGCGGTCGCGATGGCATGGCAGGTGGTTTGGGGCCTGGCCTATGGCAAGGGCCGTGCAAGCGAGTCGCGCTGGCAGCCGCGCGAGGCGTGATGCGGCGAGTCTGCGCGGATCAGGGTGCCTGCAGCAGCAGGCGAAGTCCCGATGCACGCGGGCTCGTCCTGATCGCGGGGCTCACGATGTCGCCCGCCTCGGGCAGAGCCTCGCCGCTGCGCGACAGGCGAGCCTGTAGCGTGAGGCGCGTCTGTTGCGTGAATGCGAACGAGGGATCGAGCAACTGGGCCGCGCCAATGCGAAAGGAAGTTGGCAGTGGCGTGGCGGATAGCCGCAGCACGGCCACGGGTGGCGCGTGGTTCTCTGCGCGCACCACCACGTAAACCTTGGCTGTGGAGGGCAGGGGCGATGCCTCCAGGCCATTCTGGAAGCGCAATTCGCCCTCCAACGCAAGGTCGGGTGCCGCGGGCGTGGCTGTGGTGTCGGGACTCGATGTCGCTGAAGGAGCCTGTCCCAGGTTCTCGAGGGTCAGCAGGTCGTCCTGTACACGCAAGGCCATGTCGGAGCCGGGTTCCAGTTGCGCAAGCAGCAGCTTCCAATGCTGCCGCGCGACCGTGATGTCGCCTCGTCGCGCCGCAGCGGTCCCCGCGAGTGCCAGGGCCTTGGGTTGCCTCGGGTCGAGCAGCAGCGCTTGCGTAATCGCTGCGCCTGCAGGCCCCTCCAGCTCACCTCCCCGGGCTGATGCCAACACATCGGCCCGGTCGGCATGCAGCCGTGCTTGCACCGCGGGTTCTAGATCACGGCGCCCGGCTTCCTTCAGTGCCTCGCCATAGGCGCGGGCGGCATCGTCAAAGCGCTCGAGGGTGTCATACGAACGCGCCAGCATGATCCATCCATCGAGGTTCTGCGGCTCGGCCCGGAGCCGGGCCGCGAGGCTCTCTATCATGGCCTGGATCTGCGCTCCATTGACCTCGCCGGCGCTCTCTCCATGGGCCCCCGCGGCAGTCTGCGCGAGCTGCGCGGCCGCGCGTGGGTCGCCCACCTGCTTGTACAGTGCGAGCGAGAGGACGGGCAGCAGCAGCGCAAGCACAAGGGCACTGGCGCGATGCAGCCAGGGGTTGCGCTGCCACGAACCTGCCATGCGATGACGATCGAGCTCCTGTAGCAGGCGGCGGTGCAGCTCGTCAACGGCCTGGACATGTTCTGCATTGCCGAGATTGCCACGTATATGTTCCTGCCCCAGCTCGGCCAGTTGGCCCCGGTACAGGGTACGCAAGCTTGCTTCGTCCTTTCCCAGGATCGGCGGCGTGCCTTCCTTGAGCAGCGGTGCAAGCAGCACCGCGAGGCTCAGCAGCAGCATGGCGACGACGCCAAACCAGAGCCAGTACATCGTGGTCATGACCGATGGTCCTCCTGGCCGGCTTCCAGCCATTGTTGAGCGCGCTTTCGCTCTTCGGATGTCAGCGTGTCCGATGGCGTCCCGGGCAGGTTCCTGCGCAGTACCCACAGTCCACCCAGCGCGATCAGGAAAGGAGAAAGCCACAGCAGCCACGTGGAGGGCTTCCATGGCGGGTTGTAGCGCACGAACGCCCCGTAGCGCTGCTCGAAGAAGGCAACGACCTGCTCGTCCGTGCTGCCCTTGGAAAGCTGCTCACGGATCTGCTGGCGCATGTCCTGTGCGATGGGGGCGCGCGACTCCGCAACAGTTTGATTCTGGCAGACCACGCAGCGCAGTTGGCTGGCCAGGGAGGCCTCGCGCTCGTCAAGAGACGGTCGCGCCATCACGCCTGCGGCGGGCACCAGCATGGCCGCTGTGACCAGCAACAGCGGGCCGGCCAGGCGGCACAGGCGTCGCAGACGGGAAAGGAGGGACAGAAGGGAGCGCGTTTTGGAGCAGGTCATCGCAGTGCCTTGATGGCGGGCATCAGCTTGTCCCGCCAGATCTCGGGAGTGACCGGCCCCAGGTGGCGCATGCGCACGATGCCCCGGGCATCGATGACGAAGGTCTCGGGCACGCCCTGGATGCCGAAGTCGAGCCCCACGCGGCCGTCGATGTCTATCGCGGAGGACACATAGGGGTTGCCGGCGACGCGTAGCAGAGCCAGGGCCTTTTCCGGCTGATCCTTGTAGTTGAGCCCGTAGACCGGCACGCCATCGCGCTGCGACATGGCCTGCAACGTCGGCAGTTCCTGGCGACAGGGCGCACACCACGAGGCCCAGACGTTGAGCAGCCAGATCTGGCCCTGCATGTCCTTGAGCATCAGGCGGCGGCCGGGCGGATCCAGCTGACCCAGGATCGGGCGATCGATTTCCGGAGCAGGCTGTTCGAGCAACGCCGACGGCAGGTTGCGAGGGTCTCGCTGCAGGCCCATGCCCAGCATTGCGGCAAGTGCCAGGAAGATGGCGAGTGGAATGGCAAAGCGCATCATGCCATCCTCTCCGGGGCTGGCGACACCGATGAAGGCGCCAAGACGGAATCGCTGGCCGATGCCGCCGAACGCCCCGCGTGCAACCGAAAGCGCCGGTCGAACAGGCTCAGCAGCGCCCCCAGTGCCATCATCAGGGCGCCGACCCAGATCCAGTCCATGAACGGCTTGACCTGCAGGCGAATGGTCCAGCGCAATCCCTGTTCGTCGAGCGCTTCGCCCAGTGCAATGAAGACGTCGCGCGACAGGCGGCTGTCGATGGCTGCCTGGCTGAGAGGCATCTGTTGTGCGCGGAAGAGTCGTTTCTCGGGGAACATCTTCCATTCGTCCCGATCACCATGGCGCACGGTGAACTGCGCACGCTGGGCATCGTAATTGGGGCCGCTCACGGACGCGAGGCCGTCGAAGCGGAACTCATAGCCGCCCAGTGACGCCGTCTCGCCCTGCGCGATGCTGGTCTCGGACTTGCGCTCCAGCCCGTCGGCCAGGCACACCGCGAGTATGAAGATACCGATGCCAGCGTGGGCTGCGAGCATCCCCCACCAGCCCATGGGCTGGCGCAGCGCGCGTTGCCAGCCCAGGCCCTGCCGGAAGGCTGGCGCCAATCGCCCTGCGAGATGCCCCAGGGTGCTGAGCAGGCACCACAGCCCGAGCGTGAGCCCGAGCCAGGTTGCCGGCGAGATGCGCGGGCCGATGCGGCCGCTTGCGAGCACCAGTAGCGTGGACACTACGCCGGTCCAGAGTGCCGCCATGCGGAGTTGCCGCCACAGGTCGCCAGCCGCGCTTTTCTTCCAGCGGGCTACGGCTCCCACGCCCATGAAGGCCAGCGTCGGCACCATCAAAGGCAGGAACACGGCCTGGAAGTAGGGTGGGCCGACGGAGATTTTCTCGCTGCGCAGCACGTCAAGCGCCAGCGGATACAGCGTGCCGATCAGTACGGCCATGGCCGCTGCGCTGAACATCACGTTGTTGAGCAGCAGAAAGGCTTCGCGCGACAGCAGCGAAAAGCTGCCGCTGCCCTGGCCGAGCTGCGGCGCACGCCATGCGAACAGCCACAGCGAGCTCCCCACCACGGCGATGATGAAGCACAGGATGTAAAGACCACGGCCCGGATCCACGGCGAATGCGTGCACCGAAGTGAGCACGCCCGAGCGCACGAGAAACGTTCCCATCAGGCTGAGCGAGAAGGCTCCAATCGCCAGCAAGGCAGACCAGCTGCGGAACGCGCCGCGATGGTCGGTCACGATCAGCGAGTGCAGCAGCGCAGTACCCAGCAGCCACGGCATGAACGATGCGTTCTCCACCGGGTCCCAGAACCACCAGCCACCCCAGCCGAGCACGTAATAGGCCCAGGCGCTTCCCAGCAGGATGCCCAGCGTGAGAAAGCCCCAGGCGGCCAGCGTCCATGAACGCGACCAGCGTGCCCAGGCTGCTCCCATCTCGCCTGAAAGCAGGGCTGCCATGGCGAAGGCGAAGGGCACGGAAAAGCCGACGTACCCCATATAGAGCAGGGGCGGGTGCAGCACCATGCCTGGATCCTGCAGCAGGGGATTCAGGTCCTTTCCTTCTGCTGCGGCAGGAACCAGGCGCAGGAACGGATTCGACAGGAACAGCAGGAACAGCAGCAGCCCCACGCTGATCCAGCCCAGGACGGCCAGTACGCGCGCGCGGTATTCGGGTGTAAGAGCACGGCTGCGCCAGGCGACTGCCAGGGTCCATCCCGAGAGCATCAGTTGCCACAGCAGCATGGAGCCTTCATGGCTGCCCCACACGGCGGTGAGCTTGTAGATGGCGGGAAGCTCACGGTGAGAGTTGGCGGCCACGTAGAGCACCGAGAAGTCATCCCTCCAGAAGCTGAACGCCAGCAAACCGGCGGCAGCGGCGCACAGAGCACACAGCAGCGTTGCTGCAGGCCGTGCCAGATTCACCCAGGGTGTGATCTTCCAGTGGGCTCCCGCAAGCGGCAAGGTGGCGAGCACCACGGAGACGAGCAGCGCCAGTACGAGCGCAAAGGCGCCGAGTTCTGCGCTCATGGATTTGTCCCCGGCGTGCCTGCGGCGGGGATCTTTGCCGCCTGTTCGAGCGCGTGTGCCGCCTCGGGGGGCATGTAGTTCTCATCGTGCTTGGCGAGCACCTCGCTCGCGCGGAACTGGCCTGTGCCGTGCAGTCTGCCAGAGACGACCACGCCCTTGCCCTCTTTGAACAGATCGGGCAGCAGGCCCTGGTAGGCCACCGGCACGCGCTGCACCTGGTCGGTCACGATGAAGTTCACCTGCATGCCGTCGGGGCTGCGTCGCAGTGAGCCTTGTTCCACCAGACCACCCAGGCGGAACGCTGCATCGCGAGGCACCTCGCCAGCCTGTACCTGGCTGGGGCTGTAGAAGAACATGACGTTTGAATTGAGCGCCCGCAGCACCAGGGTGATGGCGGTGCCCGCCAGCAGCAATCCCAGCAGGACCCAGATCAATCGACGTTGACGGGGCTTCATAGCGGATCCTCGGTGTGCAAGGACTTGCGGCTTCGACGAGCCGCCAGATACAGGGCGAGCACTTCGATGGCGAGGAGCAGCGCACTCACGCCATAGCCCAGTGCGATGTAGAAGGCATGCTTGTGCATCACAGAATCTCCTCGTGGACGCGTTGCTCGATCAGGCCGCGTGCACGTACCAGCACCACCGCGAGCGTGTATGCCCAGCAAGCCAGGGCCATGGTCAGCATGCCTGCGAGCATGGTGTGCGTCATGCTCGGTGCAGCATCCATGCGAATGCTCGCGCCCTGGTGCAGCGTGCTCCACCATTGCACGGAAAAATAGATGATGGGGACGTTGATTGCGCCCGCCAGAAGCAGAATGGAGCCTGCCGTGTCGGCGCGCCTGGTGTCCTCGATGGCCGAGACCAGGCCCAGGTAGCCCACATAAAGAAACAACAGGATCAGCTCCGAGGTGAGCCGGGCATCCCAGACCCACCAGGCACCCCAGGTTGGTTTGCCCCACACCGAACCGGTCCACAGCGCGAGCAAGGTGAACATGGCGCCCGTGGGCGCGAGCGCCCGCGCAAGGATGGGGGACAGGCGGGTGCGGTAGATGAGCCCCAGCGCGGCGTGCGCGGCGGCCGTCACGTAGATGAACATCGACATCCAGGCGGCGGGAACATGCAGGAAGATCAGGCGATACACCTCGCCTTGCTGGTGGTCGGTGGGTGCGACGAAGAATCCGATCCACAGGCCCGCAGCCGCCAGCACGCAGGCCGCAACGGCGAACCGCGGCCACAGCGTGCCGGCCCAATCGTGAAAGACGGGCGGGGAGAGCAACTGGCGCCAGCGTCTGCGGGGCGAGCGCGTTCCGGCCTCGGGTGGTGCGGTGTCGGGGCTCAATAGCTTCATATCACTCGTTATCTCTCGGCATTACTCAAGAGCCAGCCGCAGCGCGGCGGCAATCGCCCAAGGGCAGGCCAGAATGGTCAGGCACAGCAGCGCGCCAAGCAGGCTGAGGGAGGGTGCGGCACCGAGACCCTGTGCGGCTCTTGCGACAGCGTCGCTGCCAAAGACGAGAACGGGAATGCACAGCGGCATCACGACCAGGACGAGCAGCAACTGTCCCTTGAGACCCAGCGTCAGCGCGGCCCCGAGCGCCGCCAGCAGGCACAGGCTGGGCGTTCCGAGCAGCAGCGACGCGAGCATGACGGCCATCACGTTATCGGCCAGGCCATACTGCCAACCGAGCAGCGGGGTGACTAGCAGCAGTGGGGCGGCGGTCAGCAGCCAGTGGCTCAGGGTCTTCAGCCCGGCCAGCAGCGGCAGCGGGGCGGACGAGAGGCGCCACTGTTCGAGCGTGCCGTCCGCGAGATCGGGCTCGAACAGCCGGTGCTGCCCCAGCAGGATGGACAGCAACGCGGCCACCCAGATCACACCGGGTGCGATCCGGTGCAGCAGGTCGACGTCAGGTCCCACCGCCAATGGGAACAAGCTGCCCACGAGCACGAAAAAGAACAGGGCGCCGAGCGCATCGCCCGGCCGACGAAGTGCAAGGCGAAATTCGCGCGCGCATACGGCCATCAGCACGACGAGCCTCCGTGTTCTCCGTTCGGGGCAGCGGTTGCGACTGCGTCTGCAGTGGCGGACAGGTCGAGCACGGGGCCCGAGAGTGATGGGATGTCCCTGTGGGTCGCGACGATGGCCATGCCCGCACGCGCCGCATGAGCGGTGAGCGCGCCAGCCAGCCACTGCAATCCCAGATCGTCGAGTGCGCTGTCGGGTTCGTCCAGAAGCCATAGCTGCCTGCCGGACAGCAGCACGCGCGCCAGGCCCAGGCGGCGACGCTGGCCTTGTGAGCACTTGCCGAAGGCAAGCCCGGCGGCCTGCAGCACGCCAAGCGCGCCCAGGACCTCGCGCACGCGTTCCACCTGCCAGGGCATGCCCGCAAGCGTCAGCAGATAGTGAAGGTTCTCGATGCCGGTCAGCGCATCATTCATCGCCGGATGGTGGCTCAGGTACGCCAGTTGAGACTGGTAGGGCGCGGCCGTGGGAAGGAGTGTGCGGCCGCACCAGCGCAGTTCACCTGCACGCATCGGCAGAAGACCGGCCAAGGTGCGCAGCAGTGTGCTCTTGCCCGAGCCATTGCTGCCGCGCAGCGTCAGCACGGTGCCGCCATGCAGGTCGATATGCCGATTGCGAAAAAGAACCCGGCCTCCCCGCAGGCAGCCCAGATTGCTCACCTGCAGGCGGGAGTTCGCTGGATAGTCAGGCTCCATGTGGCGATCACGGACCCGCTTTGGCCTCGGGTACCTGCTGGCCCGGGGTGTCGCTGGGGCCCTGGCCCGGCGGAATGTGAGGCAGGCGGTGGGCAATGCCTTTGTGGCAGTCGATGCAGGTCTTCTCCTTGTTGGCGAGGTAGGTGGAGTGCATGTTCTGCGCTCGCTGGCTCTGGCGAGTGAAGTCCATCGAGTCATAGTTGTGGCAGTTGCGGCATTCCAGCGAATCATTCGCCTTCAGGCGTTCCCACTCATGCTGCGCGAGTTCCAGGCGTTTTTCCTGGAACTTCTCGGGCGTGTCGATGGTGCCGAAGATCTTGCCCCATACCTCCTTGGAGGCCTGCATCTTGCGTGCCATCTTGTCCGTCCAGTTGTGCGGCACGTGACAGTCGGAGCACACCGCGCGAACGCCCGAGCGGTTGGTGTAGTGAATGGTGCTCTTCAGCTCGGCAAATACGTTGTCGCGCATCTCGTGGCAACCGGTGCAGAACTTCTCGGTGTTGGTGAGCTCCATGGCCGTGTTGAATGCGCCCCAGAACAGGACGCCGCCGATGAAACCGCCGATGGTCAGAAACCCCAGACTGAAGTGCAAGCTGGGGCGGCGGATCACCGTCCAATAGCGTTTGATGAGATTCAACATGGCAATGTCTTTGGTTGTGCGTCAGCGCTTGGATTGGTTGCCAGAAGGTGCTCGCTGGGAATTCCGGATCAGCGAATCCACGTCCAGGAACCGGTTTTCCACGATCGGGCGCACCGCATCCTGGGCCACATGGCATTGCATGCAGAAGTAGCGGCGCGTGGACACCTGCCCCAGCATCTGTCCGTCGCGCGTCATGTAGTGCGTGACCGATACGGGCACGGCCTGCGAGATCTCGGCCTTGGCGCGCGCATGGCAGTCCATGCACTTGTTGAAGTTCTTGTCGACCTGGTAGCCGTCCACCCGATGCGGGATGGTGGGCGGCTGCCAGGTGTAGTTGCGGGTACGGCGCACGTCGTCGTTGACGGCATTGCCCAACACGGGCGGCTTGGTCATTTCCATGATGGGTGTCGTACCACGCGCACTGTCGTGGAAGTTCTGGCCTGTGGGCACCGGGTCCGTGGCCCATGCCGCACTGATCGCCAGCATCCACGCCATGCTCAAGAGTCGAATAAGTTGCATGATCCTTTCTCCTTCACGAGACCTTGGTGAGCTTGACGGCGCACTTCTTGTAATCTGTCTGCAGCGATATCGGGTCGGTGGCGTCCAGCGTGACCTTGTTGATCAGCTGGCTCGCATCGAACCACGGCACGTAGACCAGTCCACGGGGCGGTTTGTTGCGTCCGCGTGTTTCCACGCGGGAGCGGATCGCCCCCCGGCGCGAAGCCACCTCTACCTCGCTGCCGCGCCGCATGCCGAGCGCCTTTGCATCCTCGGGGTGCATGTAGCACAGCGCGTTTGGAATGGCCTTGTGCAGTTCGGGCACGCGCTGCGTCATCGAGCCCGAATGCCAGTGCTCCAGCACGCGGCCGGTGGACAGCCAGAATGGATACTCCTTGTCGGGTGACTCGGCTGCGGGTTCGTAGGGCAAGGCGAAGATGATGGCCTTGCCGTCCGGGTTACCGTAGAACTGATAGCCCGTGCCTGCCTTCACGTAGGGGTCGGAGCCTTCACGGTAGCGCCAGCGTGTTTCCTTGCCGTCCACCACAGGCCACCGCAGGCCGCGTACCTTGTGGTATTCGTCGAAGGGCGCCAGATCGTGCCCGTGGCCGCGGCCGAACGAGGCGTATTCCTCGAACAGGCCCTTCTGCACGTAGAAGCCGAAATCCTCAGACTCGTGGTTGCCGTAGGCCTTGTCCATGTCGGCAAGCGAGAACCTGTCGACCTGGCCATTGCGGAACAGCACGTCATACATCGTCTTGCCTCGGTACTGGGGTGCCTTGGCAAGCAGTTCTTCGGTCCAGACCTCTTCCATCTTGAAGCGCTTGGAGAACTCCATGAGCTGCCAGAGGTCGGAGCGCGCATCGCCCGGTGCCGTCACCAGTTGGTGCCAGAAATGCGTGCGCCGCTCGGCATTGCCGTAGGCACCTTCCTTTTCCACCCACATGGCGCTGGGCAGGATGAGGTCCGCCGCCACGGCGGTGACGGTGGGGTAGGCATCCGACACCACGATGAAATTGGCTGGATTGCGATAACCCGGATAGCCCTCCTGTGCCAGATTGGGGCCGGCCTGCATGTTGTTGTTCACCATCACCCAATAGGCGTTGAGCTGACCATCCTTGAGCATGCGGTTCTGCAATACGGCGTGGTAGCCGGGCTTGCCCGGAATGGTGCCCTCGGGCAGCTTCCAGATCTTCTCGGCGGCCTTGCGATGCTCGGGGTTGGTCACCACCATGTCGGCGGGCAGGCGATGCGAGAACGTACCGACCTCGCGCGCCGTGCCGCAGGCCGAGGGCTGGCCGGTCAGCGAGAACGGGCTGTTGCCGGGTGTGGCGATCTTGCCGGTCAGCAGGTGGATGTTGTAGACCATGTTGTTCGCCCACACACCGCGCGTGTGCTGGTTGAATCCCATGGTCCAGAACGACACCACCTTGCGCTTGGGGTCGGCATACAGCTCGGCCAGCGCCTTGAGTCGGTTGGCCGGTACGCCCGACAGCTTGGCTGTGTAGTCCAGCGTATAGGTAGAGACGAACTTGGCGAACTCCTCGTAGGTCATCGGCTTGGCGCCATTCGGGTCGTCGGCGTTCTTGGCAGCCTTCTGCAGCGGATGCTCGGGGCGCAGCCCATAGCCGATGTCCGGATTGCCGAGCTTGAAGTTGACGTGCTTGCTGACGAAATCCTTGTTGATCTTGCCGTTGGTGATGATGTAGTTGGCGATGTAGTTCAGGATCGCCAGATCGGTCTGGGGCTTGAATGTCAGTTCGATGTCGGCCAGTTCGTAGGAGCGGTGCTCGAATGTGGAGAGCACGGCCACCTTCACTCCGGTCGTGCTCAGACGCCGGTCGGTTACGCGGGTCCACAGCACGGGGTGCATCTCCGCCATGTTCGAGCCCCAGAGCACGAAGGTGTCCGTGGCCTCGATGTCGTCGTAGCAGCCCATGGGTTCGTCCATGCCGAAGGTGCGCATGAAGCCGGCCACCGCGGATGCCATGCAGTGGCGTGCATTCGGATCGATGTTGTTGGAGCGAAAGCCCGCCTTGAACAGCTTGGAGGCGGCATACCCTTCCCACACGGTCCATTGGCCCGAGCCGAACATGCCCACGCCGGAGGGGCCCTTGTCCTTGAGCGCCAGCTTGAACTTCTCCGCCATCACGTCGAAGGCCTTGTCCCAGGAAACGCGCTGGAATTCGCCATCCTTGGCGTACTGGCCGTTCTTCATGCGCAGCATCGGCTGTGTGAGGCGGTCGGCACCATACATGATCTTGGAGAGGAAGTAGCCCTTCACGCAGTTCAGGCCGCGGTTCACCTCGGCCTCGGGGTCGCCCTGCGTGGCCACGACACGGTTGTCCTTGACGGCCACCATCACCCCGCAGCCCGTGCCGCAGAAGCGGCAGGGTGCCTTGGACCACTGGAGCGCCGAGTCGGGTGCGCTCGCACCGTCCTGCGCGAGCACCTGGATGGGAATGCCGGCAACGGCACCGGCTGCGGCCGCTGCGGATTGACGTACGAAATCACGTCGGTTGCTGGTCATGGCTTTGCTCCCTGATCAAAAGATTGCCGTGCATCGGCATGTTGGTAAACGAGAGAGGCGTTGATGACGCCAGGAATCTGCTGGATTTGTGCGACCCGCTCCAGGATCACGCCCGCGAGGGGGGCCTCCAGCGTGACCACCAGCTTGCCGCTGGGGTGGCTGCCGTGCAGCTCCAGGCCTTCCACGGCGCACAGTTGGCGCTCCACAGTGGCCAGCTTCTCGGGCACGACATGCACCACCAGGCTGATGATGTGCAGTTCTTCGATATTCATGAAGGGCCTCACGCGTGCGGTGGGCCGGAGAAGAGCATTTGGTAGAACCAGACCAGGAAGCCGTAGGCTGCAATCAGCAGACCTGACAGCACGGGAGCCATCACGATGGTCAGGAACGCAAAGCTGCGGCGCTCTTCTTTTTTTGTGGATGGCTCTGTTGATGGGTGATGCGCAGGCATGACTTGTCCATTTCTCGAGCATTCATTCGTAGGGTGGCCCAGCCTGTTGTCAACACTTTCGTTAATAACGATAGGTTGGGCAGACCGAAAATTACCATGTTGATGAATGTTTTTTATTAGATTTGAACTGAAGTCGCCAATTGATTGATTTAAATCAATTGCTGGTGCCAAGGCGCGGCAGGGGAACGATTTTTATATTAGCTTCCAAATCAAACAATACCAATTCGCTATCGGGCATGTTTGAAAATGAAGGGGGATCCGCCGCAAGGAGACGGCGGGCTTTTGGGCGCAGAGACCGGAGTATCACCCGTTGCGTGGGTGTGAGTTGTCGGATATTCATACGCGTTCTAGAAAATGCATATGAATATTGGTGGCGGAAAATGCGCGAATCAGAAACCAGTGGGTTTCCATTCCTTTTTTTGAGACAGGTATCCGGCGGATGGCACCGCCTGGATTTTCAAGACAGGGTCTCTGTCAGCGCTGCTGCAAAGGCCGCGGGCTGGCCCAGCCACTGGCCGAGTTCGATGCGCTGCAGCGGCTGACCGGGCGCCACTTGCAAGGCCAGCGTGGGAAAGCCCTGGCCACCCGCCATGACGAGCAGCCGCCGGCTCTCTGCGAAGTGCGCTTCGGTGGGGGCACCGGTGAGCGAGGCATAGGCCTGAGCGAAAGCAGCTTCGGGCAAGCCCAGTTCCGCAGCCAATGCCTGCAGCACGGGTGGGTCAGCGATGCGCCGGCCTTCCACGTAGTGCGCCTTCTGCAGGCGTTGCAGCATGGCGAGGCCTTGTCCTGCCACTTGCTCGGCAGCCAGGATGGCTGTGGTGGGGGGCGCGGAGTCAAGCAGCGCGGTCGTGTCGTTCAGCAGGCCTTCGGTGTACCCCGGGCCGAATACCTGGCCCGTCATCTGTTCGATGCGCCGGTCATGCGGCAGCACGTAGCCGCGCCAGTCGGGCGTGATGTGCTTGCGGCGCTCTCCGGTCATCATGCCGCCTCCATGCAGGGCGATCGTCACGCCGGGCAACTGCCCCGCGGCGGCGATCAGCGGTGCCGCCGCATAGCACCAACCACACAGCGGGTCGAAGATGTAGTGCAGCGTGGGGTTCGTCATGGAGGTCATGCCGTTCACTGCGGCCACTTCATTTCACCCTTGACGACCTTGGCGCCCAGTTCCAGGCCACCATCGCCGGGCAGGCCGGGGTACTGCTGCTTCATCGCAGCGACCAGCTCCTGCGAGTTCCTGGCACGGGCGGCGGCACGCTCGAATTGCGACAGGTAGTCGGACGTGAAGCGCACCGATTCCAGGCCCTTTGGCGCCTTGCCGTCCTTGAGCAGGTAGTGGCCCGGCACCACGGTGCGGGGCTGCAGTGCCGTGATGTCGGCGAGCGTCTGCTGCCACTCGGCGCGCGACGCGGGCGTCTGCGTATCGGCCATCCAGACATGCTCGTTGGCGTTGACGACCACGCCGCCCACCACGGCCTTCAGGCTGGGAATCCACACATAGCTGCGGTCGGGTTGCGGACCCTTCAGGCCCTTGATCTCGAGGCGTTTGCCTTCGAGCAGCAGGTGATCGCTGTTGAGCACCTCGGGCACCACGACCTTCCGGGGTGCGTTGTCCTTCAGTTGCGGGCCCCAGAAGGCCAGCTTGCCGTCCTTGGAGGCGTTGATGGCGGCCACGGTCTGCGGCGTGGCGACGATGCGGGCCTGCGGGAATGCCGCCTGCAGGGTGTCCAGTCCGAAGTAGAAGTCCGGGTCGCTGTGGCTGATGTAGATCGTGGTGAGCTTCTTGCCGCTGGCCTTGACCATGTCCACCAGCTTTTGCGCGTCGTTCTTCTGGAACTGGGCATCGATCAGGATGGCCTCGCGCGCACCCGTCACCAACTCCGACGACACCGCGAACATCGACTGGCTGCCCGGGTTGTAGACCTGCAGGTGCAGGGGCGCCGCGGCATGTGCGCTGCCCCAGAGGGTCAACAGGCCCGCAAGGGCGGAAGCGGCGGCGAAGGTGCGGCGTTGCATGGTGTTTTCCTTGAAGAGGGGGTTGTGATCAGTCCGTTATCTTAGGTTGCATAAACTGAATAAAATAGCCGATGAAATGCAATTGATTGTTGCGTAAATCGGATGAGTGAAAGGGATTCCCATGGACCGCATCAGGGCAGCCGAGGTATTTGTGACGGTGGTCGAGCGCGGCAGCATGGCTGCTGCGGCCGAGGTGCTGGACATGTCGCGCGCCATGGTCACCCGTTACCTCGCCGAGATGGAGGCCTGGGCCGGTGCACGGCTGCTGCACCGAACGACGCGGCGCCTGAGCCTCACGGCCGCGGGCGAGGCAACTCTGGCCCGCAGCCAGCAGCTGCTGATGGTGTCGGCGCAGATGCACGGCGCAGCCGACCTGGAGACCGACGAGCCTCGGGGCAGCCTGCGCCTGGCCTGCGCACCCTCGCTGGCGCAGGCCAGCGTGACCGCAGCGGTCGCGCAGTATCTCCAGCGCCATCCGCACACCACGGTGGATCTGCAACTGAGCTACCGGGCGGTCAATCTGGTGGAGGAGCGTATCGACCTTGCGCTGCGCATCACCAGCGAACTGGAAACATCGATGATCGCGCGGCCACTGGCCGTCTGCCAGTCGGTAGTCTGCGCTGCGCCTGCCTACCTGCAGCGCCACGGCACGCCGCGCACGGTGGCCGAACTGTCACAGCACAACTGCCTTGCGTACTCGTACCACGGCCGCAATTGGTGGCGCTTCGAGGCGGAGGCGGGGCAGCCGGCGCAGGCCGTTGCCGTCTCGGGCAACCTGATGGCGGACGACTCGATGGCGCTGCTGCAGGCCGCCTTGCACGGCGCAGGCATCAGCCTGCAGCCGCGCTACAGTGCCGCCCCACACCTGCACAGCGGCGAGTTGGTGGAGCTGCTGCCGCAGCAGATCCCGCAGGACCTGTCCGTGTACGGCGTCTACCTCTCGCGCGACCGTCAGCCCGCCACCCTGCGCACGATGCTGGACTTCCTGGTGCGCTGGTTCCAGACCGATGGAGAGTGGCTGGCCGCGCAGAGGCGTCAGCCAGGCTCTGCCTGAGTTTGGCCGCCCGTTCAAGCCAGGCCGGCGATCACTTTCGCCAGCGCGGACATGCCCTGCCTGATCTGCTCGGTCGTCAGGCTGGCATACCCCAGGATCAGCCCGGCGGGACGCGGGCGGGCACGCGCGGCGCTACGTGCGAACAAGGGGGCGACCGGATAGACGCCCACGCCCGCATCGCGCGCGGAGGCCACCAGCACGGCTTCGCTCCTCGCTTCCAGGAACGGGAGCCACAGCACCACATGCAACCCGGCTGCCGTGCCGTCCACACGGGCATTCGCCGGCAGATATTGTTCGACCGCCTCCAGCAACGCCGCCCGGCGGCGCTCGTTTTCGCGGCGCATCCGGCGAACGTGGCGCTCGTAGGCTCCGTTGTCGATCAGGGTGGCCAGCACCTGCTGGTCCAGCGTTGGTGCGTGGCGGTCCGCCAGCCGCTTGGCCTGGCGGAACACAGGCACCAGCGAGGGCGGCAGCACCAGATAACCCAGCCGCAACTGCGGCGACAAGGCCTTGGAGAAGGTGCCGACGTAGATCACGCGGCCATCGGTATCGACGGACCTCAGCGCATCGATGGGCCTCTGGCCGTACCGGAACTCGCCGTCGTAGTCATCCTCCACGATCCACGCATCATGGCGTCCTGCCCACTGCAGCAGGGCCTGCCGGCGGCTGATCGGCAGCACACCGCCCAGCGGAAACTGGTGCGAAGGAGTCACATAGGCCAGGCGCACGCGCGCGTCCGCGGGCAGGCAGCCCGTGTCGAGGCCGTGCTCATCCACATCGACAGGCAGCAGGCTGGCGCCGGTGGCCTCGAAACTGTGCCGGGCCATGAGATAACCTGGATTCTCGAAGACGAAGGCGTCCCCCGTGTCCAGCAACAGCCGCGCGCACAGGTCGATGGCTTGCTGCGAGCCATGCACCACCAGGATCTGCTCCGTGTCGCATGTGATGCCGCGCGCGCGCCGCAGGTAGCCCTGCAAGGCCCGGCGCAGTTCCGGGTCGCCTTCGGGCGGGGCGTAGCACAGGCTGTGTTGCTGGCGCAGCAGTGCGGCCTGGTAGGCCCGTCGCCAGGCCAGGCTTGGAAAATCCCTTGCCGCCACGGCGCCGTACAGGAAATCGAAACGGGCACGCCGCGCCGACGGAAATGCAGGAATCCCAAGATTCGTGATCCGGCGCCCGTACGCGGACAGGGCGGGGGCCGCAACGGCTGGCTGTTTCGCCGTGGTCTTGCTCGGCCGACTGGCCGCCAGCGGAGCGGCGACGCGCGCGGCGCGACCGGCAGACGTCACCAGGAAACCCTCGGCGGCCAACTGCTCGAAGACGGCGGTGACCGTCGTGCGCGAAACCCCCAGTTCCGCTGCCAGCGCGCGCGTGGACGTGACGCGCGCGCCTGGGCGCAAGGTGCCGTCGCCGATCTGGCTGCGCAACAGATCGTAGATGCGTCGGCCGGAACCCGCCGGTTCGGAAGCGGATTTCTTCATCTCAACTGGCCCATGAAAATAGTTGAAAACTGGTTCTTTTCATCATGCCAGACAAGCGCCATAGTCGCACCATCGTTTTGCTGAAGACCCCCGATGTACACCCCCGCACACTTTGCTGAAACCCGCCCCGAGGAACTGGCCCGCATCATCCGCTCGCACCCGCTGGGCACCCTGGTCACGCATGGCGCCCAGGGGCTGGACGCCAATCATCTTCCGTTCGAGTTGGATCCTGATGCCGGCGCACATGGCATGCTGACGGCACATGTGGCACGCGCCAACCCGGTGTGGCAGAACTGTCCCGGGGAATGCCCGGTGATGGTGATCTTTCGCGGCGCCGAGAGCTATGTCTCGCCCAATTGGTATCCGAGCAAGCACGAGACGCACCGGCAGGTGCCCACCTGGAACTACGAGGTGGTGCACGCGCATGGCATGCTGACCATCCGCGACGACGAGCGCTTTGTGCGCGGCGTGGTGGGCCGCCTCACACGCCGGCACGAGGCCGGCGAGCCTCGCCCCTGGAAGATGTCGGACTCCTCGGCGGAATTCATCGACAGCATGCTGCGCAACATCGTGGGCATCGAGATCGCCATCACCTCATTGGAGGGCAAGCGCAAGCTCAGCCAGAACAAGGACGAGCGCGACCGCCTGGGTGCCGCCGAAGCGCTTCAGGCCCGTGAGCAGACGGAACTGGCGCAGCGCATGCGCGCGCCATGATGACCATCGCAGGGACCATCCGCTCCATGAAGACGATCTACACATCGACTTTTACCTTTGCGATGGGCGATGCAAGCGAGGAGTTCCATACCCTTGACCAGGCCATCGCCACCACCGCGAAATCCATTCCGGGCTATCTGGGCGAAGAGGCCTGGGAGAATCCTTCGACGGGGCTGGTCTCCAACGTCTACTACTGGGAATCGATGGAGGCGCTGCGCGCGCTCATGGAGCACCCCGCGCACATCGAGGCCAAGGCGCGGCAGGCGGAATGGCTCAAGGGTTATCAGGTCGTGATCGCGCAAGTAGTGGGCTTCTACGGGGATGGTGGTGTCACCCATCCCCTGGGACATATCGCTTTCGGACATCGTGGTCGTCGTGGCGGTGGGGAGCATTGAGGCTGTCAGGCCAACCGGCCCCTGTTGTTGGGCACAGGTATGAGTTCATGGACGTACATTGGAGTTCGTCGATGGTTTGGATATCCCTGTCATGGATGAAGCAAACGGGTTGCACGCTGCATGAATCTCAACTACCACATCCGCCGCTTTGAACCTGGCGACGAGCCATTGCTTCGACAGGTATTTTTCTCCGCCGTTCATGGCAGTGCCGCACGGAACTACACGGTGGAGCAACGCATGGCATGGGCGCCAGAGGACTACGATGCCTCCGAGTGGTCGCGAAGAATGGAGAAAAATCAACCTTTTGTCCTTACCATGGACGGCGTTCCTGTCGCCTTTGCCGATCTCCAGCAAGACGGTTACATCGACCAGTTCTTCGTCGACGCACGGCAAGGCGGAAAAGGCCTGGGACTTGCGCTGTTGCGCTTTCTCTTGGCGCGAGCGGAAGCGGAGGGGCTACCTGCGATTCATTCTCACGTCAGCCTCACTGCGGAACCGCTTTTTACGAAGGCAGGCTTTTTCGTAGAAGAGCGCCGCGTCGTTGAACTACGAGGCGTGCTTTTCAGCAATGCGCTGATGTGCAGGTTGCTGGTTCGTTGATGGCGCTATTTGATCGGTGTGTGTGGGAGGGCTTGCGTTTTTGCCGCGATTTCCGCTGCTCATACTCGCAACGCTTTCTAGCGGTCAACGACACATACCGGCCATCCGGGCATCGACGCGGGGGACTGCCCAATGACGGGTTTCAGGTGTGCGGCGGGCAACGACCATCAAATGCAGGCAGATGGGTCGCTGGATGTCTGCTGTGACGTCAAGCGAACGGGGGCTTGCGACCCAACCCGGAAGTTCGTATCAAACCAAAGCAGTCATTCACAAGCGTCTATTCCAAATAAAAAACGCCAAGAGCTCGATCCCTTGTACGGACCCCAAGATTTGAATGGGTGTCCAACTCTTGGGGTGCAGTTCAGAATAAGTGGACGCGATCTTGCCCTTTGGAGACTCTTTTTGCTAGATGGGGATTGCTGGACGCTTACATAGTAGTCACAGGCTTGCAAAATCACAGCGACTGCAACCAGCCTGCAACGCAGCGGCTACTGCCAATCACACCTGGACATTGAATTCTCAGTTCAGGCAGGCAACAGACAGCTGGCCTGGCAGCTTTGCGCGACATTTATTTCCATGTGTATAAAATGTTAAAAATAGGGTGCAAGAACCCAAGTGTCACGATCTACTTGAGGGGACAATGTTGAGTACAAAGCTTTCAACGTTCGCGACAGGCGCTTGTTTAACCGCAGTGTCTATGGCGTTTAGTCATGCGGCTGCTGCTGCCTGGGTATCAGGCGCCCCCATGTTGACCGAGCGTTCGCAGCATGCCGGTGCGTTGCTCGATGATGGCTCCTATGCTGTGTTCGGGGGGGTAAATCACAATGGTTTCGTTGCGACAGCAGAGCGGCTGGCAGGTAATGTTTGGAACTCAATAGGCGCAATGGCAATCACTGGCAACGAAATGGAGTCAGTGACTTTGGGCACCGGCCAAGTGCTTGTGCGCGCCGACGGTAGCCTGCAAGCTCGTCTGTACGACCCGGAGTCCAATTCCTGGTCAGATGCGGGAGTTCAGAGTGTTACTCGCAGTATGCCCTCCATGACATTGCTGGCCGATGGCCAACTTCTGTTGGCTGGTGGTAGCAACGAAAAATCGGCGGAGTTGTATGACCCGCAGACACGCACATGGACACCGACTGCGAGCATGAGTGTGGCACGACGTGCCCACGCTGCCGTGCTGATGCATGATGGCCGCGTATTAGTGGCGTCGGGTTTCAATAATAGTAGTGGAGAAGTCCCGAGTGCAGAAATCTACGATCCTGTTGCCGGCACATGGTCACCGGCCGCGCCGCCGCTGGTGCCGCGCCACTATGCCAGCATGAATCTACTGCCTGACGGGCGCCTGCTACTGGCAGGGGGATTCACGGCCGCTGGGGTTACCAACCATGCAGAACTCTATGACCCGGTCGCCAACACATGGACAGCCACTGGTGCGTTAAATCATCCGCGCGACAGCATGATGGGCTACCTATCAGCTCATTCAACCGTGCTGCCGTCCCGCAAGGTATTGCTTGCTGGCGGCTCAGACGGAGCACGCAATCCCCAGCCAGTGGCGGAAGTTTATGACCCTGCAACTGGCACTTGGAGCATTGCGGATGCAATCAATCCAGCGCGCGAAAATGGAACAGCGAGTCTTTTGCCAAGCGGCGAGGTGCTAATTACGGGTGGGCACAGCTCGAATCCCAGTACAGCCTTTTATGCGAACACAGATCGCTATCAGCCTCCAGTGCCCGCCAATAATTTGGCCGTACTGGACTCTCTGCCGCTTTTGCAGCGGCGAGGGGGGGTACTGACTTTGACAGGCACCGGGTTCAAGGGCGCTGGTGGCACCGACATACCGAGTCTGGAGCTGCAACGTGTAGAGAATGGATTCATCTACCGGATAGGTTCCACTTCTCATTCAGCGACACAGTTCGTGTCGACGCCGTTGCCCAATCTGCCCGCAGGGCTGTATATGGCGCGCTTGATTGTGGCAGGCGAACCGTCTGCGGTCGCCCAGTTGGTTCGATTCACCGATCCAGCAGGAACACCCTCAGGCACAGCGGGTGCACTGCAGGTCGCCGTAAGCTGGACTGCGCCTGCCGATGATCGAGGAAATCCTCCGGTCGGCTATGAAGTGAATTCCAGTCCAGCGAGTGCCGGCTGTACCGCTGTCGCGCCATCGACGCAATGCACCGTGAACGGGTTGACCGCTGGCACGAACTACACGTTCACCGTGCGTGCCAAGCACGCCAATGGCCTGGGGCCGGAGTCCGCACCTTCTCTTTCTGTGACGCCCCTTCCGGCACCTAGCCCACAAACCATCGACTTTGTGCCACCAGCGCCGCATAAATTTGGCACGACCTATCAGCCGCAGGCTACGGCCACTTCAGGATTGAACGTGGGCTTTGTGGTCGATTCCGGGCCTTGTGTAGCCCAGCAGCCGTCAGGCCCCATCACATTCACTGGTGTGGGAGACTGCACGATTCGCGCAACGCAACCAGGTAACACCACTTACCAAGCAGCGCCCGACGTGGCGCATGTCTTGGTCGTGGAACAAGGGATACAGACGCTTCGCTTCACCCCGCCTCCGCCTTCGACTGCTCAAGTGGGGGGCGCTACACGCCCGTTGTGGAGGGTGGGGCATCAGGAAACCCGGTGATTGTTACGGCAAGCGGTGTGGCCCGGCAGCAGCGCCTGCTGCAGAAGGCCGTAGCCGATGTTTGCACGCTTGACGCTGGCACGGTGACCTTTGGTGCAGAAGGCACATGCACGATCACCGCCACACAAGACGGCAACGCCAACTATGCACCCGCACAAGCTCAGTCTTACGACATCACGGTGACGGCCGCTGCGGTTGTGACACAGCCAACACCTGTCCCGTCGCTGAGCCAGTTAACGCTGATGCTGCTTTCCGCTGCAATGGCGGGACTGGCCGCCATTAGCTTTCGTCGCAAACGGCTAAATTGATAGATGACGGTGGGCGTTATGGGTAATTAAAGTCGTAAACAGGGTTCTGGCATCCATGTGGCTTCCCGAGGTGCCTCAACTTGCGATGTGCGAACTAAAGTCGTATACACAGCCCTTAGCCATCTGTTCGCAACCTCGCGCGTCATGGTGCTGTTGTATGCCTCCGTTCGACCCTAAGCCGCCTCCAGCGAGAAGCTCCAAAGCCGCCATTCAGTCTAGCTGTAAGCGCAAGGCCGCCCTCCATTCGTTGGTGCAAGTGGAGGCTTGGAAGAGGTCTTCCAGGCGTTTGCGAAAATTCGCGCTCCCAAAACCGCAAGGCTGGCGGAACAGGGCAGGGTCTTCGCACGCGGGTTGTTCGCAACGGATCCTGAAACCTGTCGCATCCGCAACGAGAGGGCCAAGGCATCCGATCCTGTGCGTGACGTGCAGGTCTTGGCAGCCGGATGGGGACAGGGTCTGCCGATGCTTGGTGGCGCTGACATCACATCAGTGGAAGGAAATGGATTCGGCAGCCTTTACCGCATTGAATGACGGGTGCGGGATTGCGCACGGATGCCGACCTGCCTGGGCTCAATCCTTCAAGGCCTTCTGCCTCCATCCCAATACCGCCCCCAGCAACAAGCAAGACGCCGACACCGCCAGCCCGCGCTCCAGTCCACCTGCGCCGTCGGCTACCCAGCCGACCACCATCGGGCCGATGATCTGGCCGAGTGCGAACGCCGTAGTGAAAGCGCTGATGCCCGCAGGCCATGCATTGGGCGGAAGGTTGTGGCGCACCAAGGCTGTGGTCGATGCCACTACCGACAAGAACACCGCGCCAAACACCATGCCTGATACAAACGCCACGGGCACCGATGTCGTGACTGCGGGCAGAACGGTGACCACGGCCAGAAGCAGGTTCAGGATGGCGAGTGATTGCCCACCCTTGAAGTAGTCGAGCATGCGCGCCCAGATGCGCGAGCCAGCCAGTACGGCCACCCCCAGCAGTGCATAGAACACGGTGATGCGAGTTGGTGACATGCCTTGCTGTTTGAGCAAGGCGACGACAAACGTCATGTAGCCGATATAGCCCGCACCGAACATGAAGTAACCGCTCAAACCAAAGCCGAAATCGCGTAGCGCAAACTTGCCGTCTCCCGCCTGCGCACGGGCGGGCTCGCCAATCTGCCGCGCAGGCCAGGCCATGACAGCAGCGGCCACAAAGCACGACAGCCCCAGAGCGAGCCAAGGCCATTGCCAACTGTGCGCCATCCCTTGCACCTGCGCAGCGTTCAAGGTGGCGGGAATCAGCAAGGCAGACAGCACAATGCCGATGCCCGCGCCACCGTAATACAGTCCGATCAAAAAACCTGCATTGGCGACGAACAAGCTGCCCAAGCGTGCGGCAAGAACCCCGCCGGTGATGAACACCGAAGCGCTGGCTGCACCTGCCATAGCTCGCAGCAGCATCAACGCTGTGGTATCCGTAATCTCGCCTGACACCAGCATGAACAATCCCGCCAATACGGAGCCCGTCATCAGCAGATGCCAGGCACCCCAACGCCGCATCAGCCATGGTGTGAGCAGCGCTCCGACGAAGTAGCCCAGAGCATTCGCCGTGTTCATGCTCCCGGCCACCAGATACGACCAGCCCAGATCGTCGCGCATGGGCGATAGCAGCAAGCCATAGGAAAAACGCGATATGCCCAGTGCTACCGCTGCACCCAGCGACAGCGCGAGTGCGATGGCGACCGGATGCCCGATGGTTGGCAAGGCAGATGCGGATGCGGCTTGCGCTGTGTCTGGAACCGTTGATTGTGTTTCTGTGGTCATGGCGTGTCTCTGAATGCTCGTTGTTTTCCCATGCTAGACAATCTGTCTAAAATAGACAATAAACATCCAAATTAGACGATCAATGACCAGTTTCACCATTCTTGTTCCAGCGGGCACCTTGGCCGGCAGCGTGGGGGCCAGCCTGGATATTCTGGGTTTCGCGCGTCGTTGCGGCGCACCTGCTGGCAGCGTGGAGTGGCAAGTTGCCAGCATGGAGCCGCAGGTGGCGCTTTCGGGCGGGATGTCGATGGCAACCACGCCGCTCTCGGAACTGCGCTTGTCTGCGCAGTCGGTACTGATCATCCCCGGCATCGGGCTGGATGGCCATGTTCCCGGATACGGCGCGGGCGAGCAGAGCAGCATCAACGAACGCTATGCGCAGGAGCGCCTGCAAGCCCGCATGGCCGCCCCCGATTCGCTGGCCTATGCGCATCTTGCCGCTCGGCACCATGCGGCAGGCGGGCGTGTGGCCGCATCGTGCTCGGGTGTGTTGTTGCTCGGCATGGCCGGATTGCTCGATGGATGTCACGCCACCACGCATTGGCGCCTAGGTGATTTTGTACGTCGCCAGTTTCCCAAGGTTCTGCTCGATGAAAATCGCATGCTGGTCGAGGATGGCCGCATCACCAGCGCAGGCGCTGCCATGGCTCAGGTCGATTTGATGCTGCACCTCGTGCAGGCTGGCATTGGCGGCTCGGTGGGTGAAACGGTGACGCAGCGCGTGATGCAATACCTGCTGGTGGACAGCCGCAGCAGCCAGGCTCGCTACCGAGTCTGGGAACACATGTGCGGCGCGGGCGACGACACCGTGATGCGCTTTGAAGCGCTGATTGAATCGCGCCTGCCGCAGCTCCCAACGATAGCCGACGCAGCTAATGCCCTCGGCATGACAACACGCACCTTGTCACGGCGCATCGCTGCCAGCACGGGCCTTGCGCCGCTGCAACTGGTCAACACGGTGCGCATGCGACATGCCCAGCGCCTGCTGGCGCAAGGTGATTTGCCGCTGGAGGCAATTGCACGAGAGGTGGGCTACGCAAATGCCACAGCCTTGCGCAAGCTCACACTCAAAATGACCCAACTGCCGCCGGGTGTGCTGAGGCGTGAGGTGGGGTTGTCCAAAGATGGAGCGTGGTGAGTCACCTGTTTAGGGTGACGCGGCACTTCCAGGCAGACGGCGCCCAACGGCTGGTGATTGCGGTCGCTCAGGCACTGGACCGTGAATGACTCAGATCAGCCTATTTCGGCTGGGCAGCGGCTACCGTCATTCGGCAATTGCCAGCCTCCAGCTGCTTGCAGATTCATGATCTCGTCATTTACAATGAGATTGGTTCTCATTTGTATTGTTTGATTGCACGCTGATGCCCGCCTCCGATCTACCTGTTGCTGACGATGTCGCCGGCCTGTATGTGGAGCACAGCACTTGGCTTCAGGGTTGGTTGCGCAGGCGCATCGGCGATGCATTCACGGCAGCGGATGTCGCTCAGGACACTTTTCTCAGCTTGCTGGATGGGAAAACTGCGACGCAGGAGATTCGCGAGCCGAGGCCGTTTCTGGCGACGATCGCCAATCGGCTGCTGGCTCACCGCCATCGTCGACAACTGCTCGAGACCGCTTATCTGGAGGCCATCGCAGCTCTGCCCGAAGAATTTGCACCGTCGCCGGAGACTCGGCTGATCGCGGTGCAGAGCTTGCAGGAGATCGATCGCGTGCTCGACGGTTTGCCTTCCAAGGTGCGAGAGGCTTTTCTGTTGGCACATCTGGTCGAACTGAGCTACGCCGAGATCGCCGAGCGGCTGGGGGTCTCGGCCAGCTCGGTCAAGCAATATCTGTCCCGGGCCCATCGCGAATGCCTGTTCGCCATCTCCTTCTGACATCATGGCCTCCCAAAGCGATACGTTGACTCTGCCCAGCGGCCGGGTGATCAGCCGGGCCACCGCGAACGCGGCTGCGGACTGGCTCACCCTGCTCATGTCGGGCGAGGCCAATGAGGAACAGCGAAGACGCTGGGTTCAGTGGCGCAAGGCACATGCTGACCATGAAGCGGCCTGGCTGCATATCGAGTCCGTCACGGGCCGGATGAAATCGCTGGCGCCCAGTCCAGCCTACACGGCCCTGTCCTCTTATGGCGCAACCGGCCGGCCCGCTTCCACGGCGCGCAGACGCGCCACGCGGGTGCTCGTGTGGGGTGGTCTGGCGACCAGTGCCGGGCTTCTTGCCTCCCGCACTACACCTTGGAAATCCAGCATGGCCGACTGCCGGAGTGCGACCGGTGAGCAACGCCACTTTGCATTGGAAGACGGCACGCAACTCATGCTCAACACGGGCAGTGCAGTGAATCTGCGATTCGATGCCAGAGAGCGTCGCATTCTGCTGGTGGAGGGCGAAATCATGGTTGCCACTCGCCATGGAGCAGGTGTTCCCACCGATCCTCGGCCGCTGCTGGTGGAGACCGCCGAAGGCAGCATACGCTCACTGGGCACCCGTTTCACCGTACGCCAGCACTCCGACAGTACCAGCGTGGCTGTGCTGGAGAGCGCCGTTGAAATCTCGCCCCGAAGCACACTGGGTCACACACGCGTGCTGCATGCCGGCGAGCAGACAAAGTTTGGCCGCGAGACGATCGAGACACCAGGTTTGACCGATGAACAGACGGCGGCCTGGACGCGCGGTCAGTTTCTGGCGGACGAGCAGCGCCTCGGCGACTTTCTTGCCGAGTTGGATCGCTACCGGCCGGGAACGGTGCGTGTCGATCCGCAGATTGCCCATCTGCGCCTCTCGGGAGTCTTCCCGTTGGCGGACACCGATCGCATTCTGACCACACTGCCCAGCGTGTTACCGGTGCGTGTGCAATGGCGCACGCGCTACTGGGTGACGGTGGTGCCAGCGGATCGGGGGCACTGAAAAAATTTTGTGAATGGATTGCCCGATTTGCTTTCTCGCGGCACCTACCTCATGAGGGACCGGAATTTTCAGCGGTCCAATCAAGAGGAACGACATGTCGAATTTGCAACGCGCCCGCTTTTTGGGGAGTCCACATCCATCTCCCGTAGCGCTCGCCGTCCTGGCACTGGCCCTGGGTTTCATGGGCGGTGCACCATCTCATGCCAGTGCGCAGGGCACTGCGCAAGCATCCGGCGCAGGCGTCGTTGATTTCAGCATAGCCGCCGGGCCACTGGCTCCGGCGCTGCGCGAGCTGGCCAGCAAGTCCAACATCATCCTGAGCTTTACCGCAGAGCAGAGCGATGGCAAGCGCACGTCCGGCGTCAGCGGTCGTCACACCGTCAGCAGTGCCCTGGCCGTGTTGCTGAACGGGACCGGTCTTCGCGCCATGCAATTGGACAATGGCGCATTCGTGCTGCGCGCAGACACCTCCCACAACACTCCCGCGCACTCCGTACCAGTTGCCGCAGCCGCCAGCGCCAACACACTGCCCCCAGTCACCGTGATCGGGACAGCGACCGCCAGCGACACCACCGAGGGCACGCACTCATACACCACGGGCAGCATGAGCACAGCGACTCGGCTCGATCTGTCCATGCGCGATACGCCACAGGCTGTCACCGTCATCACCCGTGAACGCATTCAGGATCAAGGTTTGGCAACGGTCAACGACGTAGTGCAGACCGCGCCCGGCCTGACCTTTCGGAGATTCGGGCCGGAACGTGCTTCCTTCTATTCGCGCGGCATGTACGTGGACAACATCATGTACGACGGCCTGCCGGTGAGCCTGGACAGCTCCAACCTGTCACAGGATCTGCTGGCCACCGATATGGCCATCTACGACCGCGTGGAGATCGTGCGTGGTGCCACCGGTCTGGCCCAGGGCGCGGGCAATCCGTCAGCAGCCATCAACCTGGTGCGCAAGCGACCGACCAAAATTCCGCAAGTCTCTGTCGGCGTGAGCGCCGGCAGTTGGGACCGCTATCGGGCGGAACTGGACGCATCCGGCCCGCTGTCGGAAGACGGCAGTCTGCGCGGACGCACCGTGATCGCCACTCAGGACTACGGGGGGTACAAACGCGGCGAAAGCAGCAAGGGCCAGACTCTCTACGGGATTCTGGAGAAAGACCTGAATGCGTCGACCAAACTGACGCTAAGCGCGCTGCATCAGGAAAGCAAGCTCCACGGCAACGGCTTCACCGGACTTCCGGTGGCCAGCGACGGCAGCGATCTGGGGCTGCCACGCTCCACGTCCTATGCCAATGACTGGGAGCATTGGAACAAGACAACCAACTCGGCCTTCATAGGACTGGACCATCGGTTCGACAACGACTGGCGCGTGCATTTGTCGGCCTACTACGCACAGGCCGAAGTGGACATGCAGGGGCACTACATCAGCCACAACGTCACCACGGGCGCTTACAGCCAGTTGGGTGCCCGCAATGCGCATCAGGAAAGGCAGGCCAGTGCTCACCTGTATGCCAATGGGCCCTTCGAGCTGATGGGCCGCAAGCATGAACTGGTGTTGGGTGCCAGCTACCGGAACATCAACTTCGACGGCAATAGCCGCCAAGGTCTGGCCCTCAACAGCAAGCTCGATCTGCACAACTTCGACCCCAGCGCCGTGGCGGATCCCGAGATCCCCTTGCGCGACTGGATGGACGCGAAGATCACGCAGCAAAGCGTCTATGCAACGACACGCTTGAACGTGGCCGACCGGGTGAAACTGATCCTGGGCGGACGGCTGGACTGGTTCGACTACAACGACACCGTCAATACCTATCCGAACTTCGCCGCCAACACGCCATCCGTCATTGCGAATAACCGCTACAGCGTCGACAACCATCTGACAAAGTACGCCGGGCTGGTCTTCGACCTGAACGACCAGCATGCGCTTTATGCCAGCTATACCGATATCTTCAAGCCACAGAACTATCGAGATGCCAGCAACAAACTGCTGGATCCGGTGGTCGGCCGAAACTATGAAATCGGTATCAAGGGCGAGTACTTCGATGGAGCGCTGAATGCTTCTGCAGCGGTGTTCCGCATGGATCAGAAGAACCGTGCCTACCGCAGCACGGACCAGACACAATGCGTCAACTATCCCACTGTCACCTGCTACTCCGCTGCCGGCGAGGTCCGCAGCCAAGGGGTGGAACTGGAAGTACAAGGTGCCATCACCCCCAACTGGCAGGCAGGTGCCGGCTACACAGTGGCCATCGCGCGTTACCGCAAGGATGCGACCGCCAGCAATGTGGGTGAGCTCTTTGACACCGATACGCCGCGACACCTGTTCAAACTGTCGACCATGTACCGGCTGCCCGGCGACTTGCAGCGCTGGCGCATAGGCGGCTCCGTCTACCGTCAGGGATTCATCTACAACAAGGGCACCACGAGCGGCATCCCCTTCTACATCACACAGAAGGCATACGCCGTGGCCGACCTGGTGATTGGCTGGCAGGCGACATCCGCGCTGGACGTTCGTCTCAACATCAACAACGTATTCGACAAGAAGTACTACAACGCCTTGTCCGGCAGCGCAGGCTTTCCCAGCAACGTCTATGGTGAGCCGCGCAACGTGATGCTTTCCGCGCGGTACCAGTTTTGAAACGCGGCGACATGCGCGGCGCGCTGGTAGTGCTGCATCGTTGGTTTGGCCTCTTCATCGCCGGATTCCTGTTCATCGCGGGCCTGACCGGCGCAGTGATCGCCTGGGACCACGAACTCGACGAATGGGTCAATCCTCAACTGTTTCGGGCGGCCTCCGGTACGGTGAATTCCACACTTGCGCCGCTGGAACTGGCGCAGCGTGCCGAAGCGGCCGATCCGCGCCTGAGGATCAGCTTCGTGCCGCTGACGCTGGAGCCAGGTCACACGGCGATGCTGGGCGTGGCCCCGCGCATCGACCCCGCCACCGGAGCTCCCTACCAGCTTGGCTTCAACCAACTCGCGATGGACCCGGCCACCGGCGAGGTTCAGGGTCAACGACAGTGGGGACGCATATCGCTGTCGCGTGAAAACCTGTTGCCCTTCCTCTACAAGCTGCACTACACCATGCATATTCCCAAAGGCTGGGGCATCGAATGGGGGTATGGCTGATGGGTGTGGTGTCCGCAGTGTGGATCGCCGACTGCTTTCTGGCACTGTGGATCTCGTTTCCCAACACACGCACATGGCGCAAGTCACTCAGTTTCCGGCTCCGTCAGGGTGGTTCCAAGCTCAACTTCGACCTCCATCGTTCCGGCGGCGTGTGGGTATGGGCTCTGCTGCTGATGTTGGCCGTGACCTCTGTGTCGCTGAACCTGGGAACTCAGGTAATGCGCCCTCTGGTGTCGATGTTCTCTCCGTTGACGCCCTCGCCATTCCAACTGCGCCAGGACAGTCGCGGGCGCGAGCAAACCGATCCGATGCTTAGCCGAGAACAAGCCATCGCAATGGCCGAAGCCGAGGGACACCGCCGAGGTTGGGAAGCTCCCGCAGGATCCATCTTCTATGCGCAGCGTTTCGGCATCTATGGCATCGCGTTCTTCACGCCGGACAACGACCGGGATGACAACGGCATGGGCAATGAAGTGCTCTATCTGGATGGGGATACAGGTGCCGTCGTGGGCGACAAGGTGCCGGGTCAAGGCTCTGCGGGCGATGTCTTCATGCAGGCCCAACTGCCACTCCACTCGGGCCGGATACTGGGCACGCCGGGACGCGTACTGATGTCGTTCATGGGATTCCTCGTTGCGATGCTGAGCGTGACAGGCCTGGTGATATGGGTGCGGAAGCGCAGAGCCCGAGCGGCTACTGCATCGCGCCCGTAACGATGCCTACTTCTGGAAAAACGTTAACTTGTTCCCCCATGAAGTAGGAGTACCGTGTATGTGTTGGACGTGCTGGAGCACCTAAGCCTCCTGCACCACCCGGGAGATCATCTGCGGGCCGAGGTTGGTGCTGATTGTCCCGTGAGGTGATCCTGCGGCGCGAAGACGTCCGTTAAAGCTCCGTCGAACGCTTTGCTAACCGTGAATGTCGGCAATCAGCCAACTGCTGACTTGTAACCCTCAACCGCGAAAGTCGCTTACCAACCTAAAGCGGCACTGAGTCCTCATTTGGCGCTGAGAAATCAACAGCGACGTGACCGGGGTGATCCAGGCGTCGCGCGCGGTGTCTTTCGAGCCGCGCTCGCCCTGCACGGTGGAGAAGCGCACGAACACGGGCGTGATCTTGCCGGCCTCCTGGAACGGCGCGGCACGCGTGAGATCGGCCAATGATTCGTAGCATTCGAAGTATCCGTGGGCTCCCGATCCGCGTGCATGCACGATGCGCTCGGGGATGCGTTCGTGGTCGAAGTGCGTGATCTTCTCGCGCAGGATGAAGTCCTCGAGCAGCGCCGGGCCCCGTTCGCCGTATTTCAGCGAATTCTGGTTGTCGGCGACAGCAACCCCCTGGTTGGTCGTCAGCACGCGGCCTGAGGAGTCCACACGCACGCGATCGAGTGTGTCGATCGTTTCATTGATCCCCTCAGGGGCGGTGGCTCCCGTCTTGCGCGATCCGTTGCCTTCGGACAGCGTGCTGGCAGTGGCGCGGCGGGACGCCGGCCGTACCGTGGCGCCGGCTGCCGGATGTGTGCCGCTGGCGAAACCATGCTCGCCTGCCTTCGTGGAGTTGTAGGGCCGTTCTCTTGCAAGGGCATCGGTCTCTGTTTCCCTGGCGGACAGCGCGTCCTGGGTCGCGGCCCGGGAAGGATCGTGGTCTGCGTTCCTGCTCGACGCGGCTTTTGCATTTTTGCGTGTAGAAGTTTCCTTGTCGGTTTTCATGAGGCACCTTTGCTGGGGGATGGCGAAACCAGGGCTGAAGACCCGGAGGAGGGGCGAAGCACGTGGGCACGCGGCAATCGATGTGCCAGAGCCCTGCGTGTAGGGCACGGAAGTTGCCATTCGGATTCCGGCTGATTGCTACCGGCCGGCCGGGTAATTTCCCATGTCATGAAGATGAAGCGCGCTCTGGATATTCATTCGGCAGGTTACGTCCGTTGGAGATGTAAATATCAAATGGCTTTTCGCAAAGAGGAATATTGTTTTATCTGAGAAGGTGACTCAGGAGTGGCAAGAAATTCGTTGAAATAATATGTATGGGGGTTGTGCTCCTACATCCATGTGAAGTTTCTGGTTTTATGGTGTCAAACAGAAAGGCAATATCAGCGAAGCAGGAGCTGCAATGACATATATGGAAATTGAATTCACCACGTATACGGTGCTCAAAGACCTGGGCATGCGCCTGCATGGCGGCGTTGCTCGCTTGTCATTTGATAACCTGTAAGGGTGCGCCATGAAGCAGGAAAAGAACCTTGCCCCCACATCCACCCGCACTCTTTGGAAGGGTGCGATCAGTTTTGGGCTCGTTCATATTCCGGTCGGGCTTTATACAGCCACGCGTGACACCGGCATAGATTTTGATTGGCTGGACAAGCGCTCCATGGAACCTGTGGGTTATCGCCGTATTAACAAAGCTACCGGCAAGGAAATTTCACCCCGTGATATCGCCAAGGGTGTGGAATACGAGGACGGCCGATATGTGATTCTTACGCCTGAAGAAATCGCATCGGCTTTTCCCAAGATCACGCAGACGATTGAGATCGAGGCCTTTGTGGACGCGGAGGAAATTCCGTTGATCTACCTGGAGCGCCCTTACTACACCGCACCGCTGGCGCGCGGTCAGAAGGTTTATGCGCTGCTGCGCGAGGCTCTGCACAAGACGGGCAAGGTGGGGGTGGCCAAGGTCGTCATTCAGACCAAGCAACATCTGGCTGTGCTCATGCCTTGCGGCAGGGCACTGGTGCTCAACCTGTTGCGCTGGGGAGGAGAAATCCGTTCGTTCGAGCAACTCGATCTGCCACCGCTTGGCATCAAGGCGAGTCGCATTACCGCGGCCGAGATGGACATGGCGGTCAAGCTGATCGAAGACCAGACGCAACATTGGGACGCGGATGGGTTTCGCAACTCGTTCGCGGAGGAAATCCACAAGCTGATCCATGCCAAGGTCAAGGCAGGACAGGTCCACGAAGTGGTCAAGGCCGAAGAAGCCCGGCCTGCATCTCAGGGGGCGGAGATCGTCGATTTGACGGCCCTGCTCAAACGCAGTCTGGAGGGTGGGAGCAGCAAGAAGTCCGCAGCGAAGCCTGCCGCGAAAGCGGCCGGAACGAGCAAGCGCCGCACCGCCTGAGATGCCGTGGCGCCAGCGTAATGGGGGGACTAGAGAGCTGGGCTGGGCGATGGAGCACACACCGGGCAGGAGAGGGACAACGCACAGGAGTGACAAGGATGGCTGGAACACTGTCCACCTATCAGAACAAGCGCAATTTCTCGATCACCCCGGAGCCTCGCGGCAAGGCTGCAGCCTCCGGCACGGGGGCATTGCTGTATGTCATCCAGAAGCACTGGGCCAGTCAATTGCACTACGACCTGCGGCTTGAAATCGACGGTGTGATGAAGAGCTGGGCCGTGCCCAAGGGCCCCAGCCTCGATCCCCATCACAAACGCATGGCCGTGCAGGTGGAGGATCACCCGATGGCTTACAACCGCTTCGAAGGCCAGATTCCGGCGGGCCAGTACGGAGCTGGCAAGGTCATCATCTGGGATAGCGGCTATTGGGTGCCATTGTCCGATCCCGTGAAAGCCTACAGGGCTGGCAAGCTGAAGTTCGAGCTTCACGGCCAGAAGCTGCAAGGGCGCTGGACACTGGTGCGGATGCACGGCCGGGAGAGGGAGCGTCAACCGCCGTGGCTGTTGATCAAGGAGGCGGATGGACTGGAGCGCAACGCAGCGGATTTCGACATTGTCCAAGCCATGCCCGATAGCGTGGCGCATCTGGCAAACCAGACGGAGGAAAGGTCGGCTGACGCTCCTCGCGCTCCTCGCGCCGCTCGCAGATCCCCTGCACCCACCTCCGGTCAGACCAGGGCACTCGTTGATCTGCCCGATACCGTGTTGCCGCAACTGGCTGAACTTCAGGGTACCGTGCCCGACGCATCGGATGAGTGGGCGTGGGAGTTGAAGTTCGACGGCTACAGGCTGCTGGCGCGCAAGCAGGGCAGCGACGTGCGGCTGCACACGCGCAACGGCAAGGACTGGACCCACAAGATGCCGAAGATCGCCAGCGCGCTGGCGGCGTTGCCGGTCGCATCCTGTTGGCTGGACGGCGAAGTGGTGGTTCTCAATGCCGAAGGAGCTCCTGATTTTCAGCGCCTGCAGAACGCATTCGATCTGGGAAAAGACGTGCACCTGCTTTACTTCGCGTTCGATCTGCTGTTCGACGCCCAGGGTGATCTGCGCGGGGCGCCATGGACAGAGCGGCGGGAACGGCTGGTTGCGCTGATGCAGGATCTCCAGCGCGATGTGGTGCGGTTGAGCGATGCCTTTGATGCGCGGCCCGCCGATCTGCTGTCATCGGCCTGTTCGATAGGCTTCGAGGGCATCATCGGCAAGCGCAAGAGCTCGCCCTATGCCGGGCGGCGCAACTCGGATTGGATCAAGCTCAAATGCCTGAAGCGCCAGGAGTTTGTCATTGGCGGCTACACCGATCCTGCGGGCTCGCGCGTGGGCCTGGGCTCGCTGTTGCTTGGTGTGCATGACGATCAGGGCGCACTGGTTTATGTCGGCAACGTAGGCACGGGTTTCTCCGACACCACGCTCAGCCGCTTGAGCGAAGCGCTGTCAGCGCTGAGCGCCCAGGATTCGCCATTTCAGGAAACCACTGGAATCGGCGTTCGCCATGTGCACTGGGTGCGGCCGACGCTGGTTGCCGAAGTGTCGTTTGTCGGCTGGACCGACGAGGGGCGCATACGCCATTCCGTATTCCATGGAATACGA
The DNA here is from genome assembly GCF_014395975.1 of Diaphorobacter ruginosibacter. Classification (NCBI taxonomy): domain Bacteria; kingdom Pseudomonadati; phylum Pseudomonadota; class Betaproteobacteria; order Burkholderiales; family Comamonadaceae; genus Diaphorobacter; species Diaphorobacter ruginosibacter. The sequence goes on along the minus strand of NZ_CP060714.1, from coordinate 2,963,170 downwards.
GACGACAAACCCCCTCAGGAGATCCGGCGAGAGGTCCGTCGCGAGGCTGCTCAAGAAAAGAAGAACGGAGCGCGCGCTATTCCAAAGCCAGGGGAGCAACTTATGCCCATGAATTCTTCCACCGTGGAAGGCGTGATCGTCTCCCATTCCGAACGTGTGCTGGACACGCAAAGCGGCGTCACCAAGCTGGATCTCGTGCGCTATTACGCGACGGTCGCACCGCTGATGATGGAGCATTTGAGTGAACGGCCAGTGGCCTTGATGCGCGCTCCTGCGGGTGTGAAAGGGGAGCTGTTCTTTCAGAAACACCTGCAAGCCCTTGACCTGAAGGGCTTTCGACAGCTCGATGCTTCGCTCGATCCCGGTCATGCACCTCTTGTGATGGTGGCCGCGCCCGAAGGGCTGGTGCACGCAGCGCAGATGAATGTCATGGAGTTCCATACATGGAATGCGAAGCGTGATCGCATCGAGCGGCCTGATCGAATGACGCTGGATCTCGATCCGGGTGAAGGCGTGCAGTGGATTCAGGTGCAGGAAGCTGCGCATCTTGTGAAGGTCCTGCTTGACGAACTCGGCCTGAGCGCATTTCTCAAAACCAGTGGCGGCAAGGGACTGCATATCGTCGTGCCCATCCTGCGGCGTTATGAATGGGACACTGTCAAGGGCTTCTCGAGAGCCCTGGTGCAGCACCTGTCCGACACCATCCCTGCTCGATTCGTCGCCAAAAGCGGTCCCCAAAATCGCAGGGGAAAGATCTTTGTGGACTATCTGCGCAACGGCCGTGGTGCGACCACCGTGAGCGCATGGTCGGCGCGTGCGCGCGCAGGCATGGGCATCTCGGTGCCCCTGTCCTGGAAAGAACTGGAGCGCACGACCAGCGGTGCCCAGTGGAACGTGCAGAACATCGACGAGCGACTGCGCATCGGCAACTCCGTGTGGGATGGCTATGCCACGTCGGCAAGGCCACTCGCGGCAGCCATGCAGGCATTGGGCTACAGAAAGGGCGATTCTTCGACGTGAGTGACAGGCTGCAGGCCGGGCACAACACCCAGGATCGGCAGGCAGTGATGCTCCCGCGGGCCCACAAAAAAGGTTCTTCGCGGAATACCGGGACGAATGGAGTCGCGTGACGAACAGAGCGGTGGTGCCTGCGGTGGGAGTCTTCGTATGGCGGTGCCGATATGGCCCCTCATACTTTGTTGCAAAGGGTGCGCGCGCTGCCCGGGCGGTCGTTCAAGAAGCCTCAGTCCCCAGGCAATCGCGATGAAGCCAAAAAAGAGGAGAGCTCCCTCGGTGGAGGGGCTAGGTTTTTCCTCCGGCAGCGCCCTTGCCGCCCTCTGGAGGCGGCGCCAGCGGCCGCCCATCCGCACCGCGGGCGTCGGTATCGCGCAATCCGCGTTTCAAGTCATTGTGAGCCTGCTTCATTTCCGGTGATTTTTCCCCGCCGGTCATGTCGGTGGATTGGTCTCGTTCATGCGGTAGTTGAGCGCTGGAGCCAGGGTCTTGGGTTCGGCTCGGCTTCTCCGTGTTGATGTGGACTTCGGGCGTATGGGTAAACGGAGGGTTCGGTTTTGCGGGATTGCTCATGACGGCTCCTTGAGGGTGACGATCTCCTTGTACCGAGGGTTTCATGGGCCTCTTCCGTGGGCCTCAATTGATCATCTCGAGGCAGTGCTTTGCGCACTGTTTGCACTCATCCGCGCAACGCTTGCAGTGCGTATGGGAGTGCTGACCACATTCGTTGGCGCAGGCAAGACAGACTTCGCTGCAGATGCGGCAAAAGTGGCGCGCCATCTCGCTTTCGCGAGCCATGGCATCCGCGGCCAGGCCGCAGATGGCGGCGCAATCCACGTCGAGCGCAATGCAGCGCCCGAGCATCTTCACGTCGTCTTCCTTGAGACAGGCCGCCATGCAGGCATTGCACGCGGCAGCGCAGGAGTTGCAGGCGTCGATGCACGACTGATACGGGTTGGGAGTATTCATTGCTGTTCTCCACTGGATGGAAATGTCGGAAAAAAGGGAATTGCTGAAAACGGTGACGTTGGATTGGAGTCGGTGCGAGGCAGTGCCATCGCCTCGCCCACCTTCTCCTTCCAGAGCTCCTTCGAAAGCCAGGAGCGTCGTCAATACCCTGTTTCTTGCACGTACTTCCTGTTGGCGCGCTCCCACGCTGCCTTGAACGCGGGTTGCGCCTTTTCCCACTGGAGCCCGCCCTGGGCGTGTGCGGCGTCCCATTTGCGAGCCCATTGGGCGCGTGCAGCGTCGAAATCCGTGCCCGCCACGCGCGCTTCCCAGCCTGCACGGTAGGCAGGTGCGTAGTCGTCATACGTGAACTCGGGCGAATAGTACGGCTCGCTGACATGGACTTCGCGCCAATATGCTTCCTCTTCCGTAGGATTGACCGCTTCGGCCGCGCCCTTGCCGGCCAAGCCTCCTATCACGGCGCCTACGACGGCTCCAGCGGCTGCGCCAATCGGTCCGCCAACTGAACCTGCGGCAGCACCCGTGACGGCGCCTCCTGCTGCGCCCAAACCTGTTCCTACCGGATGGGATCCGGATTCGCCGGTGATCGGATCGCGATTGAGTTTGTCCCTTGAACTGTTCATGTGAATCCCCTTCAGTTGAAATCGCCGAGGTGTGAATCTGTCCCGAATGGGGCTGCGCCAAGCCATTGCGATACCACCTCGGCCTCAAGTCCATTGGGCTATTCATTGAGCGGCATGTCTGTAGGAGAAGCGAGTCAGCGACCTTAGGACTCACTGCAACGTGAGGTACGGCAGCGAGCGGGGCAGCGATTCCTTGCACGGGCTGCCAGCATGTCTTTCGGTAATTTGTTCCTCCCTTGTGCGGCGCGGGCACTTTGGTGCCGGGCATGTTCCTTGCCGCTCGGACCTACGGCCTTCTTCTTCGATATCCGAATGGGTAGAGCCGGACCTTCCATCAAAAGGAGTTCATCATGCGTTCAATCATGAAAAAAACGGCGGCGCTCGTTGCTTTCGCTTTTACCGCCATCGGCATCGCGCATGCCCAGGTCAACAGTTCGCCGCCTGCGGCCAACAGTGATGCGGGCTCTTCGCGGACAGTACCCGGTGGTGACACTCCCCGCTCCGGCATGGGCACACCGGGGAGCGAACAGCAACCGCCTCAAGCGGGCAGCACACAGCCCAACCCGGGGGCTGGTTCCGGAACAGGCTCAGGTGCCGGCAGAGATTCGCAGTCCGCGCCGGGCGGCATGAACTCCGGCAATGCAGGGCAGGGCGCGGACACCATGAACAATGAAAGCACCGGAACCTCCGGAGCCAGGCGGCCTGCGCGGGATGATCGTGGATGACCGATCATCTCCTCATTGCGCCGAGAGGAATACGGGCGTCGAGTAGCCAGCCGCATTGCCGTTGAACTTCAACGGGTCGGCTGGATCCTTCGTCGGTCGTAGACGAAGTGCCAAGGGACGCAACCGGGGGAAGGCAGTGTATAGATCCATCGTTTCAGGCAGCACATAGGCGATGCCGCCCCGCTTATGGAAAAGAGCGTGGATGCTGCGGTTGTAGACGGCAATCGGGAGATTGACACAGCCATAGGTGATGCGGTTGTCTCGCGGGTCAGGGGTGCTCAAGCGATGCAGCCGCCTTTGCACCGCCAGCACAGGACGCACACGGTGCAGGGATACGGCGGCGGTGTAGTCCAGCCAGAAGATGTCTTCTCCAGCGCGATTGCTTCCGGCCTCCATCAGGAAACGTCCGGCGGGCGTCGTTCGCTCATCCGGATGAATGGACGCCAGCGGCTTCTCACCTATTCCCGGTGCGGAAGAGTCTCCCTTCGCACTGCCGAGGAGAACGGGGGCGCTCTCGATCATCGCTCCATGACCATCATGAATCCACAGCAGTGCCGCCCGTTTGTCGATGATGACATAGGGGCGTCCTGCGTTGTCGGCAGTATGCGCAATCCAGTACTGGAGCTTCATCACAGCGGGGGACGGAACGGCAATACGCCCGAGATCCTGTGGCTGTTTCCTCGCAAGGCACGGCGTTGCAATGGAGCAGCAACAAAAGAGAACGGTGAAACAGACCGCCGTGCGAGGCGTCATGGTAATCCTCCGGGCATCAGTGAAGGGCGCAGGGAGCCCATTGACTCGAAGGCTACGGCAATCCGTATGCCGGCTGCCGCCGGTGCAACGTGGCCGGTGGGGTGGTGTCAACCGGTACGACGGAGAGGAGCGCGACGCATCAACACTGTCAGGAGCAGGCGCTCGGCCGCCAGCAGGCCGGTTGCGGGCACATCGGTGTACTGCAGTGCGACGGCCTGCTGCTCCTGTTGCTGGCATATATCGAGCACGTCGGGATGGATGTAGTGTTTGCGGCAGACGGCACTGGTGTTACCCAGGTGGGCCGCCACCTGCTTCACGATCTGCACAAGCGTCGGCCGCAACGATGCAGAGGGTGTCTCCTGCATCGCCAGGTGAAGTGCCAGCACGCTTGCGTGCCACGTGCGGAAGTCCTTGGCCGTGAAGCCATCGCCACAGGTCGCGCGGATATAGTCATTCACGTGCTCGGAGCGAACATGGTGCACTGCTCCGTGCGCGTCCGTGAACTGGAACAGGCGCTGCCCGGGTAACTCCTGGCAGCGGCGAACGATGCGGGCCACACGGTCATCGGTGATCTCCTTTTGCTGCCGCATGCCGCTTTTGCCCTTGAACTCCAGTTGGATATGGCCAGCGCGCAACTTCACGTGGCGATCGCGCAAGGTGGTCAGCCCGTAGGAGCCATTGGTCTTCGAGTACTCGTCATTGCCTACCCGCAATGCGGTCGCATCAAGAAGTCTCACGACGGCTGCGACCACGGATTCCAGCTGGGTGCCCTCTCGCGCCAGGTCGCGCCGGACACGACGGCGTATGGCCGGAAGCTTACGTGAGAATTCAACCAGGCGATCGAATTTCTGCTGTTTTCGCTGTGCCTGCCAACTGGTGTGATAGCGATACTGCTTTCGGCCTTTGGCATCGCGTCCGGTGGCCTGGAGGTGGCCGCGCGGATCGGGGCATATCCAGACATCGGTATAGGCAGGCGGTATCGCCAGTTGCAGGATCCGCGTGAGCGAGCGAGGATCGCGAATGAGAGCTCCTCGATAATTGACATACGAGAAGTCCTTTCCGTTGGCCACGCGACGCCAACCCGGCATGTCGTCGGTCGTGAAGCGAAGGTTGTTGCCGGGTGCACGCATGGGTATCGAGCGCCAGCCTACGTCATCAGGAACGGCACGAGGCGCAAGACCAACTCTGTCACCAATGCCTGCAGGGTGGCTGCATGCCAGATCAATGCAATGTTGTCCAGCGTGGCGCGTGCGTCCGGCCGCAGGTGGCCGGATCGGGAACGGGCCAGCAGATAGCAGCCGAGCACGGACAGTATCAGCAGATGAAAGCCCTGGTAAGCCAGCAGCATGGCAACCGAGGCATTCCATCCATCGGCACGCGGGGACAGGCCTGCCTCGAGCTGCGCCGACAGGGCCATACCGAATGCCCCGATCGTGCACAGCAGTGCGAGGGCGGTGCGCCCACGTAGCGCGCTTTGGTCCTCGGGCCGGAGGTGCATTTTCGCCCTGGTGTTCCAGAGCATCAGCACCGAACCTGCCAGCATCAGGAGGGCGCCGGCCAGGCCCCACTCCCCGGAGGGGAGCGCAGAGCCGGGAGGCGGGCATATCTCGAGCGCCATGGAAAGATGCACGTAGGCGTAGATGAACGATGCAAGGACCGTGCAGTCGACGATGATCAAGATCGCGCACGCCCACCACGAGTGTGAGCGCCGCCCCTTGGGTCGCGTGGGAAGCAGCACCCCGCCGCCGATGTGGGCGGTGGGAGAGGGCGCGGCGCGATCCAGCTGCCATGTCCAGAGGATGATGGCAGCAATGGCGCCGAGGCCGCTCAGCAGCGCCGCGAAAATCCATTGCACCGTGAGCAGCAGAAAGAATCCGGCCGTGCCCAATGCGGCCAGCAGCGGCGGCCAGCCGTCCGACGGCAGGCGCAGAACCTGGATGGGGCGGGCGGTGCGCATGTCGGTGATCAGCGTCTCTCGCCCGCCGAATACCGTGCCTGGTAGCCACCAGCGGCCTTGTTCGACCTGCTGGGCCAGTTGCGGGTCGTCCCAGAGCGGCTCGGTGCCATGCACCTGGGGGATGCTGCGCACACCGTAGCTGCGCTGCGGAAGCCACTCGAGCGAGCCCGCTTTCCATGGGTTGCCTTCGCCACCCGCCGGTTTGCGCGTGGCGCGCAGCACATCCAGCAGAATGAGCGCAATGCCCGCCGCCAGCACGAACGCGCCCACGGTGGAGAGCAGATTCATCAGGTTCCAGCCCAGGCCGTCGGCATAGGTGTGAACACGCCTGGGCATGCCGAGCATGCCGCTCACGTGCATGGGAAAGAACGCCAGGTTGAAACCACAGAAGGTCATTGCAAAGGCCCACCTGCCCACGCGCTCGGACAGGCGCGTGCCCTTGAGCACCGGAAACCAGTAGTACAGCGCTGCAAACAACGGAAACACCATGCCGCCGATCAGCACATAGTGCAGGTGGGCAACGATGAAGTAGCTGTCATGCATCTGCCAGTCGAAGGGCAGCACCGCAACCATCACGCCCGTGAGTCCTCCGAGCACGAAGATGAAGTGAAATCCCAGAAGAAACAGCGTGGGCGTGTTCAGTCGCACGCGGCCACTCCAGAACGTGGCGATCCAGGCAAATACCTGCAGCCCGCTGGGAATGGCCACGACGAAGCTCGCCACCGACGTCATCACCAGCGCCACAATGCCGACGCCGCTCGTGAACATGTGGTGGATCCACAGCAGAAAGCTCACCGCCCCGACCCCGATCAGTGCGACAACGACAGCGCGCTGCCCCACCAGCGGGGTGGCAGCCATCGCGGGCACCATCATGGACACCATCCCGGCCGCGGGCAGGAAGATGATGTAGACCTCCGGGTGGCCGAAGAACCAGAACAGGTGTTGCCAAACCAGCGGATCGCCGCCGCGAAGAGGATCGAAGAAGGGCCAGTCGAAGGCCCGCTCCAGCTCCAGCAAGGTGGTGGCGGCAATCACCGCAGGAAAGGCGAAGATGATCATCACGGCACTTACCAGCACGGCCCATGCGAAGACGGGCATGCGCAAGAGCGTCATGCCCGGCGCGCGCGTGAACAGGATGCCGATGATCAGCTCGATCGCACCAGCGATCGCGGAGATCTCGATGAACCCGATGCCGAGCAACCAGAAGTCTGCCCCGATTCCCGGTGAGAAGCGCGTGCCCGTAAGCGGCGGGTACATGAACCAGCCACCATCGGGCGAGGCGCTCCAGAAGAGGGTGAGAAAGAAGGCCAGCCCGCCGATCGCGTAGGCCCAGAAGGCATAGGCAGACAGGCGCGGAAACGGCAGGTCCCGCGCACCCAGCATGTTGGGAAGCAGGAAGACAGCCACTGCCTCCACCACCGGCACGGCAAAGAGGAACATCATCACGGTGCCGTGCATGGTGAAAAGCTGGTTGTAGGTGTCCGCGACAACGAAACCGCTGTTCGGGGTTGCGAGTTGCACGCGCATGATGAGCGCCAGTACGCCGCCCAGCACGAAGAACAGCATTGCCGCGGCGATGTAGTACAGCCCGATCTGCGAGTTGTTCACTGCGCTCAGCCTGCGCCAGCCGCGTGGTGGTTTCCATGCGCGCTCCAGGGCTTCGCGCTCTCCCGGGGGGCGGGGGAGGTCGTTGGGGTAGGGGCCTGCCGCCGCAGGGGATGGCGAGTCGGTCGGCGGTATCAGCGCAGTGAACTCAGCCATGCGGCGATGTCCTCCAGCTCGCTGTGCGGAATGCGTCCCTCGCCCGATGGCATGCGTGCCCCTGGCTTGATCTCCTGCGTGTGGTTGACCCAACGCTGCATGTCCCGCGGCGTGTTGGGCAGCGTCGCCGCGCCGAGAGACAGGCGGCCTCCCACGTGGGTGAGATCCGGCCCGCGTGGTGCGCTGCTGCCCTGGCTTCCTTCGGCGAGGCCGCGCACGTCATGGCAGGCATTGCAGCGATGGCGAAGAAATGCGCTGCGGCCCGGATGATCGAGCGAGGCAGCAGGGGCCGGTTGTGCCTGGGCCTGGGCCCAGGACGCAAACTGATGTTCTGAAGTGACCAGCACGTCGAGTGCCATCAAGCCATGCTGCGTTCCGCAGAACTCGGCGCACTGGCCGCGCCAGAGGCCCTCCACCGTCGGGGTGAGCAGCAGGTGCTCGATCCGGCCAGGTACCATGTCCATCTTGCCACCAAGAGCTGGTATCCAGAAGCTGTGCAGCACGTCCTGGCTCGTGAGCGCGAAGTAGACGGGGCGCCCGCGCGGCAGGCGGATTTCGTTGGCGGTGACGAAGCGCTGGCCGCTCGCCGCGTCGTGGTAGCTCACCTCCCACCACCACATGCGCCCCTGCACCGTGACGACCAACGCGTCCGGCGGTGGGATAGGCTTCCATGCGGGCCGCACACTTTCGCTGTAGAGGAAAAGTGCAATCAGGACGCCCACCGGCAGGAGGACGCCCCCGCCGATCAGCCACAGGCGCGCATGGATCCTGTCATGGTGAGAAAACGAGAATGCGAGCAGTGCCATGATGCCAAGGAGAATCAGGCTTGCGCCCGCCACCATCACCAGGGTGAGTTCGACGAAAGGCCCTGACTGCTCGCCCCCCATTTGCAACGAGGACTGCGGGTAGGCCTGCGGGATGGAGGTGTTCACGCTGGTCATTTCAGGCTGTGGAGATAGGCGGCCATGTCTTCAGCCTGGCTCGTCGACACCCCGAGTGCAGGCATGGTGGCGCTCGGTATCAGCTCCTGCGGATGGTGTATCCACCGCGCCAGCATTTCAGGGCGGTTGGGAATGCGCCCCGCGATGTAGCTGCGTTGTCCAAATGCCGCGAGCGAGGTTGCATTCGCGCCGTGCGCATCGCTTACGCCGGGAATATGGTGGCAACTCCCGCATTGGTACTGGGCCATCAGTGTTCGGCCGCGCTGGACGGCTTGAGTGGCTTGAGCCCGCTGCTCGCGTGCGCCGGCTTGGGATGGCGCGCTGCTGTCCATTGCGCGGCTGCCGATCATCAGTGCCATGGAACACACTGCAATGACGGAGGCGGCGCGAAGAGCACGGCAGGGCGGGGACGGCCCGCCTGAAAAAAAGCAGGGCACAACGGTCATGTAGTAATTATTGGCCGTAAGCAGTGGGCCTTCACCGACACAGGCGGCCCAATGAGCGTAGGACAATTTCTCATGGAACGCGCGAAGTTCAAGACCATTGCAAAGGCTCTGCTGCTGACGGCTTTCGGCGCAGCCCTGCTTGCCTTGGCGACCCTGGCCTTGGGGCTGTACAACGTGGCGGCCAACCGCCAGCACCTGCAACCTGTTTTCAGTCTGCTGGAGTTCGCCGTGCACCGGTCCGTGCGGCGGCATGCCAGCGATGTACAGGTTCCTGTGCTTGACGATCCGGTGCTGCTGCAGCGTGGCGCCACCTGCTTTCGCGACAAGTGCCTGCAATGCCACGGAGGCCCAGGCATGGCGCAAGGCGACCTGGGCCAGGGCATGCAGCCTTTGCCGGGACCGTTGATCGATGCTTCGAAGCGCTGGAATGCCGGTGAGCTGTACTGGATCACGCGCAATGGCCTCAAGATGACGGGCATGCCCGCCTGGGAGCATCATCTGTCGGAGGACGATCTGTGGGCCGTGGTGGGCTTCATGCACAAGCTGCCGCAGCTATCGCCCCGAGAGTTTGCCGAGTGGATGCTTCTTGATGAACGCGAGAAGACGCGCTGCGAACCACCCATGCCAAAGCCATTGCTTCCCGCCGATGCCGAACGGGGCAGGCGAGCTCTCTATGCCTACGCATGCGTGGGTTGCCATGCCATCCCGGGTACGGTGCAGTCGAACCCGCAGGTCGGCCCCCCGCTAAGCGGCATGGCGCGGCGCACCCGCATTGCCGGCGTACTCGACAATACTCCGCAAAATATGGAGTACTGGCTGCGCGAGACGCAGTCCATCAAACCTGGAACCGCGATGCCGTCGATGGGCGTGGGCGAGCAGGATGCGCGGGATATGGCAGCCTATCTCCAGACACTGCATTGACGGCGTGGTTCACTCAGGTGCCCCCCGCGGGAGGCTGACCTTCGGAAGGCCCGTGATGGGCTTTGTCGTCGAAGGTGAAAACGCTCAGCGAGCCATCGCTCTCCAGGCGTGCAATACGCACCTGCGCAAGCGATTCGACTCCCAGCGAGCGAAGCTTGCTCTCCAGTTCATGCAGGCTCATCATCTGGCGCACCAGCAAGCGGTGGTTCGGTTGACCGTTTCGTACCACTACCTCGGGCGGTGGCTCCATGAAGCGTGCGACGGGGGCGAGCCGGAATGCCAGCCAGTCCATCGCATAGTTCCATGCGGCCAGCGTTGACACCAGCACCATGCCATCCCCAATGCTCTTGTAGTCCCCCTGCATGGCATTGCTGGCCGCGTCGGCCACGAGCACTACGAACAGCAGGTCGGCAACGCCCATGGACCGTACGTCGCGCCTGAGGACGAAGCGAAACAGCAGGAACAGGAACCAGTAGACGGCGCTACCCCGCAATATCATTTCCCAGACCGGTTTATCAAGCACAAGCGTTTCCAATACGACCTCCGCTCGCAGCCATTCAAACGATGCAAGACTGCGACTCCAAGCTACCCCGGAATGACGAAATCCGCTGTAAGAGATACCGGTATATGCGTGTGTTACGCGAGTATTGAACGCTGTAGTCCAATCGCTCGATTTCGGTGGTTTGCGGTAACGAGCACTTAACAATTGATGCACTTGAGCGATTTGAGATTAGTCTGTGCTCTCAATCCATCTTGTTGACCTCCGGAGGTGCTATGTGGTCTGTCGTAAATCCTATGCCTGCGTCACCACCCGAACGCCTGTCCAATGAGCAGGGAAGAATGCTCAAGGAAGCCTATCTGATGGGCGCGAAAGATGCGCTCAAGGTGTACGCCGATGAGCGGATGACGAGGAACGCATGCTCCGTCGGCCCGGGCTAGCGCCTGCACCCGTACCCGAAAGCGCAGAAGTCCTGCTCTTGGTGGATGTGATCAATCCATTCCATTTCCGTAACGCCAAGGCACTTCTGAAAGGTGCCAGCACGGCCGCCCTGCACATTGCACGGCTCAGATCGCGCTTGCGTCGCCGGGGTGTGCCCGTCATTTATGCGAACGACAACTACGGTACGTGGGACAGCCAGTTCAGCGACATCCTCGCTGCCTGTTGCCGGCTTCGGGGAGAGCGAGGAGCAATTGCGCGGCTTCTCGCCCCTGAGCCGGGTGATCTTGTCATTCTCAAACCCCAGCACTCAGCCTTCCATTCCACTCCGCTGTTGCATCTCCTGGGGCGAATGCAGGCCAGAAGGCTGGTGATTGCGGGCTTTGCCACCGACATGTGCGTGATGCTGACTGCCGCCGATGCGCGCATGTCGGGCCACGAAGTCTGGGTGCCCAGCGACTGCACGGAGGCCGAAGCGCCGGAACGCAAACATCACGCATTGCGCCAACTTTCGCGGGATTTCAAGTGCTCGGTGCGCTCATCGCAATGAGCCGCCCGATCACGAGCAAGCCCCGAACCCGGTGAAGAAGAAATGCATCGATGAAAAGGCCTGAAACCGGCGCAATACCGTTTCAGGCCTTTTCCCGTCGTGGTCCGTCTTCAATCAGACTGGCAACCACAAAGCGGGCCGTTGCAGCTTAAGGGCAATAGAACCTTACCAGTGGTAGCTATTCCTTGTTTCCCAATCCTTGACCCGCTTTTCAGCCTCGTCTCGGGCAATGCCCTCGCGTTCCTGGATGCGCCCCACCAGTTGGTCACGCTGTCCATCGATCACATCGAGGTCATCATCGGTCAGCTTGCCCCATTGCTCCTTGATCTTGCCCTTGAATTGCTTCCAGTTGCCCTTGATGGTGTCTTCATTCATGTCGTGCTCCTTTTGAAAAAACAAACAACAAACTTGGGAGTGACCAATGATCTTTCACGCGAAGGTGCTGGAATGAAGTAGGTTTTTCCAACCGGGCGTCAGCTCAGACCGACAGGGACTGCCAGCGGATAAGGAACAGGCCGTGCGTCAGGCTCTCAGTGCCTTGGCAACGTCAGCCAGGCGATAGGGCTTGTGCACGAAGGTGAACTCACCAATGGTGCCGTGTTCGCGGCGCAAGGCAGCAAGCGGGTAGCCCGATGTCAGGACGATCTTGATGCCCGGATATTCCAGGCGGACGGTGCGTGCAAGCTCTATGCCGCTTTTCCCGTGCGACATGGTGATGTCGGAGAAGACGACGTTGATGTCCGTGCGTCCCCGCAGAATGTCCTCGGCCTCTGCCGCGCTGCTCGCAACGACGACTTCGTATCCGATACTCTTGAACATCTCGCTCGAGAGGCCGAGCACCTCGGGTTCGTCATCCACAAGCAGTACGGTCTCCACGGCGGTGGCACCGGGAATACTGAGTGTCTCGGCGGGCTCGGTTCTGGGAAAGTAAAGGTTGACCGCCGTCCCTTTTCCTTCTTCACTGGAGATGAGTACGTCGCCGCCTGACTGGGTAGCAAAGCCATAGACCTGGCTCAGGCCAAGCCCTGTTCCCTTGCCTACTGGTTTGGTGGTGAAGAATGGCTCCAGCGACTGGGCAAGGACCTCCTGCGGCATGCCGATACCGGTGTCCTGTACCGAAACCCGTATGTACTGGCCTGCAGGCAGCGCCGCCGAAAGGGGCTCTTCTGTATCGACGCTGTCCGTAACGATTTTCACCGTGCCGCCTTCGGGCATGGCGTCGATGGCGTTCACTACCAGATTGAGGAGCGCGGTTTCGAAACGTGCCGCATCGACGAGTGCGCAGGCGTGCTGTGATCTGAATTCGAGCTCGACCCTCGTCGCGAGATTGCGCGCGCGGGCCAGCATGGGCTCAAAATTACGTACCAGTTCATTGAGGTCGTGCACCTCCGCTTGCAGCGGTTGCTGCCGCGCAAACGAAAGCAACTGCTGCGTCAGCGTCGATCCTCGGTCGATGGCGATTCGCATGCCGTCGATCATCTTCATGTCGAGGGGCGTGCGCGATTGCCGGGCCAGCACTTCCAAGCCGTTGGAGATCACCGTCAGCAGGTTGTTGAAATCGTGTGCGATGCCGCCCGTCAACCGTCCGATGGACTCCAGTTTCTGGGCCTGGAAGAGCGACAGATTGGCTTTCTCCAGGGCGGCCGCAGCCTCCTTGCGTTCGGTGATATCCCGCGTGATTTTTGCAAAGCCGATCAGCGATCCCGTATCGTCACGGATCGCATCGACCACAATGTGCGCCCAGAACCGGGAGCCGTCCTTGCGAACGCGCCATCCCTCCTTCTCGATGCGCCCCTCCTTTGCCGCCGTAGCCAGAACCAATGCCGGCTCGCCAAGGGTGCGGTCTTCCTCCGTGTAGAAGCATGAAAAATGCTGCCCGAGGATTTCGTGGCGGCAATAACCCTTGATGCGCTCTGCTCCAGCGTTCCAACTGGTCACGATACCGGCTGGGGACAAAAGATAGATCGCAAAATCCGTGACGCCTTGGACCAGAAGCCGGAACTGTTCCTCTGTCTCCTGAGTAGTATCTTGTGCGTTCTCGATCACGCTCATTCTGGGACTCCGGGATATCTATGAATCAGTGTATTGAGGCGGAACTCATTGATTTTTTCGGAGTATATGAATGACTTCGCGGCGTTGGCGGCCGACTGTTGGAATCGGTGGATGCTGCGCGTTTGTCCTACAGGCGCGAGAAGGATCGGTGGGTGAGCTTGGTAAAAGCACCTGCACGTTGCCTGCGAGGTACGGGAAAAGAAAAAGCCCACTATGAAAACATAGCGGGCTTTCCTTATCTATCTTGGTGCCGGAGACATGAATCGAACACGCGACCTTCTCATTACGAATGAGCTGCTCTACCGACTGAGCTACACCGGCGAAGACTGTAATTATATACCGAAAATCCGGATGATCACTTTTCCGCGTGGTAGCTGGTCACGCGTTCCACTTCGTTCTTCGAGCCCAGGATCACGCTGACGCGTTCGTGCAGCTGTGTGGGCTGGATGTCCAGGATGCGCTGCTTGCCGTTGGTGGCCGCGCCGCCGGCTTGCTCGATGAGCCAGCCCATGGGGTTGGCTTCGTACATCAGGCGCAGCTTGCCGGGCTTGTTGGGTTCGCGCTTGTCCCAGGGGTACATGAAGATGCCGCCGCGCATGAGGATGCGGTGCACGTCGGCCACCATGCTGGCGATCCAGCGCATGTTGAAGTCCTTGCCGCGCGGGCCTTCCTTGCCGGCCAGGCATTCGTCGATGTAGCGCTTGACCGGGGCGTCCCAGTGGCGCATGTTGCTCATGTTGATCGCGAATTCCTTGGTGTCCTCGGGGACGCGGATGTTGTCGCGCACCAGGACGAAGGAGCCTTGCTCACGGTCGAGCGTGAACATGGCGACGCCGTCGCCCACCGTCAGCACCAGCGTGGTCTGGGGGCCGTAGATGCAGTAGCCCGCGGCAACCTGCTGGGTGCCGGGCTGCAGGAAGTCGTTGTCATGAACGCCTGGGTGGCCGTCGGGCTTCTTGAGCACGCTGAAGATGGTGCCGATGCTGACGTTGACGTCGATGTTGGAGGAGCCGTCGAGCGGATCGAACAGCAGCAGGTATTCGCCTTGCGGGTAACGGTTGGGCACCACGTAGATGCCTTCCATTTCCTCCGAGGCCATGGCGGCGAGGTGGCCGCCCCATTCATTGGCTTCGATCAGCGTTTCGTTGGCGATGATGTCCAGCTTCTTCTGGACCTCGCCCTGCACGTTCTCGCTGCCGGCGGTGCCCATCACGTCACCGAGTTCGCCCTTGTTCACGGCAAAGCTGATGCGCTTGCAGGCGCGTGCGACCACTTCCAGCAGCAGGCGCAGCTGAGGCGGGATCAGACCGTCCACGCGCTGCTGCTCTACCAGATAGCGCGTGAGGCTCATGCGTTGTGTCATGTCTAACAATCTCCTGGATTCAAAACTATGTCGGCTGTGCGCTCTGTGCTTGCTCAATCCGCCAGCGCGCGCGTGACCACTTCACGTACGTCGTTGCTCAGGTCGGGCTTGGCCGCCACGCGTTCGATGGCGGCGCGGGCGAGGGCGCGGTAGGGTTCGGCCAGCTTGCGCCAGCGGTCCATGGCGCGCGCAAGGCGCGAGGCGACCTGCGGGTTGAAGCCGTCGAGCTCCAGCACACGGTCGGCCCAGTAGGCGTAGCCGGCGCCGTCGGCACGGTGGAATGCGCCGGGGTTGGCGTTGCAGTAGCTGAAGATCACGCTGCGTGCGCGGTTGGGGTTCTTGAGCTGGAAGTCGGGGTGCTTCATCAGCTCGCGCACCGCGGGCAGGATGTTGCCATTGCGGTCCGACGTACCGGCCTGCAGTGCGAACCACTTGTCGACCACCAGGTCCTCGTCCTTGAACAGGGCGTGGAAGCGCTCCAGCGCGGGGCGGGCCAGTTCATGGCCGCTGTTCACCAGCGCGGCGAGCGCGCTGAAGCGGTCGGTCATGTTGCCCGCATCCTTGAAGCGCTGGTAGGTCTTGCCGGGCCAGAGCGTGTCGCCGCTCCTGCGTGCGGCCAGGCACAGCATGTTCAGGGCATGCCCTGCAAGCGCGCGGCGGCCGGCCGAGGTGGCGTCGGGGCTGTAGGCTCCGGGTGTCTGGTTGTCCTCGAACGCCTGGATCCAGTCCTCGTGCAGCGATGCGGCCAGTTCGGCACGCATGGCTTCGCGCACGGTGTGGATGCGCTGCGGATCCACCTCGTCCATCTGCTCGGCGATGTAGCCCTCGGACGGCAGCGTGAGCACCAGCTCCTTGAAGGCGGCATCGAGCGAAGGATTGCGTAGCACGTCGCGCATGGCCTGCACGAAGCTGGCCGGCAGGACGGACTGCTCGACATCGCCTTGCGCATTGGCCGTGACGCCGGGATTGGCAATGGCGCCGAGGGCGATGCGCAGCCCCAGGCGCTGGCCGGCTTCCCAGCGGTTGAACGGATCGCCGTCATGAGCCAGCAGGTTCAGCAGGTCGGCATCGCTGAACTCGCATTCCAGAACCACCGGTGCGCTGAAGCCGCGCAGCAGCGAGGGCACAGGGGCCGAGTCCACGTTGACGAAGGTGATCTCCATGCGCGGCTCGGTCAGCACGATGGTGCGTTCGGTGCCGCCGGCGTGCGCGTCGCCTTGCTGCTGCAGGGGCAGGGCGCTGCCGTCCGCGCCCAGCAGGCCGAGCGTGACGGGAATGACGAACGGCTGCTTGTCGCCCTGGCCCGGCGTTGCGGGGCAGGATTGCGACAGTGCGAGCGTGTAGGTGCGCGCATCGGCGTCGTAGCGGCCCTGTGCGGCAACGCGCGGCGTGCCGGCCTGGCTGTACCAGCGCTTGAACTGCTCCAGGTTCTGCGCGAGCGGGCTCTCCGGGTTGGCGTCGGCCATCGCCTGCACGAAATCGTCGCAGGTCACGGCCTGGCCGTCGTGGCGTTCGAAGTACAGCTTCATGCCCTTCGCGAAGCCTTCGCGGCCCACGAGGTTGTGCTGCATGCGCACGACTTCCGCACCTTTTTCATAGATGGTGACGGTGTAGAAGTTGTTGATTTCCACGTAGCTGTCGGGGCGCACGGGATGGGCCATGGGGCCGGCGTCCTCGGGGAACTGCACGGTGCGCAGCACGCGCACGTCCTCGATGCGCTTGACGGCGCGGGCCGACGTGCTGCCGGCCATGTCCATGCTGAACTCCTGGTCGCGGAAGACGGTGAGGCCCTCCTTGAGCGAGAGCTGGAACCAGTCGCGGCAGGTCACGCGGTCGCCGGTCCAGTTGTGGAAGTACTCGTGGCCGACCACCGATTCGATGTTGGCGAAGTCCACGTCGGTCGCGGTGGACTGGCTGGCCAGCACGTACTTGGTGTTGAAGATATTCAGGCCCTTGTTCTCCATGGCGCCCATGTTGAAGTCGCTGGTGGCGACGATCATGAAGCGATCCAGGTCCAGCGACAGGCCAAAGCGCGCCTCGTCCCAGGCGATGGAGGCCATGAGCGAGTTCATGGCGTGCTCGGTCTTCTCGAGGTCGCCGGGGCGCACGAAGACCTGCAGCAGGTGGTTGTTGCCCGCGCGGCTCCTGATCTGCTGCTCGCGCGCCACGAGCTTGCCCGCCACCAGGGCGAACAGGTAGCTGGGTTTCTTGTGCGGATCGACCCACTTGGCGAAATGGCGGCCGTCCTCCAGCTCGCCGCTGTCCACGAGGTTTCCGTTGGACAGCAGCACCGGGTACTGTGCCTTGTTCGCGCGCAGCGTGACGGTGTACATCGCCATCACGTCGGGACGGTCGAGGAAATAGGTGATGCGGCGAAAGCCCTCGGCTTCGCACTGTGTGAAGAACGTGTCGTTGCTTACATACAGGCCCGAGAGCTGGGTGTTCTTGATGGGCGCGCAGGTCGTGAAGATTTCCAGGTCGATGGGGGCATCGCCTTCGGGCAGGTTCTCCAGCACGAGCTGCGAGCCTTCCATCTTGAACGAGGTACCGCCGCCATTGACCATCACGCGGGCCAGGTTCAGTTCCTCGCCGTCCAGGCGCAGCGGCTGAGCGGGCACGTCCATGTTGCGGCGGATGCGCATCTTGCTGAGCACCCGCGTCTTGGCGGGGTCCAGGTCGAACGTGAGATCCACGGTGTCGATCCAGAACGCAGGCGCCGTGTAGTCGAGGCGCTGGATCGCGGTGGCTTGTCCTTCTCTCATCATGGCTTGAATCTTTCCTTGAAGTAGAGCGAGTGGGGAATGCGAAGAGGCCGCACGGCGGCGGCCCTGGCGTTAAACGCCTTGCTTGAGCGAGGCTTCGATGAACACGTCCAGATCACCGTCCAGCACCTTCTGCGTGGCGGAGACTTCGACGTTGGTGCGCAGGTCCTTGATGCGGCTGTTGTCCAGCACGTACGAGCGGATCTGGTGGCCCCAGCCCACGTCGGTCTTGGTGTCCTCGAGCTTCTGCTGCTCTTCCATGCGCTTGCGCATTTCGTAGTCGTACAGGCGCGAGCGCAGGCGCTGCCATGCCACGTCGCGGTTGCTGTGCTGGCTGCGGCCGTCCTGGCATTGCACGACGATGCCGGTGGGGATGTGCGTCAGGCGCACGGCCGAATCGGTCTTGTTGATGTGCTGGCCGCCCGCGCCGGACGCGCGGTAGGTGTCGGTGCGCACGTCGGACGGGTTGATGTTGATCTCGATGGAATCGTCGATCTCGGGATAGACGAACAGCGAAGCGAACGACGTGTGGCGACCGCCCGAGGAGTCGAACGGCGACTTGCGCACGAGGCGGTGCACACCGGTCTCGGTGCGCAGCAGGCCGTAGGCGTATTCGCCCTCGATCTTGATCGTGGCGCTCTTGATGCCGGCGACGTCGCCCGGTGTTTCTTCTTCCACCGTGGTCTTGAAGCCCTTGCGTTCGGCGTACTTCAGGTACTGGCGCAGCAGCATGCTGGCCCAGTCGCAGGCTTCGGTGCCACCGGCGCCGGCCTGGATGTCGACGAAGCAGTTCAGCGGGTCGGCCTCGTTGCTGAACATGCGGCGGAACTCGAGCTCCTCGATCAGCGGCTGCAGCTTGGCGGTCTCGCCCTCGATGGTCTCGAGGCCGGCCTCGTCGCCTTCTTCCTTGCTCATCTCATAGAGCTCGGTGTTGTCGGCGAGCTCGCCTGTGAGCTTCTGCAGCGTCAGCACGACCGAGTCGAGCGACTTCTTTTCCTTGCCCAGTTCCTGGGCCTTCTTGGGGTCGTTCCAGACGTTCGGGTCTTCGAGTGATGCGTTTACCGTGCGCAGGCGTTCAAACTTTGCATCGTAGTCAAAGATACCTCCGAAGCTCTTCCGTCCGGGTGGACAGGTCTTCGAGGGTGGAGCCAATTTGGTTGATGCGTTCTGCGTCCATTTTCGTAATTCCTTGAGCTGATGTTCTTTTGTAGATAACCCGCTATTTTCTCATGGATGGGCGATCCAGCCTCGCCGCAGTGGTGTTGCTTCTGCAGTTCGGGTCGAATCGCGGTTTTTACAGGGAGACCGGCGTCGAAATTCACCTGTTTAGGGGATATGCGAAAGGGCAAAAGCTCTCTAGGATCGACCGCATGGAGGTTCTCCGCCGCCTCTCGTGTTCTTGTGACACCTTTTGTTGCCAAATGCCGGGTGCAGCCGGCGGGCACGCGGCGCCGGCTGCACTGTCCGTGATGGTTCCTGCGCCCTGATGGGCTGAAAACGAGTTTCCTTTTTTGCAGGCTTCGATGTCTTCCGAATCATTTTCATCCTCCGCGCCGCTCCATTCGCCGTCAGCGCAGTCCGCGCTGCCCGTTCCCGTTCTGGTGGTGGAGGACGAGCCATTGCTGCAGCGCCGGCTGGCGCTGGTGCTGCAGCAGCTCGGCTATGCGGAGTCCGACCTCGTCGTCGTGGGATCGCTGGCGGAGGCGCGGAGCTTTCTCGCGCAGCAGCCGGTGGCGCTCGCCCTGGTCGATCTGGAGCTTCCGGACGGCAATGGGCGTTCGCTGATCGTCGAGTTGCGCGCCGATGATCCCGGCCTGGGCATCCTGGTCGTGTCGGCATGGAGCTCGGAGGAGGCGATCCTGGGGGCGCTGCGCGCCGGAGCCACAGGGTACGTGCTCAAGGAGCGCGATGACCTTGAAGTCACGCTGTCCATCCGCAGCGTGCTGCGCGGTGGGGCTCCGATCGACCCGTTCATCGCGCGGCGCATCCTGGAGCTGCTGCCCGTCGCACCCCAGGGTTCCGCGCAGGTGCCCCAGGGCGACCATGCCTTCACCGAGCGCGAGGCCATGATCCTGCGGCTGGTGGCCAACGGCATGACGAACCGCGAGATCGCGGAGCACATTTCGCTGTCGCGCTTCACGGTGGATACGCACATCAAGCGCATCTACCGCAAGCTGGCCGTGAACTCGCGCGTCTCGGCAGTGCAGCAGGCCAGGGCCCGGGGTGTGATCGAGTGAGTCCGCCGTAATCCCGGTCCGCGGACGCAGGCGTCGCCAGAGCGCTGCCTGCCTGTGAGGGGTGTCTTTAGCGCACCATGCAGGGCCGTTTGTTGTCGAAGCTCCAGCCTGGCATCAGGTACTGCATGGCCATGGCATCGTTGCGCGCGCCCAGGCCGTGCTCCAGGTAGAGTGCGTTGGCGCGCTGCAGTGCGGCGCGGTCCACGGTGACGCCCAGGCCGGGGATCTGGGGCACCTGGACAAAGCCGCCCTGGATCGTGAGCGGGTTCTGGGTGAGATACTGGCCGTCCTGCCAGATCCAGTGGGTGTCGATGGCGGTGACCTTGCCGGGCACGGCGGCTGCCACGTGGGTGAACATGGCGAGCGAGATGTCGAAATGGTTGTTGGAGTGCGAGCCCCAGGTCAGGCCCCAGTCGCGGCAGGTCTGACCCACGCGCACCGAGCCGGCCATGGTCCAGAAGTGCGGGTCGGCCAGCGGGATGTCCACCGACTGCAGCGACAGCGCGTGTGCCATCTGGCGCCAGTCGGTGGCGATCATGTTGGTGGCCGTGGGCAGGCCGGTGGCGCGGCGGAACTCTGCCATCACCTCGCGGCCCGAGAAGCCGCCCTCGGCCCCGCAGGGATCTTCGGCATAGGCGAGCACGCCGCGCATGTCGCGCATCAGGCGGATCGCGTCCCGGAGCAGCCAGCCGCCGTTGGGGTCCAACGTGACGCGGGCTTGGGGAAAGCGTTGGGCCAGCGCGGTCACCGCCTCCACCTCCTGCTCGCCGGCCAGCACACCGCCCTTGAGCTTGAAGTCGTTGAAGCCGTAGCGCGCATGCGCGGCCTCGGCCTGGCGCACGATGGCGGCGGGGTCCATCGCGGTCATGTGGCGCACCTGGGTCCATTCGTCGCTGCCGAGCCTGTCTTCACCGGGCTTCACATAGGGCAGGTCGGTCTGGTCGCTGGGGCCGACGAAGAACAGATAGCCCAGCATTTCCACGCGCTCACGTTGCTGGCCTTCACCCAGCAGGGCAGCCACCGGCACGCCCAGGTGCTGGCCCAGCAGGTCAAGCAGGGCGGACTCGACCGCCGTGACTGCGTGCACGGCGATGCGCAGGTCGAAGGTCTGCAGGCCGCGCCCGCCGGTGTCGCGGCCTTCCAGTGCCTTGTGCATGAGCTGCAGCAGCTGCAGATGCCGGCCTATGGGTTGGCCGAGCAGCACGCTCCTGCTGTCCTCCAGTGCCTGGCGGATTCCCTCGCCGCCAGGCACCTCGCCCACGCCGGTGTGGCCGCTGCTGTCGTGGATGAGCACGATGTTGCGTGTGAAGAAGGGCGCATGCGCGCCGCTGAGGTTCATCAGCATGCCGTCACGGCCCGCGACGGGGATGACTTCGATCTCGGTGATGGTGGGTGTGGAGGACATGGGCAGAAGCAATGGCGAAGGGAAGAAAGGGGGTCAGCGCGCGGCGGACCAGGGCACCTCGACCACGGGGTGCCCCGTGGCGATGAACTGCTGCAGGTTGTGCAGCACCAGGTCGGCCATGGCGCGGCGGGTTTCATGCGTGCCGCTGGCGATGTGGGGGGCGAGCACCACGTTGTCCAGCGCCAGCAAGGCGGGCAGGGGGCGGGGCTCATCCTCGAAGACATCGAGGCCGGCACCGGCGATGCGCCCGGCCTGCAGTGCGGCGGCCAGGGCTGCTTCATCGACCACGCTGCCACGGGCCACGTTGACGAGGAAGCCCTGGGGGCCCAGCGCGGCGAGCACCTCGGCATCGACCAGGTGGCGCGTGCCTTCGCCGCCGGCGGCGGTGATGACCAGGAAATCGGCCCAGCGTGCCAGTTCCAGCAGCGAGGGCAGGTAGCGGTGCGGAGAGCCTTCGACTGGGCGGCGGTTGTGGTAGGCGACTTCCATGTCGAAACCGGCGGCGCGCCGCGCCACGGTGCTGCCGATGCGTCCCATGCCGAAGATGCCCAGGCGCTTGCCGCTGGCGCGCGTGCGTGTGCCGAAGCGCCCCCGGCTCCAGTCGCCGCGGCGCACGAAGCGGTCGGATTCGCTGAGGCCGCGCGCCGCGTCGAGCAGCAGCGCGAAGGCCATGTCGGCCACGCAGTCGTCGAGCACGCCGGGCGTGTAGCCCACGCGCGCGCCGCGGCGCAGCAGCGCTTCCCGGTCCAGCGAGTCGAAGCCCACCCCGAAGCTGCTGACGAATTTCAGGTTCGGCAGGGCATCGACCACGTGCCCCGGCAGGCCCATGCCGGCCGAGGTGACCAGGTACTCGAACTGTGCACCGTGCTCGGCGAGAAAGCTGTCGGGGTCCGCCTGCTGCGACAGCAGTTGCACGTCGTAGGCCTGGGCCAGGTCGTCGTCGAGCTGGGGCAGTGGCATCTTGCCGTATTGAAGAATGCGGGGGCGGGGTTGGGCCATGCAGGGGATTCCTTGTTTTTCAGTCGGTACTGAATGCTGATTTCGCGAGTCTGGATCAGGTTTTTCCGACAAGTATCCCGCGGGTCTGGAGAGTCGTCAGTCGAGCCGAATCTGCGCGGCCTGCACCACTTGCTGCCAGTGCGCGCGCTCGGCGGCGAAGAAGCGATCGGTCTCGGCGGGCGTCATGGTCACCACCTCGGCGCCTTGGCCGGTCAGGCGCGAGCGCACCTCGGGCGAGCGGATGGCCTCGGTCAGCGCCTGGTTTACCCGCTGTCTTACCGCGTCGGGTGTTTTGGCCGGCAGCACCACGCCCTGCCAGGTGCCCGAAGCGAAGCCCTTCGCGCCTTGCTCGGCCAACGTGGGCACGTCGGCGATCAGCGGCATGCGCGTGGCCTTCGATATGCCCAGCAGCTTGAGCTTGCCGGCCTGCACCTGAGGATAGGTGGCGAGCATGCCGTTCATCAGCACCTGGGTCTGCCCGGCCACGGTGTCCTGTACCGACTGCACTCCGCCCTTGTAGGGCACGTAGACCCATTTGGCTCCGGTGAGCCGCGCCAGCTCTACGCCGGCCAGGTGCGGCGCGCTGCCGGTCGCGGTGACTGCGAAGTTCAGGTCCTGCTTGTGCGACAGCGCGACCAGCTCCTGCAGGTTGTTGGCGGGTACGGAGGGGTGCACCACCAGCATGTGCGGCGAGTAGGCCAGCATGGCCGCGCCGCGCAGGTCCTTGGATGGATCGAAGCTCAGCTTGGTGTAGACCGACGGCGAGATCGCCAGCGCGCCCAGGTCGCACAGCAGCCAGGTGTAGCCATCGGGCTGGGCGCGCGCGACCAGCTCGGCGCCCAGATTGCCGTTGGCGCCGGGCTTGTTGTCGACGATGACCGGTTGCTTGAGTGCCTGCGAGATGTGCTGGCTGATGGAGCGGGCGATGATGTCCGAGCTGCCGCCTGGAGGGTAGGGCACGACGAGGCGGATGGGCTTGGAGGGCCAGGCCGCATCGGCCGCCCGGACGCCGGGGGGCAGGCCAGTCAGGATGGCCAGTGTGGCCAGCGCCAGGGCGGTGCGGCGGAGGATGGCAGGGCGTTGGGGCATCGATGTCTCCTAAGGAAGTTATAAGTCATCATATGACTAACATCCCGTACATGGCAAGATTGGGGAATGCCCGGGGTGGTTCGCCATCGACCGCTTGCAGGCAGGGATTTGTCAAAAGGGGGCTGCTGTGATTTCCGCGGAAGGGCGGGGCCTCTGTGTCAAGAAGCTGCCGTGCTGTGCTTTTGCGCCAGGCGCAGGCGTTCGCGCGAATTGGTCAGATGGATGCGCATGGCGGCGCGGGCCGAGTCGGCGTCCTGGCGCTCGATGGCGTTGTAGATCTCCTCGTGCTCGCGATTCACGCGGCGCAGGTAGTCGGGATTGCGTCCCGGCTCTTGGAGGGAAGTGATGCGCGTGCGCGGGATCAGCATGGCGCCGAAGTGAGCGAGGATATCGCCGAAATACGGGTTGCCCGTGGCCTGCGCGATGCCCTGGTGGAAGGCCAGGTCGTGCGTGACGGTGTCGCCGCCGGCGGCCGCGTTGTGCTCGAAGGCGCGCAGCGCCTGGCGCATGGCCTGGAGGTGTTCGGCGCTGCGGCGCTGCGCGGCCAGGCCCGCAGCCTCGGTCTCCAGGCTGATGCGCAGCTCCAGCACGGCCAGCACGTCCACTGATTCGCTGAGTTCGCGGGCGTTGAGTGTGAGGCTGGCACCCTCGCGCGCCGGCAGCACGAAGGTGCCTATGCCGTGCCGCGTCTCCACCAGGCCGGCGGCCTGCAGCTTGGAGATGGCCTCGCGCACCACGGTGCGGCTCACGTCGTAGCTGCGAACGAGTTCCGACTCGGTGGGCAGCTTGTCGCCCTCGCGCAGCAGTCCCTGGCGGATCTTGTGCTCGAACTCCTCGGACAGCAGGTTCGCCAGGCTGCGGCCATTGCGGCCGGCCTTGCCGCGCAACTGGCTCTCCACGCCAACAGGCAGGGGCCGCAGTTCGGGTAATTCCGGGGATGTGGGGTGCATGGTCGTCATCATAATCGGTCTTAAGTTATCAGACAACGTATCACAAGCATGACTTTCATCCCTCGTATGCACCGCCTGCTGCTGACCGGCGCGGCCGGCGGCCTGGGTCAGGTGTTGCGCACCATATGGCCGTTCTGCGGCGCGCTGATCTTCGCACTGGCCCTGGTCACCGTTGTGCCCGCGTTCTCGACCTGGCTGCCCGGCCTGCTCATGAAGGTCCACTGACGTTCATCCACACCTTCCTGTTCTCCATGAGTACTTCGCACGCCATCCGCCACATTCGCGTCACGCCCATTGCATTCCGCGATCCGCCGCTGCTGAACGCCGCCGGCATCCACGAGCCCTGGGCGCTGCGCTCCATCATCGAGATCGAGACGGCATCGGGACTGGTCGGCATCAATGAAAGCTACGGCGACCAGCCCATGCTCGATGCACTGGCCAAGGCCGCGCCGGCCCTGATCGGTCTGTCGCCGTGGGCGCTCAACGAAATGGAGAACCGCGTCGCGGCCCTGGTTGCGCCGCCTCGGCTCACGGCTTCGGAGTTTCTCGGCCAGCAGGTGTCGCTGGCGCCGGGCACCCATGTGTCCAAGACCGTGGCCAAGGTGGTCAGCGCCTTCGAGGTCGCCATGCTTGACCTGCAGGGCCAGCTTGCCAGGGCACCGGTGGTCGACCTGCTCGGCGGTTCCGCGCGCGAAAGCGTGCCGTTCTCGGCCTACCTGTTCTACAAGTACGCGGAGCACATCGACCGGCCCTATGCCCCGGACGCCTGGGGCGAGGCGCTGGCACCGCAGCAACTGGTGGCCCAGGCGCGGCGCATGATCGACGAATACGGCTTCCAGAGCATCAAGCTCAAGGCCGGCACGCTGCCGCCCGAGCAGGAGGCCGCGGGCATCCTGGCACTGGCCCAGGCTTTTCCCGGCCTGCCTTTGCGCATCGACCCCAACGGCAACTGGACGGTGGAGACCAGCTTGAAGATCGTGCGGCAGCTGCGCGGCGTGCTCGAGTATTACGAAGACCCGGCGCCGGGTCTGGAGGGCATGGCCGCAGTGGCGCGTGAGTGCGAGGTGCCGCTGGCCACCAACATGGTGGTTACCGACTTTGCCGAGTTCCGCCGCAATGCCGACATGGGCTGTCCGGTGAAGATCGTCTTGAGCGACCACCACTACTGGGGCGGGCTGCGCGCCACGCAGCGCCTGTCCACGCTGTGCAGCACCTTCCATCTGGGCCTGTCCATGCACAGCAACTCGCACCTCGGCGTGAGCCTGGTGGCGATGACCCACCTGTGCGCCAGCGTGCCGCAGCTCACCTACGCCTGCGATACACATTACCCGTGGCAGGACGAGGAGGTGATCGAGGGCGGACGGCTGCGGTTCGAGCAGGGCAGCCTGCGCGTGCCCGCCGCCTCGGGCCTGGGTGTCACGCTGGACCGCGAGGCGCTGGCGCGCCTGCACGACAACTACCTGCGCTGCGGAATCCGCAACCGTGACGACCTCGGGCAGATGCGCAAGTACGACCCGTCCTTCACGGGCCGGCAGCCCCGTTTTTGAGCTTTAGACCGATAAGGAGACAACCACCATGCAACGCCGTACCCTGCTGCAACGCAGCCTCGCCGCCAGCGCCCTGCTGCTCGCCGCAACCCATGTCGCCACGCCCGCGCTGGCGCAGGGCAGCTGGCCCACGGGCAAGCCCATCACCTACCTGGTGCCGTTTCCGCCCGGGGGCAACACGGACACCCTGGCGCGCGTGATCGCCCAGCCGCTGGGCAAGGCGCTGGGCACGCCGGTGGTCATCGAGAACAAAGGCGGTGCCGGCGGCAGTGTGGGGTCGGCCCTGGCCGCGCGCGCACCGGCCGACGGCTACACCATCCTGGGCGGCACCATCAGCTCGCATGCGATCAACGTGAGCCTGTATTCCAAGCTCGACTACGACCCGGTCAAGTCCTTCACGCCCATCGCCATGCTGGGCTCGGGCCCACTGGTGCTGGTCGTGCCGGCCGCAAGCCCCTACAAGACGCTGTCCGACGTGCTGGCTGGCAGCAAGGCCAAGGCGGCGACCGGCGGCCTGGCCTCGGCATCGCCCGGCAGCGGCACCTCGAACCACATGGCGATGGAACTGCTGGCCTACCAGACGGGCGTGAAGTTCACCCACGTGCCCTACAAGGGCAGCGGCCCGGCCGTGCAGGACGTGATCGGCGGCCAGGTGGACATGATGTTCGACACCGCGCTGGTCGTCGGACCGCATGTCCAGTCCGGCAAGCTGCGCCCCATCGCGGTGACCAGCTCCAAGCGCCTGGAATCGCTGCCCGACGTACCCACCATCGCCGAGGCCGGCGAGAAGGGCTTCGACATGGGCTCGTGGCAAGCGGTGTTCGCGCCCGCTGGCACGCCGGCGGCCGTCGTCGAGCGCCTGCATGCCGAGATCATGAAGATCGTCGCCACGCCCGAGGTCCAGTCCCGCCTCAAGGCCTTCGGCATGCTGCCGTCCACGATGACGCCGGCCGAGCTGGCTGAGTACCAGAAGGCCGAGGTGGCCAAGTGGGCCAAGGTCATCAAGGCCGCCGGTATCAAGGCGGATTGAATATGAGGCACCCCCTGAGCGGCTGCGCCGCTTCCCCCTCTCTCTTCGGGAGGGGGACGACCTCATCGGTGCGGGGCGGCCCTTCCTCGGTGTCCCCTGATGGCGCGCGCCAGTTGCATGAACCACAGACGGCGCGAAGCGCTCATAGAAAACCGAAATGAGATCCTCATGAGTAGCCCGACCCCGCTCTCCATCGCCATGCACCCGGCGGACAACGTGGCCATCATCGCCAATGACGGCGGTCTGCCGGTCGGCACCGTTCTGCCCTCGGGCCTGGTGCTGCGTGACCAGGTGCCGCAGGCACACAAGGTGGCACTGGTGGACATCCCCGAAGGCGGCGCGGTGCGTCGCTACAACGTGGTCATTGGCTACGCGCTCAAGGCCATTGCGGCCGGCAGCTGGGTGCATGAGCGGCTGCTGCGGATGCCCGAGGCGCGTTCGCTGGAGGGTCTGCCCGTCTCCACCGTCAAGCCACCGGTCATGGAGCGGCTTGAGGGCTATACCTTCGAGGGCTACCGCAATGCCGACGGCAGCGTCGGCACGCGCAACATCCTGGGCATCACCACCACGGTGCAATGCGTGGCAGGCGTGCTCGACTTCGCGGTGCGCCGCATCAAGGCGGAGTTGCTGCCACGGTATCCCCACGTGGATGACGTGGTCGGGCTGGAGCACAGCTATGGCTGCGGCGTAGCCATCGATGCCGTGGGCGCCGAGATACCGCAGCGAACGCTGCGCAACATCAGCCGCAACCCGAATTTCGGCGGCGAGGTCATGGTGGTCAGTCTGGGCTGCGAGAAGCTGCAGCCCGAGCGCCTGCTGCCGCCGGGCTCGTTTCCCATCGTCGACGAACGCGAGCCCGCGCTGGATGTGGTCTGCCTGCAGGACGAGGCCCATGTGGGTTTCATGTCCATGATCGACTCCATCATGGACAGCGCGCAGGCGCACCTGGAGCGCCTGAACCGGCGCCGGCGGGAGACCGTGCCCGCCAGCGCCCTGGTGGTGGGTGTGCAGTGCGGCGGCAGCGATGCCTTCAGCGGCGTCACCGCCAACCCGGCCGTAGGCTTTTGCACCGACCTGCTGGTGCGTGCAGGCGCCACCGTCATGTTCAGCGAAGTGACCGAGGTGCGCGACGGGATCGATCAGCTCACCTCGCGCGCGTCCAGCCCGGAAGTG
The DNA here is from genome assembly GCF_014395975.1 of Diaphorobacter ruginosibacter. Taxonomy (NCBI): domain Bacteria; kingdom Pseudomonadati; phylum Pseudomonadota; class Betaproteobacteria; order Burkholderiales; family Comamonadaceae; genus Diaphorobacter; species Diaphorobacter ruginosibacter. The sequence goes on along the minus strand of NZ_CP060714.1, from coordinate 2,934,966 downwards.
GCCCAGGCCATGATCGAGGAGATGGCCTGGTACGACGCCTACCTCGACAAGGGCAGGGTAGACCGCAGCGCCAATACCACGCCTGGCAACAAGAAGGGCGGCCTGTCGAACATCGTCGAGAAGGCGATGGGCTCCATCATCAAGAGCGGCACCGCGCCCATCACCGGCGTGCTGTCGCCGGGGCAGCGGCTGGCGGACCGCGGCATCGAAGGCGGCCTGGTCTACGCGGCCACGCCGGCCAGCGACTTCATCTGCGGCACGCTGCAGCTGGCTGCCGGCATGAACCTGCATGTGTTCACCACCGGGCGCGGCACGCCCTATGGGCTGGCGCAGGTGCCAGTGATCAAGGTGGCCACGCGCAGCGATCTGGCGCGGCGCTGGCACGACCTGATGGACCTGAACGCCGGGCGCATCGCCGACGGCGAGGCCACGATCGAGGACATCGGTTGGGAGATGTTCCGGCTCATGCTCGATGTGGCGAGCGGCAGGAAAAAAACCTGGGCCGAGCAGTGGAAGCTGCACAACGCGCTGGTGCTGTTCAACCCGGCACCGGTGACCTGAATCTTGAAGGGAAGCACATCATGAGAGCTAATCGACTGAAGGAAATCTGGCAGAGCGGCGGCGCCGCCGTCAATGGCTGGCTGGCCATACCGAACGGCTTTGCGGCCGAGACCATGGCCCATCAGGGCTGGGACACGCTGACGATCGACATGCAGCACGGCGTGGTCGACTACCAGGCCATGGTTTCCATGCTGCAGGCCATCTCGACCACGGCCACGGTGCCCGTCGTGCGTGTGCCGTGGCTGGAACCCGGCGTCATCATGAAGACGCTGGATGCCGGTGCCTACGGTGTGATCTGCCCCATGGTCAACACCCGCGAGGACGCGCAAAAGCTCGTGGCCTACAGCCACTATGCGCCGCGCGGCACGCGCAGCTTCGGGCCGGTGCGGGCGTTGCTCTACAGCGGCGCCGACTATCCCGCGCATGCCAATGACACCATCGTGACCTTCGCGATGATAGAGACCGCGCAGGCACTGGACAACCTGGACGCCATCATGAGCGTGGAGGGGCTGGACGCGGTCTACATCGGGCCCAGCGATCTGTCGCTGTCGCTGGGTTGCCGGCCTGTGTTCGACGGGCTGGACCCGAAGGCGCAGCAGGCCGTGGATCACATCCTGGAGCGTGCCAAGGCCCATGGCCTGGTGGCAGGCATCCATAACGGCACACCTGAGAGCGCGCTGGAGCGAATCGCCAAGGGCTTCCAGTTCACCACCGTGAGCTCCGACGCGCGGCTGATGGCCGCCGGTTCGCAGCAGATCCTGCAGACCATGCGCGCGGGCTCCACTACGGCGGTGCCCGCGCCGGCCTCGGGTGCGTATTGAATTTTCATTAGCAAGGAACACGACATGAAGCTCGGATTTATCGGCCTCGGCATCATGGGCACGCCCATGGCACTGAACCTCGTCAACGCAGGCCACACTGTCTACGTGAGCGCGGCCCGCCGCGTGCCGGATGCGATCAAGGACTCGGCAGCCATTCCCTGCACCACGGTGCAGGAAGTGGCCAGCAATGCCGAGGTGATATTTCTGATGGTGCCCGACACGCCGGACGTCGAGTCGGTGCTGTTCGGCGAGAACGGGGTGGCGGCTGCGCTGGGCCAGGGGGGCGAGCGCAAGGTGGTTGTGGACATGAGCTCGATCTCGCCCATGGCCACCAAGGCCTTCGCGCAGAAGATCAATGCGCTGGGCGCGGACTACGTCGATGCACCGGTGTCCGGCGGCGAGGTGGGCGCGAAGGCAGCCTCGCTGACCATCATGTGCGGCGGCGAACCGGCGGTGTTCGAAAGGGTGCGGCCGCTGCTTGAGAAGATGGGCAAGAACATCACCCTGGTGGGGGGCAACGGCGACGGCCAGACCACCAAGGTGGCGAACCAGATCATCGTCGCGCTGAATATCGCGGCTGTGGGCGAGGCACTGCTGTTTGCCAGCAAGGCCGGTGCCGACCCGGCCAAGGTGCGCGAGGCACTGATGGGCGGCTTCGCGTCCAGCCGGATCCTCGAGGTCCATGGCGAGCGCATGATCAAGCGCACTTTTGCTCCGGGCTTTCGCATCCGCCTGCACCAGAAGGACCTGGGCCTGGCGCTGCAGGGAGCGCGTGAACTGGGGCTCGCGCTGCCGCAGACCGCCGGAGCCGCACAGCTGATGCAGGCCTGTGCCGCCAACGGCGATGCCGAACTGGACCACTCCGCGCTGGTGAAGGCGCTGGAGCTGATGGGGGCCCACGACGTGGCTTGAGTCCGGCCTGGGCCCTCGGGCACATCGATGCAAGGCTCCCTAGCTCGCGAGCAGGAAGTCCTCGATCAGCCGGGCCACGGCCTGGGGCTGGTCATGGTGCAGCATGTGCCCAGCGTCCATCACCTGGGCCGAGCGCACGTCGGGTACGTGGCGCAGGCGCTCGTGGTACTCCTGCAGCGAATACTTTCCGTTCGACCACTTCGCGATGTGGTTCTCCTCGGCCTCCACCGAAAGCACCGGGGCTGTGATGGCCGCGTAGAGGGCCAGCATTTCCTCGACGCGGAACAGCATGGGCGTGACGATCTTGTGGGCCGAGGCACCAAGGATGTTCCACTGCCCATCGGCACCTTGCGACGCCCAGTGCCCGGCGAGCCAGCGCGCCTTGTCGGGCGTGATGCGCGGGTTGGTCTTCATCAGCCGGGCCGCAACGCCTTCCAGGCTGTCGTAGGGACGCATCTGCAGGTCGCCGCGCTCATGCTGCCGCAGCTCATCCATCCAGCGCGCATAGCGCCTGGGCGCCTCGAAAGGCTGGGTGGCGGCAAGGCCGAAGCCTTCGAGATTCACCAGGCGGCGGATGCGGCCCGCGCGGGCGCCTGCATACATCATGCTCACATTGCCGCCCATGCTGTGGCCCACCAGATCGACTGGCGCGTCGGGGGAGAAATGGTCGATCAGGTGGTCGAGGTCGGCCAGGTAGTCGGCGAACACGTAGTGGTCCGTGGGCACCTCGGGCATGGAATGCCCGAAGCCGCGCCAGTCGGGGGCGATGATGAGGCGCCCCTCGGCAAATGCCTGGCCGAACGCATCGACCACGAACTGGTAGGACGCGCCGACGTCCATCCAGCCATGCACCATGACCAGCGGCGGCAGGCCGGGCTGGCGCGCTTGCGGGTCACCCCAGACGCGCACGTTGTAGCGCATGGTGCGCACGGGAACGGAGAGCTGCTGGGCGGGGCGGAGTTCTGTGTACATGATTGCCATTGTCGATGCGTTGTCGAAGTCATGGGCGCGGCTGGGGTGTCGCCATTGTTTCCGGGCAGGGGCGGCCTGCGCCATGGCGCATTGTTGACTATCATTTGGCTGTGCGCTCGAGCCTGCTCGCGCATTCCATTTCCATAGCGCATCGTGGCCACGGGCCGAACCGTGGGGCTGCGCCTTTCCGTTTTCCGTTGATTGAAATTCCATGCGTCAGACCATGCATCAGATATCCCTGGGGCAAAGCGACCTGAAGGTCACCCCCATCTGCCTCGGCACCATGACCTTCGGCGAGCAGGTGTCGCAGGCCACCTCGCACGCCATCCTGGACCGGGCCCTCGAGCGCGGCGTGAACTTCATCGACACGGCCGAGATGTATGCCGTGCCCACGCGGGCCGAGACCTTCGGTGCCACCGAGACCTATATCGGGAACTGGTTTGCGGCCAACCCGGGAGTGCGCGAGCGCGTGGTGCTGGCCAGCAAGGTGGCCGGACCGTCGCGCGCCACGCCCTGGGTGCGCGAAGGCGCGGGCATGACCGCTGCCGACATCGTCGCCTCGTGCGAGGCCAGCCTCCGGCGCCTGCGCACCGACGTGATCGACCTCTACCAGATCCACTGGCCCGAGCGCCATGTGCCCGCGTTCGGGCAGATGTACTACCAGCCCGAGAAGGAGAGCAGCCAGACCCCGATCCTCGAGCAATTGCAGGCGCTGGCACGCCTGGTGCGCGAGGGCAAGGTGCGCTACATCGGCCTGTCCAACGAGACGCCCTATGGCGTGCACGAGTTCGTGCGGCTTGCCGAACAGCTGGGCCTGCCGCGCGTGGTGTCGGTGCAGAACCCGTACTCCCTGCTCAACCGCAGCTGGGAAAACGCAATGGACGAGACCTGCCATCGCCTGGGGGTCTCGCTGCTGGCCTACTCGCCCCTGGGCTACGGCCTGCTGAGCGGCAAGTATGACCACAGCGGCACAACCGGCGTGGGGGCTCCGGCAACGGCGCGCCTCACGATGTTCGAGTCGATGCGCAAGCAGCGCTGGGGCCGCAGGGAGTCGTGGGAGACCAGCAAGCTCTACAACCAGCTTGCGCGCGACAACGGCCTCACACCGACGCAGATGGCGCTCGCGTTCTGCTACACCAAGTGGCAGGTGGCGAGCACCATCCTCGGCGTGACCACGGTCGAGCAACTGGACGAGGACATCGACGTCTGGGGCACCACGCTCAGTGCGGAACTGCTGGGCGAGATCGATGCCATCCGCAAGCAATACCGCGATCCGGCGCAGTGACCGGCCCGGGAACGGAATGACGGGAAGAAAAGAAAGAAGAGAAAGAAGAGCATGGCCAGGAAGGACAAATCGTCGCATGTGAGCGAGACGCCGGCGACGCAGCTGCTGCGGGCCCGCCGCGTGGAGTTCACCGAGCATCCCTACGAGTATGTCGAGCACGGGGGCACCGAGCAGAGTGCGCTGTCCCTCGGGCTCGATGAACACACCGTCGTGAAGACGCTGGTGATGCAGGATCAGGATGCGAAGCCGTTGATCGTGCTGATGCATGGCGACTGCAAGGTCTCCACCAAGAACCTCGCGCGGCAGATCGGCGCCAAGAGCGTCGAGCCCTGCAAGCCCGAGGTGGCGAACCGGCACAGCGGCTACCTGGTGGGCGGCACCTCGCCGTTCGGCACGAAGAAGGACATGCCTGTCTATATCGAGCAGACGATCCTGGAGCTGCCGCGCATCGCCATCAACGGCGGACGGCGCGGATTTCTGGTGCAGCTGGACCCACGGGTTTGTGTGGATCTGCTCGGCGCCACGCCGGTGCAGTGCGCGCTGGCAGAATAGGGGCCCGCGCATTTTCTTTTTCACCCTCCAGCGACCAGACCTCCGTGAGCTCCACCGTACTTTCCATCATCGTCACCATCGCGGCCTATCTTGTGGGCTCGCTGTCGTTTGCAGTCATCGTCAGCAAGCTGATGGGGCTGAACGACCCGCGTACCTATGGAAGCGGCAACCCGGGGGCGACCAACGTGCTGCGATCGGGCAGCAAGGCGGCAGCGATCCTGACGTTGCTGCTGGATGCGGTCAAGGGCTGGCTTCCGGTGGCGCTGGTGCACTGGTTCGGCGGTCCCCATGGATTGGAGGAGGGCACCATCGCCGCGGTGGGCCTGGCGGCTTTCCTCGGCCACCTGTGGCCTGTGTTCTTCAAGTTCAAGGGCGGCAAGGGCGTGGCGACGGCGGCCGGTGTGCTGATTGGAATCAGCGGCTGGCTGGGCCTTGCAACGCTTGCAAGCTGGCTGATCATCGCGGTGTTCTTCCGATACTCCTCGCTGGCCTCGCTGGTGGCTGCGGTGTTTGCACCGTTCTTCTATGTGCTGGGCGGCGGGGTGGCCTGGGTCATGGATGCGCGCATCGGCGTGTCGATCGCCATCATGTCGGGCCTGCTTGTGTGGCGCCACAAGGAAAACATCGGGCGGCTGCTGGCCGGCAAGGAGTCGAAGATCGGCTCCAAGAAGAAGGTCTGAGCAACACGGGCAGCCCGCCGCCGACGCGCCTCACGCGGCGGTGGCGCTCAGGTGGCGGCTGGCCGCCATCAGGCCCAGACGCACCATCGTGTAGTGATTCGTGCCCATGCTCACCGCGCTGCTCGGCAGGGCGCTCTGCACCCGTGGCCTGCCTTGCGAGGTGAAGTGCAGTCCGGGTTCCGGATAGGGTTCGCCGTCGGCATCCAGCAGGCTGGCCACCACGGGAAAGCTCGTCGATTCACCACGGCGCAGCACGATGGCCGTGTCGCCGTTGTCCAGCTTCACGAAGGTTCCTGGCGGGCACAGGCCGATCGTGCGCTCGAGCAGGGAGCCCACCTCGTTGGCCTGTGACGTGTTCTTGCCGAGCAGCGTGCGGATGGATTCCGTCGCGCTGCGCCCTGCACGCGTACGGCGCGGGCTGATGAAGGCAACATAGCGGTCGACCGTCGCGAGAATGTGGGTCAGTCGTTCCTCGGCCTGAAGGTTCCTGAGTGGATCGCGCGCACGTTCGTGCTGCGGGGCGTGGTGGTAGGCCACTGCGTCGAGCCACAGGTCGTCGCTTACGCCCACCTGCTCAAGCAGTGCCATGCCGCGCTCGGCGTGGCGATTGACGGCCTCCTGCTGCTGGGCGGAGATCGGCTCGCTGCGCTCCGCCAACTCGTCCTGCAGGCGCGTCATGCCGACGTTCATGGTGAATGCCGCACGGACCAGTGAGTCGCGCTCGCGGCGTGCCAGGCCCAGCTCCTGGGCGAGGATGTGGCAGAGTGCCGCGCACACCAGCGCGTGCGATGCGCTGTAGCCGGTGCCGTTGGTGGCCGCGAGCTGGAATATCAGGTACAGCGTCGAGTCGACATCGCGCGCGACCAGGTCCTGCAGCCACTGGTCGCATTGGCACACCTTGGCGGTGAAGTCTGCCGTCTGCCGGGGATGGTGCAGCACAAAAGCCAGCGCGGCCTGCAGATCGCCCCATTGGGCGAGCAGTTCCTCATACTCGTTGGCAGGGGTCGAATCGGCAATGGTCCCGGGAAGCTGGCTCATGGCAAGAATGTGGTTCTTCCTGTGGCGATCGGCGGCAGTCTATTTCTTCTCCAGCACCATCTCGTCGTTCGTGCGGGTCATCTGGAACGCGTTCAGGAAGCTGTTGCCCAGCAGCACGTAGGGCATGGGCTGGGGCACGACCACGGCGTCCACGTTGCGCAGCTCGATATCGCCCGCGCGCACGCTCTGCAGCACCACGCGGTGCGCCCGCACGGTGCCGTTGCCGGTGCCGATCATGATCTGCTGGCCGTTCTCGAACTGCACGCCCATGCGCCTGGCCTCCGACTGGCTGAAGGCGACCGAGGTGGCGCCCGTGTCCACCATGTAGCGCATGACCTGGCCGTTGATCAGCCCCGAGTTCATGAAGTGCCCGCGCGAGTCGGCCTTCAGCACCAGGCGCTGCTTGCCACTGCCGGCCGTGGGGCTGATGTTCACCGGCGTATCGCCCATGCGCAGGGTCTGGCGCACGCCGCCGGATTCGACGACGGCGCTGTCGCCCGAGATGGAGACGACCTTGATGCCGCTGACCGATTCACCCGCGCCGAGCGTGCGCGGTGCGTTGCCGTCGATGACCAGCAGCGCCTTGCTGCCCAGGACGCCGACCAGGGTGGCCTGCTGCGCGAGGGCGGGCGTGGCAAGGCATGCGAGCAGCAGCGCGGCGGCGGATGCCGCACGGGCGAAAGAGCCGGAGTATCCGAGGGTGGTGCTCATGGCGCCGGGCAGGGGAGGTCAGTCACGGAAGTTGTCGAAGGACAGCGGCAGGTCGGTGATGTCCTTGCGGATCAGCGCCATGGCGGCCTGCAGGTCGTCGCGCTTGGCACCCGTCACGCGCACCTTTTCTTCCTGGATGGCGGCCTGCAGCTTGAGCTTGCTTTCCTTGATCAGCTTCTGCAGCTTCTTGGCGTTCTCGCTGTCGATGCCGTTGCGCACCTTCACGGTTTGCTTGAGCTTGTCGCCGCCGATCTTCTGCGGCTTGCCGATGTCGAGGAAACGCACGTCCACGTTGCGCTTGGTGAGCTTGTTGCGCAGGATGTCCTCGACCTGCTGGAGCTGGAAGTCGGCGTCGCCGAACAAGGTGATTTCCTTGTCCTTGAGCTCGATGCCGGCGGAGGTGCCCTTGAAATCGAAGCGTGTCCCGATTTCCTTGGCGGTGTTTTCCACGGCGTTCTTCACTTCGACGAAATTGGCTTCAAGAACGGTATCAAAAGATGGCATGGCTTGACTTTGGGGTGATCTGCAGGGAAACCCGGAGGCGTGCGCGTCCGGGTGCGACAATTGGGTCGATGTTAGTCGAGAACAACGTTCCTCTCCAGCAATACAACACCTTTGGCATCGTCGCCAAGGCCCATACGCTCGTGCGAGCCCATTCCGTGGACGATGTACGGGCGCTGATCGCCAGTCCCGATCTGGCGGGCCAGCCCGTGTTCGTGCTGGGCGGGGGCAGCAATATCGTGATCACCGGCGATGTGAAGCCGGTGGTGCTGAAGATGGAAATCAAGGGCCTGCGCCTGGCCGGGGAAACCGACAGGGCGTGGATTGTGGAGGCTGGCGCCGGCGAGGTCTGGCACGAGGCTGTGGCCTGGACCATCGCCCAGGGCTACCCGGGCCTGGAGAACATGGCACTGATTCCGGGAACCGTGGGCGCGGCGCCGGTGCAGAACATCGGTGCGTACGGTGTGGAGCTCCAGGATCGCTTCGACTCGCTTGACGCCGTCGACCTGGCCACTGGCAAGACCTTCACGCTGAATGCGGCGCAGTGCGCCTTCAGCTACCGCGACTCCATCTTCAAGCATGCGCCGTCGGCGGCCGGCGAGTACAGCGACCTGCCGCGCGGCATGGGCCTGGCAGGCCGCGCGGTGATCACGCATGTGCGCTTTCGCCTGCCCAAGCAGTGGAAGCCCGATCTGGGCTATGCGGACCTCGAGCGAAAGATGGCCGAGAGCGGCATCACCGAGCCGACGCCCCGGCAGATCTTCGACTGGGTCTGCGAGATCCGCCGCGCCAAGCTTCCCGATCCGGTCGTGATCGGCAATGCCGGCAGCTTCTTCAAGAACCCGACGGTCACCGAATACCAGTGCACCGACATCATTGCGCGCGAGCCCAAGATCGTCCACTACCCGATGCCGGACGGCTCGATCAAGCTGGCCGCGGGCTGGCTGATCGACGCCTGCGGCTGGAAGGGCAAGTCCATCGGCAAGGCAGGCGTCTACGAGAAACAGGCGCTGGTGCTGGTCAATCGCGGCAACGGCGAGGACAGCGTGACAGGCGGTGAGGTGATGACGCTGGCCAAGGCGATCCAGACCAGCGTCTACGAGCGCTTCGGCATCCGACTGGAACCCGAGCCGGTCGTGGTCTGAAAACGGAAAGCCGCGCAGGCAAGGTGCCGCGCGGCTTTTTCCGCTGTTTCCCACATCCTCTTGTCAGGCTGCGGGAGTTGCAACCGTCACATGCGCCAGAACGAGGCGCGGAACAGCAGGCTTTCGATACGGTTCGGGGCCTTTTCCTCCACGGCGATCTCCACCGGGATGAAGGCCTTCTGGCAATCCAGCAGATAGGCCGTGGCATTGGGCGCAGGGCTGTGCACGCGGCCCGCGAGCTTGCAGGAACCGACGCTGTCATGCAGCTGCTTCAGGGCGGATTGCACCTGATCGGCAGGTGCCTGCTTGGTGAACTCGGCAGAAAACATGTCTGCGGTGAGCGGTGTGCCGACGCCTTCCAGCGCGTCCAGCACGTTCTTCATGCGCTTGTCGAGAGCCTTTTGCACCGCTTCGCTCGGGCCTGTGGGTTTGGCGCTTGGTACGGATGCGGCGGACGTGGTGTCATCGGCAGCCATGACCGTGGTACTTGCCAAGGTGGCCACCAGCGCGGCAGCGATGAAGGCGGGGATGCGTTTCTTCACAGGAATTCCTGACTTTCCGTTGTTTCGCGCAGCATAACTCCGCCATACGAGCGGTTCGTGTGGGGAATCGTCGCTGTTACATATTTCGACAACAAAAAGCCCGTCCCTCCGGGGAGGAGACGGGCATCCGGCACGGGCGTGCCTGGGTCAATCGGTCTGCGGATCGATCAATCGCGAGTCAATCAGTCGGCGGTGGCGCCGGACGCCTTCACGGCCTCGCCCCACTTCTTGATATCGGAATCGATCAGCTTGGCGAAGTCCGCGGTGCCCATGCCGTAGCTCTCGGCGCCCAGTTCGGAGATCTTCTGCTTGACGTTGTCCTGCTTGAGGATGTCCTGCACGTAGCCGTTCATGCGCTCAGCCAGTTCCTTGGGCAGGCCCTTGGAGCCGATCATGCCGTACCAGGGCTCGACCTCGAAGTCGGTGAAGCCCAGTTCGTGCAGGCTCTTGACGCCCGGGAACTTGGGGGAGGCGTTCTTGCTGGTGATGGCCAGCGCCTTGATCTTGCCGGCGTCGATCTGCGGCTTCAGCGGGACAGGGTTGTCGATCGCGTACTGCACTTCGTTGGACATCACCGCGAGGATCAGCGGAGCCGAACCCTTGTAGGGAATGTGCGGCGACTTCACCTTGGCCTGCATCTGGAACATCTCCACGATCATGTGCTGGGGCGAGCCAGCGCCTGCGGAGCCGAAGTTCACCTTGTCGGCCTTGATCTGCTTCATCAGGTCGTCCATCGAATTGATGCCCGACTTGGCGCTGGTCACCAGCAGGAAGGGGGCCTTGGCGATGGTGGTGATGGGGGTGAGGTCCTTGCGTGGATCGTAGGGAACGCTCTTGTACAGCGTGGGCGAGATCACCACGGGGCTGCTGGAACCCACGAGGAAGGTGCCGCCATCCGGCTTGGCCCGACTCACGAAGGCAGTGGCGATGTTGCCGTTGGCACCAGCCTTGCTGTCGACGATGACGGCGGCGTCGATGCGCTTTTCGAGTTCCTGCGCAACGATGCGCGCGAGCATGTCGCTGGTGCCGCCGGGCGAGTAGGGCTGGACCAGGGTGATCGTCTTGACGGGCCAGGCGTCCTTGGCCTGCACGAGGGCGGGAGCACCAACGGCGAGGGCTGCGGCTGCTGTGGCGAGCAAAGCGTTTCTGCGAAGCATGTGTTTCCTTGAAGGCGAGAGTCCGCATGCAGCGGACTTCGGAGACTGGATGTGAATGGGCTGCCGACGAACGCGGCCAGCCCGGCAAAGCACCTCGATCGAAGCGGATGTCGACGGAGGCAGGCGTAGGCCCCGATTTTGCGACAGCCTATGCAATCCACTATCTTGTATGCCAGTACGTGCAGCAAGGCTTACACAAGCTGTCGGCAGGATGACATGGCCGCGTGGCAGGCAACGTGGGGCGGCCCTCGATGAAAAAGGTTCTGCACGGAATACCGGGGTATATGGATTGCGTGACGAATGGGTGCGCGGCGCTTGGGGTGAGAGTCTTCGTGTGGAGGTGCTGATATGGCCCCTCATACTTTGTTGCAAAGGCTTGCCGTACGCTTGTACTGTCTTCGCCTTTGCGTCGCGTCTGAGGGGCCATCTCAGCATTGTTGTGAACAGTTCAAAGCGGGCGCGCGCTGCTTAGGCTGTCGTTTGGAAAGCCTCGCGCTCATCCCGACAATGCGGGATGAACCTGAAAAAAGCCGCCCCGAGGGGCGGCCTGCAGCGGGAAGAAGGGCAGGGAGCATGCCGCTCGCGCCCTTGCAGCCAGTGGGCTGCTGGCTGCTTACTTCTTGCTGCCGTCGTTCAGCTGTGCCAGGGCTGCGTTGCCGCCCAGGGACAGCAGGCCGGCTTCCGAATACACGCGCAGCTTGTCGCGGGTATCGACGATGTCCAGGTTGCGCATGGTCAGCTGGCCGATGCGGTCTGCCTGGCTGAATGGCGCGTCTTCCACCTTTTCCATCGACAGGCGCTCGGGTGCGTAGGTCAGATTGGGCGACTCGGTGTTCAGCAGCGAGTAGTCGTTGCCGCGACGCAGTTCCAGTGTCACGGTGCCAGTCACGGCGCGGGCGATCCAGCGCTGTGCGGATTCGCGCAGCATGATGGCCTGCGGGTCGAACCAGCGGCCCTGGTACAGCAGGCGGCCCAGCTTCAGGCCGTTGATGCGGTATTGCTCGATGGTGTCCTCGTTGTGGATGCCGGTCACCAGGCGCTCGTAGGCCGCGTGCAGAAGGGCCATGCCGGGGGCCTCGTAGATACCGCGGCTCTTGGCTTCGATGATGCGGTTTTCGATCTGGTCGCTCATGCCCAGGCCGTGGCGTCCGCCGATGCGATTGGCTTCGAGGAACAGCTCCACGGGGTCCTCGATGCGCTTGCCGTTCAGGGCGACCGGGCGGCCTTCCTCGAAGGTCACAGAGACTTCCTCGGCCTTCACTTCGACTTCCGGCTTCCAGAATGCCACGCCCATGATCGGGTTGACGATGCGGATGCCGCTGTTCAGGAACTCCAGGTCCTTGGCCTCGTGCGTGGCGCCCAGCATGTTGGAATCGGTGGAGTAGGCCTTCTCGGCCGACATCTTGTAGCCGAAGCCTTCCTTGGTCATGAAGGCCGACATCTCGGCGCGGCCGCCGAGTTCGTCGATGAACTGCTGGTCGAGCCACGGCTTGTAGATCTTGAGCGACGGGTTGGTGAGCAGGCCGTAGCGGTAGAAGCGCTCGATGTCGTTGCCCTTGAAGGTGGAGCCGTCACCCCAGATGTTGACGTCGTCTTCCTTCATCGCGGCGACCAGCATCGTGCCGGTCACGGCGCGGCCCAGGGGTGTCGTGTTGAAGTAGGTGACGCCACCGGTGGAGATGTGGAACGCGCCGGCCTGGATGGCGGCGATGCCTTCGTTGGCCAGCTGCGTGCGGCAGTCGATCAGGCGGGCCTTTTCCGCGCCGTATTCCATGGCCTTGCGCGGGATGGCATCGTAGTCGGCTTCGTCGGGCTGGCCGAGGTTGGCGGTGTATGCGTAGGGCACGGCGCCCTTGTTCTTCATCCAGCGCAGGGCCGCGCTGGTGTCCAGGCCGCCGGAGAAGGCGATGCCGACCTTCTGGCCGGTGGGCAGGTTTTGCAGGATGTTTGCCATGTTGTTGTCCGTGAGTGTGAGGGGAGGGCCGCGCTGCTTCCGAAGCGGAAATCAGGCGTAGTGGCAGATGTAGTGATAGGCCTCGGCCACCCGGATGTCGAATTTGGAATCGGCCGGAATGCTGAACTTCTCGCCAGGGCCGGATTTCACCCACTGGTCGCTGCCGGCGAGCCTGTACTCGCAGGAGCCGCCCACGCACTCCATGATCTCCGCCGCGGCGGTGCCGAAGGTGAGCTCGGCGGCCAGCACCACGCCCACGGATTTCTTCGTGCCGTCGGGGTAGGTGAGGTTGTGGCTCACGCACTTGCCGTCGAAGTACACATTGGCTTTGGTCGTGACGGTAACGCCATCAATCTTTTCGGTGGTCATGGATGCGCTGAATGTTCAGTGGATGAAAGAAAGGTCAAACCCTCGATTCTAGGCTCCCCCGAGGCGGCTGTGGTTTTCCGCGCCATGCTTCGTTTCGCGCCCCCCATGAAAAAGGGCCCCACGCTTCCCTGCTTCGCATGGTCTGCTGCCCCCAAGGGGGTGCTTTTCATCTTGGGGCGGCTCGGCGATGAAAGAGGGCCCCCACGCTTCCCTGCTTCGCATGGTCCGCTGCCCCCAACGGGGCGCTTTTCATCTTGGGGCGGCCCGGCGATGAAAAAAAGGGAGCCGCGAGGGCTCCCTGGGGCTGGTCGATGCCGTTCGGTCAGGGACGATACGGCTCGCCGCGCGAGTTGCGGTATTCGATGGAGCCATTGGTGACGGGCGCCGTGTAGGTGCCGGTGTCGCCAGTCACGACCACGCCGGGGCGGGGCTGCGCACCGCCGCCCTGATAGTAGCCACCGTTGCCGTAGCGGTTGTCTTGGTAACTGCCGTTGTCGTAGTAGCGGCCATCATCGTTGCCGTAGGTCTGGCCGCGGTCGCCGTAGTACCTGCCGTCGTCGTAATAGCCCTGGGGCTGTGTCGGCCGCTGATAGGAATAAGAAGGGTCCTGGCCGTAGCCACCGTAGGTTCCATAGGCATCCGGGCCTCCCTGGGAGAGGGGTTGCACTGACAGCGGAATCCACGGGCCCGGATCGTACTGCGTGCGCGTGGTGTAGCGCCGGCCCGCATACTCATAGGTCACGTCGTAAGCGACGGTACGGTTTTCGTAGTAGGTCTGCGTGCCGCAGCGCTGCATCGGTACGTAGCCCGGAGGCCCGGCCTCCACGTTGTTGCCGATGATGGAGCCCCCGAAGACCCCGAGCGCCGTGGCCGCCGCGCGGCCCGAGCCGCCGCCGATGGCGCTGCCCGCGAGGCCGCCGACCACGGCGCCCAGGATCGCGCCCGCGCCGCTGGGCTGGCGCTGGGCATAGACCATTTCGTTGTTGCAGACCTGCTGCGGGATCGCCACCTGCTGCATGACGGGCGTTGCCGACAACACCCGGCCTTGTTCCTGGGCAAAGGCCGTCCCGGCGGTGGCGGCCGAAAGGGAGAGGGCGGTGAAAGCGATGAACTTGTTCATGGACTGAAACTCCTTGCAGGCACTTGGAACCTCTGCACGAACCAGGCTGGCGCATGAGGCATGCCTGCCGATTAACGCGCCAGGCACGAGAAAAGTTGAAGCCCGGAGCGTCAAAAACAGGGTATGGCGGCGTAAAGCTTCGTAAAGCGTTGCCGGGCGAAGCCGTTTCACTGCCTTTTCAAGGCCTGTCCATCGGTGGGATCATGCTTTGAGAAGATCGTTCCACTTGTCGGCGTCAAACCCCACCGTCACGCGGCCACCGGCCTGGCCGTCCCATTCCGCGACGGGGCGCTTGATGATCGATGCATGCTCCTGCATCACGGCCATGGCGCCCGCATCGTCCGCGGCCCGGGCCTGGATGGCGGCGTCGAGCTTGCGCCAGGTTGTTCCCTTGGTATTGAGCAGCTTGTCGCGGCCCACGGCCTTGAGCCAGCCGGGCAGGCGATCGGCGGGAACGCCCTGCTTCTTGAAGTCGTGAAACTGGTAATCCACCCCCTGGTCCGTGAGCCAGGTGCGGGCCTTCTTCACTGTGTCGCAATTGGGGATGCCGTAGATGATGATTGTGGGGGTACTCATGTCCGTGATCATCGCTCATGCTGGCGTAGGCGACAATCGTGGGCAGTATGCACAATCTTCCCGATACCCTGGACGGCTGGCTGAGCTATTGCGAAAGCCTGCATCCCCGCAACATTGAAATGGGCCTCGAACGCGTGGGCGAAGTGGCGCGCAGGCTTGAGCTGCATTTCGATTGCCCCGTGATCACGGTGGCCGGCACCAATGGCAAGGGCTCGACCTGCGCCATGCTCGAAGCCGTGGCGCTGCAGTCGGGATACAAGCCGGGGGTCTTCACCTCGCCGCATCTGGTGCACTTCGAAGAGCGCTGCCGCGTGCATGGCGAGATCGTCACCGCCGCGCAACTGGTGGAGCAGTTCGCCGCCGTGGAGCAGGCGCGCGTGCTGAACGGCCAGGAGATTCCGCTGACCTATTTCGAGTTCACCACGCTCGCGATCCTGCGGCTGCTGAGCCTTGCCAGGCTGGAGGTGGCGATCCTGGAAGTGGGCATGGGCGGTCGCCTCGATGCGACCAACATCGTCGATGCCGACTGCGCGCTCATCACGAGCATCGATCTCGACCACATGGAGTTCCTCGGCCCCGACCGCGAGAGCATCGGCCGCGAGAAGGCGGGCATCATGCGTCCAGGCAGGCCGGCCGTGGTGAGCGACCCGATGGCTCCGCAGAGCGTGCTCGATCACGCGAGGGAGATCGGCGCGGATCTCTGGCGCTTCGGCATCGATTTCAACTTCACGGGCGACAAGCAGCAGTGGGCGTGGGCCGGACGGGGGCGCCGCTATGCAGGCCTGGCCTATCCGTCGCTGCGCGGTGCCAACCAGCTGGTGAATGCGTCGGGCGTGCTGGCGGCATTCGAGGCCATCCGCGAGAAGCTGCCCGTGACGGCGCAGGCCGTGCGCACCGGGCTGGCCATGGTGGAACTGCCGGGGCGGTTCCAGATCATTCCGGGTCAGCCCGCCATGGTGCTGGACGTGGCGCACAACCCGCATTCGGTGGCTGCACTTGCGGCGAACCTGGATGCCATGGGCTACTTCCCGGTCACGCATGCGGTGTTCGGCGCCATGGCCGACAAGGACCTCACACCGATGCTTGCCAAGATCGGGCCGCTGATCGATCGCTGGTATTTCACCGATCTGCCGACTCCGCGTGCCGACACGGCGGCGCATCTGCAGCAGAAATGGAATGCGGTGCAGATGGTGGCCGGCGCCAAGCGCGAGGTGAAGACTTCGCTGCATGCCAACCCGGAGGCGGCGTTACAAGCTGCAATCGCCGCTGCCGACCCGGCTGATAGAATCGTGGTCTTTGGCTCGTTCTACACAGTGGGCGGTGTTCTCCAGCACGGCACGCCTCGTCTGCAAGCCAAGCATCTGGGTGCATAACGAGTCCATAACTCATGGCATTTATCAAGTTTCCCTGGTCAGGTCAAAAAGAAAAGGACACGGGCAGCAGCAAGGCTACCAGACGCTCGCGTGTGGCGGCACAGGCCGAAAGCGTGGAGGTGATGCGCCGCCGCGCTCGCCACCGTCTCATCGGGGCCGCCGTGCTGGTGGTGATCGGCGTCGCCGGATTCACCTGGCTGTTCGACACCAAGCCGCGCCCGGTGCCCGTCAACCTGCCCACAGACGTTCCCGATCGCAACAACGTGGCTCCCCTGGTGGTTCCCGGCTCGGCCGATGGTGCGCCATCGGCGGCAAGCGGGCCGCGCTCCGGCGGTGCATCGCACGAGTCCGGACTGTCGGATGGCGAGGAGATCGTGACCACGCCGGCTCCAAGGCCAGCGCCCGCGGCATCCGCAGTGGCGCCCGCGCCTGCGCCAGCCGTGAGGCCGTCCCCCGCGCCGGCTCCCGTCGTGCAGCCTCCCAAGCCGGAGCCGAAACCCGAACCAAAGCCTGAGCCGAAACCGGCGGAGCCCAAGCCTGAACGCAAGCCCGAGACGAAACCGGAGGCCAAGCCAGAGCACAAGGTGGAGCCCAAGCGCGAGGCCAAGCCGGAACCGAAACCGGAGCCAAAGCCTGAGCCCAAGCCGCGCAATGACGACGCCGCACGGGCCCGTGCATTGCTGGAAGGCCGTGATACCGGCTCGTCCGCCAGTGCTCCCGCCGCAGCTGCGAAGGCCGAGGGGCGCTTCATCGTGCAGGTGGGTGCCTTTGCCGACGCAGACAAGGCCAAGGAGGTGCGCGACAAGCTCGCGGGCGCCGGCCTGAAGGCATTCACGCAGTCGGTCGACACCAAGGATGGCAAGCGCACGCGTGTGCGTGTCGGGCCGTTCACGGGCCGGGCGGATGCCGACAAGGCTGCGGGTCGCATCAAGGGGCTGGGCCTGCCAGCCTCGGTGATACCTCTTTGAACGTGACGCACTGATCGGAGCTGCGCATGGCTGCGCTGGATTGGTTGTGCATCGTGGTGCTCGTCGCCTCGCTCGTGATCGGAGCGTGGCGCGGGCTGGTGTTCGAGCTGCTGTCCCTGGCCAGCTGGGTGATTGCGTTCTTCCTGGCGCAGTGGTTTGCCGCCGATATGGGCAACCTGCTGCCGATGAAGGACAGCGATCCGATGTGGCGGCATGCGGCGGGCTTCGTGCTGGTGTTCGTGATCGCAATCTTCGGCTGCAGCTTCGTCGCCTGGCTCATGAAGAAACTGATCGAGGCGATCGGCCTGCGCCCGGCCGATCGTGCGCTCGGCGGGTTGTTCGGGCTGCTGCGCGGCGTGGTCCTGCTCCTGGTGGTGGCCGCCATCGCCGAGTGGACGCCGATGCACGAGGCGGAGTGGTGGAAAACCGCGCAGTCCGCCCCCATCTTGGAAGATGCGCTCGGGGTGGTGAAACCGCTGCTGCCGGTTGACATGACGGCAAGGCACCCCGGCTGAGCAGGGCAAACGCGGCGACAATCGGGGCTTCCCGAGGTCTCAGGATTTTTTTGTGAGTGTTCGGCGGATCTCCCCCGCCAGAGAATGGAAACCGAATATGTGTGGAATCGTCGGTGTGGTCAGTACGGCCCCTGTCAATCAGCTGATCTATGACGCATTGCTGTTGCTGCAGCATCGCGGGCAGGACGCTGCGGGCATCGTCACGCAGGAGGGACGCAAGTTCTTCATGCACAAGGCGAAGGGCATGGTGCGAGACGTATTCCGCACCCGCAACATGCGTGCGCTCCCCGGCAATGTGGGCCTGGGACAGGTGCGCTATCCGACGGCCGGCAACGCCTCCAGTGAGGAGGAGGCCCAGCCGTTCTACGTGAACGCGCCGTTCGGCATCTACATGGTGCACAACGGCAACCTCACCAATGCCAAGCAGCTGCGCGAAGAGCTGGTCAGCACCGACCATCGCCACACCAACACCGAGAGCGACTCCGAAGTGCTGGTCAACGTGCTGGCGCATGAGTTGGCGCGCGCCACCAGCGGCGCTCCGCTCAAGAGCGAGGATGTGTTCAAGGCCGTGCGCGCCGTGCACAAGCGCCTGAAGGGCTCCTATGCCGTGATTGCGCTGATCGCCGGCTACGGCCTGCTCGCGTTCCGTGATCCCTACGGCATCCGCCCGCTGTGCATGGGCAAGAGCGCGGATGGCACCGTGATGCTGGCCAGCGAGTCCGTGGCGCTGGAAGGTACGCTGCACCAGCTCGAACGCGACATCGCGCCGGGCGAGGCGGTGTTCATCCGTGACGACGGTCACATCGAGATCGAGCAGTGCGCGGAATCGACCATGCTGCACCCCTGCGTGTTCGAGTATGTCTACCTGGCACGCCCCGACTCCGTGATGGACGGCATCTCCGTGTACCAGGCGCGCCTGAACATGGGCGAGACGCTGGCCAAGCGCGTGGTCTCCACGGTGCCGCCGAGCGAGATCGACGCGATCATCCCGATTCCCGAGTCGAGCCGCCCGAGCGCGATGCAGCTCGCGCAGCTCCTGGGTCTTCCCTACCGCGAGGGCTTCGTGAAGAACCGCTACGTGGGCCGCACCTTCATCATGCCGGGCCAGTCCACGCGCAAGAAGTCGGTTCGCCAGAAGCTCAACGCCATCAGCAGCGAGTTCAAGGGCCGCAGGGTGCTGCTGGTCGACGATTCCATCGTGCGCGGCACCACCTCCAAGGAAATCGTGCAGATGGCGCGCGATGCGGGTGCCGTGAAGGTGTACCTCGCCTCGGCCGCGCCGCCGGTGCGTTATCCGAATGTCTACGGCATCGACATGCCGACCAAGACCGAGCTCGTGGCGCATGGGCGCACGGTGGAGGAAATCCGCCAGGTCATCGGCTGCGATGCGCTGATCTACCAGGACGTCGACGCGATGAAGCAGGCGGTCGGCAAGATCAACCCGCGCGTGCAGGGCTTCGAGGCATCGTGCTTCGATGGCGAGTACATCACGGGCGACATCTCGGAAGGCGATATCAACGCGATCAACGCGGGCCGCAACGAGACAGTGGAAGACGACGAGGACGCCACGCTCGCCTGAGTGGCAGCGGGGCCGGGCAGGGTGGCGGGCGCCGCCGCCCACCTCCGCCGATTGGCAGCGCGCATAGACTCTCGTGAGGGCGCGCGGCCGCCAATGCCATCAAGAGCGGGCATGGGCGGTTCAGAAGAACACCTGAAGGATTTATTGTGACCGACAGAACATTGCCGCAAGGCCTGCATCCGGACACGCTCGCCGTGCGCGAAGCCATCGATCGCAGCCAGTGGGGTGAGCACAGCGAAGCGCTCTACATGACCAGCAGCTTCGTGCAACCGGATTGCGAAACGGCGGCGCGCCGCTTTGCGGCGCAGGAGGATGGCTATACCTACAGCCGCACCAGCAATCCGACGGTCACGAGTTTCGAGAAACGCCTTGCGGCCATGGAAGGCACGGAGTGCGCGGTGGCCACGAGCACCGGCATGTCGGCGATCCTGCTGGTGGCGCTGACCGCGCTCAAGACAGGCGACCATGTGATCTGTTCGCAGTCGATGTTCGGCTCCACGATCAAGCTGCTGGGCACCGAGATGGCGCGCTTCGGCATCGAGACCAGCTTCGTCTCGCAGACGGATGTGCAGGCCTGGAAGGACGCCATTCGCCCCAATACCCGGTTGCTGTTCGCGGAAACGCCAACCAATCCGCTCACCGACCTGTGCGACATCGCGGCACTGGCCGATCTGGCGCATGCGCATGGCGCACTGCTCGCGGTGGACAACAGCTTCGCCTCGCCCGTGCTGCAGCAGCCCGCCAAGTTTGGCGCGGACCTCGTCGTGCACTCGGGGACCAAGTTCCTCGACGGACAGGGCCGCGTGATGGCTGGGGCGGTATGCGGCACGGTCGCGCTCGTCGACAAGGTCATGGGCACCTTCCTGCGCAGCGGCGGCCTGAACCTTGCGCCGTTCAATGCATGGGTCGTGATGAAGGGCCTCGAAACCCTGTCGATCCGCGTGAAGGCGCAAAGCGCCGCGGCGCTCGAATTGGCCAACTGGCTCGAGGCGCACCCGAAGGTTGCACATGTGCACTACCCGGGCCTCAAGAGCCACCCGCAGCATGAGCTCGCCATGCGCCAGCAAAATGGCATGGGCGGCGCGGTGATCGCGTTCGACGTGGTGGGAGAGGGCGCCGAGCAGTTGCGCGCCAATGCCTTCCATGTCGTGGACAGCACGCGCGTGTGCAGCATCACGGCCAACCTGGGCGACGTGAAGACCACCATCACGCATCCGGCCAGCACCTCGCATGGCCGGTTGACCGAAGAGCAGCGCCAGGCCGCGGGCGTGGGGCAGGGGCTCATCCGTATTTCCGTGGGGCTGGAGCACCTTGACGACCTCAAGGCAGACCTCTCGCGTGGACTGGATACATTGAAATGACTACAAAAGTACGCACACGATTCGCCCCGTCGCCGACGGGCTTCATCCATCTCGGCAACATCCGCTCCGCGCTGTACCCATGGGCGTTTGCCCGTGCCAACCAGGGCGACTTCATCCTGCGCATCGAGGACACCGACCTGGAGCGCTCCACTCAGGCGTCTGTCGACGTGATCCTGGAAGGCATGGAGTGGCTGCGGCTCGACCATGACGAAGGCCCGTTCTATCAGATGCAGCGCATGGACCGCTACAAGCAGGTGCTGGCCGAGCTGCAGGCCAAGGGCTACGTCTATCCGTGCTACATGAGCATGGAAGAGCTCGACGCGCTGCGCGAAAAGCAGATGGCCGCCAAGGAGAAACCGCGCTACGACGGCACATGGCGTCCGGAGCCCGGCAAGGTGCTGCCTCCCGTTCCGGAAGGCGTTAAGCCGGTCCTGCGTTTCAAGACGCCTCTCACCGGCGTCGTCGGCTGGGACGACAAGTGCAAGGGGCACATCGAGTTCCAGAATTCCGAGCTGGACGACCTCGTGATCGCGCGTCCGGACGGCACGCCCACGTACAACTTCTGCGTGTGCGTGGACGACATGGACATGAACATCACCCACGTCATCCGAGGCGATGACCATGTGAACAATACGCCGCGCCAGATCCACATCTTCGAGGCCCTGGGTGCGAACGTGCCGGTGTTCGCCCATCTTCCCACCGTGCTCAACGAGCAGGGCGAGAAGATGAGC
Source organism: Diaphorobacter ruginosibacter (assembly GCF_014395975.1). NCBI lineage: Bacteria > Pseudomonadati > Pseudomonadota > Betaproteobacteria > Burkholderiales > Comamonadaceae > Diaphorobacter > Diaphorobacter ruginosibacter. The sequence goes on along the minus strand of NZ_CP060714.1, from coordinate 2,913,543 downwards.
AAGCGCAATGGCGCCAAGGCCGTCACCCAGTATCGAGACGAGGGCTACCTGCCCGATGCGATGGTGAACTATCTTGCGCGCCTGGGCTGGAGCCACGGCGATGACGAGATCTTCTCGCGCCAGCAGTTCCTCGAATGGTTCAATCTCGACCACCTCGGCCGCAGCGCCGGCCAGTTCGACGAAGCCAAGCTGCGCTGGGTGAATGCCCAGCACCTGAAGGCCATGGATGACGATGCCCTGGCTGCGCTGGCGAGGCCGTTTCTCGTGAAGGCGGGCGTGTCCGAAGAACAGATCCAGGCCGACGATCGCTTCGTTCGCATCTGCGGATTGTTCAAAGATCGCTGCGAAACGCTTTTGGACCTCGCAAATTGGGCTAAACTTTTCTACCTCGACAGCGTGGAACGCAACGCGGAAGACTATGCAAAGCATGTCACCGATTCCGCCAAGCCTCTTCTTGCTGCTTTTGCAGCAGCTATCGAGCAGGTTGACTGGAACAAGGATGCAATCAGCGCCGCTATCAAGCAGGTACTGAAAGAGCAGGGTGTGAAGATGCCGATGCTCGCGATGCCGGTTCGGGTGCTTGTGCTGGGTACAGCGCACACTCCATCAGTCGATGCGGTGATCGAACTTCTCGGACGCGAAAAAGTTTTGAAGAATTTGAAAAGCGCTTAAAAACCTGTATATAATTCAAAGCTCAGCAGATGACGACGGTTACACAATAAACGCTGTCAGATGCTGAGGATTTGCAGGAAATTTGGGGGTATAGCTCAGCTGGGAGAGCGCTTGCATGGCATGCAAGAGGTCATCGGTTCGATCCCGTTTACCTCCACCAAGAATTCTAGGTTTTGACCCTATCGTCTAGAGGCCTAGGACATCACCCTTTCACGGTGAGTACCGGGGTTCGAATCCCCGTAGGGTCGCCAAGTTTGAAGCACTTGGAGTTCACTTCAGAACTCGCAACGCTTTCTACCAGGAGTGGTAGTTCAGTTGGTTAGAATACCGGCCTGTCACGCCGGGGGTCGCGGGTTCGAGTCCCGTCCACTCCGCCAAAGTTTTCTAGGTTTTGACCCTATCGTCTAGAGGCCTAGGACATCACCCTTTCACGGTGAGTACCGGGGTTCGAATCCCCGTAGGGTCGCCAAGTTTGAAGCACTTGAAGTTTCTTTGAAACGCACAACGCTTCCTGCCAGGAGTGGTAGTTCAGTTGGTTAGAATACCGGCCTGTCACGCCGGGGGTCGCGGGTTCGAGTCCCGTCCACTCCGCCAGATTCAAAGGATTTGACCAGTAACGGGTCGTCCCTTTCAGGAGACCCGTTTTCTATTTGTGAAGGCATCGAAAGATGTTTCGCAATTGTCAGATGCATTTGGGGGTATAGCTCAGCTGGGAGAGCGCTTGCATGGCATGCAAGAGGTCATCGGTTCGATCCCGTTTACCTCCACCAAATTTTTCGGTTAGTTTTAGGTTTTGACCCTATCGTCTAGAGGCCTAGGACATCACCCTTTCACGGTGAGTACCGGGGTTCGAATCCCCGTAGGGTCGCCAAGTTTGAGGCGCTTGGAGTTCCAAAATGGAACTCGCGAAGTCTTCTACCAGGAGTGGTAGTTCAGTTGGTTAGAATACCGGCCTGTCACGCCGGGGGTCGCGGGTTCGAGTCCCGTCCACTCCGCCAAAAATAAAAAGCGATGCAAGTTTCGGCTTGCATCGCTTTTTTGTTTTTCAAGGCCTCTGCGGGTCTCATCCCCCACCGGGCGGTACGCGAAAGTTCTCGGTGATTCTTCGCTCGGCGTGCTCCATCATGCTCCTGAGACGTTCGAACCAGTATGCGAGATGGGCGGCTATCGTGCCGGCGGCGCCGTTCGCGTGATCCACGTGCCCCGTTTCGTCTGCGTGATGGGGTTCCTGTGGGGGCTTCTGTTCGGTGATGTGTGCCATGCCTCTATGGTCAATTTTCACGTAACATCTGTAAAGTTGAATTGAATGAACATTAAATTCAGAATTACTGATGCGTAACCTGAACCTGGACCAACTACAGACGCTGATCGCCATTGCGGATCTGGGGACATTCGCGGCAGCAGCGCAGGCCCTGCATCTCGCACCGCCTACCGTGAGCCTGCACATCAAGGAGCTGGAGTCGCGCCTGGATGCCACGCTGCTCATGCGCGGCAGGCGCCATGCGGAACTGACTCCCGCCGGAGCCACCCTGGTGGAGCGCGGCCGCAAGTTGCTTGCCGCGAGCGATGATCTGGTCGATGCAGTGCGCCGCCGGGCCGCGGGGCGGGAGGGCATGGTCCGGGTTGGCGTCTCGGCAGGAGTGAGTACGCATCTGCTGCCCTTGATGCTGGGTGCGCTGGTGCAGCGCAGCCCCGGGGTGGACATCAAGCTCGACGCGGTAGGGTCGGCGGATGCCATGCGCCGCCTGAAAGCGGGAACACTGGACATCGGCATCGTGGCAAGCCAGCAGCCGGTTTCCGCGGAAATCTGCATGAAGCCCTGGCGCAACGACGAGATGATGGTGGTGGTGCCCAGCAGCTGGGATGCCCCCGCGCAGATCACGCCCGCCTGGCTTGCGGAGCGTCGATGGGCTTCGTTTGCCCCGGCCACCCAAATGCATGGACTGATTGCCGGCTGGTTTGGCCAGGCGGGGTTCAATCCGCGCCCGTTCCTGTCGCTCAGCTATCCCGGGGCGCTCAAGAGCCTGGCAACGGCCAGCCAGAGCGCGGCCATTCTTCCGCTGGAGGAGGTGGAGGATCTGAAGCAGCTGCCCGAGGTGCAGATACGTCCCATGCACCCCCGGCTCATGCGGCCGATGGCCGTGGCGTACCGCAATCTGCCGAGCATCGACCCCGCCGTGGCCTGTGTTCTCGATGTTCTCGAGACGTTTGCGGCATGAGCGGGAGCCGAATGCTTTCCTTGCTGATTACTTCGGTGCCAGGCGGATCGCGCCGTCCAGGCGGATCACTTCGCCATTGAGCATGTCGTTCTCGACAATGTGGCAGGCCAGCTTGGCGTAATCCGTCGGAGTGCCGAGGCGGCTCGGGAACGGCACGCCTGCCGCGAGCGCGTCCTGTACTTCCTGGGGCATGCCGAAGAGCATCGGTGTACCGAAGATGCCGGGCGCGATTGTCATGTTGCGGATGCCGTTGCGAGCCAGGTCGCGGGCGATGGGCAGGGTCATTCCGACGATGCCGCCCTTGGAGGCGGAATAGGCCGCCTGACCGATCTGCCCGTCATAGGCAGCGACGCTGGCGGTGGAAATCATCACGCCGCGCTCTCCGGTGGATTCCGGCTCATTCTTTGCCATGGCTTCGGCGGCCAGGCGGATCATGTTGAAGCTGCCGATCAGGTTGACCTGGATCACCTTGCTGAACAGGGCGAGCGAGTGGGCGCCATTCTTGCCGACGGTCTTTTCTGCAGGCGCGATGCCGGCGCAGTTGACCAGACCCATCAGCTTGCCCGCGGCAACCGCCTTGGCCACCACGGCCTTGCCGTCATCTTCGCTGGTCACGTCGCACTTGACGAAGCTGCCGTTGATTTCCTTGGCAACGGCTTCGCCTTTCTCGACCTGCATGTCGGCGATGACCACGTGCGCGCCACGGCTTGCCAGCATGCGGGCCGTGCCTTCGCCCAGACCCGAAGCGCCGCCCGTCACGATGAATACTTTGCCTTTGATTTCCAAGATGTGTCTCCCTAGGGGTTGATGACGTTGACGTAAACGTCAATTATGGACGATAGCCATCGCGTCCGCCACGGTGTTGACCCCATCCTGGGTGAAAGAAAAATGTTCTTCGTGGAATACCGAGGCGATGAAGTTGCGTGACGAATGGATTCGCGGCGCTGTTCAGCAAACCTCATCCTCCGTCCATTCGCGATGAGCAAAAAAAAGCCCAGTCGGTAAGACTGGGCTATCAAGGGATCCTAGAAACCGAGTTTCGAGAGGATCCAAGGAGACAACTGGTTGATTCAGGAAGTTTCGTATGAAATTCTTTGAATCGATAGGGCGATTATAGGGGTTAACCCTTTATGAATGCAACGCATCCCATCGCCCGTTGTAAATAATTAACGCTTGCGAGCAGCTGCGGTAGCAGTGGCTGTAGCGGTCTTGGCAGCGTTGGTTGCCGAGTTCGCCACGGCGTTGAAGTTGGCTTCAGCTACGTCGCTGGCTTGCTTCACAGCCTTTTGAACCGATTCAAACGCGTTGTTGGCGGCGCTCACGGCGCTCTTGAAAACGGCCACGGTGGTTTCGGAACCGGCGGGAGCGTTCTTGGCTGCGGTGTCGACCAGGCTGTTGAAGTTGCGCTGGGCTTCGACGGCTTGCGATTCGAAGGTCTTGCCGAACTCGGTGCTGGTGCCCGAAGCGATGTCGTACAGGTGACGGCTGTAGGCCACCGACTTTTCAGCGATGGGTTGCAGCAGGCCGGCTTGCAGGGACAGCAGTTCCTGGGGATCCTTGGCGGCCAGGACGGCTTGGGTGTGCTGTGCAACGTCAGCCAGGGCAGCGCGGGAAGCTGTCACGTTCAGTTCGACCAGCTTTTCGAAGCCTTCGAATGCCTTGTTGGTCAGGCCGAAGAAGGTTTCCAGGTTGGCTTTTTGAGCGGCGATAACTTGTTCAGGTGTCAGGGACATGTTCAATCTCCAGAAGGGGTGGTTGAGATATCTGCTCTGACGTGACTTCGTCTGCGTGTCATGTTGCAGTGCAGCATGGATTGAATTGTAGGGGCCTTGATTCAAAACACAAGAGCTGTTTGTTGCATTGCAGCATTTTTAGAGTTCGCACCCCAAAACTGTTGCTTTGCCCGCGTCTTGCGACTTTTCATCGTCCGGCCCATGCGCACTGGCAAAATTAGCGGCACTTGATGAAAACACCATGACAGAGACAAAGACCTCCCCAGCCCCCGACCGTGCGAGACCACTCGATCGGTCCCAATTCCCGATATTCAGAAGTATTGGCACGCGATGGTCGGACAACGACATCTACGGACATGTCAACAACGTCGTCTACTACAGCTGGTTCGATACGGCGGTCAACGGCTATCTGATAGAGCAGGGTGCGCTCGACATTCACGCTGGCTCCACCATCGGGCTCGTGGTCGAGACCCAGTGCAACTACTTCGCATCGCTCGCGTTTCCGCAGACCATCGAGGCGGGGCTGCGTGTGAGTCGCCTGGGCAGCTCGAGCGTGCGCTACGAGATCGGCCTGTTCGCGCAGGGGGAGCCGATGTCGGCGGCGGTGGGCCATTTCGTGCATGTCTATGTCGACCGCGAGACCCGCCGGCCGACGACGTTGCCGGAAAAACTGCGCCAGGCGCTTGCACCCTTGTGCAGGCCCTGACGGGACAAACCCGCGCTTGCCCGCGCGGTGCCTCGGTTGGTGACAAAATGGTGGCCGGACATTCGACCAAGGATCTGTTCGCTCGTGCACGCTCCCTTCTTCATGACGCTGCATCGGCCGACTCTCACGCTTCATGATCATCACCAGCCTGCTCGACACCGACCTGTATAAATTCACGATGATGCAGGTGGTGCTGCACCACTTTCCGGGCGCACAGGTGGAGTACAAGTTCAAGTGCCGCAATCCCGGCGTGCAACTGGCACCGTTCGTCACCGAGATCCGCGATGAAATCCGCTCGCTGTGCCATCTGCAGTTCCAGGATGCGGAGCTTGCCTACCTGCGATCGCTGCGTTTCATCAAGAGCGACTTCATCGACTTCCTGGGGCTCTTCCGGCTCAACGAGAAGTACATCACGGTGACCGCGCTGCCGGGCGGCGACATCGACATCACGATCACAGGCCCCTGGCTGCACACGATCCTGTTCGAGATCCCGGTGCTGGCCATCGTCAACGAGGTCTATTTCCGCAACACGCAGAAGGTGCCCGATTTTGTGGAGGGACGGCGCAGGCTGGACCGCAAGATTGCGCTGATGCAGGGCGAGAACCTCGAGGACCTGAAGATTGCAGACTATGGCACGCGCCGGCGCTTCAGCCGCGCATGGCACGAGGAAGTGCTGCGTGTGCTGTGTGCACGCCTCGGAAGCGAAGGTCTCCGGCCGGGCTCGAACTATGCCCCCGCGCAACTCGCCGGCACCAGCAACGTGCTGTTTTCCATGAAGCTGGGCCTGAAGCCTTTGGGCACGATGGCGCACGAGTATCTGCAGGCCTGCCAGGCACTGGGACCGCGCCTGCGCGACAGCCAGGTGTTCGGCTTCGAGTGCTGGGCACGGGAGTACCGCGGCGACCTGGGCATCGCGCTGTCTGACGTGTACGGCATGAGTGCTTTCCTGCGTGACTTCGACCTGTATTTCTGCAAGCTGTTCGATGGCGCGCGCCATGACAGCGGCGATCCGTTCGCCTGGGGCGAGCGTCTGCTTGCGCACTACCGCGACAACCGCGTCGATCCGCTCACCAAGGTGCTGATCTTCAGCGACGGTCTGACGATTCCGCGCATCATCGAGCTGTACCAGCGTTTCAACGGCCGCTGCCAGCTGGCGTTCGGCATCGGCACCAACCTCACGAACGACCTGGGCGATGCGCCTGCGCACGAGCCGCTGCAGATCGTGATCAAGATGACGCGCTGCAACGGCCAGCCTGTGGCCAAGCTGTCGGATGCGCCGGGCAAGAACATGTGCAGCGATGAAAAGTACCTGGCGTATCTGCGGCAGGTTTTCGAGATTCCCTCCACACAGGGTTGAAGCAAGGCTGAATCAGCGATGGAGACCCTGCAGGGGCCGGGCGGCGTGGCCGCCGCGGGTCGGCACATGAATCGAACGATGGGAGTGAGTTCAATGAAACCAATTCGAGCCTTGGCGCTGGTGCTTGCATGCGCTGTGCCGGCGATCGCCAATGCCGCCGACATCGACGGCAGTGCGCTCTCGGTGCTGTGGGGCGTGCCGTTTGCCGGCATTCTGCTTTCGATCGCATTGATGCCGCTGCTCGCGCCGGCGTTCTGGCACCATCATTTCGGCAAGGTGGCGGCTGGCTGGGCGCTGGCGTTCCTGCTGCCCTTTGCCGCCATCTTCGGTGCCTCGGCCGCGGGGGTGAGCTTCGTGCATGCGCTGGTCGCGGAATACATCCCCTTCGTGATCCTGCTCACCGCGCTGTTCACGGTGGCGGGGGGCATCTACATCCGCGGCAACCTGCACGGCTCGCCCGGGTTGAACACGGCAATCCTTGCGATCGGAGCGGTGCTCGCGAGCTTCATGGGCACGACCGGTGCATCGATGCTGCTGATCCGCCCGCTGATCCGTGCCAACGACAACCGCAAGCACATGGCGCATGTGGTGGTGTTCTTCATCTTCATCGTCTCCAATGCCGGGGGTTCGCTCACGCCGCTGGGCGATCCGCCGCTGTTCCTCGGCTTCCTCAAGGGCGTGACGTTCTTCTGGACGGTGCAGCACATCTTCACCGAGACGCTGTTCCTCGTCGGTGTTCTGCTGGTGGCGTTCTATCTGCTCGACTCGTGGTTCTTCCGCCGCAGCGGCGAGATCCGCAGGGAAGATCCCACGCCGGATACCGGTGGTCCGCAGCGCCTCGGCTTCGAGGGCAAGGGCAATTTCATCCTGCTGCTGGTTGTGGTGGCGCTGGTGCTGATGAGCGGCATGTGGAAGTCGGATGTGGAATGGGTGATCGCGGGTGCGCATGTAGGCCTGCCGGGCTTGGTGCGCGACATCGGCCTGATCGCGGTGACCCTTGTTTCCCTCTGGGTCACGCCTCGGTCCGTGCATGAGAAGAACCAGTTCAACTGGGGGCCGATGCTCGAGGTGGCCAAGCTGTTCGCCGGCATCTTCCTCACGATCATCCCGGTGATCGCCATGCTGAAGGCGGGCGTCAATGGCCCGTTCGGCGCCATCGTCTCCGCCGTGACACGGCCCGACGGCTCGCCGGACCCGGCGATGTATTTCTGGGCGGCCGGCGCGCTCAGCTCATTCCTGGACAACGCGCCGACCTACCTGGTGTTCTTCAATACTGCCGGTGGCGACCCGCAGGTGCTGATGACCACGCTGGCTCCCACGCTCGCGGCCATTTCGGCGGGTGCCGTGTTCATGGGCGCGAACACCTACATCGGCAATGCGCCGAACATGATGGTCAAGGCCATTGCCGAGGATCGCGGCGTGAAGATGCCGAGCTTCTTCGGCTACATGGCATGGTCGGGCTGCGTGCTGGTCCCGCTCTTCGTCATCATGACCTTCATCTGGTTCCGGTGACGGAATCCGGTTCCACTATCCATCATTCAACGAGACAAACCAACCAAGAAAGGCCATTCCCCATCATGAGCAAGCCACGCATTCTGGTGACCCGCGAGATTTTTCCCGAAGTGATCGAGCGGCTGTCGCAGCACTTCGACGTCGAATCCAACCAGGATGACGTGCTCTGGAGCGACGCCGAACTGGCCGAACGCCTGAAGGACAAGGACGGCGCGCTGACCACGGGAACGCAGCCGATCAACACGGCGCTGCTTGCCGCCTGCCCGCGGCTGCGCATCGTCTCCAACATGACGGTGGGCTACAACAACTTCGACGTGGCGGCGATGACGGCCGCGGGCGTGCAGGGCACGAACACGCCCGACGTGCTCACCGAGACCACGGCCGACTTCGGCTTCGCGCTGCTGATGGCTGCTGCGCGCCGGGTGACCGAAAGCGAGCATTACCTGCGTGCCGGCAAGTGGACGCGCTGGAGCTACGACATGTTTGCCGGCGCCGAAGTGCACGGCAGCACGCTGGGCATTCTGGGCATGGGCCGCATCGGGCAGGGCATTGCCAGGCGCGGCGCGTACGGCTTCGGCATGGATGTCATCTATCACAACCGTTCGCGCCTCACGCCGGAGCTCGAGGCCGAATGCCGTGCCCGCTACGTGAGCAAGGAAGAGCTGCTCGCGCAGGCCGACCACCTGGTGCTGGTGCTGCCCTACACGCCTGCATCGCACCACGCGATAGGCGCCGCGGAACTCGCGCAGATGAAACCCACGGCCACGCTGATCAACGTCGCCCGTGGAGGCATCGTGGACGATGCGGCCCTTGCGCAGGCGCTTGCGGACAAGCGTATCGCGGCGGCCGGTATCGACGTGTTCGAGGGCGAGCCTTCGGTCTACCCGGGGCTGCTGCAGGTACCCAACGTGGTGCTCACGCCGCACATCGCGAGCGCCACGGTCAAGACGCGGCTGAAGATGACTCAGCTGGCCGCTGACAACCTGATCTCCTACCTGGAAGGCGGCCTGGCCATCACGCCCGTGAACCAGCCGGCCGCTCGCGGCTGAGCTCCATGCCGCCTGCCGGAGAGCCGAGCCACCGATCGTTGCGATGACCCCTGAAACGCTTGCCATCCTCGTCCTGATTCTTTCCATCGTCACGGTGCTGTTGCTGCTGGCACTCGTGGTGCTGCTGTTGCGCAAGCCGCGCGGCGAGATCCCGCCCGAGTTGCAGCAGCGGCTGCTGGCGCTGGAGACCGTTGCACAGGCCACGCAGCTTGCGGTGGCGCGCAACGACGGGGCCATGAATGGCATGGCCATGCATCTGCGCGCGTTCTCGCAGACGTCGCAGGATGCGCTCGACGGTGTGCGCGATGCGGTGGATGAGCGGCTGGCGCTGGCGGTGAACGAGGCGCGCATCAGCCGCAACGAACTGCAGACTTCGCTGGGCGCGTTCGAGAACAAGCTCGATCAGCGCCTGGCGTTACTCGACTCCGCGTTCGCGCAGCGCTTCGAGACGCTGTCGCACACCCTGCGCAGCACGCTCAACGAGCGCCTGTCGGCGATCCAGACGGACAACTCCGCCAAGCTCGAGGAGATGCGCCGCACGGTCGACGAGAAGCTGCATGCAACGCTCGAGCAGCGGCTGGGCGAGTCCTTCAAGCTGGTCAGCGAACGGCTCGAGCAGGTGCACAAGGGGCTGGGGGAAATGCAGACGCTGGCCGGCAGTGTGGGCGACCTCAAGCGCGTGATGACCAATGTGAAATCGCGCGGCACATGGGGCGAGATGCAACTGGGCGCAATCATCGACAACGTGCTCTCGCCCGAACAGTACGCCCGCAATGTGAAGACCGTGCCGGGCAGCGATGAGCTGGTGGAATTCGCGATCCGCCTGCCCGGAAAGAAGGAAGACGAGCCCGTGTGGCTGCCCATCGATTCGAAGTACCCGGTCGAACACTACCAGCGGCTGCTCGATGCATCGGAGGCTGCGGACCGGATCGCGATGATCGCGGCAGGCAATGCGTTCGAGACGTCGATACGCCTCGAAGCCCGCAAGATCTTCAGCAAGTACGTCGCGCCGCCGCACACCACGGACTTTGCCGTGTTGTACCTGCCTACCGAGGGCCTGTTTGCTGAAGTGATGCGCAGGCCCGGCCTGGTGGAGGCGATCCAGAACGAGTGCCGCGTGATGATCACCGGTCCGGCCAATCTTGCCGCCATGCTCAACAGCCTGCAGATGGGTTTCAAGACGCTGGCGATCGAGAAGCGCTCGTCCGAGGTATGGTCGGTGCTGGGGCAGGTGAAGACGGAGTTCCAGAACTTTGGCGCGGTGGTGGATGCGACGCGCAAGTCGATCGAGGCCGCGGCGCGCAAGTTCGATCAGGTCGATGTGCGCACGCGAGCCATCCAGCGCAGGCTGCGATCGGTGCAGGAGCTCCCAGGGCCGCAAGAAGGGGCGAGCCCTCTCGCCGACGAATCCGATGAGGCGGGCGGCGGATTGCTGCCGGGCGGTGAGGGCGGTTGACGTGAATCTTGCGCTCGCGCGTCTCATCGCAGGACAGATCTGCATCCACGCCAGCATGACCGGCATGCGCATGGCCGCGCCGCTGCTCGCGCTGCGCGAGGGCTACAGCGCGGTGGCCGTCGGCATGCTGCTGGCGCTCTTCGCATTGACGCAGGTGTTTCTCGCGCTGCCGGCAGGGCGCTACGCGGACCGGCATGGCCTGAGGCGGCCCGTGAAGTATGCGGTGATCGTTGCCGCCGTGGGGTGCGCGACCGCGCTGGCCTTCCCGGTCTATGCCGCGCTGTGCTTTGCAGCGCTGTGCACGGGCGCGGCCACCGGCACGGCCACGATCGCGCTGCAGCGGCATGTGGGCCGCGCCGCGCACGACGCCACGCAACTGCGCCAGGTGTTCAGCTGGCTGGCCATCGGGCCTGCCGTGTCGAACTTCATCGGTCCGTTCTTTGCGGGCCTGCTGATCGACCACGCGGGCAGCTCTGCGGGAAGCACGGACGGCTACCGCGCCGCCTTCGCGATGATGATGGTGACCGCGCTGCTGACCTGGCTGTGGGTGCGCCATGCGCAGGAACTGCCGCCGGTGATTGCGGCCGACGATGGCCGGGGACGCAAGGCGTGGGATCTGCTCGGCGAACCCAACTTCCGGCGGCTGCTGATCCTCAACTGGCTGCTGTCTTCCTGCTGGGACGTGCATACTTTCGTCGTCCCTCTGCTGGGACACGAGCGCGGGCTGTCCGCCTCCGTCATCGGCACGATTCTCGGAATATTCGCGTTGGCCGCCGCACTGATCCGCGTGCTGATGCCGTTCATCGCGGAGCGCCTGCGCGAGGCCACCGTGCTGTGCTGGGCCATGGCCATCACCGCACTGCTGTTCGCTGTCTATCCCTTGATGCCCACCGCGTTCCTGCTGGGCACCTGCTCGGTGCTGCTGGGGCTGGCGCTGGGGTCGGTGCAGCCCATGATCATGAGCATGCTGCATCAGCTCACGCCGCCGGAGCGACACGGCGAGGCACTGGGCCTGCGGCTCATGGCGATCAATGGATCCAGCGTGCTGATGCCGGTGATCTTCGGCTATGCCGGTGCGCTCGTCGGTGTGGCCGGCCTGTTCTGGATCGTGGGAGCGGCCGTGGGGTCGGGCTCACGCATTGCATGGAAGATGCGCGGGGTGGAGGCATCTGGCCATGCGCACTGAGCCGCTTCCCAAGCCATGGCATGTCCAATGACGTGCGCATGGATGCCCGATGCATCAATGGCCTGAACAAGGTATGAACAGTTTTCTTTCCTTTGTCAGCAGGACGAGTGACAGCTCCATTGACCAGGGTGTGGTTGACGAGGCGTCCCATTGCCTGGACAGATTCACCGAGGCGTTCAATTCACTGGATCTGGCCGGAATGGACGCGCAGTTGCACTTCCCGCATGTGATGATTTCGGAGTCGGAGACACTGCTTTGGGATGCCCCCGGCCAGCACCCCTCCGATTTTTTCCTGCGGCTGAAAAGTACAGGCTGGGCATCCACCCGATATGAGTCGAAGGTTCCGGTCCTGACCAGCCGGGACAAAGTCCACTTTCTCGTCACGTACACCCGGCGCTCAAACGTGGGCGCAGAGCTGAGTCGTCACACCAACCTCTGGATTGTGGTGAGGCGAAACGACATGTGGGGCATATCGCTTCGCTCATATTGAGTGCGTGCAGCCCCTGGCAGCCAGGAGGCGGCATGCTGCGGAGCCGTGCCGGTCAGAGCTTGTAGAAGTCCCTGATCAACTGCCAGGCCTCGGCCGGATCATCCACGTAGTGGAACAGCTTCAGGTCATTGGCCGAGATCGTGCCCTGTTCGACCAGTGCCTCGAAGTTGACCAGCTTCTTCCAGAACTCGGTGCCGAACAGGATGATGGGCAGTGCCTTGGCCTTGCCGGTCTGCACCAGCGTGAGGACTTCAAACAGTTCGTCCAGCGTGCCGAAGCCGCCGGGGAAGGCCACGAGTGCCTTTGCCCGCATGAGGAAGTGCATCTTGCGCAGCGCGAAGTAGTGGAACTTGAAGCACAGCGAAGGCGAGATGTACTTGTTGCCGCTCTGCTCGTGCGGCAGCGTGATGTTCAGGCCCACGTTGAGTGCGCCCACGTCATGCGCGCCGCGGTTGGCGGCCTCCATGATGCCCGGGCCGCCGCCGGTGCAGACGTAGATGCGCTCCTTTTCGGTTCGGGTCTTGCCGAACTCCGCGACCAACCGGGCGAACTGGCGTGCCTTGTCGTAGTAGTACGAGTTCTTCACCGCCAGCTTGCCACGGGCGATGCGCTCCTCGTCGCCGCTGGCTTCGGCTGCCTCGAGCTGCTGCTTCGCGTCTTCGGGCGACAGCATGCGTGCGCTGCCGTAGACCACGACGGTGTGCTCGACACCTTGCGCGGCCATTTCCAGGTCGGGCTTGAGCAGCTCGAGCTGGAATCGGATGCCGCGGGTTTCGCGGCGCAGCATGAACTCGGGATCGGCGAAGGCGAGGCGGTACGAGTCCGCATCCAGCGGGTTGCCCGCGACGGCGAAGTTGTGGAGCTCCGCCCAGGCGTCGGCCAGGCGGCGGTCATTCAGGTCGGTATTGGCTTCCATGGAAATTCTTGTTGTCGATGGTTCAGTGAAAAGAAAGGGTGAGGGCGCCGGAAACCCGGCATCGTCGGTGGGATGTCGTTATCGTAAGCCGTGTCAGCGCTGCAATTGCGTCCAGAGCAGGGCAATGGTCTGCAGGCCCAGCCAGGTCATGAACAGCGAGCCGAGCAGGTGTACGGCGCACCAGCCGAGGGCCACGCCGAAGCGCTGCTCCTGCAGCAGGGCGATGACCTCGGCGGAGAAGCTGGAGAAGGTGGTGAGCGCGCCCAGGAAGCCGGTGACCAGCGCCAGCCGCCAGACGGGGTCGAGCTGCGGCATGGCCTGGAAAACGCCCACGCAGATCCCGATGAGATAGCCGCCCACGATGTTGGCGGCCAGCGTTCCCCAGGGAAGAACCGCGCCGGCGCTGAGCCACAGACCCAGTCCCCAGCGCGCCAGTGCGCCGAAGCAGGCTCCGACGCAGATGGCAATAACTTGAATCAGCATGGAGCCATTGTAGAGGCCGCGCAGAGACCTCGTCCGTGCCCGCCCCGGCGGCCGATCAGCCGCGCACGATCATCTTCTCAGGCAGCCAGGTGACGATCTCGGGGAAGATGTAGATGAGGGCCACGGCCGCGCACATCAACAGGAACATGGGCAGTGCCACGCGAGCGATCCAAAGCAGTTCCTTGCCCGTCATGCCCTGCAGCACGAAGAGATTGAAGCCGACGGGGGGCGTGATCTGGGCCATCTCCACGACCAGCACGATGAAGATGCCGAACCAGATCGGATCGATGCCCGCAGCGTTCACGGTGGGCATCAGCACGCCCATGGTGAGCACCACCATCGAGATGCCGTCAAGGAAGCAACCGAGGACGATGTAGAACACCGCCAGCGCTACGATGAGCTGCGCCCGGCTCAGGCCCAGCGAGGAGATCCATTCCGCCAGATGGCGCGGCAGGCCGATGTATCCCATCGCCAGCGTGAGGAACGCGGCGCCCGCGAGGATCAGTGCGATCATGCAGTACAGGCGGGTCGCGCCATACAGCGACTCGCGAAAGCTCTGCCAGTTGAGCGAGCCCTGTACCGCCGAGAGGATGAGCGAGCCCAGCACACCCACGCCCGCCGCCTCGGTGGCCGTGGCGATACCGGTGTAGATGGAGCCGAGCACTGCCGCGATCAGCAGCACGACGGGAATCAGCGCACGCGATTCGTGCAGCTTCTGCCAGAACGTCATGCGGGCATCGGCGCGCGGAACCTGGTCGGGAAAGCGCAGGGCCCACAGCATGATGAAGCCCGAGAACAGCACTGCCAGCAGCACGCCCGGCAACACGCCTGCGATGAACAGCTTGGAGATGGACACCTCCGCGGTGACGCCGTACACGATCATGATGATCGATGGGGGAATCAGCAGGCCCAGTGTGCTGGCCCCGGCCAGCGTGCCGATCACCATCTTCTCCGGGTAGCCGCGGCGGGTGAGCTCGGGCAGCGTCATCTTGCCGATGGTGGCGCAGGTGGCTGCGCTCGAACCGGAGACCGCGGCGAAGATCGTGCAGCCCACCACGTTGGTGTGCAGCAGCCGGCCCGGCAGGTTCTGCACCCAGGGTGCGAGGCCCTTGAACATGTCCTGCGAAAGCCGGGTGCGGAACAGGATCTCTCCCATCCAGACGAACAGGGGCAGGGCGGTGAGTGTCCAGCTCGACGCGGACCCCCAGATGGTCACGGCCATGGCATCTCCCGCGGGCCGCGAGGAGAACATCTGCATGCCGATCCATGCGACGCCGGAGAGCGTGAGTCCGATCCAGACCCCGCTGCCAAGAATCAGAAACAGCGTCGCAATCAGCAACGCGGTGATGGCCAGATCGCTCATCGGAGAGGGCTTTCGTGAAAGGCGGAATGAGGGGCAGGCTATTCGTTGCGCAGCGCTTCGCCGCTCACGGGGACACTGCGCTTGCCCAGGATCTCGAGCACCATCTCGTCAACACAGGCAATCGCCAGCACCACGGCACCCACTGCCATCGAGAGCTGGGGAATCCACAGCGGCGTGGCATCGTTGCTGGTGGAGATATCGTTGAACTCGTGCGATTGCCAGGCCAGCCGGACGCTGTAGTAGGCGAACAGGATGGCCAGCAGCGAGCCGAAGGCCAGCGCGAAGACTTCGAGCAGCTTCCTGGGCTTGCCCTTGAGTGCATTGATGATCAGCGTGACGCGGATGTGTTCGCCGCGCTTGAGCGTATGCGCCAGGGCCAGAAATCCGGCGGCCGCCATCAGGTATCCGGCATAGGCATCGATGCCGGAGATCAGGAAGTTCATCTGGCGGCTCAGGATGGACAGCAGCACTGCAATCAGCAGCGCCACCATGGCGATGGCGGCGAGCGCCGCCGTGCAGTCATAGAGCGCGTTCAGCAGGCGTCGCATGGGCAGGAGAGGTTGGTTGAAGCCGGCAGCGCGTTCATTTTTTTCATTGCTTGCGGTAGGCATCCACGAGCGCCTTGCCGTCGGGGCCGGCCTTGTCCAGCCACTCCTTGAGCATGGTCTCGCCGACCTTGTTCATGTCGGACTTGAGCTGAGCAGGCGGTGGCAGCACCTGCATGCCCTCGGCCTTGAGCTTGGTGAGCGTGTCATCGTTCACGCGGCGGCTCGCGGCCCAGCCACGGGTCTCGGCGTCGGCTGCAGCCTTGAGCACGGCATCCTGCGTGGGCTTGTCGAGCGCGTCAAATGCCTTCTTGTTCATGATGACCGCGTTCTTGGGCAGCCAGGCCTGTGTGTCGTAGTAGTACTTGAGATGCTCGTAGAGCTTGCTGTCGACGCCGGTCGCGCCGGAGGTCATCGTCGACTCGACCACACCGGTCGCCAATGCCTGCGAGAACTCCGCGGCCTGCACCGTCACGGGCTGCGCGCCCACGAGCTCCGCGATGCGTGCGGTGGCCGGGCTGTAGGCGCGCCACTTGATGCCCTTGAGGTCGGCGGCGCTGTTCAGCGGCTTCTTCGTATAGATGCCCTGTGTCGGCCAAGCGACCGAGTAGAGCAGCATCATGCCCTGCTCGCCCAGCTTCTTTTCCAGGAACGGCTTCTGCGCCTTGTACAGCTTCATCGACGAGTCGTAGCTGTCGGCCAGGAACGGGATGCCGTCCGCGCCATACAGCTGCCATTCGTTCTGGTAGTTGACGAGCAGGATCTCGCCCAGCTGTGCCTGCGCACCCTGCACGGCGCGCTTGATCTCGGGCGCCTTGAACAGTGCGGCATTCGCATGCACGGTGATCTTGAGCTTGCCACCGCTTGCGCTCTCCACTTCCTTGGCGAACTGTGTGATGTTCTCCGTGTGGAAATTGGTGGTCGGATAGGCCGTGGCGAAGTCCCACTTCGTCTGCGCCTGTGCCGAGGCCATGCCCAGCGTCCCACACATTGCTACAGCGGCCACGGAAAAAAGTCTGCGCTTCATTGTCATCACTCCACGGTTCACGGAACGGAAGAAGTCAGGCGTGTGCCTGAAATCGGATCAATGTAGCGGATGAGTTTTTCGGAACTAATAGGTACATACCTTAGGGAAGCTCTGCACGAATCCAATCGACACATGCCAGCGCGGACTCGGGCGGTCTGCGGCGTTGAAAATCCTCGCGATAGCTTCGGCTATCCCTGCGGTTTTCGCCTTGCAGCCCATCCCGATCCGCGCTGGCTGCTTGTCGATCGATTCGTGCAGAGTTTCCCTAGGCTTGGCAGAACAGCCACAGCAATACCGATAGCCCGGACTGGAACCGGTTGCGTGCCCCTCACTTCGATGGACAATAGTTGCTCGAATGGAATGACCGAAGGCGCAGCACAACGCGCCAGGAAACCGAAATGACAAGTCGACGCTGGCAGTTCTGGGTGGATCGCGGTGGTACGTTCACCGACGTGGTGGGGCGCAGGCCCGATGGCGACATCGTGACGCACAAGCTGCTGTCCGAGAACCCGGAGCAGTACCGCGATGCGGCCGTGGCCGGCATCCGGCACTTGCTGGGCCTGCAGTCCGGCGAGCGCATCCCGGGCGAGCAGGTCGAATGCGTGAAGATGGGCACCACCGTGGCCACCAATGCGCTGCTGGAGCGCAAGGGCGAACCCACGCTGCTGGTGACCACCAGGGGCTTTCGCGACGCGCTGCGCATCGCCTACCAGAACCGCCCGCGCCTCTTCGACCGGCGCATCGTCCTGCCGGAGCTGCTCTACAGCCGCGTGATCGAGGCCCAGGAGCGCATGAGCGCCGGCGGCGAGGTCATCGAGGCGCTCGATGCCGGGCATCTGCGCGAGCGGCTCTGGGCGGCCCACGACGCCGGCCTGCGCAGTGTGGCCATCGTATTCATGCATGGATGGCGCTACACCGAACATGAGGCAGCAGCGGCGGAGCTTGCGCGCGCAGCGGGGTTCACCCAGGTCAGCACGTCGCACGGCACGAGCCCGCTCATGAAGTTCGTGAGCCGTGGCGACACCACGGTGGTCGATGCCTATCTCTCGCCGATCCTGAGGCGCTACGTGGAGCAGGTGCAGGCCGAGCTGCCGGGCGTTCCCCTGTATTTCATGCAATCGTCGGGCGGACTGGCGCATGCCCACCGCTTCCAGGGCAAGGACGCGATTCTCTCCGGGCCTGCGGGCGGCATCGTCGGCATGGCGCGCACCGCGCAGATCGCGGGCCAGCAGCGTGTGATCGGCTTCGACATGGGGGGCACGTCCACCGATGTGAGCCACTTCGCCGGCGAGTTCGAGCGGGAGTTCGAGACCCAGGTCGCCGGCGTGCGCATGCGCGCGCCGATGATGAGCATTCACACCGTGGCCTCGGGCGGTGGTTCGATTCTGGCGTTCGACGGCTCGCGCTTTCGCGTGGGGCCCGAGAGTGCGGGGGCCAATCCCGGGCCCGCGAGCTATCGGCGCGGCGGGCCGCTTGCCGTCACCGATGCGAACGTGATGGTGGGGAAGCTGCAGCCCGCGCATTTCCCACGCGTGTTCGGGCACGCCGCGAAAGAGAGCCTGGATGCAGACGTGGTGGCCCGCAAGTTCGCGGAGCTGGCCGCGCCCCTTGCCCGAGCCCCCGAGGCGGTCGCGCATGGCTTCATCGAGATCGCCGTGCAGCAGATGGCCAATGCCATCAAGAAGATTTCGGTGGCGCGTGGCTATGACGTCACGCGCTACACCTTGCAGTGCTTCGGCGGCGCGGGCGGACAGCATGCCTGCCTGGTGGCGGATGCGCTGGGCATGGAGAAGGTGCTGATCCACCCGCTGGCCGGCGTGCTGTCGGCCTACGGCATGGGTCTGGCAGACCAGAACATCATGCGCGAGAAGGCGCTGGAGCTGCCGCTCACGCAGGCCTCGTATCCGCAGATCGAGGCCACGCTGGTCGAACTGCAAGGCGTGGCGCGCTCGGAGCTTGAGGAGCGCGGGCTGGCATCCACCGACGCCGCGGTGCTGCGCCGTGCGCATGTGCGCTACGAGGGGGCCGACTCGGCGCTGGTCGTGCCGTTCGGGAGCCTTGTCGAGATGACGGCGTCATTCGAGTCGGGCTATCGACAGCGCTTCGCATTCCTGATGCAGGGGCGCGGCCTCGTCGTCGAGGCGGTGTCGGTGGAACTGGTGGTGGCGGGAGATACACCGGGCGAGCGGTTGCAGGAAGAGCAGCCACCGCGCGAGGTACCGGTGGCTGACCGGCTGCGCGTGTTCACCGTGGGGGTGTCGGGCGAACCGCAATGGCATGACGCTGCGCTCATCGTGCGCGAGGACATGCGGCCCGGCGACAGCGTGAAGGGGCCCGCCATCATTGCGGAGAAGAACGCCACGACCGTGGTGGAGCCGGGCTGGGAGGCGCGGCTCACGGGGCTCGACCACCTGCTGCTGACCCGCCATGTGGCCCGTGCGCGGCGCATGGCGGCGGGAACGCAGGTCGATCCCGTGCTGCTCGAGGTCTTCAACAACCTGTTCATGAACATTGCCGAGCAGATGGGGCTGCAACTGCAGAACACCGCCTACTCGGTGAACATCAAGGAGCGGCTCGACTTCAGTTGCGCGCTGTTCGACGGGGAAGGGCACCTGATTGCCAATGCGCCGCACATGCCCGTGCACCTCGGCTCGATGGGCGAGAGCATCAAGACGGTGATCGCGCGCAACCAGGGCAGCATGCGGCGTGGCGACGTCTTCGTGCTCAACGATCCCTATCATGGCGGAACCCACCTTCCCGACATCACCGTGATCACACCGGTGTATGTGGGTGATGGCGACACGCCCACGTTCTATGTGGGCAGTCGTGGGCACCACGCCGATGTGGGCGGTGCGACGCCGGGCTCCATGCCGCCGTTCTCCACGCGCATCGCGGAAGAGGGCGTGCAGATCGACAACGTGAAGCTGGTCGATGGAGGTGTACTTCGCGAGGCGGAGATGGTGGCGTTGCTTCAGAGCGGGGAATTCCCGGCGCGCAACCCCGTGCAGAACATGGCTGACCTCAAGGCCCAGATCGCAGCCAACGAGAAGGGCGTGCAGGAGCTCAACCGCATGGTCGAGCAGTTCACGCTGCCCGTTGTCCAGGCCTACATGCAGCATGTGCAGGACAACGCCGAGGAGTCGGTGCGCCGCGCGATCACGCGGCTGGCTGCCCGCATGAATGGCGGACAGTTCACGCTGTCGCTGGACAACGGGGCGCAGATCCAGGTGGCCATCCGTATCCATGCCGGGGAACGCAGCGCGGAGATCGATTTCACCGGCACGTCGGCGCAGCAGACGAACAATTTCAACGCGCCCACCGCCGTGTGCATGGCGGCGGTGCTCTATGTCTTCCGCACGCTGGTGGACGATGACATCCCGCTCAACGCGGGCTGCCTCAAGCCGCTGAAGGTGCATATTCCCGAAGGCTGCATGCTCAATCCGCTGCCGCCGGCATCGGTGGTTGCGGGCAATGTGGAAACCTCGACATGCATCACCAATGCGCTGCTGGGCGCGCTGGGCGTGTCGGCCGCAAGCCAGTGCACGATGAACAACTTCACTTTCGGCAATGCGCGCTACCAGTACTACGAGACCATCTCGGGCGGAAGTGGCGCGGGTGGCGTATTCGATGATGCCGGTGCGCTGGTGGACGGCTTCGACGGAACCAGCGTGGTGCAGACGCACATGACCAACTCGCGCATGACCGATCCCGAAGTGCTGGAATTCCGATTTCCGGTGCGCCTCGAGAGCTATGCGCTACGCGCCGATTCGGGTGGACAGGGACGATGGAACGGGGGCCACGGCGGCATTCGCCGCATGCGCTTTCTCGAGCCGATGACGGCCGGCATTCTGTCCAACGGTCGTGTGAACGGCTCGTTCGGCATGGCGGACGGCGGCGCCGGCAAGCCCGGCATCAATCGCGTGGTGCGCAAGGATGGGCGCGTCGAGGAGCTTGGGCACATCGGCCAGGCGCAGATGGAAGCCGGTGACATCTTCGAAATCCACACGCCGGGAGGCGGCGGATTCGGAAAGCGTTGACGGTGCTGACGGAGGGGGCCGAGTGGGGCTCAGTCCGGCTCCATTTCGCCGCACTGCACGGCCGCGGCCTGCGCGCGGCTTTCGCTGTTCTCGCTGAGGCTCGGCGGCACCTTCTCGCCCGAGCGGCGCGCGCGGAACAGCGCGGCGCGCATCAGGAAGATGGTGGTGACGGGCACGGTCACGGCGATGAAGATGGCGATCAGGAGGGCATGGATGGCGAGCTTCTGCTCCTGGACCGAGAAGTAGATCACGGTGGCGTGCATGACGCACCAGGTGGCCAGCGTCGCAATGATCGAGGGTGCATGAACGCGCTCGAAATAGGTCTTCAGGCGCAGCAGTCCGGATGAACCGATCAGCGCGACGAGTGCGCCCAGCACCACGACGGCCGAGATGAAGATGTCGAGCCAGAGCGGGAGAATCTGTTCGGTCATTCGATCACCTCGCCGCGCAGCAGGAACTTGGCCATGGCCGTCGAGCTGGCAAAGCCCAGCAGGGCGATGAGCAGCGCGGCCTCGAAGTAGGCGCTGCTGCTGTAGTAGATGCCCAGCACCAGCATGAACAGCATGCCGTTGAGGTACATGCAGTCGAGTGCGAGCACGCGGTCCTGCGCGGCCGGCCCGCGCAGGATGCGGATCAGGCAGCAGAACATGGCCAGCGACAGAAGGAACATCGCGATGGGAAGGGCCACCGACAGCACGGGATTGATCATTCGAAAATCTCCATCAGCGGGCGTTCGAACCGGGACTTGACGTGATCGATGATGGTCTGCGGATCATCGACCTCGAGCACATGCAGCATCAGCATGGAGCGGTCGAGCGAGAGCTCGGCCCATGCCGTTCCGGGCGTGATGCAGACGATCATGGCCAGGACGGCAAGGCCATTGGGGTCGCGCAGCTCGAGCGGGATATGCACGAAGCCCGAGGGGCTGCGGCGTGATTTGGGGAACACGAGAAAGCGCACCACCGCAATGTTGGAGGCCGTGGTGTCCACCATCACGGCCCAGCACAGCCGCAGGATGGCGCCGAGGTTGCGCACGCGCACATGGCGCGGGCGCAGGCCGCTGAACATCACCGGCAGCAGCAGCGCAAGAATGATCGCCAGCACGACATGGCCGATGCTCAGCGACTGGTTGAGCAGCAGCCAGATCGTGAACAGCGCGACCGAGAGAAGCGGCGCGGGAAAGATCTTCTTCATCATTGCCGACTCCCTGTCGCACTCTCGGTCGCGCTTCCCATCGCGCTCTCCGCAGGTAGCGACGGTGCCTCATGCGCCACCGGGCCGGGTTTGGGGCGCGTGGACATGACCGCCTTCACGTAGGTGCCGGGGGCATGGAGCATGTTGGCGGTGGCCTGCGTGAAACGCATCACGGGCTCGGCCTTCACGGTGAGCATGATGCTCGCCAGCAGCAGCATGGCGAGCGGCAGGGCCTCCACGAGGCGCAGCCTGGGCGCCGTGCGCGCATGGCTGGCCCAGAACACGCGGATGCCCGAGCGGGTGAGAGCGATCAGCGCGATCAGCCCGGTGGCGATCATGAGCGTGACCAGGGTCCAGCCGGGCGTGCCCAGCTGCATGCCCGCGGACGAGCCCATGCCCAGCGGATTGATCAATGCCGTCAGCATGGCGAACTTGCCGATGAAGCCCGACAGCGGGGGCAGGCCGGCGATCACCAGGGTGCACATCAGGTACGCGATGCCCAGGAAGGCGGCAGCTGCGGGAATGACACGACCCACCAGCACCTCTTCGTCCTCATCGAAATTGGTGCCGGCCTGCGGGGTGAGTTCGGGCGTCAGGAAAGGCGCAGTCTCGTCCTCGTCGTAGGGCGAGAAGCTCGATCCATCGTTGCGCCAGCGCTCGACCAGGTCGGACAGCAGGAACAGCGCGCTCACGGCGAGCGTGGAGCTCAGCAGGTAGTAGAGCAGGCCCGCGGTCAGTTCGTTCTGCCCGAACCCGGTGGCTGCGAGCAGCGTGCCCGACGAGAGGATCGCTGCATAGCCCGCGAGCTTGGAAAAACGCTGCGAGCCCAGCATGCCGATGGCGCCGAAGGCCATTGTCAGCACGCCGCCGCCAATCAGCCACATGCTGCCGAAGAGCGCCGAGGCACCGGCCTCGCTGCTGAACATGAGCGTCCACAGGCGCACGATGGTGTAGATGCCGACTTTCGTCATCAGGGCGAACAGCGCACCCACGGGCGGCGTGGCCGCGCTGTAGGCCGGCACCAGCCAGAAGTTGAGCGGCCAGACGGCGGCCTTGATGAGAAACGCGGTGGCGAGGATGGCCGCCGCCGCGTGCAGCAGGCCGCGATCCGCAGCCGCGACGCTGGGAATGCTCTGCGCGAGGTCGGCCATGTTGAGCGTACCGGTGATGCCATAGAGCATCGAGGCGCCGATCAGGAACAGCGACGATGCCGCCAGGTTGACGGCGATGTAGTGCAAGCCCGCCTGCACCCGCGTGCGCCCGGAGCCATGCAGCAGCAGGCCGTAGGAGGCGGCGAGCATGATCTCGAAGAACACGAAGAGGTTGAACAGGTCGGCCGTCAGGAAGGCGCCCGACAGGCCCATCAGCTGCAACTGGAACAGCGGGTGGTAGTGCACGCCCGCGCGGTGCCAGCGAGACGCGGCGAAGATGATGGAGCACAGCGCGACGAAGCTGGTCAGCACCAGCATCATCGCGGAGAGCCGGTCGAGCACCAGCACGATGCCGAAAGGCGCAGGCCAGTTGCCTGGCAGATAGACCCCCATGGAGGCGGTGCCTCCGGTCGCCTTGCTCCACTTGAGCAGGGCGATGGCGACGATCAGGCCCAGCAGCGTGGATGCCAGATTGATCACCAGCTTGGCGCGCTGGCGCTCTTCGCCCAGCAGCAGCATCATGGCCGCCGTGAACATCGGCAGCATGATGGGCGCGAGGATCAGGTGCGGCATGAGCGCCGAAGTCCACTCACTGAAGATGCTCATGGCATCTCCTGCGAGTTGCGCGCATCAACGCCGTCCACATGGTCGGTGCCGCTCATGCCGCGCAGCGCCAGCAGCACGACGAGGAACAGCGCCGTCATGGCGAAGCCGATCACGATGGCGGTCAGCACCAGGGCCTGCGGCATGGGGTCGGCATAGTGGTGCAGGTCCTGCGGAACGCCGCTGGCGAGCACGGGCTCCTTGTCGATCGCGAGGCCGATGCGGCCCATGCTGAACATGAACAGGTTGACCGCATAGGCCAGCAGGGACAGGCCCATGATCACCTGGAAGGTACGCGGGCGCAGCAGCAGCCACACGCCCGAGCCGGTGAGCACGCCGATGGCGATGGCAAGCACGATTTCCATCAGCGGGCTCCTTCGGGGGTGAATTCAGGGTTGGTGTTGTCGTCGGATGCCAAGCGGATCGGTTCCTCGGGAAGTTGGACGGTCAGGGCCTCCTGCTGCTCCTCCATCAGGCGTTGGTGGTAGCGATGGCCGCGCACCGACTGGTGGGCAATGGCGATCAGGATCAGCAGCGTCGAGCCGACGACCAGCAGGAACACCCCGATGTCGAAGAACAGCGCGCTGGCGATATGGATCTCGCCCAGCACCGGCAGCGTGAAATGCGCCGTGTGGCTGGTGAGGAATGGATAGCCGAACACGATGGAGCCGAGGCCCGTGCCCAGCGCGAACAGCATGCCCAGCGCGATCCATTTGCGCGGATAGAGCGTGAGGTGTGCCTCCACCCATTCGGTGCCCGAGATGATGTACTGCAGCAGCAGGCCCACTGACAGGACAAGGCCCGCCACGAAGCCGCCGCCGGGCTCGTTGTGGCCGCGCAGGAACAGATAGAACGACACCAGCGCGGTGAACGGCAGCAGCAGCCGCACCAGCACGGCGGGCACCATGAGATAACCCACGGCGGTGTCCTTGGCATTGCGCGGGTTGAGCAGGTCGGTCTGCAGGTCGGGCGCGAGCCAGCGCTGCTGCTCGGGCAGGTCCATGGCCTCGGGCGCGGGGCGGAAGCGCCGCAGCAGCGCGTAGATGGTGAGCGCGACGATGCCCAGCACGACAATCTCGCCGAACGTATCGAAGCCGCGGAAGTCGACCAGCATCACGTTGACGACGTTGGTGCCTCCGCCCTCGGTGAGCGCGCGCTCCAGGAAGAAGGTGGAGGTGCTTTCAGGGAAGGGACGGCTCATCATGGCGTAGGCGAGCCAGGCCATGCCGCCGCCCGCGCACACCGCGATCACGAAGTCGCGGGCACGGCGCGCACGGGTGCGCAGCGAGCGGTTTTCCGCGGCCGAGATCGTCTGGTCGCGCTTGGGCAGCCAGCGCAGACCGAGCAGGATGAGAATGGTGGTGACGATCTCGACCACCAGCTGCGTGAGCGCGAGATCGGGCGCCGAGAACCACAGGAACGTGAGCACGGTGCACAGCCCCGATCCACCCATCAGCGTCAGGGCCGCGAGGCGGTGGTACTTGGCCTGCCAGGCGGCAGCCAGCGCGCAGGCCGAGCCCACGGACCACAGCACGACGAAGGCGGGCGAGAGCGGCAGGGTTCCCCGATCGCCGAACTCGATGCCGCGTGCGATCAGCGGAATGACGGCACCCAGGACAGCGGCCAGCGCCAGCCACAGCATCTGCCACTGCAACCTGTTGGTGGACAGCAGGCGCTTGCCGCGGCGCCCGGCGTAGGTCAGGCGCGTGATGAACCATTCGAAGATGGCACGGCCGCTGATGTACTGCATGACGGGCGGCGCATCCACGCGGCCGGCCTCGCGCTGCATGCGCAGGATCCAGTACAGCAGGATGCCGCCGAGCAGCGCGATGATGCTCATGACCAGCGGCGTATTGAAGCCGTGCCAGATGGCGAGGCTGAATTCGGGCAGCTGGCCGGTGCCGATCACCGGAATCGCCGCGGCGTCGAGGAAGCGGCCCACCGACCAGTTGGGGACGATGCCGACGACCAGGCAGGCCAGCACCAGCAGTTCGACGGGAACCCGCATCCAGTGGGGGGGCTCATGCGGCTGCAGCGGCAGGTCGGTGGCCGGGGGGCCCCAGAATACGTCGACGATGAAGCGCAGCGAATAGGCCACGCTGAAGATGCCCGCAATGGTGGCGGCAATCGGCATCGCCATGCTGACGAAGGGCGACGCGTCCACGAACACGGTCTCGGCGAAGAACATTTCCTTGGAGAGGAAGCCGTTGAGCAGCGGCACGCCGGCCATGGCCGCCGCCGCCACGCAGGCCAGTGTGGCGGTCACCGGCATCATCTTGCGCAGGCCCGAGAGACGGCGGATGTCGCGCGTACCGCTTTCATGGTCGATGATGCCCGTGGCCATGAACAGCGACGCCTTGAACGTGGCATGGTTCATGATGTGGAAGACGGCCGCCACGGCGGCCAGCGGGCTGTTCATGCCGAGCAGCAGCGTGATCAGGCCCAGGTGCGAGATGGTGGAGTAGGCCAGGAGGCCCTTGAGGTCGTTCTGGAACATGGCGGCATAGCCGCCGATCAGCAGCGTGGCAATGCCTGCGCCGCCCACCAGCCAGAACCATTCGTCGGTGCCGGCCATCACCGGCCATAGGCGCGCGAGCAGGAACACTCCGAGCTTCACCATGGTGGCCGAATGCAGGTACGACGACACCGGCGTCGGTGCGGCCATCGCGTTGGGCAGCCAGAACTGGAAAGGGAACTGCGCGCTCTTGGTGAAGGCCCCCAGCAGCACCAGGATCAGTGCCGTGAGGTACATGGGGTGGTTGCGCACCAGCTCGGCCGAACCCAGCACGCGGTCCAGGTCGTAGCTGCCCACGATGTGCCCGATCACCAGCATGCCGGCCAGCAGGCACAGGCCGCCCGAGCCGGTCACCGTTAGCGCCATGCGTGCGCCGCGGCGCGCGTCCTCGCGGTGGTGCCAGTAGCCGATCAGCAGGAAGGAGAACAGGCTGGTCAGCTCCCAGAAGAACACCAGCTGGATGATGTTGCCCGACAGCACCACGCCGGACATGGCGCCCATGAACGCCAGGAAGAACGAGAAGAAGCGCGGAACCGGGTCGGCGGGCGACATGTAGTAGCGCGCATACAGCACGACCAGGCTGCCGATCCCCATGATGAGCATGGAGAACATCCACGAGAACCCATCCATGCGGATCACGAAATTCAGGCCCAGCGCGGGAAGCCAGGCGAACTCCTGCCGTATCACCTCGCCGTGCGCGATGTCGGGGAAGAGCAGCGCTGTCTGCACCGCGCAGAACAACGCGATGCAGCCCGCCAGCGTCGACTCCGCATTGCGGGCGTTCGCGGGCAGGACAGCGGCCACGAGGCTTCCGATCAACGGAAGGAGGATCAGTAGTGCAAGGGACATGGATGACCAATTCTACGGTCGAGCGAAGAAGGTTTGCTATGAAATATTTAGCAAACTCAGATGGTCGAATATAAGGTTTTCTTGAAAAACTCCGTTAGTTTCTAGGGGTGTTCCGATTAAAAACCGGCCCGCGCAGGCCCTCTGTAGGACAGAAACACCGTTCGATGGGAACCGCGCGCGGGCGAACGGCGGCACGCCGTTGATTTTCCGCCCGGACACCGGATGGCGGTCTCGGTGTTTGCGAGGCATGGCGGCTGGCAAAGGGCTGGGAGTGACGTCGGGGGCGATGCCCGCGGCATGCAGGAAGGAAAATGGGCCCCACGCTCCCCCTGTTTGGCATGGTCCGCGGCCCCCCTGGGGGCGCTTTTCATCTTGGGGCGGCCCGGCGATGAAAAAAGGCGATGAGTCCTTGCGGATCCCATCGCCGGGTCATGAAGCGCCGCCACAAGGCGGTGGCGGCGAGGCCGATAGCCTGGGCGCGCTACTTGGCGCTCACCGGGGGCTTGTCGGCCTTTCCTGCCTTGGCAACCTTGCCCAGGTCACGTTGCGCACCGGATTTGGCCGTTGCCGAACCTGCTGTCGCCGTGGATGGATCGAAGGACTTGCCGTTCACCACGAGGCCTTCCTTGGAGAGCTTGCTGGCGCGCTTGGTGCCGATGCCCTTCACGCGCCTGGCGAGGTCGTTCCAGTCGCTGAACGGGGCGGCCTTGCGCTCTTCCTGGATCAATCGGCTGGTGGCGGGGCCGATGCCCTTGATGCCGTCGAGCTCGGCTACCGTGGCGGTATTGATGTCAACGGCCGCCAGGGCCAGGGTCGTGCTCAACGCAGCAGCCAGAGCTGCCAGCCAACGTTGGATTCTCATGTGGATTCCTCCCTCTGTGATGGCATTCGTTCTTATGTGAATGCCGTGTTGGACAAACAAACACGCACAGAGGTCGGGGATCCGCGTGATTCAAAGCTCCTCGACTCTGCGCGCGGGATAACTATCCCACGTTTGGCATCCGGGGCACTGCCAGAAATGCTGACGGGCCTCAAAGCCACAGGCAGCACAGCGGTAGCGCGTCAAGGGCTTTGCAGCTTGATCAAGAGAGCGTTGCACCTGCGGGTGAAATTGCTCGTGTTCGAGCTTTTCGTCATGGAGCCATTTGGCAGCAGCGACTAGGGAGGGCTCATGTTCGAGGTGGCGCACATACCATTCGCGGGGGCTCGAATCGTGCCCCAGTGCGGTGTCGAGTGCGACGATCCCGTCCAGCAGATCCAGCGAAGGCATGACGTCGTAGCGCTGGCGCAGCAGCGTGAACACCTTCTCGCCTTGTCCGGTGGCGAGGCTGAGCTCCACCATCAGCGGGACGGCGAGGGGCAGCCAGACGGGAGCCACGTCGGCCAGTTCCAGCAGCGTGTCGAGCGCCTCGCGTGCATGGCCCGCGCGCTGCTTCAGGCGCGCCAGTTCGATGCGCGCTCGGGCTGCCTGAGGCGCGGTCTTCACCGCCTGCTCGAACATGGCGCGCGCACCCTCGGTGTCGCCATGCGCCGATTTGGCCAGAGCCTGTTCGCACAGGAAATGGGCCTGGCGTGCGCTGAAATCGCCCTGGTGTGCCTCCTGCATCTTCTGGGTGATGGCCATGGCCTGGGGCCAGTCGCGCGAGCGTTCGTAGATCGCCAGCAGGGCCACGCGGGCCTGGGCCTCGAAGGGCGTGCCTTCCAGGCGGCGCAGCGCGTCCTCGGCATGATCGAGCAGGCCCGCCTTGAGAAAGTCGAGCGCCAGGGCGTGCTGGGCGCGATCCCGGTCCGCGCGGCCGAGGTCGCCACGGGAGAGAAGGTGTTCGTGCACGCGCACGGCACGGTTGTATTCGCCGCGGCGGCGAAACAGGTTGCCCAGCGCGAAGTGCAGCTCGGTGGTATCGGGGTCGTTCTGCACGGCCTCGATGAAGGCGTCGATGGCCTGGTCCTGCTGCTCGTTGAGCAGGTAGTTCAGGCCCTTGAAGTACGCCTTGGGCGCGCGGCGATTCTCGTCGCGCAACTGGCGCAGGTCAAAGCGCGAAGCCAGCCAGCCCAGCACGAAGGCAACGGGCAGGCCCAGGAGAATCCAGCTGAGATCAAATTCCATGGATGGGGGGCTGTTGCAGCGCCGGATCGTTCGAAGGTGTGGCGGCAGGTGCCGGAGTTGCCGCGCCGGCATCGGCCGGCGGCGTGGCTGCGCGCTGGGCGGCCGCACGGTGCTTCCACCAGCGGGGCACCATGCCCAGCACGCCCACCACGACGCCCAGCGCAAACGCAGCGAGCACGATCAGCACGAGCGGTGCGCGCCATTGGGTGCCGAAGAAGAAATGGACGATCGCGTCCTGCTGGTTGTTCAGCGCAAAGGCGAACAGCGTGAAAAATATGGCTGCCTTGAGCAGCCACAGGAAATATTTCATGAAGGAATCTCTCCAGTGCTGCGGGAGATTCTACGGTCAGACATGCCCCGCCCGGGAAGTCCCTGCAGGGGAGGGTCAGGCTGTAGGGGTCGAGGCCTGTGCCAGTGCGGCAGGCGTGCGCTGATCCACCGCTTCGCGCAGGGCCTTGCCCGGCTTGAAATGCGGTACGCGCTTTTCGGGAATGGCAACGGCTTCGCCGCTGCGGGGGTTGCGGCCCATGCGGGGTGGGCGGCGTGTGACGGAGAAGCTGCCGAAGCCGCGGATTTCAATGCGATGACCGCGCACCAGCGCATCACTGACAGCGTCGAGAATGGTCTTGACGGCGATTTCGGCGTCGCGCTGCGTCAGGTGGTCGAAGCGGGCGGCCAGTTCCTCAACAAGGTCAGATCGGGTCATGTAGTTATCGCTAAATCTTCGGAAAGACAAAAAAAAGCGGACGCATCCTGCGCCCGCTGTCCTGAGCCAGTTGACCGGGCTCTGCTGGCAGGGCCCGGTCAGTGGTTCATTGCAGTGCCGGTGCGGCACCCGACGAGTGATTACTTGTCGGAGTGGTCCAGCTTGGCACGCAGCAGGGCGCCGAGGCTGGTCGTGCCAGCGTTTTCCTTGGCGGATTGAGCCGACAGGGAAGCCATGGCTTCTTGCTGGTCAGCCTGGTCCTTGGCCTTGATCGACAGCTGGATGTTGCGGGTCTTGCGATCCACGTTCACCACCACGGCTGTGATTTCGTCGCCTTCCTTGAGCACGTTGCGAGCATCTTCCACACGGTCGCGGGAGATTTCGGAAGCGCGCAGGTAGCCGATGATGTCTTCGCCGAGGTCGATTTCAGCGCCACGGGCGTCAACGGTCTTGACCTTGCCGGTCACGATCTGGCCCTTGTCGTTCACGGTCACGAAGGTCGTGAACGGATCGCTGTCGAGCTGCTTGATGCCCAGGGAGATGCGCTCGCGGTCGACGTCGACTGCCAGCACGATGGCTTCCACTTCCTGGCCCTTCTTGTAGTTGCGAACTGCGGCTTCGCCGGGTTCGTTCCACGAGAGGTCGGACAGGTGCACCAGGCCGTCGATGCCGGCAGCCAGGCCCACGAACACGCCGAAGTCGGTGATCGACTTGATCGGGCCCTTCACGCGGTCGCCGCGCTTGGTGTTCTGTGCGAACTCTTGCCATGGGTTGGCCTTGCACTGCTTCATGCCCAGGCTGATGCGGCGCTTGTCTTCGTCGATCTCGAGGACCATGACTTCGACTTCGTCACCCAGCGACACGAGCTTGGAAGGAGCAACGTTCTTGTTGGTCCAGTCCATTTCGGAAACGTGCACCAGACCTTCGATGCCTGGCTCGAGTTCCACGAACGCGCCGTAGTCGGCAATGTTCGTGACCTTGCCGAACAGGCGGGTGCCCGAAGGGTAGCGGCGCGACACGCCCAGCCATGGGTCGTCGCCCATTTGCTTGAGGCCCAGGGACACGCGGTTCTTCTCGGTGTCGAACTTGAGGATCTTGGCAGTGATTTCCTGACCGGCTTGCACCACTTCCGAAGGGTGACGCACGCGGCGCCATGCCATGTCGGTGATGTGCAGCAGGCCGTCGATGCCGCCCAGGTCCACGAACGCACCGTATTCGGTGATGTTCTTGACCACGCCGTTGACGATGGCGCCTTCCTTCAGCGTCTCCATCAGCTTGGCGCGCTCTTCGCCCATCGATGCTTCCACCACGGCGCGGCGGCTCAGCACCACGTTGTTGCGCTTGCGGTCGAGCTTGATGACCTTGAACTCCATCGTCTTGTTTTCGTATGGAGTCAGGTCCTTGATCGGACGTGTGTCGATCAGCGAACCGGGCAGGAACGCGCGGATGCCGTTGACCAGAACGGTCAGGCCGCCCTTGACCTTGCCGGAAGTGGTACCGGTGACGAATTCGCCGGATTCCAGAGCCTTCTCGAGCGACAGCCACGAAGCCAGGCGCTTGGCGGTGTCACGCGACAGGATGGTGTCGCCGTAGCCGTTTTCGATCGAGCCGATGGCCACGGACACGAAGTCGCCCACTTGGACTTCGATTTCGCCCTGGTCGTTCTTGAATTCGTCGATTGGCACGTAGGCTTCGGACTTCAGGCCAGCGTTCACAACCACGAAGTTGTGTTCAACGCGCACCACTTCAGCAGTGATGACTTCGCCTGGGCGCATTTCGGTGCGCTGCAACGATTCTTCGAATAGGGCGGCAAAAGATTCAGACATGTATTTCCTTGTCCACAAACAGGTTTCCACCGGCACCATTGCCGGATGTTTCTAAGACTGCCTGCGGAGGAGTGCGATTTCGATAGAAAACCGCGGGGGTTAGAGTTGCAAAAAACCACACAGCCAATGCGCTAGCAGGGCGCGACGGGAACTGTGTGGAGCCGTTCGTCAGTGGGTGTCCGGCGTTGAAAAATCAAGCACCGAACGGCTGACGTGCCTGCCACCAGGCAATCACCCGATCCACCGCCTCATCGATGGAAAGATCGGAATTGTCCAGCACCAGAGCATCTTCTGCAGGCTTGAGCGGCGCAACCGCCCGGCTCTGATCCCGGGCGTCACGCGCCTCAAGGTCTGCGCGAAGGGTGTCTATATTAGCTGAAATCCCTTTAGAAATCAACTGCTTATAACGGCGCTCCGCGCGACACGCGGCGGAGGCGGTCAGAAACACCTTGAGCGGCGCCTGCGGGAAGATCACCGTGCCCATGTCGCGGCCATCCGCCACCAGGCCCGGAAGCCGCTGGAAGCTGTGCTGCAGGTCGATCAGCGCTGTGCGCACCTGCGGCAGTGCCGAAACCCGGGAGGCATTCATCCCGGCTTCCTCGGTGCGGATGGCGTCGCTCACGTCGTCCTGGTCCAGCCAGATGCGGCCGCCGTGGAAATGCACCGGCAATTCGCGAGCCAGCGCTGCGATCTGCTCCTCGTGGGCCGCATCGATCGCCAGCCCGGCGCGAATGGCGGCATGGGCGGTGATGCGGTACATCGCACCCGAATCGAGGAACCGGTAGCCCAGCTTCTGTGCCACTGCCGCGGCCACCGTCCCCTTGCCCGAGGCGGTGGGGCCATCGATGCAGATCACGGGGATGTGGCGCGGGGCGGTGCGCGTGACGCTGAACAGCGCCTCGAAGTAGTCGGGAAAGGTCTTGCCCACGCACTTGGGGTCTTCGATGCGCACCGGAACGCCGGCGGGATTGAAGGTGGCGAGCGAGAAGCACATGGCGACACGGTGGTCGTCGTAGGTATGGATGCTGGCCGCGCGCCAGTCGGCAACCGTCGGGGGCGGCGTGACGCGCAGGTAGTCCGGGCCTTCCTCGATGATCGCGCCCAGCTTGCGTGACTCGATGGCCATCGCGGCGATGCGGTCGGTTTCCTTCACGCGCCAGCTGGCGATGTTGGTGAGCGTGGTCGTGCCGTCGGCGAACAGCGCCATCACCGCGAGCGTCATGGCCGCGTCGGGAATGTGGTTGCAGTCCATGTCGATGGCCTTGAGGGGCCAGGCGCCTCGGCGGATCTTGAGCCAGTTCGGACCGCTCTCGATATCGGCGCCCATGGCGCGCGCAGCCTCCACGAAGCGGATGTCGCCCTGGATCGAGTCCTGGCCCACGCCCAGCACGGTGATGCCGTCGTGCCCGGCGCTCGCCGGCGCCAGCGCGCCGAGCGCGATGAAGTAGCTCGCGGACGAGGCATCGGCCTCGACATGCACCACGCCGGGAGACACATAGCGGCTGCCGGCCGGGATGGTGAAGCGCTGCCAGTTGTCGTGTGCAACGGCAATCCCGAAGCGCGCGAGCAGTTCGAGCGTGATGTGGATGTAGGGCTTGGAGATCAGCTCGCCGACCACGTCGATCACGATGTCGCGGTCCCTGGCGACCAGCGGCAGCGACATCAGCAGGGCGGTGAGGAACTGGCTCGACACGTCGCCTCGCACCTTGATCGGCTCGCCGAGCGCCAGCGGCGGCAGGCCATCGCCGTGCCGGATGTGCAGTGGAGGAAAGCCGTCGTTGCCCAGGTAGTCGATCTGGCAGCCAAGCTGGCGCAGCGCGTCGATCAGGTCGCCGATGGGGCGCTCGTGCATGCGCGGCACGCCCGAGAGCTCGAACTCTCCGCCGAGCAGCGACAGCGCCGCGGTCAACGGGCGCATCGCGGTGCCGGCATTGCCGAGGAACAGCTTGGCGGGCGAGTTCGGCGCCTTGGTTCCCAGGCCGGTGATGCGCACGGCGTCGGCATCCTCGCGCACGTCGCAGCCGATCTGGCGCAGTGCGTCCAGCATCACGCGGGTGTCGTCGGAGGCCAGCAGGTCGCGCACTTCGGTGGTGCCTTCGCTCAGAGCGGAGAGCAGCAGCACGCGGTTGGAGATGCTCTTGGAGCCTGGCAATTGGACACTGCCGCCCGCTGATTCCAGCGCCGGCAGATCGAGGTACTCGGTAGTGAACATCGTGGTGCTTACAGGTCGTCTTTGCGCTTGCGTTGTGCGCCCATGCGCCAGTTGGCGCGGGTGTGGCTGGCCAGGGTGATCAGGTCTTCGAGCGCCTGGTCGTCGTTGCCCTGGATGGCGTGCTCCAGCTGATGCAGCGCCGCCTGGAAATGGCGCGATTGCGCCAGCACCTCGTCGCGGTTGGCGAGCAGCACGTCGCGCCACATCTTGGGGTCGCTCGCGGCAATCCGCGTGAAATCACGGAAACCGGGGCCGGCGAGCGAGAGCAATTCATCGGCGCGTTCCTGCTGCGTCAGGCCGTTCATCATCGCGAACGCCAGCATGTGCGGCAGATGGCTCACCGCGGCAAATGCGGCGTCGTGCGCCTCGGGCGACATGCGCGAGACGCGGCAGCCGAGCGCCGTCCAGAGTTCTTCCGCGCGGTCGAGGTGCGCGGTCAGCGTGCGCTCCGTGGGCGTGAGGATGACCTGCTTGCCGGTGTACAGGTCGGGGTCGGAGTGCTCCACGCCCGACACCTCGCGGCCGGCGATCGGATGGGCCGGCACGAAGGAGCCGATCTGGTCGCGCAGCGCCGTACGTGCGGCCTGCACCACGTCGGCCTTGGTCGAGCCCACGTCCATGATCAGCATCTGCGGCGTGACGAGGTGCTTGATGGCCTTGAGCGTTGCCTCCGTCGCGGCCACGGGCACCGCCACCAGCACGATGTCCGCGCCGGCCACGGCGAGCAGCGCGGAGGGCGCCTCCACGTCGATCACGCCCAGCTGGCGCGCGCGCTCGGTGGTCGAGGGCGACTTGCTGTAGCCCACCACGCGATTGACGAGGCCTGCGCGCTTGAGCGCACGGGCAAAGGAGCCTCCCATGAGACCGCAACCAATGAGACCCAGTTGTTCGAACATGCTCGTGGACCTCAGGCTGCCGAAACGGGGTAGGTGCCAAGCAGCTTGAAGAACGCGCTGAGCTGCTGCAGCTCGGCGAGCGCCTCGGCCACGTTCGGCTGGTCGGGATGGCCTTCGATGTCCACGTAGAAGTAGTACTCCCACTTGCCGGTGCGCGCCGGGCGCGACTCGAAGCGCGTCATCGACACGTTGTGCTTCTTCAGCGGCGCAAGCAGGTCGTACACGGCGCCGGGGCGATTCGGCACGGAGATGATCAGGCTGGTGCTGTCGTTGCCCGAGGGCGGCGGAGTGGTCAGCGTGCCGGGCAGGCAGATCACCGCAAAGCGCGTGCGGTTGTAGGCCTGGTCCTGGATGGCGTGGGCCACCACATGCAGGCCGAACTGCTGGGCCGCGCGCTCGCTGGCGATGCCTGCCCAGTTCGGGTTCAGTGCGGCCAGGCGTGCGCCTTCGGCATTGCTCTCGACGGGGCGGCGCTCCGCATGCGGCAGGTGCTTGGACAGCCACGACTGGCACTGCGCGAGTGCCTGCGGATGGGCCGCGACGACCTCGATGTTGTCGGCCGAGTTGCTCGAGCGCAGCAGGTTGTGGCGGATCAGCAGGCTGACCTCGCCCACCACATGGCAGGGCGTGTGCAGGAACATGTCGAGCGAACGCGTGACGACGCCTTCGGTCGAGTTCTCGACGCCCACCACGCCATATTGCGCGCTGCCGGCGGCCGTCGCGTGAAAGACTTCCTCGAAGCTGTTGCAGTACAGCAGGTCGGCGGCACCGCCGAAGTATTGCACCGCGGCCTCTTCGCAGAAGGTGCCCGCGGGGCCGAGCACCGCAACGCGCTGGGGCGACTCGAGCGCCAGGCATGCCGACATGATCTCGCGCCAGATGGCCGCGACATGCGTGGACTTCAGCGGGCCGGGATTGGCCGCCTTGATCTTCTCGATGACCTGGGCCACGCGGTCCGGACGAAAGAATGCCGAGCCTTCGCGCTTCTTGACTTCTCCCACGCGTTCAGCCACCAACGCGCGCTGGTTGAGCAGGGCGAGAAGCTGCTGGTCGAGGTTGTCGATCTGCACGCGGAGGCTGGCGAGATCCGGAGAGGCTTGCGGAGTGGTCATCGGAGCGGTTGTCTTGTCGTGTGTGTGGTATCGGGGTTGCCGCGGGCGTCGCGCGGCGCTTGGTGCTCGGCGCTTTGGGCGGCGGCACCAGGGGCGCAAGGATCAGCTGTGCTTCTGCGCAAATTCTCGCATGTAAGCGATGAGCGCCTCGACGCCGGCCATGGGCATGGCGTTGTACAGGCTTGCACGCATGCCGCCCACGGACTTGTGGCCCTTGAGCTGCAGCAGGCCGCTGGCCTTGGCGCCAGCAAGGAATGCGTCGTTGCGCGATTCGTCGTTCAGGAAGAACGGAATGTTCATGCGCGAGCGGCAGTTGGCCGCCACCTTGTTCACGTAGAAGTCGGAGGTGTCGATGAAGTCATACAGCGCCTTGGCCTTCGCCGCGTTGCGAAGCTCCATGGCGGCAACGCCGGTGGCATGGCCTTCGCGCTGTTCCTTGAGCCACTGGAACGTGAGGCCGGCAATGTAGATGCCCCAGGTCGGTGGCGTGTTGAACATCGACTGGTTGTCTGCAACCACCTTGTAGTCGAATGCACTCGGGCAGGCGGGCAGGGCGTGGCCGAGAAGGTCTTCGCGCACCACGACCAGCGTGAGCCCGGCTGGGCCCAGGTTCTTCTGCGCGCCGCCAAAGGCGAGACCCACCCTGGACCAGTCCACGGGACGCGAAGCCACATGGGATGAAAAATCGATGGCCAGCGGGGCATCGCAGCCCAGTGCCTTCAGATCGGGCAACTGCTGGAACTCCACGCCGTGGATCGTCTCGTTGGTGCAGGCGTGGACGTAGCTCGCGCCGCGGCTCAGTTGCCAGGTCGCGGGATCGGGCAGGGTGGTGAAGTGGCTGTCCTCGCCGGATGCCGCCGTATGCACCTCGGCAGCATACTTGGCAGCTTCCTTGCGCGATTTCTGGCTCCACGAGCCGGTCACCACGAAGTCGACGGTGGCGCCGCGCGAGAGATTCAGCGGCACGATCGCATTCTCGGCAAGGCCGCCACCCTGCATGAACAGGATCTTGAACTCGCTCGGCACGGCCATGAGCTCGCGGAAATCGGATTCCGCCTTTTCGTAGATCGAGATGAATTCCTTGCCCCGGTGGCTCATCTCCATCACGCCCATTCCGCTGCCGTGCCAATCGAGCATTTCGGCGGCGGCCGTTTTCAGAACTTCTTCGGGAATGGCTGCCGGACCGGCAGAAAAGTTGTATGGGCGATTCATCGTCAAACCTGAGAAAAGAAAATTGCAGCCTTCGCTGCAGGCACCGATGCGCTGGCCGGACTGTGCATCGGTGCTCCGGTTGGCAGCCGCCGGGCATCGCGGCTGCAGTGAGTGGCTCTGCTTCGTATGCTGCCTTGAGCGTGTCGACGATCTCAGCGCATGGAGATCGTCAACATGCTCTCAGGCCTCGCCGGGAGTGCTCTCGCCTTCCTCGCCGCCTTCGGTTTCTGCGGCATTGGCATCGTTCTCGACGATGCGCTGCAGGCCGCTGAGCTTGGCGCCGTCATCCAGCGAAATCAGCGTCACGCCCTGGGTCGCGCGTCCCATCTCGCGGATCTCGCCGACGCGCGTGCGCACCAGGACGCCCGTGTCGGTGATCAGCATGATTTCATCGTCGGTGCTCACCAGCGTGGCGGCAACCACCTTGCCGTTGCGCTCGGACTGCTGGATGGCGATCATGCCCTTCGTGCCACGGCCGTGGCGCGTGTATTCGCTGATGTGCGTGCGCTTGCCATAGCCATTCTCGGTCGCTGTCAGCACGCTCTGGGCGCTGGTGCTGCCTTCGCCGCCCTCGGTCGATTCGGCATCGGCCACGAGCATCGCGATCACGCTCTGGCTCTCGTCAATGTTCATGCCGCGCACGCCGCGTGCATTGCGGCCCATGGGGCGCACGTCGTTCTCGTCGAAGCGCACGGCCTTGCCACCATCGCTGAACAGCATCACGTCATGCTTGCCATCGGTCAGCGCGGCGCCGATCAGGAAATCGCCCTCGTCGAGGCCCACGGCAATGATGCCGGCCTTGCGCGGGTTGCTGAACTCGTCGAGCGCCGTCTTCTTCACGGTGCCCATGCTGGTGGCCATGAACACATAGTGGTCGGCAGGGAAGCTGCGGTATTCGCCCGTGAGCGGCAGCACCACGTTGATCTTCTCGCCGTCCTGCAGCGGGAACATGTTGACGATGGGGCGGCCGCGCGAGCCGCGCGAGCCGGCCGGCACTTCCCAGACCTTGAGCCAGTACAGGCGGCCCTTGTTCGAGAAGCACAGCAGGTAGTCGTGTGTATTGGCGATGAAGAGCTGGTCGATCCAGTCGTCTTCCTTGGTTGCCGTCGCCTGCTTGCCGCGTCCGCCACGCTTTTGCGAGCGGTACTCGGACAGCGGCTGGCTCTTGATGTAGCCCGAGTGCGAGAGCGTGACCACCATGTCGGTGGGCGTGATCAGGTCCTCGGTGGAGAGGTCTTGCGCGCTGTGCTCGATCTCGCTGCGGCGCGCGCCCAGCTTGGTCTGGCCGAACTCGGCCTTCAGCGCGGTGAGCTCCTCGCCAATGATGATGGAGACGCGCTCGGGCTTGGCCAGGATGTCCAGCAGGTCTTCGATGACCGCCATGACTTCCTTGTACTCGGCAACGATCTTGTCCTGCTCGAGGCCCGTGAGGCGCTGCAGTCGCATCTGCAGGATTTCCTGCGCCTGTGTTTCCGAGAGGCGGTAGAGGCCGTCCGCCTGCATGCCGAACTCGCGCTCCAGGCCCTCGGGGCGGTAGTCGTCGGCGCTCACCACGCCGCCGTCTTCGCGCGTGCGGGTCAGCATCTCGCGCACCAGCGTACTGTCCCATGAACGGGTCATCAGCTCGGCCTTGGCGACCGGCGGGGTGGGCGATTCACGGATGATGCGGATGAATTCGTCGATGTTGGCCAGCGCCACCGCCAGGCCTTCCAGCACATGGCCGCGGTCGCGTGCCTTGCGCAGCTCGAACACCGTGCGGCGCGTGACCACTTCGCGGCGGTGCTGCAGGAAGACGACGATCAGCTCGCGCAGGTTGCACAGCTTGGGCTGGCCGTCGACCAGCGCCACCATGTTCATGCCGAACGTGTCCTGCAGCTGCGTCTGCTTGTACAGATTGTTGAGCACCACCTCGGGCACTTCGCCGCGCTTGAGCTCGATGACGAGGCGCATGCCGGACTTGTCGGATTCGTCCTGGATGTGGCTGATGCCCTCGATCTTCTTCTCGTGCACGAGCTCGGCCATGCGCTCCTGCAGCGTCTTCTTGTTGACCTGGTAGGGAAGCTCGTCGACGATGATCGACTGGCGCTGGCCCTTGTCGATGTCCTCGAAATGCACCTTGGCGCGCATGACCACGCGGCCACGGCCCGTGCGGTAGCCTTCCTTCACGCCCTGGATGCCGTAGATGATGCCGGCGGTGGGGAAGTCGGGCGCGGGGATGATCTCCATGAGCTCATCGATCGTCGCCTCGGGGTTGCGCAGCATGTGCAGGCAGGCATCCACCACCTCGTTGAGGTTGTGCGGGGGGATGTTGGTTGCCATGCCCACGGCAATACCCGCCGAACCGTTCACCAGCAGATTGGGCAGGCGGCTCGGCAGCACCAGGGGTTCCTGCTCGCTGCCGTCGTAGTTGGGGCCGAAATCAACGGTTTCCTTGTCGATATCCGCCAGCATTTCATGCGCGATTTTCGCGAGGCGGATTTCGGTGTATCGCATCGCGGCAGCGTTGTCGCCGTCGACCGAGCCGAAATTACCCTGGCCGTCCACGAGCATATGGCGCAGTGAAAAATCCTGCGCCATGCGAACGATGGTGTCATAGACGGCACTGTCACCGTGAGGGTGATATTTACCGATCACGTCGCCGACGATACGGGCCGACTTCTTATAAGGCCGATTCCAATCGTTGTTGAGCTCGTGCATCGCAAACAGAACTCGCCTGTGCACGGGCTTGAGGCCATCGCGGGCATCGG
Organism: Diaphorobacter ruginosibacter; assembly: GCF_014395975.1. Lineage (NCBI taxonomy): Bacteria > Pseudomonadati > Pseudomonadota > Betaproteobacteria > Burkholderiales > Comamonadaceae > Diaphorobacter > Diaphorobacter ruginosibacter. Next base: position 2,873,662 of record NZ_CP060714.1, on the reverse strand, counting down.
GGAGGGCGCGACCGACAATCACGCTCATGGCGTAATCGAGGTAACTGCGTCGCATTTCCTCTTCGAGGCTGATAGGCAAAGTTTCTTTGGCAAACTGGGTCATGACAACTCGGACGACATCGGAAACGGTCATTTTAGGTGCAACGCCGTGTTGCGTGCTGGCAACATAACACGGGGTATTGCGCTTTTGTCCTACCGTTCGTAGCCCTCATCTGCAGACCAGAGGATGTTACGTATGGCACAATCGTTTCCAACGTTCTTAGTGATGGTCACTGACGACGTCCATGATTCGCAGCGCGGCTGCGGCTTTTTCCCCAAGAGGAGAACCATGAAGAAACTGAACAAAGTGGCGATGTTGTTGGCCTCTGCCGTGCTCGCTACATCTGCTGGCGCTCAAGTGAAGGCAGCTGATGGTGGCAAGGTTGTCGATAACTGGCAAAACGGTACTGGCGAGCTGGTCTGGAAGAACGGCACCAACGAACTGTGCTGGCGCGATGCCAACTGGACGCCTGCTACTGCAGCTGAAGGTTGCGACGGCGCTCTGCAAAAGGCTGTTGCTGCTCCAGCACCTGCCGTGGCCGCCCCAGCTCCTGCTGAAGCCGCCAAGCCTGCTCCGGCACCACAGCCTGCAGCTGCCCAGAAGGTGACCTACGCTGCCGACGCTTTCTTCGACTTCGACAAGTCTGTTTTGAAGCCAGAAGGCAAGGCCAAGCTGGACGACCTGGTCTCCAAGGTCAAGGGCATCAACCTGGAAGTCATCATCGCCGTGGGTCACACCGACTCCGTTGGTAGCGATGCATACAACCAGAAGCTGTCGGTTCGCCGTGCAGAAGCTGTGAAGGCGTATCTGGTGTCCAAGGGCATCGAAAAGAACCGCGTTTACACCGAAGGCAAGGGCGAGAAGCAACCTGTTGCAGACAACAAGACTGCAGCTGGCCGCGCCAAGAACCGTCGCGTGGAAATCGAAGTGGTGGGCACGCAAGCCGCCAAGTGATCCCACGGATCGCAGTAAAAAGCCCCTCTCGAGGGGCTTTTTTTATGCCTGTCTGATCGGCCTGCATCAGGCCTCTTCCTGTATTTGCCGCCGCGAATCGGTGAGAATGCTGGCATGACTGAATCCGTGAATGCCGATCCGGCCGAACTGGCCAAATTTTCCGAACTGGCTCATCGTTGGTGGGATCCCGAGAGCGAGTTTCGTCCTCTGCATCAGATCAATCCGCTCCGGTTGGACTGGATTGACCAAATTTCACCTTTGCGCGGCGAACGTGTTCTCGACGTAGGTTGCGGCGGAGGCATTCTTGCGGATTCCATGGCACGCCGCGGCGCCAGGGTGCTCGGCATCGACCTGGCCACCAAGGCCCTGCGCGTGGCCCAGCTTCACGCACTGGAGACGCAGACGCCTGACATCGAATACCGCGAGGTGGCGGTGGAAGCCCTGGCGGAAGAGCGCCCCGGCTCCTTCGATACCGTCACCTGCATGGAAATGCTGGAACATGTGCCCGATCCCAACTCGGTGGTGGCCGCGTGCGCGCGTCTGGTCAAGCCGGGTGGCTGGGTGTTCTTCTCCACCATCAACCGCAATGCCAAGGCATTCATGCTGGCGATCGTCGGCGCGGAATATGTGTTGAAGATGCTGCCCAAGGGCACGCACGAGTACGCCAAGATGATCCGCCCGAGCGAGCTGGCGGCTGCCTGCCGTGCTGCGGGACTCGACGTTCTGCAGACCAAGGGCCTGCAATTCAACCCCATCAGCAACCGCTACTGGCTCAACGACGACACGGGCGTGAACTACATGTTCGCAACCCGCCGCCCCCTGGCCTGAAGTGGATGAATGAACGAACGAGTAAATGAACGAATGGATGCGTGCACCCCATGCCTGATTTGAAGAATATCCGAGCCGTCCTGTTCGACCTGGACGGCACCCTGATCGACAGCGCCCCAGATCTCGGCGCTGCCGCGGACATGCTCCGCGTGGCACGCGGCATGCCATCGTTGCCGATCGAAGACTATCGGCACATGGCGGGCGCCGGTGCGCGGGGTATGCTGAAGGTGGGTTTTGGCATGACGCCGGAGCATCCGGACTTTCCTGTATTGCGGGAAGAGTTTTTTGATAATTACGAAGCCCGCATTCACGAAAACACCTTCCAGTTCGACGGCGTGCAGCAGCTGATCGACGCATTGGTGGCGCGCTCCATGCCCTGGGGCGTCGTCACCAACAAGGCGACGCGCTTCACCTCGCTGATCGTCCAGCGCATGCCCCTGTTCGCAACGGCTGGTGCCGTGGTGAGCGGCGACACCACTCCGCACGCCAAGCCCCATCCGGAGCCTCTGCTGGAGGCGGCCAGGCGCATCCAAGTCGATCCGTCCCAGTGCGTCTACGTGGGCGACGATGAACGCGACATCATCGGCGGCAAGGCCGCCGGCATGCTGACCGTCGCGGCAGGCTATGGTTACCTCGGCGAAAACGCCGGCCCGAAGGCCTGGGGTGCAGATTTCTTGATCGAATCTCCCCTCGAACTCTTGAAGTTGCTGAATCCGGACTAAAATAGCACGCATGGGGCTGCCCCGGTTTCGACGTGGGTTCGGAATCGGCGTGGTGCATGTCGAGCTTGAGTGACGCTCGTAAATCTCCATTCAAAAAACTAACTGCAAACGACGAACGTTTCGCACTCGCCGCTTAAATACCGGTGAGCTTTGCAACAGCACGCTGATGGGCTGGGCAAGGGGGTAGCAATACCTCCCGGCTGCAAAGGAATTCACATCAGCTGGCCGTGCACCGGGCTCCTTGGTGCATGGCGAGATCCAAGGGGGCTGGCTTTCACTGAAGCGTGCGCCTGCGCGTCTTTGAAGGCGAGACTCAAATCAGAACGCTAAACATGTAGATCTGCCCGAAGAAGGCTTGCGGACGCGGGTTCAATTCCCGCCAGCTCCACCACCATAACGTCCAAAGGCGTTCACCAATATCCGGTGAACGCTTTTTTTCTTTGAAAAATCAATGAGTTAGTGTTTATTGCCGTCCGAGGAGATTCGCTAACTGCCGGAGTGGAGTGGGGGAACAAATGGGGGAACAGGGCAAAAAATCGTAGAATTTAGGCAGTTGTTCCCCCGTTCTCGAGGGAGAAAGGCCCAAAAGTCTCAGGAGTTGTTCCCCCATGCTGACCGATATGAAGTGCCGAAACGCTGTTTGTTCCCCCGACGCCAAGCGAGAACGCTTGGCCGACTCGGGAGGCCTGTACCTGGAGATTTCCCCTGCTGGATCCAAGCGCTGGTTCTGGAAGTACCGGTACAACGGCAAGGAAGGGCGGATGGCGCTAGGCAGCTACCCCGCGGTCAGCCTGACGGCGGCGCGCAAGGCCCGGGATGTGGCCAGGCTGCAGAAGTCCACGGGGGTGGACCCGGTCCAGGTTCGTAGGGTCGAGAAGCTCAAGGCCATGAACCCGGAGGGCGACACCTTCAAGGTCGTTGCTCTGGAGTGGTTTAGCAAGCAGAAGGCCCAGTGGAGTGACACCCATGCGGTTCGTGTACTGCGGCAGTTGGAGCGGGATCTGTTCCCCTGGCTGGGTGATCGCCGGCAAGCTGACATCGAGCCGGTGGAGTTGTTGGCGACCTTGCGAAAGATCGAGGCACGCGGGGCAATGGAGACGGCTGATCGTGGGCTGATGGTAGCTCGTCAGGTCTGGCGCTATGGAGTGGCCACAGGGAGGGTGGAGCGTGACATCACTGGCGACCTGAAGGGGCGCTGTCACCCTACCGCGGCAAGCACTTCGCGGCCATCACCGATCCTGAAAAGTTGGGAGAGCTGCTGCGGGCCGTCCAAGCCTACAGGGGAGGGCTCATTGTGCGTGCCGCATTGCAGCTCGCTCCGCTTCTGTTCCAGCGTCCAGGCGAGCTTCGGGGTGCGGCGTGGGCTGAGGTCGATCTGGATGGGGCTCTCTGGACCATACCTGCCGCCCGCATGAAGCGTGGCAAGGAGGGAAAGGAGTATGGGGATCCGCATCTGGTGCCCTTATCCACCCAGGCGGTGGCGATACTCCGGGAGCTGCATCCATTGACAGGACGTGGCGCCTTGGTGTTCCCGGGCGAGCGTAACCATGATCGGCCGATTTCGGAGAACTCGGTGCGCACGGCGTTGATCACGATGGGCTATACGCCTGAGATCCAGACCTGGCACGGCTTCAGGGCAACGGCGCGGACGATGCTGGCGGAACGGTTGGAGGTCGATCCCATCATTATTGAGGCACAGTTGGCTCATGCCGTGAAGGACGCGAACGGGCGCGCCTACAACCGTACACAGTATCTGGCCCAACGTTCGCGGATGATGCAGCGGTGGGCGGATTACCTCGATCAGATTCGGTGCAGGATGGATGTTTCTTCATGACGGCGGCTCCTTATGTGGATCTTTGCATATCATTTTTTTCAAAGAGCATTCGGCTTTGCTTCCGAGCTTGTTCCGGCAGCGCTTTTTCTGTCATTTGCATCGAAACAATTTGTATATATCCGGCTCGCAAAATGGCACAATATTTCAAGGCACTCTGGTATCGACTTGAGTTGCCCTCCAGCAGTTGAGGTCGTCAGTGTTCCGCGGCTGTGAAAGGTGTAGGAGGCGGTGCATCTGTGATAACGCCGTAGAGGGTGGCTCCAAGAATGTGTCGAATGCAAAAATGCAGGTGAATTCCATATTATGAGCAAACAAAAATCGTCCTCCGCTGTGCCTGTGAGCGCTGACACGGAAAGTCAAGCCCCGCTGACATATGTGGACTTGTTCTGCGGGTGCGGTGGGTTTTCATTAGGGTTGAACTGGGCTGGGTTGAGGTGCCTTGCTGCAATAGATTTCAATGCGCCAGCAATCGATACCTTCAAGGCCAACTATCCGAACGTGCCACATGCCTTGGTCAAAGACCTCACGTCCTTCCGGCCGGAGGATTTGGACAAGCTCATCGCGCCGGAGCGGGTGGATCTCATCGTTGGTGGACCTCCCTGCCAAGGCTTCTCTAAAGCGCGTCAAGTCGACGGGGCTAATCATGGAGACCGTTTGATTCATGACCCTCGTCGGGATCTATATCAGGAGTTCCTCCGGTACGTGAAGTACTACCAACCGAAAGTCTTCATCATGGAGAACGTGCCCGGTCTCAGGTCAGCCGCCGGTGGGGAGTTCTTCACCAAGGTTCAAGTTGAGAGCCGTGAGCTAGGGTACCGCGTCATTCCTTATGAAGTGGAAGCTTGGCGTTTTGGTGTGCCGCAAAAGCGTGTCCGCCAACTCTTCATCGGGACGCGTAGGGAACTGCCTCTCTTCATACCGGACCGGTATATCAAGCACACCCATGCAGGTATCGAAGAGCCTGTTGAGGGAGGGCTGCTGCCACCTGTCACTCTTGGTGAGGCCATAGGGGATCTTCCGCACATCATGCCGGGCGATGATAGGTTTCATCGTCTCTACGAACCGGAGCTCCGCAAGGCACATATCAAGAAGTATGGCAAGCGATATATCGATAAGGTGCTGCTTGCAAACAAGGCGAATGTGCTAACCGCACACACTGCGAGGCCCCACAGTCAGAGAGATCTGCGCGACTTCATGCGTCTGAGAGAAGGGGAGAACAGCAAGCAGGCTATTGGGCGTGGGGAAGAGATGGAGTTCCCATATGACCGAGAAAACTTCAAGGATCGGTACACGAAGCAGCATCGCGACGAATTGTGCTCGACCATTGTTGCGCATCTGAAGAAGGATGGACTCATGTTCATACATCCGGTCCAGTGTCGTTCCCTTTCGCCACGAGAAGCGGCCCGCATCCAAAGCTTTCCAGATACATTCATTCTTCCTAGGGCCCCCACTCACTCGTTTGCGCAGGTCGGCAATGCTGTCCCTCCGCTGGTCGGCCAAGCGATGGGCTTGGCTGTTAAAGAGTATGTGATGGCTGCGGTGGACAGCGACATGGTTGCTCCCAAAGCTGTAGCAAAGCTCCCCTCGGACCGACAAGCAGCTATAGAGCAACTCGAAGTATTTGTTGAATCCTTGTTTTTGAAGCCTCTTTCCAGTCTTTCTAAAGCCGACTTTCTGCATGCTTGGTGGGCCGTGGGCTTCCTCCATCCCAATTTGCACCCTGACGCTGCGGCTGACAGCGGACGGGTACTGAGTCCAGGACCGAAAAGAGGAATCAGTCATGTGTTGGAGCCAGTCTATGTAAGAAGTGGTTGGCCTGTGGAGCTCATTCCCATCGCGATCGAAGCAAGGAAACGGTTTGACGAGGGCCATCTATCCGAAGATGAGTACTATTGCTCTGCTGCGGTCATGGCAGGGGCAATAAGTCACAATCTCTAGCATATAAAAAAGGGGAGCACTTTGGCTGCAAATGGTCTGGAAGTCATTCCAAGCGCAAGGCGGATGATTCGTTCACAGCGGGATTTAGGTTATGAGTTTGCGGCGGCCGTCGCAGACCTGATAGATAACTCCATCGAGGCCAAAGCCAGCACCGTGAGAGTGAATGTCGACTGGCTAGGGGCCGCGACGACGGTAACGATTGCAGATAACGGCGAAGGGATGTCGCCCGAGCAATTAAGAGAGGCGCTTCGTTTCGGCTCCGAGCGCGACTATGATGATGCTGATTTGGGAAAGTTCGGCTTGGGATTGAAGACGGCATCTCTTAGCCAGTGTCTAAGGCTGACGGTCGCTACCCGCCGAAATCCAAATCGGGCTGATATCACCGCATACTGTTGGGATGTCGAGCATGTCGAGGCGATAAATCGCTGGGAAATTCTTCCGGTGAAAACCAGTACCCTCCCTCCCCAGGCGCTATCTCATCTCAAGGAAACTACGGGAACTGTAGTCATCTGGGAGCGGCTGGACCGGATACTGGGGTATAAGTATCCAAGTGGTGAGCATGCGAAGAAACATCTTTTCGCCGTGACTCGTGAAATGGAGGAACATGCCTCCATGGTCTTCCATCGATTTCTGGCTGGAGAAGTCCGTGGCAAGAGGCTCGCTATCTACGTGAATGAGAACAAGCTTGTTCCATGGGATCCTTTCGCGAGGAGCGAGGTCGAGACAAAAGTGTTGGAGTCGAACGCATTCCCCGTCGATGGTTCCAAAGGGCGGTCCGTAGTCATCGTTGAGCCGTATGTTCTTCCTCCAGAAGCAAAGTTCTCCACCAAGGAGGCGCATATTAGATCTGCAGGTCCGAGGAAGTGGAATATGCAGCAGGGATTTTACATCTATCGTGCGGATCGCATGATTCAGAGTGGTGGATGGTGTGGTCTGAGGGTGGTCGATGAGCATCGCAAGTTATCGCGGATAGCTGTTTCATTCAATCCCAAGTTGGATGAGGAATTTGAAATCAACGTGCCCAAGATGCGTGTTGCACTGCCATCCGAAATACGAGCGGAAATCGAAAGATGGACCAAGCCCGCTGTAAAGATGGCTGAGGATATCTATCGGACAGGGAACACTAGGAAGCCGCAGCCTGTTGCCGGACCCGTCTCTGTCCCCGCCGGCCTTGGTGGCCAAGTTGCCCGGACATCTCATCCTTCAATTCCGTCTGCTCTGCCGCTCGTTGATGGACCCTCTCCGAAGATGCCCAAACGGCGAGCGACCCGTCAAGAGCTTGACATGGTGGCCGACCTGCTCATACAAGTGGCAGAAGCTTCAGAGATAGCTGCGGTTGAAAATGCAATTGCCCGTGCACGCACCAAGTTGGAGAGCCAATTTTGAGTACCCATTCCATTCAGCAAGAAAATGCTCTTCGCACGGCGCGATTCCTTATTTCGATGGGGCATATGCCCAGCGATGTTCTCGCCAATCCCCTTATACCGGAAGAGTTTCGCGAGTGGGTGGCAAAAGAACTGGAGAAAGAAAGCAATCGGACCTTTGAGAAAGCCAAGGTGATTGCCACGGCTGCAGACTCCGCGGACTGGCTCGATGGGGTCGACAGAGATGAGTGGTACTACTGGCCGACCTTGAGAAGCTACTTGCTAGGCGTGAAGAATCGTCCCCGAGATTCTGTTGCATCTCTTGATGATGCATCTGACACGGTGCTTCGACAGCTTCGTCCGCCCGGCACTGCTGAATTTGATGTCAGGGGACTTGTCCTTGGGTATGTGCAGAGTGGAAAAACGGCGAATTTCGCCGCAGTGATTGCAAAAGCCGCTGATGCAGGGTACCGCCTCATCATCGTCATGTCCGGTGTCGATAATGGGCTGCGTCGCCAGACCCAGATCCGATTAAGCAAGGAACTTACTGGCTACTCGAACAATCCACATGATGCAGTGCCATTACCACCTTCAGGCAAGCAGTGGCACAAGTTCACCAGCGACGACTTTGACGGGGATTTTGAGCCAGGTCGTGCTAGTCATGCAGCTTTGCAAGGATCTGAGCCAGTTCTTCTCGTGGTCAAGAAAAATCCGGCGGTTCTGAAGAGACTCAAGCAGTGGCTGATAACAGCACCTAGCGGGGCTAAAAAAAACCTGCCAGCACTTTTCATTGATGATGAGGCTGATCAAGCGAGCGTCGATAGTCGGGGTTCAATCCAGACCGAGGAGACTTATGATCCGGAGGATCCGGATTATACGTCGCCGGCAGTCATCAACGGCTTGATTCGCGAACTCTTGCTCATTTTCTCCAAACGTGCATATATCGGCTATACGGCGACTCCTTTTGCCAATATATTAATCCCACATGAGCAATACGATCCGGTGGCTGGTCTTGATCTTTATCCAAAAGATTTTTTCATAGACTTGCCAAAACCAAAAGGATATTTTGGGACGGAGGAGTTTTTTGGGAGGTTTGACCCCGGCAACGATGAGAAAGTCTTCGGTCTGCCAGTCCTACGTCCCGTTGAGGTAGAGCAAATTGCGGCGTTGCTGGATGACGGCGAGCTGACTGACTCCATGGATGAGGCCATGGTTGCGTTCGTATTGGGGGGAGCGGCTAGGGCTCTGCGTGGAGAGGTAGATGCACCTTGCACCATGCTTGTGCATACCACTCACTTGAATCTCAAGCAGGGCCCGATGAGAGCTGTAATTGAAGAGCATTGGCGTGAATTGAAGGATGAATGGCGTTACGATAGAAAAGGTGGACTTCTCGATAGATTCCAGAAGTTCTGGGATGAGGACTTTGTAACCACTTCGGGCAGGGTGAATGGCAGTCCTTTGCATAAATTTGAGGATCTCGTGCCGCATATCGGGAAATTCATGGAGGCCGTGGAAGTCCGCGAGGTGAACTCTGCCGCGGGGGACGTACTTGATTATGAGAAGGAGCCTTCCCTCAAGGCGATTGCGATAGGTGGTAACAAGCTCTCCCGTGGGCTCACACTGGAAGGTTTACTTGTCAGCTATTTCGCGCGTCGGTCGCTCCAGTATGACACCCTTTTGCAGATGGCTCGCTGGTATGGATACCGCCTCGGCTATCATGACCTTACACGCATATATTCAACCGGAGAGTTGCTAGGCTGGTTCGCGGATTTGGCACTCGTCGAACATAGGCTCCGCGAAGATATGCAGATATATCAGCAGGTGCCTGGAATAACCCCCAAGGATGTTGGAATGCGGATTCTCCGGCATCCTGCGATGAAGGTCACGGGGAGCATCAAACAGCGCTCGACAACCGTCACCGTCGAGAGCGAGAGCTATTCGCTACAGTTGGAGCAGACAATTCATTTTCCTCTCCAGGACTTGGTTCGTTTGGGTTTGATGTGTGAGCGAAACCGCTTGGCAGCCATTGAATTAATTCAGAAAATCGGCCAGCCTGTGCGATTGGAAGGTAAGGAATACGCACCTATGTGGAGCGATGTCGGGGCCGCACCAGTGGTTGAGTTTTTACGTGCCTTTGATTTCGAATTCACGGATTCGGGATGCGTGCCACGCTTGATGGCCGATTGGATTGAGGAGCAGAATCATCATGGAGGCTTGGTCAATTGGACGGTGGTCATACGAGGTCGCGAGACAATGAGTCCGAAACTGGGCTCTGTTAAGTGGCTTCCAGAATCTGTCGGCTTTGTGCACAACATTGCACGAACGAGGATAAAGGGATCGAATTCGTTGGGTGTTGTTACGACGGCAGGTGATGAGGCTTTCGGCTTGACAGTGGAGCAAGTCAAGGCTGCAGAGTTGTTGATGACTCAAGGAGGGCCTAAATCGCTCAATCGTGCTGCTCGAATGGTCCGGGATTCAAGTTCAGGACTTTTGATTCTCTATCCCATTAGTCGATATTCTGGATATGACGAGAACTCATCGCCAGCACCTGGCAGCGCGCGCGCACCACTATTTGCAAACCCTGATGGTGGAGAGGCTCGTGACCTGATTGGCTTTGCGGTTTCTTTCCCCGGTGCGGCAAAAGACAGGCCTAGTAGTTCGTATGTACAGGGCACAGCGAAATGGACACAGTTGATCTGAGTGCCATGGGCAGCGTAGTGGACTTCCGCTGGGATCTATTGGCATCTGAGGTTCCTGCTCCCGAACGGCTCATTGCCCGCCTTGCTCAGCCTGATAGCAGCTGCGAGGTATACATAGCCGTGGACGCGACTGGAAATCGTTCCATCTTGGTTCGCATCCCGGCTGGAGAGCAAGATGCTCTGGCTGAGCGTATAAGTCGAGGTGTCCGGGTCCAGACCTTGGAGCTGAAAGTGGACACGGCGAGACCAAACGAGGTGTTCGTGGAAATTGCCTGCTTAGACCACGAAGGTCACCAAATATTGGACGTCATCGCTGCGGAAATTATCGATGCCTTGCACAAGGGGGCCACCATCCGGCGCATCAGGCTCATTCAAGGCATCTTGGTAAAATGGCGAAAATTCTGGTCAGATGCTCCGCAGAAATTGCTTTCAAAGGAAAAGCAGATTGGGCTATTTGGTGAGCTCTGGTTCTTGAAGGAGTGGCTCATTCCTCAGCTCGGCATAGAGAAGGGGGTGTCCATGTGGAGGGGCCCGCTTGGCTCAAGGAATGATTTTGAGGCCGAAGGCTTATCCATAGAGGTGAAAACCAGTTCAAGGGCTGATGAGAGCCATCAGGTCAATGGGCTTGAGCAGCTGTTGGCCCTTGAGGGTACGACGCTCTTCCTATTCAGCTTATTGATCAGAGAGGAGGCTGGCGGTGCTGAGTCACTTCCGAGTCTGGTCGCTGAACTGCGGGAGACATTAAAGACTGAATATGAGGCGCAAGCCCAGTTCGAAGGAATGCTGGCAGCCGCTGATTTCCAGGAGTCCGATATCGAACAATACCAGAAGCTGAGGTTCCGAATCCGTGGTCAAGGCCTTTATCGAGTGGAGGAAGGATTTCCTAGGCTCATCCCCTCGTCAATTGTCGGGGGACTGGTGGCGGGTATCCATGATATCAAGTATGGCTTGAGGCTGGACGTAGCGAAAAATTGGCTTGTGGCAGATAATCCGAAGGCATGCGGAAGTCTGTTGAAAAACTGACAAAAGCATTGCAATCCCCTGAAGATTCACTTTGGTGAAGTTGTAATCTGTGATGGCTGACGTATTTGACAAGATCAAGCGTTCTGAGGTCATGGGATTGATTCGAGGTCGAAACAACAAGTCGACTGAGATTAGACTTGCGGCTGCATTCAAATCGGCCCGGGTCAGCGGATGGAGGCGGCAGGTTCAATTGAAGCCTTGGAGTGTGGAGTCTGGCCTTGCAGAAGGCAAGAAAATTCGTGTTTTGATCAGGCCTGATTTCATTTTTCGTGCGCCAAAAGTTGCGGTTTTCGTCGACGGATGTTTTTGGCATGGATGTCCACGGCATTCAAAAATGCCAAAAACAAACGCAGCATTCTGGAGAGAGAAGCTCTCTAAAAATATCATCCGCGATGAGCGTGCCAACAAGGCGCTTGAAGCTGCTGGTTGGACTGTTATACGAATATGGGAGCATGAGATGGCTGAGCCATCGATTGTGGTGGAGCGGGTGACTCAAGTACTTGCCAAGCATATGGCTCCGTTGTGTGGCACAAGCCCGCACGAGACATCGCCGGCCGATACTGAGCGTTCATGATGCGTGTCGGAATCATGTTCGCTATTTGAGCCAATCGTGGAGCCAAGCGGGGCAGGACGCGGCTCTTCGAGGGGCTAGCTGAAGGTCACCAAGCGCTGGTGATTTAATGTGTCCCGCTTGGATGCCTTACAGCTTTTCGGATTTTGGAGCAATTGCTGCGAGGCTATTGGGATTGCTTGTTTAAGCCATACCCATGGGCAAGGCGTGGTGCCAGTGCGGGGAACAGCATACTGAGTATGGCGTCATAATGCGCTGGCCGCAGATGAGTCTCGTCACCTGTGTTCACCTTGTCGATGATGCGTTGCCTCCAGTCGGCGTAGCGCTGCCTCTGCTCCTCAGTGAACTCCGCTTCCAGTTCAGAGGCTTTGACAGCCATGGGATATAGCGTGTGCCATTGCTGTTAGTCCGGTCCGCTTTGCATGATGGCATTGAGCACCTGGTACCCGGTATTGAACGCATAGCCGATCCCCCGGTTGTGCTGGATCGACAACAACCTTGGAATGATGCCCGCTACACCCCCATTTCCGAGTCGACGCCCCGCGGCTGGCCATGCACAGCAAGTGCCTCAGCAGCTTCTATAAGTTGCTTCCATTGCGCACTGTCCTTGTCTAGCAGTAAGGGCTTGGGTCCATCTCCCTTGTGTGCCCGTCTGGCCTTCTCGATGCGGGCTATTATGCGCAGATGGCCAGTGCCCAACGCTGGAGCGTACGGACGCTGCGCGAGCGCATGGATTCCATGCTGTACGAGCGTACCGCGCTGTCCCAAAAGCCCGATGCGCTGATTGCGCAGGAGTTGGCGGCCTTGCAGGGCACCGAGCGCATGTCACCTTCGCTGGCCATGCGTGATCCGTACATCCTCGATTTCCTGGCCTTGCGGGATACTTGGCAGGAAGCCGACCTAGAGGCCGCGATCATCCGCGAAATGGAATCCTTCCTGCTGGAGCTGGGCGCGGGCTTCTCCTTCGTGGCCCGGCAGAAGCGTATCCAGATCGACGGAGACGACTTTCACCTCGACCTGCTGTTCTACAACCGCAAACTGCGGCGCCTGGTGGCGGTGGAGTTGAAGGTCGGGGAGTTCAAGGCTGCATACAAGAGGCAGATGGAGTTGTACCTGCGCTGGCTCGACAGGTACGAGCGGGAGCCGGAGGAAGCCTCGCCCCTGGGGATCATTCTTTGCACCGGCAAGAAGTCCGAACAGATTGAGTTGCTGGAGTTGGACAAGTCGGGCATTCACGTCGCTGAGTACCTGACCACCTTGCCGCCGCGTGCCGTGCTGGGGGAACGGTTGCAGCAAGCGACCGAGCGGGCACGGTTGCAGATCGCACAGCGCAAGACGGGCAACGAGTAGTTCTGTCCCACGCATGCAGGCGTCCCAGCGTGCCGCTGTCGCACTACGCATTGAGCCACCTACGGCGTCTCGTCTGAGATAGCCCCTTGAATCTCCGGACACGGTCCATCGCTTATCTTCGAGATAGGCATAGGACTGTGCGTATGACTAGGCATACAGAAACGATTGAGGTCATCACCCGAGACCAGCGCAGGCGGCGCTGGTCGGCTGCCGAGAAGGCCGCCTTGGTTCGCAAGACGTATGAACCGGGCATGAGCGTCTCGCTCGTGGCCCGCCAGGAGGGTGTGTCGGCGAGCTTGCTATTCACTTGGCGGCGGCTGGAGCGCGAAGGCGCGCTGGTGGCTGTCGGTGCAGGCGAGGCCGTTGTGCCGGCATCGGAACTGGCAGCCGCCCGTGCCGAGATCGCCAAGCTGCAGCGCGTGTTGGGCAAGAAGACCTTGGAGAACGAGATACTCAAGGAAGCCGTGGAGATCGCTGCAGCAAAAAAATGGATTGCGCGCTCGCCCTTGTTGCCCGGGGACGACCAATGAAGCCGGTCTGCTCGGTGCTGGGCGTGGCGCGCTCGAATCTGCATGTGCGGCATCACCGCCCTGGCCACTGGCAGGACAGCCGCAGAGGCCGCACCCCGGCCCAGGATGAGCTCTTGCTGGCCGACCTGCGGCGCCACATTGCCGAGTTGCCCAGCTATGGTTATCGCCGCGCCGGTGCGCTGCTCAATCGAGAGCGACGTTCGCAAGGTCAACAGGCGCTGAACCACAAGCGCATCTACCGGGTCATGGCGCGGCATCGACTGCTGTTGCCCAAGGCGCCCAAGCGACGGCATTCGAGCCGCATTCACGATGGCCAGGTCAGTGTGCCGATGAGCAACATGCGCTGGTGCTCTGACGGCTTTGAGATCAAGTGCGATTCGGGCGAGACGGTCACAGCCACCTTCGCCAAGGACTGCTGCGACCGGGAGATCCTGGCCTGGCGGGCTTGGGAGGGCAAGGGACTTGCGGGAGAGCCTGTGCGCGACATGCTGGTGGAAGCCGTGGAGCGGCGCTTTGGCACGGTTGAAGCCGTGCCCCTGGAGCGTGAATTGGAGTTCCTCACCGACAACGGCAGCGCCTACATCGCGCACGAGACGCGTGGCATTGCTAGATCGCTGGGCCTGAAGCCGATCAACACGCCCGTGTGTAGCCCGCAGAGCAACGGCATGGCCGAGAGCTTCGTGAACACCTTCAAGCGCGACTACATGAGCCGTATGGACCTGCGCGATGCGCCGACCGTGTTGGCGCAATTGCCGGGTGCGTTCGAGCACTTCAACGAAATCCACCCACATTCGAGTTTGAAGATGATGTCACCCAGGGAGTTCCGACGGCGGCAGAATCACCTCGCCCATCAGGGCTAACTTAGCGACTGGACGGTGTCCGGAACTACGGGGGCAAGATCACCGGCCGTCCGAGACCCAGCTGACTAGGACACGCCGTAGCAAACTGTCTGGGAACTCATCCGATCGAGCAGCTACCGACTGGTAGTTAAGGTTGATGATATGGACCGTGCCTTCTGCGTTGGCCGTAACGCCGCACTCGAATGAATCCTTGAATAGCTTCGAGATTGATCGGCAGACTGGACCAGCGTTTTTCGAGCTGATGATCGCTCTCAACCGCCCCTCGTTCGCACAAACGACTAGAGCTTCGTTGCCTCGAGTGCCTGCCTCCTCAAGGAGAGTCGCTGCATTTGAAGGTGGCTGAATCTCGGAAAGATCCTTGTGGATTCGCAGGGGCACGCCTTCAATCCCGCTCGCCGGAGGTATTGCAGAGCTGCCATCGCAGCTTTCGAGCAGAAACTTCCTTGCGCTTCCAGGGCCATGTCCCAGTAGACTAGTCTCGATCAGCCGCCTGCACATGTGGGTCTTGCCATGACCGGCATCTCCGGTAAGTATTACGCAGCGTGCACCTGCCCTGATTGCATCTGCGGCATACGAAATAGCCACCGTGGCGAGGTCAAGATTGTCATCGCCAGTCTGGTACTCCTCGTAGATCTGATCATGGGCGGCGCTGAACGGCATGAAGCGGTGCAGACGAACGACGTGACTGTTGATATTCGCTGGCATATCAGTCTTCCTCTGTGCTAATTATTCTCGGTTGCATTTGTAACATACCTTGGGTCGGTGGTTTCCATTCAGCGGTGATGCAGAACGTTCCAATAAATCCTCCGCTGCCGCGATTGGCGGGAGTTCTGTTTTCAGTGGGCAGTCCATTCGATGTGATGCGTACAGCGGACGTCTGGTATCGGCGGCTGCGGTCAGAGGCTTATTCAGTGACTGCTTTGAGGTGTCGAGCGGACTTGGAAGGAAGATTCTGCCCAACGAACGCTTTGAAGAGCAGCAGCCCAGTGCGCCAAACCGGAATATGCCTTCGTGTGGTAAGGAGACTGATCGATGGGTAACGCTGAGAATGCCGGCTTCGTTCCGATCCTGACCGTGATGGCGGAATACGGCAATGCGCCATTTTTGTGGCTGGTCGACAGCCCCGATCAAGGCGGTGTCGGCCCCAATAAATGCGATGGTACTTATTGGGACGAATCGTTCTTGATGTCAGAAGGGCTCTGGCGCAAGTTCGCGGACTGGGCTATCGAGTTCGATCGCACGGCGTTCTACTCCGATGATTTCAACGCCGACGATTGGGATTGGCCCGTCTTCCACACGCGTGGTCTGCAACTTTCCCAGTGGCTGAAGGAGGAGGTCGGAGCTGCATATCGCGTTGTGTACGACAAACCGTTCGAGGACCCGAACCACCGCATCGAGGAACGCACGGAAGTCCTTGCTGATGGCACGCTGTTGTCGCTGCCGCCCTTGCGCAGTCCTTTCCCTGAACCGCGTCGCGTTTGTGAGCGAATTGTCTCCGGTGGACAGACTGGGGCGGATCGAGGTGCGCTGGATTTTGCCATCAAGCATGGCTACATCCATGGTGGGTGGGCTCCCCACGGACGCCTTGCCGAAGACGGCGTCATTCCAGCCAAGTATCAGCTCACAGAGATGGCGGAGGGTGGTTACCGACAACGTACCCGCCGCAATGTAGTCGACAGCGATGCGACGCTGGTCGTCAATCTTGGTGATCTGGATGGCGGCACTCTGGCCACCAAGGTCTTTGCTGAGAAGTCAGCTAAACCCTGTCTCGTTGTTCAGGTCGATGCCGGTGTTTCGGAGGAAATGGCGGATCGTGTCATTGCATGGTTGCGCCAGCATGATGTGAAGATCCTGAATGTGGCTGGCCCGCGCGAAAGCAAGCGGCCGGGCATTTACCGCCTGACCGGGGAAATGCTGATGGCGGCGGATGCTGTGCTTCAGTCAAAGTAGACCTGTGGTGAGGCGACGTTGGAGCTGAGCGCAGGAAAAAGCCGAAACGATCCTCGGCCTCCAGCAGGAATTGGTGCACGATGGTGTGATGGTTGGCCTGGTCCCGTCGTGTCAGTGATGCCAGATTCCCAACCGCACTGTGTACTACCGCATCCTCAAAATCAAGGCAAGGGCTGGCAGGTGCGCAAGCGCCCGGCGGGCTTAAGAATCCAGGCCTTGCTGTCTGTGGTCAACCCGCCCGCCGACTCCGCATCCCCGCCATCGTCTTCAATTCCTTGCTTCCGCAAAAAGATCGATACGCATCCGTCTCCACGCCATAGGCCGCGATCTTGGCTTTGGCGTCGTGGTGGATGCCCCAGCCGAATTGCTTGACCAGGGGAGAGGCGCGCAGGCAAGCCTGGGATTTGGCGAAGAACGCTGCGCGTGCCTGCTCACGGTCTTTCTGTGCGATGTGGTTGCGGATGGCGTGGACTTCGAATAGCAGATCGTCGCTCGTGAAGTGGTACGGATGCGCCAGTAGCAGGGCGTGTTGGATCTGTGCGACGGTGCCGGCCTTTGTCGGGGTTGTTCCCGCGGTGGCGGTGCTGTCGGCCGAGGCGGTGATGAAGGTTTCCGTGTAGTTTGTTGTCATGGTGTTACCGGATTGGATTCGCTGACCTTGTTGAATGTCTCCTTGCCAGCGGAGGAGGGTGGGGGAGGAGGCGGCCGACTGTGGCCTGCCATTTCCGTGCGCCTCTCCTTGCCTGATTCAGCACTGTAGCGCGCTGCCTTGTTGGGTCAAGGTGGATGCACTGGTTCCGAAGCTTGCGGGGAAGGATGGCTGCATGCATTGGACTTTCCGGCGTGGCAATCGGTGCATGCAGTGGGTCGATTGCTTCTTGATGCCGATCATGCATTTGTATAATAAATAAAAATCATACTCATTAAGATTAATGCAATGAGCCCTCAATACCAGAACTCTCTCCACCTGCCGCGCTCCGCGCTCTCGGCTGCCGTTGCCGTGCTGATGCTGTCCTCCGGCTCGGCCGCATGGGCGCAGGGCGCGCCTGCATCGAAGCCGGTGTCCCCTGAAATGACGCTGCCGACGGTGGAGGTCGATGCTGCTTCGACGCCCGAGACCGCGACCTCGCCGGTAATTGGCTATCGGGCGCGGCGTGCTGCCACGGCTACCAAGACGGATACGCCGCTGGCGGAGACGCCCCAGTCGGTGACGGTGGTCACGCGCGATCAGATGCTGGATCAGGGGGCGACCAATTTGCAGGATGCGCTGACGTATGCGGCGGGCGTGCGTTCCGACGCCTATGGCATCGACTCGCGCTCCGACAGCTTTCTGGTGCGCGGCAGCGAACCTTCGCTGTATCTCGACGGCCTGCAGATGTATTCATCGGGCTGGTACACGGCCACTGCGCGGCCCGATCCGTACACGCTGGAGCGCGTGGAGGTGCTGCGCGGCCCGGCGGGCATGCTGTTTGGTGCGGGCACGGCGGCCGGCGTGGTCAACATGGTCAGCAAGCGTCCGCAGGCCGAGGCCGCGCGCGAAGTGGGGGTGCAGTTCGGCTCGTTCGGTCGCAAGCAGATCCAGGCCGACCTGACGGGGCCGCTCACCGCCGATGGTGCGTGGTCGTACCGCCTTGTCGCTTTGCAGCGCAAGGCCGACACGCAGGTGGACTATGTGCCGGACGATCGTTCGCTGCTGATGCCTTCGCTCACCTGGCGACCCAGCGCCGCTACCTCGCTCACGCTGCAGGGCCTGTGGCAGAAGGACAGGACGGGCAGCACCTCGCAGTTCTTTCCCTGGCAGGGCACGATCCTGCCGAACGTGAACGGCCCGTTGCCCAGCAGCCGCTTCATCGGCGAGCCCGGCGACGGTTACGACACCACGCGCAAGTCCTTCGGCTGGCAGTTCGAGCACCACTTCAACGATGAGTGGAGTTTCCGCCAGAACGCCCGCACGGCGCGCACCTTCAACGACTCGCATTACCACTATGCCGATTCGTTCTCGCTGCCTGGCGGCTGGAGCCAGGACCCCGAGGGCCAGCGCCTGCTGGGCCGCTACAACGACAAGTCGTTGACCTGGACCCGCATGACCGCCATCGACAATCATGTCGAAGGCCACTTTGCCACGGGAGAGGTGCGGCACACGATGTTGCTGGGTGCCGAGTATTCGCGCCAGCGCCAGGACAAGCGCGAGGGATCGGTGTACAGCACCATCGACGCCTACGCGCCGGTCTATGGCAGCGGCTACGTGCCGGTGACGGAGCTGACGGACCGGCCGCGCACCACCCAGCGCAATGCCGGCATCTACCTGCAGGACCAGATGAAGTGGAACCAGTGGATCTTCGTGGCGGGCCTGCGATATGACCGCAGCACCAGCGGCTCGGCGGGCAGTGCCTCCGAAACGACGACGGCCACCAGCCATCGCCTGGGTGCGATGTACATGCTGCCCTCGGGCTGGTCGCCGTACCTGAGCTACACCGAATCGTTCACACCGCAGGCCGGCACCGATGCCTCCGGCGGCCTGTTCAAGCCGCTGCGCGGCGAGCAGGTTGAGGCAGGCATCAAGTACCAGCCGGAGGGATCGGCGAGCAGCTTCACGGCGTCGGTCTACTCGCTCAAGGAGAAGAACCGCCTCGTCTCGGATGCCACCAATCCCAACTACGGGCGCCAGGTCGATGCGACCAAGAACAAGGGGTTGGAACTGGAGATGAAGACCACGCTGGCGAAGTCCGTCGACGTGATCGCGAACTACAACTACATCGACGTGGATCGCAAGCTTACCGACCTGCCGCGCAACCAGGTATCGGTGTGGGGCAAGTACCGCTTCGCCCTGGCCGGCGTGCCGGGCTTCTCGGCCGGCGCGGGCCTGCGCTACATGAGCGGGTTCCAGGACGTGGAGGGTGCAGACCGCGGTCCGCGCATGCCCTCGGTGGCGCTGTTGGACCTGATGTTCGCCTATGAATCGGACCAGTGGCGCTATGCGCTGAACATCAACAACGCGACGGACAAGTCGTACTTCAGCACCTGCCTCGCACGCGGTGACTGCTGGTGGGGTGCGCGGCGCAATGTCGTGGCCAGCGCCACCTACAAGTTCTGATGTCGGCGCGGAGAAGCCAATCATGTCGATGAGCAATCGAACCATCAAGACCTGGGCCTGGGTGCACAAGTGGAGCAGCCTGATCTGCACCGTCTTCATGCTGCTGCTGTGCCTGACCGGGCTGCCGCTGATCTTCCATCATGAGATCGGTCATCTGCTGGGAACCGAGGTGGAAACGCCGAAGATGGCGCCCGGCACGCCGCATGCCAGCCTGGACAAGGTCCTTGAAGTGGCGCGCGCGCAGCACCCCGACCGCGTGGTGCAGTTCGCGTCGAAGGACGAGGATGACGACAACCTCTGGTTCGTCACCATGACGCCCACGCCGGATCCCACGGAGGATTTCCGGTCGGTGGCCATCGATGCGCGCACGGCGGAGGTGCTCGCTCAGCCGCGCTTCGACGAGGGCTTCATGTACGTGATGTTCAAGCTGCATGTGGACCTGTTCGCGGGCCTGCCGGGCAAGCTCTTCCTCGGCTTCATGGGGCTGCTGCTGCTCGTGGCCATTGTCAGCGGGGTGGTGCTGTACGCGCCCTTCATGCGCAAGCTGGATTTCGGAACCGTGCGACGCGACCGGCGTACACGCCTGAAGTGGCTGGACCTGCACAACCTGCTGGGTGTCGTCACGCTGGTGTGGCTCTTCGTGGTGGGCGCCACGGGCATGATCAATACCTGGGCCGACCTGGTCATCAAGTACTGGCAGTACGACCAGCTCAGCGCGCTGATGGTGCCCTACCAGGGGCAGCCGACGGTGCCCGTCGCCGAGCGCGGCTCGGTGCAGCGCTCGATGGAGGTCGCACAGGCGCAGGCGCCGCACACCAAGCTGTCGTTTATTGCGTTCCCGGGCACGGCGTTCTCCAGTCCGCACCACACGACCTTCTTCCTCAAGGGCAACGAGCCGTTCACGTCCAAGCTGCTGCAGCCGGTGCTCGTCGACGCGAAGACCGCGGAGGTCACGGCCGCTCCCCAATTGCCGTGGTACCTGACGGCGCTGCTGGTGTCGCAGCCGCTGCATTTTGGCGACTATGGCGGCATGCCCATGCAGATCATCTGGGCGCTGCTGGACATCGCGACCATCATCGTGCTGGGCAGCGGCCTGTACCTGTGGCTCAAGAAGGGCAAGACCGTACCCGTGCCCGACCCCAGGTCCAAGCCCGAGACCGAGACCGGCGAGGTGCCTGCCAGGCCCCTATCCGACCAACCTGTCGAACAACCCCTGGGAACCGCATCATGAAGCCGCGCCATCTATTCTGGCCCCTGTGGGGCTGGCCCATTGCGATGGGCGTGCTCACATGCATCGGACTGGTCTCTGCGCTGTTCAGCGACGGGGGCTTCGGTGACATGCTGGCCTGGCTGACGCTGGGCATTCCGACAGCGGTGTGCTTCTGGTTTGGCTGGGTACGGCGCATTGAGCAACGTCCATGAGGCCTGGAGATCGGTTGTGCTTCCCGTGCTGCGCGCGCCGGTGCCGAGCCTGATGGCTTTTTCTGTCGAATGGGAGTAGGATCCATGAATCAGAACTGATTTTTATTGATCAGTTGTTATGGATGCTTGCCAAGAGTGAAATACCTCTTTGCCCTCGCCACCTTCGGGTGGCTTTTTTTTGCCTGGCGCGGCGGGGCACAGGCCTACCTTGTTCGGGGGATAGTAATTTTAAAAATTCTGGAGCAAACTGATACGAAAAAGCAAAATCAATGACGGGTCATGGGTACGTGGGAAGAAGGGGGCTTTCCGGGGCGCTTCAAGCCGTTCTGGCGCCGTACCTGGGTGTTGGGAATGCCGGGAAGTTCGTGAACTCACTCACGGAGCGGCTTTTCGGTAACCTGTCGCCGAAGACATGATGGATGGCGTCTGCCGGCAGGAGACAACCATGGAAACTGACGAACACCCCATTGTCGCCATGTTCCGCAAGCGGGCGGAAGTGCTCGAGGCAAGGCATGCCCAGCGCGATCCGAGCGAGGCCATCTCGCGGCTTGCCATCTGGATTTCTCTCAACATCGACAAGCTGTCCTCCGAGGACATCAACGAGCTGACGGATATTGGTGGGCTTTTGCTGCGGGAGCAGATCCGCCGCAGCATGATCTGGCGGGTGAAGTGATGCGAGGTGGGTTGCGCCGCAGGCCGGGCGCATGGCACCGTCCGTCAGGCTTGGGTTTCTGCTGGCTGTTCGAGGGGGACCTGCGTGCCGTCATGCGCAATCAGCATTCCAGCCGATGAGGGATCGATCTCGATGGCCGTGCCCATGAAGCGGTCGATGCGGGGTGTCGAGCGGGCATCGGGAAACGGAACCATGCCGATCTGCTGCAGCTCAAGCAATCTCTCCGCCTGTGCCTGGGAGAGAACAATCTTCTGGGGATAGGCGTCGCTGTGCGCTTTCCAGTGCGCACGCAACGCGTGAACCACGGTCATGTAGATGTCGGACATGGCTGGAGTTTATTCGCTTGGCGGGCCAGCCTGTCGCAGTCTGCACAGAAGCCATTCACTCCTGTACAGACTGCGGCAGCCGGGCAGGGCGCGAGGATCGCCCCGAATCCATCACGTCAGGACCGGGCGCCCAGCGCACCCAGCGCAAATACCGAGTTGGGCACGTGCTGCGCCGGAAACTGTGTCTTGGCCGCAGGGCGGGACTTCAGGCGCTGGATGGCGGAATTCAGTCCTCCGGTGCTGGCACGGGCAGGCGCTTCGCTGACCTGCGCACCCTGGCGTGCCACGAGGTCGGCCACGGTCACGGACTGCAGGTAGTCCAGCACGCGGCTATGGAAGCTGCTCCACAACTCGGCCGTCATGCGGCCGGAGGGGGAGTCTTCGCGCAGCTTGCCGGAGTCGTCACCGTCGTCCGACAGCATGCGATCGGACGCCCTGACGATGTCGGCGACCGAGACTTCGCTGGCGGGGCGGGCGAGCGTGTATCCGCCGCCGGGGCCGCGGATGCTGCGCACGAGGCCCGCCCGGCGCAGGGCGCTGAAGATGTCCTCGAGATAGGAGAGCGAAATGCCTTGGCGCGCGCTGATGCTCGGCAGGGCCACGGGATGGCCGTGCGAGCGGGAGGCGAGATCGGTGATGGCGGTGACGGCCATTTTTCCGCGGGTGGTGAGGCGCATGATGGGCTCCTGAAGTGTTGTCTGCCGCTTGTGATGGCAGGCTTTTTTGTATGGGGCTGTATGACGTTGGCCGGAAGGCTCGACTGCCAGGGAACGTCTTTTTCAGGGTAGGGGCGCTGTGCTGGAGGCTGCGAACGTCGCCGGACCTGGCTGCCTTGTGAAGAAAGGAGCAGGTGCGGCCAGCCTCGTGCAAGGCGGGGTCCGGTGGTCAGTCAGGCGTTGCCTGCCTAGGGACGCTCTCTGCGAAGCAGGACGTCCGGTCGGCTGGACACGCGTGCATGAGGACCCGCCTCAGGCCAGCGTGTACGGAGCTTTGGGCGGCTTGGGCCGGCGCTTCAGGGAGGGAGAGTGCGGCGGCACCAGCCGCGCGACATGCGGGCGCACACGCAGGGAGTCGCCGGGGGAGAACATGCGGGGGGGATCGAGCAGATCGGGAAGATCCACTACGAGGTCGTCCAGCACCAGCTGGAGGGGCGACGAAGGGAAGGTGGAATCGGCCGTGGAGGTGTGCGCATCCAGGGTGTCTGCACATTCGGCCGCATCATGCGCGACGGCATTCACCATGCTGTGGGCGGCCTGAGACTGGAGGGCCGTCTTCGGCGTGGCGCCGTATGCGGAAACTCCGAGACCGAGAATGAAATATGCGCTGATCAGCGCAATAACCCACCGAAACATGATGCTGAAATTATACGCAAGCCAATGGTTGTTGATCCTGTCCTGAAAAAGCGGCTCCAAGCAAATCACTTTCCCAATCATTGACGGGCATGAGTTGGTTGCTATCTATATAGAAGCAAAGGAAGTGTTTTGGTCGGGAAAGACGCCTGTCGTTTCGACGAGCTCGATGGAAATTGGTTCCCCTGCATTCCACCTTGTCGGCGCTGGAGCGCCGGCTGACCGCAGTTGGGGGTGACAGGGAGCAGGGATTTTCAGCGTGACATGGCCTCGCCCAGGCGCACGGGCAGCTCTGCCTTCCAGCGCTCCGTGAACTGGACCGCTCCGCGCTCGAACAGCAGCACGACGGTGGAGCCGAGCAGGAAGCGTCCCATCTCGTCGCCCTGGCGCAGGCTGACCTGACCGCTGGAGTACAGCCAGTTGCGGATCCCGCCGGGACGCGGTGGGTTGACCACGCCATGCCAGGTCGTGGCCATGCTTCCGACGATGGTCGCGCCCACAAGTACCAGGGCCATCTGGCCCAGCGGGGTGTCAAACATGCACACCACGCGTTCGTTGCGCGCAAACAGGCCGGGCACGCCGCGGGCCGTGGTCGGGTTCACGGAGAACAGGTCGCCCGGAACGTGGATCATGCGGGTGAGCTGGCCGTCGCACGGCATGTGGATGCGGTGGTAGTCGCGGGGGCTCAGGTAGATGGTGGCAAAGCTGCCGTTGGCGAAGGTCTTGGCCAGCTTCTTGTCTCCGCCCAGCAGGGCGGTGGTGCTGTAGCTATGGCCCTTGGCCTGGAAAATCTGGTCGTCGGCAATGGGGCCCAGCTGGCTGATCGCGCCATCCACCGGGCAGACGGCGCGGGCTTGCGCCAGGGGGCGGGCACCCTCCTTGAGGGCGCGCGTGAAGAACTGGTTGAAGGTGGCGTAGCTCGCGATGTCCGGATCGGCGGCCTCGCTCATGTCCACCTTGTATCGATCGACAAACTTGCGGATGACCCAGGTGGTGAGCCCGCCGGCGCGCAAATTGGCCAGATGCCCCATCAATTCGGTGAGCGCCTGTTTGGGAAACAGGTATTGGGGGAGTACGGCAAGTCGATCTGACACGTGGGTTGCATCCTTTTTTGTAGCGGCTCATTCTACTGGCGCTGGCGAGGACGCCGCCTGCCAATTTCCCTGAGCGAATACGCCGACATTGGGCAATTGCATTGACCATTCGGGAAACCCCGGTGGCATGAACGTCTGCTGGCTGCAACATGGGCCTGCCACGCACAGGTCTCTGCAATTCCTGACTTCGAGCAGAACTCCATCACAGGCAAGATAATTCCGCACACCCTGCGTCCGCCTATGTGCACCTGCGCATACCCGTGCCTCCCCGCTGGCTGAAGACGCGCACTGACTTCCCGCATGACCACCCCATCCAGTTCGCCATCCCGTTCTGGCGACCCCGCCGACTCCTCCCGTGCCAATCCGAGCGATGATCCAGTGCCGGTGCTGCCTGGCCGGGTCTGGCTCAGGCGGTTCATGCCCGCACCCGTGCAGGTCGATCGCAAGGAGCGGCTGCGCATGTTGCTGGGCATTGTGCTGGCGGTGGGCATCATTGCCATCTGCGCACAGCTGTGGGGGCTGCTGCATCCGCCGGGCCTCTGGATGGTGGCGTCGCTGGCGGCCAGCTCCGTGCTGGTGATCGGCCTGCCGTCCAGTCCCCTGGCGCAGCCCTGGGCTGTCGTGGCGGGCAGCGTGGTGTCGGCCGCCATCGGGGTGGTCGTGGCGCACTTCGTGTCGCCGCTGATTCTCGCGGCGGCGCTGGCCGTGGGGCTGGCCGTGGGCGTGATGCTGCTGCTCCGCAGCCTGCATCCGCCGGGCGCATCGCTTGCATTGCTGGCCGTGCTCGAACCTGCCACCCATACCGGGCGCTATCTCGGCTTCGTGCTGTTCGACGTGTTGCTGCTGGTGTTGATCGGCATCGTCTACAACCGCCTGACGGGGCGCGCCTATCCGCACGAAAAACCGGCGGAGAAGACGGCGGCAGCCGCGGCGGGCGGCAAGCACAGCCCGTTCACGACGGCAGACCTCGACGCGGCCCTCAAGAGCTACAACGGTGTACTCGACATCAGCCGCGGCGACCTGGAGCGGCTCATGGAGCACGCCGCCAAGGCGGCCTTCCAGCGCACCCTGGGCGACCTGCGATGCCGGCACATCATGTCCTCGCCTGTCCATGCCATCGACGAAAGTGCGTCGCTGGCCGAAGGTTGGGCCCTGATGCAGGAGCATGCGGTCAAGGCGCTTCCGGTGGTCGATGCCGAGCAGGCCGTGATCGGCATCATCACCACCACCGATCTGCTCTACCACGAGTTCGCACCGGAGGAGAAGGCGGGGTTGGGGCAGAGGCTGCGTTCGCTGATATCACGGCGCGGTGCGAAAAAGGCGCAGCATATCGGCGCGGTGATGTCGTCGCCCGTGCAGGTGGCGGGCATGGACCAGCATGTGATGGACCTCGTGCCCATGTTCTCCGCGAAGGGCCGGCGGCATGTTCCTATCGTGGATGACGAAAATCGCCTGATCGGCATCATCAGTCAGACCGACGTGATCAAGACATTGGCGGACGCGCTCACCCCCTGATTTCACCTGCATTGGCGCTTCGAGTTACAATGGAGGGCTTATCACCCAGCGATTCAGCTTTTGCCGGGCAGTCCCAGGCGGACGTCCCCCTCGAAATTCTTCGACTCTGGCATTGAACGCGGTGATTGATTCCAGCCCACTTTTGTACCGCGCTCAAACTTCTGGCAAGCCAGGGCAGCGGCGAACCTCGGTTGCTGCCGTTTGTGGGCAACTGCCACCTACACTGAATTTTCGAGACTGAAAATGGCCAAAGAAGAACTGATTGAGATGCAAGGAAGCGTGACCGAAGTCTTGCCCGACTCCCGTTTCCGCGTCACCCTGGACAATGGACACCAACTGATCGCCTACACGGGTGGCAAGATGCGCAAGCACCACATCCGCATTCTGGCGGGTGACAAGGTTTCGCTGGAGATGTCTCCCTACGACCTGACCAAGGGCCGCATCACGTTCCGCCACCTGGCTGGCCGCGGCCCCGGCCCCGGACAGTCGGGCAATCGTTGATCCCCCTGATGGATCGATGCCGCGCGCCCATGGCCCTGCGGCGCCATCGGACCTGTGTGGTGACTGAAGCGCAGGGCGATGTAAAAAATTCTCCCGTATTTTCAGAAAGTGCTGAAATAGCCGGTTAGAATCTAAGTCTTGTCGGAGCGTAGCGCAGCCTGGTAGCGCATCTGCTTTGGGAGCAGAGGGTCGCGAGTTCGAATCCCGCCGCTCCGACCATTGATTCAAGGCCTTGGGTTGTAATGACCCAAGGCCTTTTGTCTTTTATCCTTTGTCTGCGTCTGTGGGTCTGTCTTTTGAGGGCTCTGTCGCGATGACAGTGGACGCGCTTTCGCGCATGAATTTATTTTGGCGTTTCTTCCCGGAGGCGCCTGATAAAGAGGTTAGAATACAAGTCTTGTCGGAGCGTAGCGCAGCCTGGTAGCGCATCTGCTTTGGGAGCAGAGGGTCGCGAGTTCGAATCCCGCCGCTCCGACCATTGATTCAAGGCCTTGGGTTGTAATGACCCAAGGCCTTTTGTCATTTCAGGTCCGCCTCAGGCCCATCCTGTCCCGGGCCCCCGGATCACTGGCCCGGCTTGGCATAGACCTGCTTGCCGCCCACGATGGTCTGCAGCACCTCGATGTTGCGGATCTTCATCGGGTCCACCTTGGTGGGGTTGTCCGAGAGCACCACCAGGTCGGCATGCTTGCCCACCTCGATCGAACCGCGCTCCTTCTCCTCGAAGTTCTGGTGCGCCGCGTTGATGGTCAGCGCGCGCAGTGCGTCGGTCGGGCTGATGCGCTGGTCTGCACCCAATACCGAGCCACCCGTGGTCACGCGATTGACCGCGGCCCAGACCATGAGCAGCGGATCCATCGGCACCACCGGAGTGTCCGCGTGCAGCGTGAAGGGCAGGCCGCGCTGCCTGGCGGACTGCGCCGGACTGATGCGCGCGCCGCGATCGGGGCCGAGGAAGATGTCACGGTGGCGGTCGCCCCAGTAGTAGGTGTGCAGCTCGAAGAACGAGGGAATGACACCGAGCTTCTTCATTTCGTCGAGCTGGTCCTCTCGCGCCATCTGGGCGTGGATCAGCGTGTGGCGCGCATCGGCGCGTGGCGAGGCCTGCTGCGCCTTCGCGTAGGCTTCGAGCACATCGCTGATGGCCTGGTCGCCGTTGGTGTGGATGAACAGCTGGTAGCCGGCCTTGTGCGCGGCTTCGACGTTGGCGATCAGGTTGGCCTTGCTGGTGCGCGGATAGCCCCGGTAGTGCGCGTCGCCGTCATGGGGTGTGTGGTAGGGCTCGCTCAGGTAGCCTGTGTAGCCCTGGATGGAGCCATCGTAGAAGTCCTTGATGCCACCGATCTTCACCATGCCGCTCTTGAGCTCGACCTTCTTTGCTGCCTCCATGCCCTGCAGCGCCGTGGGCCATGCCACGACACGCAGCGGCAGGCGGCCGCCCTGGGCAGCCGCCTCCATGGCCTGGATGCCGCCGGCACTCGAGGCGCCGTCGTTGGCCGTGGTGACGCCGTGCGACGCGTAGATCTGCGCAGCCGCCTGTATGCCTTCCTGCACCTGTGCCGCTGTCAGGCCGGGCTTGAGGTTGCCCACGAGACCCTGCGCCGTCTCGGCCAGGAAGCCATCGGGCTGGCCCTGCTTGTCACGACCGATCATGCCGCCCTCGGGATCAGTGGAGGAGGCATTGATCCCCGCTTTGGCCAGGGCGAAGCTGTTGGCGACAGCCATGTGGCCGGAAATGTGCGTCACATAGACCGGCTGAGTCGTGGAGACACGGTCAAGGTCTTCACGCGTGGGGTGGCGACGCTCCGCCAGCAGCGTGTCGTCGTAGCCGAAGCCGGTGATCCAGGCGTCCTTGCCGAGTTCGGCCTGCTTTTTCTGGAGCAGGGCGACCATGTCGTCGATGGATCTGACCTGGCCGATCGGCGGACTGTTCAGGTCCGTCTCGAACCTGGCGTTCGTGCCCGTGTAGACGAAGTGGCTGTGCGCATCGTAGAAGCCGGGAATCAGGCTCTTGCCCTTGAGATCGACGACCTTGGTATCCGGTCCCACCAGTGCATCGACGGTGGCGCTGCTGCCCGATGCAATGATTTTTCCATCCTTGATGCCGATGGCCTGCACGACCGTGTTGTCCTTGTCTAGCGTGAGAATGTCGCCATTGCGGTAGACGATCTGCGCGGCGTCCTTGGCGCTCAAGCCATTGCCGCTTCCCCCGCAGCCGGAGAGAAGGACGGCTGCACCCAAGGCAGCCGCTGAAAGGCGCAGCAGGTATTGGGGAAGATGCTCCGGCAAGGTGTTTGCGCGCGCCGGGATATTCTTCTTCATATTTTGATCTCCTGTGTTTTTAATATCCGATAGGAATGTCATGTCACGCATGACGCGGGGAAAATTAGCAGGTGCAGGAAAATGGCCATAGAACCAGTGCGGCGGATTCGATGGGGCCAGTGCCGGGGATGGGCTGGAAGTCATTGTAGGCAGCCGTTTCCAGGGTAAACGTGCATATTGATTGGAATAAATCGAATATCGATATGACGAAATAAATGAATATGTGCGCCAGTTTGCACTCGGGGTGAAAACTATTTTCCGAACTGGCAAATGCATACAGGGCCGAATCATTGAACAGCTTTTCCTTGCACAAAATACCCTGTTCGGAAATGTGTATTTTGTTTGACTATGCAAAGGCGTGAATGCTTTTTGCGGCGGGAGACCGACGGCCGGCAGGTGACTCAATTCTTTGCGCCCGCTGGCCGCTGGTGGAGGCAGGGGGCCGTGCCGAAGATGGGCGAAACCATGCAAAGCGACCTGAGCGCTGGGGATAATGCGGAGCATGAGCAGCAGCAATCGCGAAACGATGCCCAGGCTACGCTTTCCCCGCTACGACGTGGTCGATGCGTTGCGAGGCACGGCCATGGTCTGGATGACCGTCTTTCATTTTTGCTTCGACCTGTCCTACATGGGCTGGTGGAAGCAGGACTTTCTTTCCGACCCGTTCTGGACCCTGCAGCGGGTGGGCATCGTGAGCCTCTTCCTGTTCTGCGCGGGGCTCGGGCAATCGATCGCATATGTGCAGGGCCAGAGCTGGAGCCGGTTCGGCCGACGCTGGCTGCAGATCGCGCTGGCGGCGGCACTGGTGTCCCTGGGGTCCTGGTGGATGTTTCCCAGGAGCTATATCCACTTCGGCGTGCTGCACGGGATTGCCGTGATGCTGGTGGTCGTGCGCCTGACGGCAGGCTGGGGCCGCTGGCTCTGGCCGGCAGGAGCGCTGGCGCTCGCCATGCCGTGGCTGGCTCAGTGGTGGCTCTCCGGGGGCGGTGCCGCGTGGGCGGACGCGATGAACGGCAGGGCGTTGAACTGGCTTGGCCTGGTCACGCGCAAGCCGTTCACGGAAGACTATGTGCCAGTGTTTCCATGGCTGGGCGTGATGTGGTGGGGCATGGCGAGCGGACGCTGGCTGCAGGCGCGCCACGCGCACCGACTGGGTTGCGCACTGCCCGCGCCGGGCAGGGCGCTGGCCTGGCTGGGGCGGTGGAGCCTGAGCTACTACCTGTTGCACCAGCCCGTCATGCTAGGCATCCTGGGCGCGCTGGCATGGTGGCTGAAAGCGTAGGGGATAGGTTCTTTGTGGAATACCAGGGTGGATGGGCTCATCTGACGAACTGGTTTGCGGCGCTTGGGTTGAGCGTTTTCGTTTTGAGGTGCTGATATGGCCCCTCATACTTTGTTGCAAAGGCTTGCCGTACCAAAGTACTGTCTACGCCTTTGCGTCGCATCTGAGGGGCCATCTCAGCATTGGGGTGGGCAGTTTCATAGCGGGCGCGCGCTGCGCAGGCGGCTGTTTGGAAAACCTTGTGCTCAATCCCGGTGGTTTGTGATGAACTCCAAAGAGAGTTCGTATCTCATGGGGCTTGGAAATAAAAAATGGCCCGACATATGTCGAGCCATTTTTTTCGATTGGTAGTGATTTCCGTGGCGGAAATTACTGGATCTTGGCCTTGGAGCGCAGTTCTTCCTGGAACTTGGCCAGCTTCTGCTGCTGCAGTTGCTGTGCGATCTGGGGCTTCACTTCTTCCAGTTTGGGCAGTTGCGCATCACGCACGTCGTCGACGCGGATGATGTGGTAGCCGAACTGGCTCTTGACCGGCACGTGGGTCATTTCGCCCTTCTTCAGCTTGACCATGGCTTCGGTGAACTCGGCCACGTAGTTGCTGGGGCTGGCCCAGTCCAGGTCGCCACCGCGTGCGCCGGATCCGGGGTCCTTGGACTCCTTCTTGGCCAACTCTTCGAACTTGGCACCCTTCTCGATCTGCGAGATCAGGGCCTTGGCCTGGTCTTCGGTTTCCACCAGGATGTGGCTGGCCTTGTATTCCTTGCCGGAATTGGACGCCACGAACTTGTCGTACTCGGCCTGGATGTCTGCGTCGGTGACGGGGTTCTTCTTCTGGTAGTCGGCGAACAGCTCGCGGATCAGGATGGTCTGGCGGGCCAGTTCCATCTGGGCCTTGTAGTCGGCAGAGCCTTCCAGGCCGCGCTTCTTGGCTTCCTGCATGAAGATTTCGCGGGCGATGACTTCTTCCTTGATCTGGCCTTCGACCTCGGGAGTGATGGGGCGGCCCGACTTTTCCACCTGTTGCTTCAGGGCTTCGGCACGTTCCTTGGGAACCGGCTTGCCGTTGACGATCGCGAGGTTCTGTGCGGAAACGGGCAGAACCACGGCACCCAGCAGCGCGGCGGCCACGAGGCCGGACATGAGCTTTTTCTTCATTGGAAATCCAAAAAAAGGAGATTGTTTTGCAGAACTCTCATTCTGCGGCCGGCTTGAGCCGGCATGTTTCAGAGAATTTCAATGGCAATGGCATGCGCGCCGTTGTCGATGAAAACCTGCAGCGAATCATACACAAGCCGATGCCTGGCGACTCTGGACTTTCCTTCGAACCGGGGCGACGCGATGCGCACACGGAAATGGGTGCCGAAGCCGGTGCCGTTCGCACCGACGTGGCCTGCATGCAGGCCGCTTTCATCGATCACCTCCAGTTGGGTCGGAGACAATTCGCGTGCAAGAAGTTCCTGCATGTTCTCGGCGGTGACGGCCATCATTGCTTGGCATCCTCCACCTTGGCTGTTTCGTCTTCCGTGACATGGCGGCTCAGGTAGATCGCCTGGGCGATGACAAACACGATCATCAGGCCCATGCCGCCGAACAGCTTGAAGTTCACCCAGGTATCGGTGTCGAAGTTGAAGGCCACCCACAGGTTGAGCGCGCCCATCACGGCGAAGAAGCCTGTCCAGCCCCAGTTGAGGTTTTTCCACACGGGCTCGGGCAGCTGGATCTGCGAGCCCATCAGGCTGCGGATGAAGTTCTTCTTGAAGAACAGTTGGCCGATCAGCAGCACGGCACCCATCACCCAGTACAGCACGGTGGGCTTCCACTTGATGAAGTCCTCGTTGTGGGCCAGCAGCGTTGCCCCGCCGAACACGACAATGATGGCAAGGCTCACCCACTGCATGGGTTCGGTCTTGCCGGTCTTCACCCGCATGTAGGCCAGTTGCACCACCGTGGCCGCGATGGCGACGCCGGTGGCCACGTAGATTCCCCAGACCTTGTAGGCAACAAAGAAAAGAATGATGGGGAAGAAGTCGAGTAGCAGTTTCATGAAGCCGTCATTCCTTGGGGTCGAAGTCCAGCGACGCTGAATTCATGCAGTAGCGCAGGCCCGTGGGCGCAGGGCCGTCCGGGAACACATGGCCGAGATGCGCGCCGCATTGCGCGCATACCGTTTCCACGCGGACCATGCCGTGGCTGTGGTCCTCGATCTCTCGGATCGAGCCGGGAATGGCTTCGGAAAAGCTCGGCCAGCCGCAGCCCGCGTCGAACTTGGTGTTCGAGTCGAACAGCTTGGCTCCGCAGCAGATGCAGTGGTAGCTGCCGTCGGCCCAGAAGGCTTCGTACTTGCCGGTGAACGGCCGCTCGGTGGCTGCGTGCCGCGTGACATCAAAGGCGCGCGGCTCGGCGCCCTTGTCGCGCAGTGTCTGCAGCCATTCGGCGTCGGATTTTTCGATCGGAAAGGTCATGAGGAGCAACTGATGGAGATGTGGGACGCCCAGTCGGGCGGAAAGTCCGCGAGGCTGTCGTGTCCCGGGTGTTCATCAAAGGGCGTTGTCAGGATGTCCTGAAGTGTATTCACAAGAGAGAAATCCCCTTGCGACGCCGCGCGTATCGCCATCTCTCCCAGGTGATTGCGCAGCACGAAGCGGGGATTGACCCTCAGCATCGCCTTGCAGGCCGCGGGATCGGCGTGCTGCGCGAGCAGCTCGCGGTAGCGATCGAGCCAGGAGTCGGCCAGCTCGCGCTGCAGGAACAGATCGCGCACCGGCGCAAACTGCGCAGAGGGCGCCTCGGAGCCTGTCGCATTCGCCGCATGCGACAGGCGGCGCCAGAAGATGGTGTAGTCGACGGCGTCCTGTGCCATCAGGTCGAACAGCGACTGGAGCACCTGCACGAAGGCTTCGCTTTCGGCCGCCCGGGACGGCAACCCCATCTTCGCGGCCATGCGCAGCTTGAACTCGCGGGCGAACGCCGGGGGATAGCTTTCCAGGGCCGCGCGGGCGGTTTCTTCCTTGCCGATCAGCGGCAGCAGCGCCTGGGCAAGGCACAGCAGGTTCCAGTAGGCCACGCTCGGCTGCTGGTCGAAGGCATAGCGGCCCCGGTTGTCGCTGTGATTGCAGATGTGGCCGGGCACATAGGCATCGAGGAACTGGAATGGACCGTAGTCGATCGTCAGGCCCAGGATGCTCATGTTGTCGGTGTTCATCACGCCGTGGCAGAAACCGACCGCCTGCCACTGTGCCAGCAGGGCGGCCGTGCGTTCGCTCACCGCGTGCAGCAACTGCGCGTAGGCATTGCCCTCGAAGGCCTCGCCGCTGCGGCATTCCGGGTAGAAACGGTCGATCACATGGTCGGCCAGCTTGCGCAGGGATGCCTCGTCGCCGCGCGCGGAAAAATGCTCGAAATGCCCGAAGCGGATGAAGCTGGGCGCCACGCGCGCCACGACGGCGGCGGTTTCGGGCTGCTCGCGATACACCGCGTCGGGCGAGCCGATCAGTGCCATGGCACGGGTGGTCGGAATGCCCAGGCCATGCATCGCTTCGCTGCAGAGATACTCGCGGATGGATGAACGCAGCACGGCGCGCCCGTCGCCCATGCGGGAATAGGGCGTACGACCGCTGCCCTTGAGCTGGATTTCCTGGCCGCCCCGCGTTTCGCCGAGCAGGATCGCCCGGCCGTCACCCAACTGGCCGGCCCAGACTCCGAACTGGTGTCCGCTGTAAACGGTGGCGACCGGCTGCGTGCCCTCGGCCACGGTGCTGCCGCTCAGGATGACCAGCGCTTCCTCGCTCTGCAGCCATTGCGGATCGATGCCTGCCAGTCGGGCCACATCCGCGTTGCGCGCAATCCAGTGCGGCTGCGACAGCGGGGTGGGGCGCAGCGCCGTGAAGAAGGCCGGGCCGAGCTGCGCAAGGCCGGGAAGCTTCAGCCAGCCTGGCGTGCCGTCCGTGGGCGATTCGAGAGGTCGTGGGGTGGTCTCTGTTTCCTGGAGCATGGCTCCATTGTCCGCCTGAGACGATGACCTGTCGGCCTCAAGGCCATCGCTCGCCCATGCAATGGCCCTCTGGAGCCCTGGGAAAGGCTGCCACCAGCTTTTATGTTGCAGTGCACAACGAATGCTGCGCCGAAGGTGACAGCAAAACGTCAGTTCAACCACCATTCATCGCTACGATGTGGGCCGATGATGGCGTCCGGGCCGGGGGATTGGCCCTTTCTATCCCCCTGTCTCCTGACGCATCCCGCTGGGGAACCTCTGCAGAACCCTCGCCAATCGGTTGGGCGCGGATCGGGATGAGCCGCAAGGCGTCTTTTGAAGGCAATAGCCGTAGCTATTGACGAAAAAGACAACGCCGCGGATCGCCCGAGGCCGCGTTCAGACGATGGCAGGGAGTTTTGCAGAGGTTCCCTGGTTACCAATGAATGTGAAGATGAAGGAGCCAATAAGCATGCTGGGCCTGATGCAAAACCAACCCCTGCTGATCTCGTCCCTGATCCGGTTCGCGGAACGGCATCACGGGGATGCAGAAATCGTTTCGCGTCGCGTGGAGGGGGATCTCCACCGCTACACCTACCGGGATCTGGCACGCCGTGCGCGCCAGGTGGCCAAGGCGCTCGACGCCATGAAGGTCGCCGCCAGCGACCGTGTGGCCTCGCTGGCCTGGAACGGCTATCGCCACATGGAGCTGTACTACGGGGTGAGCGGTTCCGAACGCGTGCTGCATACCATCAATCCCCGCCTGCACCCGGAACAGATCGCCTGGATCGTGAACCATGCGGAGGATCAGGTGCTGTGCTTCGACACGACCTTCCTGCCGATCATCCAGGCCGTCCACGACAAATGCCCGACGGTGCGCAAGTGGATCGCCCTGTGCGATGCGGACAGGCTTCCGGCCGACACCGGCATCCCGAACCTGGAGAGCTACGAGGCCTGGATCGGCGCGCAGGGCGACGACTACGACTGGCCCGATTTCGACGAGAACACGGCGTCGAGCCTGTGCTACACGAGCGGCACCACGGGCAACCCCAAGGGCGCGCTGTACAGCCATCGCTCGACGGTCCTGCACGCATTCGCGGCCGCGCTGCCTGATGTGATGAACATCTCGGCGCGCGACGCGATCCTGCCGGTCGTGCCGATGTTCCATGTGAACGCCTGGGGCACGCCGTACACGGCGGCGCTGGCCGGCGCCAAGGTGGTGTTCCCGGGGCCGGCGCTCGATGGCAAGTCGATCTACGAGCTGATCGAGGCCGAAGGCGTGACCATGGCCGCGGGCGTTCCCACGGTCTGGCAGATGCTGCTCAACCATGTCTCCGCCAACGGGCTGAAGTTCCACTCGCTCAACCGCACCATCATCGGGGGATCGGCCTGCCCGCCGGCCATGATCGATGCGTTCCAGGACCAGTATGGCGTGACCGTGCTGCATGCCTGGGGCATGACCGAAATGAGCCCGCTCGGCTCGCTCTCCACGCTCAAGAACAAGCACCTGGGCCTGCCGCGCGACGAGCAGATGAAGCTGCTGCAGAAGCAGGGGCGTGCGTTCCACGGCGTCGACCTGAAGATCGTCAATGCCGAAGGCCAGGAGCAACCCTGGGACGGCAAGAGCTACGGCGACCTGATGGCGCGCGGCCACTGGGTGCTGCACAGCTACTACAAGGGCAGCAGCCCGCTGGTCGAGGACGAGCGGGGGCACGGCTGGTTCCCCACGGGGGACGTGGCCACCATCGATCCCGATGGCTTCATGCAGATCACGGACCGCACCAAGGACGTGATCAAGTCCGGCGGTGAGTGGATCAGCTCCATCGACATCGAGAACATCGCGATGGCGCATCCGGCCGTGGCCATGGCCGCGTGCATCGGCATGCCGCACCCCAAGTGGGACGAGCGTCCCATCATCGCCGTGGCGAAGAAGCCGGGCGCCGAGCTCACCCGCGAGGAACTGCTCAAGTTCTATGAAGGCAAGACGGCCAAGTGGCAGATTCCCGATGACGTGGTGTTCGTCGATGCGATTCCGCTCGGGGCCACGGGCAAGATGCTCAAGACCAAGCTGCGCGAGGACCTGAAGGACTACAAGCTGCCGGGACTGTGACGGCAGGGGCCCGGTTTTTTGGTGCTTCACGGAATACCGGGGGCATATGGGTCGCGTGACGAATGGGTGCGCGGCGCTTGGGGTGAGAGTCTTCGTTTGGAGGTGCTGATATGGCCCCTCATACTTTGTTGCAAAGGCTTGCCGTACCAAAGTACTGTCTTCGCCTTTGCGTCGCGTCTCTAGGGCCATCTCAGCATTGGGGTGGACAGTTCAAAGCGGGCGCGCGCTGCTTAGGCTGTCGTTTGGAAAACCTCGCGCTCATCCCGACAATGCGTGATGAACCTTTTTTTCCGGGTGCGGCGCGCGCCGCGTCTTCATGGAGAGCTCCTGTTTCGAGCACGCACCTCTCATCTCATTTCCTGCCTGTCGATTTCCGTCCGTGATGTCTGCCCATGAGTCCTGAATACCTTGCGATCTCGCTATTGAACGGCATCAGCTACGGCCTGCTGCTGTTCATGCTGAGCTCGGGGCTCACGCTGATCTTCAGCATGATGGGGGTGCTCAACTTCGCGCATGCCAGTTTCTACATGCTGGGTGCCTACCTCGGCTGGACGCTGTCGGGCCACATCGGTTTCTGGCCCGCGCTGGTGGCGGCCCCGCTGCTCGTGGGGCTGCTGGGCGCATTGTTCGAGCGGTTCGTGCTGCGCAGGGTGCATGCCTTCGGGCATGTGGCGGAGCTGCTGGTGACCTTCGGGCTGGCCTACCTGGTGCTCGAGGTGGTGCAACTGCTCTGGGGGCGTTCGGTGGTTCCCTATGCCCTGCCGCCATCGCTGCAGGGGGCATTGTTCGACCTGTACGGCGTGCAGTTCCCGCGCTCGCGCGCATTCATGATGCTGGTGGCCGTGCTGGTCATGCTGGCCCTGTGGTTCCTGTTCAAGCGTACCCGTGTCGGCTTTGTGATCCAGGCCGCGCTCACGCATCCGCACATGGTGCAGGCGCTGGGGCACAACGTGCCGCGCGTGTTCATGCTGGTGTTCGGGGCGGGCTGCGCGCTTGCAGGGCTGGCGGGCGTCATCGGCGGCAATACCTATGTGACCGAACCCGGCATGGCGGCATCGGTGGGGTCCATCGTCTTTGTCGTGGTGGTGGTGGGCGGACTGGGCTCGCTGGCCGGGGCGTTCATTGCGTCGCTGATGATCGGCGTGGTGCAGACCCTGGCCGTGGGCGTGAACCTGTCGGTTGCGCAACTGCTGGGGGCGCTCGGCGTGGCGCTCGATGCGCAGCGGGTCGGTGCTTCCGCGCTGCTGCAGCTCAGCGTGGCGCAAATCGCGCCGATCCTGCCATTCCTGCTGCTGGTGCTGATGCTGGCCGTCAGGCCGCGCGGCCTGCTCGGAACGCGCGAGGGCTGAGTGCCATGGCTCGCTTGACCGGCTCGACCAATGCGACGCGTGGATCGATCCCGCTGGGCTTTGTCGCCTTGGGCATCCTGCTTGCCGCGGCCCCGCTGGTCTTTGGCAGCAGCATGGCGCTCAGTGTGCTCTCGCAGATCGGCTGCGCCATCATCATCTGCCTGTCCTTCAACATCCTGTTCGGGCAGGGCGGCATGCTGAGCTTCGGCCATGCGGTCTATACCGGGCTGGGAGCGTTCGCAGCGGTGCATGCGATCCGGCTGGCCTCGCAGGGTGCGCCGGCCATTCCCCTGCCGTTCATGCCGCTGTTGGGCGGACTGGCCGGGGGGGCTGCCGCTGCGGTGCTGGGTTTCATCTGCACGCGCAGGGCGGGCACGACCTTCGCGATGATCACGCTCGGCATCGGGGAGCTGGCCGCCGCCGTCGCGCTGATGTTTCCCGGGGTGTTCGGCGGCGAGGGCGGCATCGGCATCGATCGCGTGTATGGATCGCCCTGGCTCGGGCTGACCTTCGGCCCGGCCCGGCAGGTGTACTACCTCATCGCCGCCTACTGCATGGCCTGTGCCGTGGCCATGTACCTCTTCACCGGAACGCCGCTGGGGCGCATGCTCAATGCGGTGCGCGACAACCCGGTACGCGCTGCATTCGTCGGCTACAACCCGCAGCGCGTGCGTCACCTGGCCTTCATGGTCTCCGGCTTCTTCGCGGGCGTGGGCGGCGCCCTCATGGCGATCCACCTGGAGATCGTCACCGGCGCCGACAGCCTGGGCATGGCGCGTTCGGGGGGTATCTGCTGTTCACGTTCCTGGGCGGTGCCGGCTATTTCTTCGGTCCCGTCATCGGCGCCGTGCTGATGGTGTGTTCCTCGATGCTGCTGTCGCATTACACGCAGGCATGGCTGCTCTACCTGGGACTGGCATTCGTGCTCATGGTGATGTTCGCCCCCGGCGGCGTTGCGGGCGGGATGGTTGCGCTGACGCAGGCCCTGCGCGAAGGCCGCATCCGGCGCCATGCGGGGCGTTACGTGGTGCAAGCCGTCGCTGCGGCGTTGATGCTGCTGGGCGGCAGTGCCCTGGTGGAGATGCTCTATCACCTGCAACTGGATGGCGACATCGACCCCACCCTGCGTTTCCTGTGGTTCACGCTGGATGTCGGCAGCACCGTTCATTGGATGGCCGCGGGCTTTCTGGTCCTGCTGGGCTGGGGTGTGCTGGCCATCTCACGCCGGGTGCCTGGGGAATCCTCATGAGCGGCGCAGCACCCTCCGGAGCGCCGGCACTCGAGCTGCGCAACCTGTGCAAGCGCTTTGGCCGCACCGAGATCCTGCGCGGCGTGACGCTGTCGGTGAACGCCGGCGAGCGCGTGGCCATCATCGGGCCCAACGGGGCCGGCAAGTCCACGCTCTTCAACCTGATCAGCGGCGGCATGGACCCAAGCGCTGGCGAGGTGCTGATGCATGGCGAGCGCATCGGCGGCAGGCGGCCGTTTGAAATCAATCGGCTGGGTCTGGCGCGCAGCTTCCAGGTCAGCAACCTGTTTTCCAACCTGAGCGTGTTCGAGAACCTGCGCTGCAGCGCTCTGTGGAGCACGGGATATCGCTACGCATTCTGGCGTCGCCTCACGCACGCTCGGGGCGCCAATGAGCGCACCGAAGACCTGCTGGCTCGGCTGGGGCTTGCGCACAGGCGCGATACGCTCGCATCGCAGCTGAGCTACGCGGAGCAGAGGGCGCTGGAGCTCGGCATCACGGTGGCCGGCGGCCCGCGCGTGGTGCTGCTTGACGAGCCCACGGCGGGCATGAGCCGCAGCGAGACAACGCATTTCACCGGGCTCATCCGGCAGTTGACCGAGGGCCGGACGCTACCCACGGTGGAGCACGACATGAGCGTGGTATTCAGCCTGGCCGACCGCATCGCCGTGCTTGCACAGGGCGAGTTGATCGCGTTCGGCACGCCGCAGGACATCCGCGCCCACCCCGCCGTGCAGCAGGCCTACCTCGGTGCACGGGACACCGCGCAGAAGACAGGAGCCCACTGAGATGCTGCACCTATCGGGCCTGCAGGCGTTCTATGGCAAGAGCCATGTGTTGCGTGGCGTGAGCCTTGACCTGGCCGAGGGCGAGATCGTGGCTTTGCTCGGTCGCAACGGATCGGGACGCTCGACGCTTGCCAAGGCCATCATGGGCATGGTGTCGTGGCAGGGTGTGATGCGCTGGCGTGGCCGCGACCTCGCGGGCCTGCAGACCTTCGAAATCGCCCGGGCCGGCATAGGCTACGTGCCCGAGAGCCGCGACGTGTTTCCCACGCTCACCGTCGAGCAGAACCTGCTGCTGGGCGAGAAGCCGGGCGGGCTTGAGGGGATGCGTGCCGGTGCGGATGCAGGCGGGCAGGGCCCGCGGTGGGCCTCAAGCGACATGTATGCGATGTTTCCCCAGTTGCATGCGCGCAGGCATGTCCCTGCGGGCGTGCTGTCGGGTGGCGAGCAGCAGATGCTGACGCTGTGCCGCACCCTGATGGGAGCGCCACGGTTCGTCATCGTCGATGAACCCACGGAGGGGCTCGCACCCATGGTCTGCGCGCAGATCGCGCGGCAT
The DNA here is from genome assembly GCF_014395975.1 of Diaphorobacter ruginosibacter. Classification (NCBI taxonomy): domain Bacteria; kingdom Pseudomonadati; phylum Pseudomonadota; class Betaproteobacteria; order Burkholderiales; family Comamonadaceae; genus Diaphorobacter; species Diaphorobacter ruginosibacter. Next base: position 2,833,399 of record NZ_CP060714.1, on the reverse strand, counting down.
CTTTCACTGCTGAAGGAGCGCGGCCTTGGTGTGCTGCTGATCGAGCAGAAACTCGACATGGCGCTCGACGTGGCCGATCGCGTGGTGCTGATGGGGCAGGGCGAGGTGCGCTTCGACGGCCCGCCCGCGCAATTCCTGCAAAGACCGGATCTACGCAGGGAATGGCTGGAGGTCTCGGACTCCGCCTGATGATCGTTGTAAGCTCCCGTCATCGCCCTCTTCAGGAGATGAATTCATGAGACAGCTTGCGATGATCCCTCGCGGCATGGCGGCCACCGGGGCACTGCTGCTCGCCCTTGCGGGCGGTGCACAGGCGGCGCTGAAGCCCGGGGACGCCGCGCCTTCCTTCGCCACCACGGCGGCCCTGGCGGGCAAGACATTCGGGTTCGACATGTCGGCCGCGCTCAAGAAGGGCCCCGTCGTCCTGTACTTCTTCCCGAAAGCCTTCACGCAGGGCTGCACCCTCGAGGCACACGCATTTGCCGAATCCACGCCGGAGTTCAACCGGCTGGGTGCATCGGTGGTGGGCATTTCCCACGACGACATCGACACACTCAGGAAGTTCTCGACCGAGGCCTGCCGCGACCAGTTCGCCGTGGCATCAGACCCGCAGGCTCAGACCATCCGCGCCTACGATGCATCGAGCGGCGCGCGGCCCGGCACGGCAAACCGCATCTCCTACGTCATCGGCCAGAACGGCAAGGTGGTGTACGTGCACGAGGGCATCGATCCCATGGAACATGTGACGGGAACCCTGGAGGCCGTCAGGCAGATGAAGGGGGCAGGGCGCTGAGGAATTCCTTGCCGACCGCCTGCCGCGTATTGCAGTACGGAGGTGGAGTAGGGGGAGCTACAACTTGGCGTCGGCTTCAGCGGGCAGGCATGCGCAGTGCCTGCACCGTGGCATGCTTGCGCACCGGGCTGGACAGCACCAGCGATGTGGTCACCGACCCGTGCACGGCCAGCGCATCGACCACGCGTTCCAGGTCAGCGGGATCCGCGATGGCGCAGCGCACGATGAAGCAGTCCTGTCCGGTCACGCGGTCGGCCTCCAGCACTTCGGGCATGGCCTCGAACAGCTGCAGATAGGGGGCGATGCCCGCATGATTGGTTTCGATGCGGATGATGGCGGCCAGGCCCACGCCGACCTTGCGCAGGTTGACTCGCGCGCCATAGCCTTCGATCACGCCGGCATCTTCCAGCTTGCGCACGCGCTCGCTCATCGCGGGCTGCGACAGGCCGATGCGTTTGCCTAGTGCCGCCAGGCTCTGCCGCGCGTCGATCTGCAATGCTTCAAGGATCAGCCAGTCTTTCTTGTCGAGTCGCATGGTTCGAGGAGATGAAGGAGATGCGGCACCCGGGGTGCCGGTTACCGATGGATCATCGATTTGCGGGCCGCGTTTCCGATGCATTGCGCTGTCCGAACGGTGCTCGCCTGCCTATCGTACAAGCCTCACACCACTTCAGGGAAAAATGCCATGCAACTCATCGGAATGCTCGACTCGCCCTATGTTCGTCGCGTGGCGATCTCGCTGCGCCTGCTGGGGCTGCCGTTCGAGCACCGCGCGCTTTCCGTCTTCGGCGCCTTCGAGGAGTTCAGCCGGATCAACCCCGTCGTGAAGGCCCCGACGCTGGTCGCGGATGACGGAACGGTGCTGATGGATTCGACGCTGATCCTGCAATGGGCCGAGCCGTTGGCATCACGCAGCCTCACGCCCGTTTCGGCGCCCGAGCGTTTGCGTGATCTGCGATGGACGGGACTGGCCCTCGCGGCATGCGAGAAAACCGTGCAGATCGTCTACGAATACCAATTGCGCCCGGAGGAGCGGCGCCACCAGCCATGGCTGGATCGGGTGGCCCGCCAGCTGGACGCCGCGTATGCGGCGCTGGAAGCAGACATCGCGCGGCCCCCCGCAGTGGTGGACGAAACCCGGATGACGCACGGGCTGATCGCGACAGCGGTGGCCTGGGACTTCACGCGGCTGATGCTGCCGGGCCGCGTGGATGCGTCGAAACATCCCCACATTGCAAGGCTCTCCGATGCGGCCGAGCAGTTGGAGGCTTTCCGCGCCTTTCCTTCTGCCGTCTGACCTTCACCACGCGCCGGGACGCCGGGCACCACGTCCGGCATCCCGGCATCCGGTATTCTTGCCGTGCTTGTCTCAAAGTAGACAAACTTCGGACAGGCTCCCCGCTAGACTTTCAGAAATTCGGACGATCGTTCGTTTTTCAGTCCAGTCTCATTCCAAACTGAGGAGCAACCGCAATGACGGCAGAGTACCAAGTCCACGGCGACGTGGCGGTGATCACCCTGAACAATCCACCCGTGAACGGGTTGGGTCTGGAGACCCGGCAGGGCATCGTGGATGCGCTGAGCAGGGCGGAGGATGACGCGGGCATCAAGGCCGTGATCATCACGGGTGCCGGCAAGGCGTTCTCGGGCGGTGCCGACATCAAGGAATTCGGCACGCCCAAGTCGCTGCAGGACCCCAATCTGCATTCCGTGATCCGTGCCCTCGAGAATTTCAGCAAGCCGGTGGTGGCCGCGATCCATACCGTCTGCATGGGGGGCGGGCTGGAGCTGGCGCTGGGCTGCCACTACCGCGTGGCGGCTCCCGGCTGCACCGTGGCGCTGCCCGAGGTGAAGCTGGGCCTGCTGCCGGGTGCGGGCGGCACGCAGCGCCTGCCGCGCGTGATCGGCGTGGAGCCTGCCACCAACATGATCGCCACGGGCGAGGCCGTCCCCAGCGAGATGCTGGCCATGATCCCTGGCCAGAAGCTGTTCGACAAGCTGGCCGCTTCGGTGGAGTCGCTGCCGGCAGAAGCCCTGGAGTTCGCGCGCAAGGTGGCCGATGTGCGTCCACTGCCGCTGGTGCGCAACCTGCCTTGCAAGCATCCGCAGGGCGAGGCGTATTTCCAGTTCGCACGCAACATGGTCAAGGGCATGGCGAAGAATTTCCCTGCTCCTGCCAAGTGCGTGGATGCGGTGGAGGCCGCCACGAAGTCGCGCAATTTCGAAGACGGCCTGACGACCGAGCGCGATCTGTTCCTCAATCTCATGATGACGCCGGAGTCGCGTTCGCTGCGGCATCTGTTCTTCGCTGAGCGCGCGGCATCGAAGATTCCCGACGTGCCGTCCGATACGCCGAAGCGCGACGTCAGGAAGGTGGGCGTGATCGGCGCGGGCACGATGGGTGGCGGCATCGCCATGAACTTCCTGAACGCGGGCATCCCCGTGACGATGCTTGAAATGAAGCAGGAGGCCCTGGAGCGCGGCGTCGGCATCATGCGCAAGAACTACGAAGCGCAGATCAAGAAGGGCAAGCTCAAGCAGGACAAGTACGAGGCGCGCATGGCGCTGTTGTCCACCACGCTGTCCTACGACGACCTCAAGGACTGCGACCTGATCATCGAGGCCGTGTTCGAGGACCTCGGCGTGAAGGAGCAGGTGTTCAGCAAGCTCGACGAAGTGGCAAAGAGCGGCGCGATCCTCGCCTCCAACACCTCGACGCTGGACGTGGACAAGATTGCCGCATTCACCAAGCGTCCGCAGGACGTGGTGGGCATGCACTTCTTCAGCCCGGCCAACGTGATGAAGCTGCTTGAAGTGGTGCGCGGCGCGAAGACCGCCAAGGACGTGCTCGCCACGGTGATGGCGCTGGCCAAGAAGATCAAGAAGACGGCCGTGGTGTCGGGCGTGTGCGACGGCTTCATCGGCAACCGCATGATCGAGCGCTACAGCCAGCAGGCCGGGTTCCTGCTCGACGAGGGCGCGACGCCGCAGCAGGTGGACAAGGCCATCGAGAAGTTCGGCTTCCCGATGGGCCCGTTCCGCATGATCGACATGGCGGGCAACGACATCGGCTGGGCGATCCGCAAGCGCCGCTATGTCGAGCAGCCGGACATCAAGTACAGCAAGACCGCCGACCTGCTGTGCGAGATGGGCCGCTTCGGCCAGAAGACCAGCGCGGGCTGGTATGACTACGAGGCCGGCAAGCGCGATGCCAAGCCGAGCGCGGTGGTCGCCAAGATGATCGAGGACTACCGCCAGCAGCAGGGCATCACGCCGCGCAAGATCTCCGACGACGAGATCGTGCAACGCCTGATCTTCTCGCTGGTGAACGAAGGCGCGAAGATCCTGGAGGAGGGCATTGCATCCAAGTCGGGTGACATCGACATGGTCTACCTCACCGGCTATGGGTTCCCGGTGTGGCGCGGAGGCCCGATGCACTACGCGGGCGAGGTGGGGCTGTTCAACGTGCTCCAGGCGATGAAGCGCTTCGCGCGCAATCCGCTGGACGACGCCAAGGCCTGGAAGCCGGCCAAGCTCATCGAGACGCTGGCCGCCGAAGGCAAGACGTTCGAGTGATCCCCCTACAGAACAGAATACAAGGAATATCGCAATGACCTCCGCAGTGATTGTCTCCACCGCCCGCACGCCGCTTGCCAAGAGCTGGAAGGGCTCCTTCAACATGACCCACGGCGCGACGCTGGGCGGCCACGCCGTGCAGCAGGCCGTGCTGCGCGCCGGTATCGAGGGCGCAGACGTCGATGACGTGCTCATGGGCTGCGCCAACCCCGAGGGTGCGACCGGCATGAACATTGCGCGCCAGATCGCGCTCAAGGCCGGCCTGCCGATCACCACGTCGGGCATGACCATCAACCGCTTCTGCTCCTCGGGCCTGCAGACCATCGCCACGGCGGCGCAGCGCATCATCGCGGGCGAGGGTGATGTGTATGTGGCCGGCGGCGTGGAAAGCATCTCGTGCGTGCAGCAGGAAATGAACCTGCACATGATCAAGGACCTCGCGCTGGAGAAGCAGAAGCCCGAGATCTACTGGAGCATGCTGCAGACGGCAGAACAGGTGGCCAAGCGCTACCACATCGGCCGCGATGCCATGGATGAATACGGCGCAGCGAGCCAGCAGCGGGCCTGTGCCGCCCAGGCCGCAGGACTCTTCAAGGACGAGATCGCGCCGATCACCGTGACGGCCGGCGTGGTGGACAAGACCCTTGGCCTGATCACCAAGGAAGTGACCGTGAGCGCGGACGAAGGCCTGCGCGAAGGCACGACCAAGGAAGGCATCAGCGGCATCAAGCCAGCGCTGCCCGGTGGCGTGATCTCGGCCGGCAATGCCAGCCAGTTCTCCGACGGCGCGGGCGCCTGTGTGGTGGTGAGCGAGGGCTATGCCAGCAGCCACGATCTCAAGCCGCTGGGCCGTTTCCTCGGTTTCGCTGTGGCCGGATGCGAGCCTGACGAGATGGGCATCGGCCCGGTGTTTGCCGTGCCCAAGGTGCTCAAGAAGCTGGGCCTCACCGTGCAGGACATCGATCTGTGGGAGCTCAATGAGGCCTTTGCGGTGCAGGTGCTGTACTGCCGCGACAAGCTGGGCATTCCAGCGGACCGCCTCAACGTCAATGGCGGCGCGATCGCGCTGGGCCACCCCTATGGCGTGAGCGGCCAGCGCCTGACTGGTCATGCCCTCATCGAAGGCAAGCGTCGCGGCGCCAAGCGCGTGTGCGTGACCATGTGCATCGGTGGTGGCATGGGAGCCGCAGGCGTATTCGAAGTGTTCTGAGTCTGACTCCACCAGGACACAGGGGCCCGCACCTCGGACAGAGGGCGGGCCCTTGGTGTTTTGGAACACGCTCTTAGAGAGTGGCGTCCAGGAACCTGGCCATGGCGTCCTCCACGCTGCATTCGGCGGGCTGGCCGCCACAGCGGTCGGCCGCAGCGGTGCGCGGATAGAAGTGCCCGGCATCCTTCACCACCCAATGCTCGTGGCGGATGCCCAGGTCATTCATGCATGTCGTCAGATCGGGCATGTTCCGGATGATGTAGTCCAGATCCCGCGAGCCGTTGACCAGCAGCACCGGCGGTGCCGAGTTGCCTGTCAGCCCGTGGGCGCGCAGGTCCCGGACGTCGATGTAGCCCGAGAGCGAGATCACCGCCGCGACCCGCGCCTTCTCTCCGAAGGCGGCGTTCAACGCCGTGCGCGCCCCGGCGGAAAAGCCGCCCGCGGCCACGCGACGGGGATCGATGTTCCACTCGCCGGCCTTGGCATGCAGGAAGGCAATCGCATCGCGCATGTCGTCACTGGCGGCCTCGATGCCGGCCCAGAGCATGGCGGGCGTTGCGGGAGGCAGGCCCATCACCTTGCGTACGTAGGAGACCCGGGATGTGGGAATGTCCTGGGGACGCCTCACCACGGGCGTATCGCCCGGTGACGGGTCTTCGGGCACGAGCCGGTAGTCGATGGATGCCGCTACATAACCTCTTTGCGCAAAGCGGTTGCAATACTCGGCCACGGATGTGTTCTTCCCTTCGGCCTCGAAACTGTCGTCCTCCTTGCAGCCGCGATGAAAGGCACCGCCGAATGCCATCACGATGGCGGGGCGGGGGGATGACGACGGGCCGTGCGGCAGGTAGACATCCATGGCCAGCGTGCGCCGCGCGGGCGCGGGCGAGCTCCAGCCCACGATCGCGCTGCCATAGGGAATGCCACGCAGAATGGTCACGCCACCCCTGTTGCGGCCTGTGTTGCTGCCGAGGTCTGCCTGCGAAGAAGCGGCGGGATTCATGTATTGCATGTGCGGACTCAATCCAGCGAGATGTTGGCGCTTCTGGCGACTTCGCCCCAGATGCGCACTTCGTCGTTGAAGGCCGCCTGCCACTGCTCGGCCGTGGGTGGTGGATCGACGAGCAATGCGCCGCCATCGAGCACGGCCTTCGTCATGTCGGGGAGCTTCATCGCACGGTTCGCGGCCTGGTTGATGCGCGCCGTGGTGGCCGGGTCCATCTTCGCGGGACCGAAGATGGCATACCAGCCCACGGTATCGAAGGCGATCCCTGCCTGCGCGAGGGTCGGCACATCGGGCAGGGCCGCGGTGCGCTGCGGCCCGGTGATGGCGAGTGCGCGCAGCCGGCCGGCGCGAATCAGAGGCGTCATCGACACCACATCCATGATGGCGATATCGAGCTGGCCCGACAGCAGGTCGGGCAGCGCCGCCTGGCCGCCCTTGTACGGAACGTGGGTCATGTGGAAATTGCCGAGCCGCTGGATCTGCGAGCCCACCAGATGCGGCGGCGCACCGGTTCCGAACGTGCCGTAGCTGATGGCGTCCGGCTTGCGCCGGGCGGCCTCCATCAGGTCGGCCATGCTCTTGAGCGGGGAGTCGGCGCGCGTCACGACGAGCAGGGGAACGGAAGCCACCTTGGCAATCGCGGTGAAGTCCTTCACGGGATGGAAGCTCAGTCCCTTGAACACGGCCGGCGCGATGGCGAACGGCGCTGCCGTGAGCATCAGCGTGCATCCGTCGGGCGCGGCATGGGCCACGTTTTCCGCTCCGATGTTGCCGCTGGCTCCCGCACGGTTGTCCACGACGACAGGCTGCTTGAGGTCCTGGCGCAGGTGCTCGGCCAGACGGCGCGCGATGATGTCCGTGCCGCCGCCGGCCGGGAAGGGAACGACGAGGCGCACCGGCCTGTCGGGCGTGCACGTGGCTTGTGCTTGGGAGGGCATGGCCACCAGGGCGAGCATCGCGCCCGCGGCTGTGGTGAAAATTGCTCTGACCAGGTGAAACGGCATGACTCACTCCTGAGGGACTGCAGTGCTTGCCATCGTGATGCATTTATCCATAATGATCTATGGCTAAATCTCTCTGAAAGCATGGATTTTTGCTATGAATGAGAAATTCGCACTGAGCCTGTGGCGCCTGAGGCTGCGGCATCTGGAGGTGCTGCTCGCGATCGAGCGCTGCGGCAGCCTCACGGGGGCCGCGGAAGCGTTGCGGAGCACGCAGCCCGCGGTGTCGCAGTGGCTTGCGGAAATCGAGTCGGCGCTGGGTGTTCAGCTGTTCACACGCGGGCGGCAGATTCGTCCCACCGCCTTTCTTCCCCCGGTACTGCGGCACGCACGGCGCATGCTGGCCGACTCGCACGAACTCGAGAGCGAGCTGCTCGCCGTGGCCGCGGGAGCCGTGGGCACCGTGCGCCTGGGGGTGATGCTGGTGGCGGCAGTCGAGCTTGTTCCCCGGGCCATCGTGCAGTTGCAGTCGCGGCCCGGCTATCCGCAACTGCGTGTCGTCGAGGACATTGCCGCCGGGCTCTGGCAACGATTCGAGCGCAATGAGCTGGACATCATCGTCGGCAGGCTCGACGAGCGTGCGTACCGGTCCGGCCTGCGGCAGGAGACGCTGTTCGACGACGTCCATGCCATCGTGGTGCGGCCTGGGCATCCGCTGGCACGCAGGCGCAGCGTGACGTGGTGCGACCTGCACGATTACCCGTGGGTGCTGCCGCCTCCCGATACGGCGCTGCGCCGTGCGATCGATGCGAGCTTTCTCGACAACGGCATGACGCTGCCACGCGTGTGGCTGGAATCCGCCTCGACGACGGTGACCGAGGAGGTCCTGCGGCTGACCGACTGCATCGGCGTGCAGTCGGGGGCGGCAGCGCGCCGCAACCAGCAGCAGCGCTTGCTCGCGAGGCTGTCGCCGCAGCTGAGTTCCAACGTCGGCCCGGTGGGCATGGTGTGGGATACGCGTGAGCCGAGCCAGGCCATGGACATGGTGCTGGATGCCCTGCGTTCCGCGCCGCATTCACGAGCCAGCCCGTGACGCCAAGGCGACCATGGAGGCTCGCACGCGCGGCGACAACTCGGTATTCTTCGTGAGCACTTTTGTCCTCCCTTCTTCACGAAATCGCCATGAGCAACCTGCGCAGCACTGCGGACTTTCTTCTTCACGACTGGCTTGACGTTTCCCGGCTCGCGCAGCGCGAGCGGTTCGCCGATCACTCGCGGGAAACCTTCGATGCCGTGTTCGACACCTGCGAGCGCATTGCACGCGAGAAATTCGCACCGTTCAATCGCACCGTCGATGTGGAGGAACCGCATTTCGACGGCGAGCGCGTGATCCTGCCGCGGTGCACCTACGATGCGCGCCAGGCCTATGCAGACAGCGGCATGTTGAGCGCGGCGCAGGACTATGAACTGGGCGGCATGCAACTGCCCTATGTGGTGGAGGCCGCGGCCAACGGTTTCTTTGCCTGTGCTTCCGTCAGCATCAACACCAGCATGCTGACCTCGGCGAACGCCAATGCGATCCTGGTCGCCGGCTCGCCAGTGCAGCAACGCGTGTTCGCTGCCAATGAATTCAACGGACGCTGGGCGGGCACGATGGCCCTGTCCGAGCCGCAGGCGGGCTCGTCCCTGAGCGACATCGCCACGCGCGCCGAGCCCGATGGCGTTGATTTCGAGGGCGATGTGCTGGGCCCGCGCTATCGCCTGCGCGGCAACAAGATGTGGATCAGCGCGGGCGAACACGAGCTCACGGAAAACATCGTGCACCTGGTGCTGGCGAAGATCCCAGGGGCCGACGGGAAGCTGGTTCCGGGCGTTAAGGGCATCTCGCTGTTCATCGTTCCCAAACAGCTCGTGAACGAGCAGGGCGAACTCACGGGCGAGCGCAACGACGTGGCGCTGGCGGGCCTGAACCACAAGCTGGGCTGGCGCGGCACGACCAATACGCTGCTGAACTTCGGCGAGGGCCGGTATCCCGTGCGCGGCGGGCCGGGCGCGATCGGCTACCTGGTCGGGCAGCCCGGTGAAGGCCTCAAGAACATGTTCCACATGATGAACGAGGCGCGCATCGCGATCGGCATGGCGGCCACGATGCTGGGCCTGGCAGGCTACTACGCGAGCCTTGACTATGCAAAGACGCGCACGCAGGGCCGACCCGTGGGCGTGGGAGGCAAGGATGCGGCGCAGGCACCGGTGGCCATCATCGAGCACGCGGACGTCAAGCGCATGCTGCTCGCGCAGAAAGCCTATGGCGAGGGCGCTCTCGCGCTCAACCTGTACTGCGCGCTGCTGGTCGACGAAGGCCGCACGGCTGCCGGGGAGCAGGCCGAGCGGGCCCGGCTGCTGCTAGAGGTGCTCACGCCGATTGCCAAGAGCTGGCCCAGCGAATGGTGCCTTGAGGCCAACTCGCTCGCGATCCAGGTGCATGGAGGCTATGGCTATACGCGTGACTTCCCGGTGGAGCAGTACTGGCGGGACAACCGCCTGAACATGATCCATGAGGGCACGCACGGCATCCAGGCCGCCGACCTGCTTGGCCGGAAGGTGCGCATGCAGGGCGGGGCAGGGCTCATGCTGCTGGCCGAGACCGTGAATGCCACGATCCAGAAGGCGATGGCGCACGCGCGGCTCGCGGGGCACGCCAACCAGCTGGCGCGTGCGCTGGCCGACGTGGGGGCCACGACCAAGGCGGCCTGGGCGAACGAGCAGCCCGAGGAAGCGCTGGCCAACGCCGTGCCCTACATGCAGGCCTTCGGCCATACCGTTCTTGCCTGGATGTGGCTGGATGTCGCCTGCAGCGTGCTCTCCCGCGATGCAACACTGTCCGACCCGCAGAGCGTCGGCCGCATGGGCGCGACGGACTATTTCTTCCAGTATGAGCTGCCGAGGATCGGTGCCTGGCTGCAGGTGGTGAAGGAGCGCAACATGGTTTGCGCCCAAATGCCGCTGGACGCGTTCTGACGGACACCAAACGTGACGTGGATCAAGGCTTGCACGGGTATCACCTGAGCGCCAAGGGGATAAGCGAGGAAAGAATGTTGAGAACCATTACCATTTGCGGCACTCCGACGTGACCGGCCCGCATGGGTGCTGTCGCGCAAAGCATTCAATGATCCATGGAATATCGACATGAAGCATCGCATTTCTTTCGCAATGACACTCGCCGCACTGGCTGCCACGGCTGCCGTTTCCGCCCATGCGGCCGAGGAGGTCACGCTCTACACGACGCGTGAACCTGCGCTCATCCAGCCGCTGCTGTCCGCGTTCACGGCGCAGACCCAGGTGAAGGTGAATACGGTCTTCGTGAAGGATGGCCTGCTCGAGCGCGTGAAGGCGGAAGGTGATCGTTCGCCCGCCGACGTGCTGATGACGGTGGATGCCGGCAATCTGCTCGACCTGGTGGAAGGTGGCGTGACGCAGCCGGTGAAGTCCGCGGCGCTCGACTCCGCGATTCCTGCGAACCTGCGCGGTGCCGACGGCCAGTGGTACACGCTGTCGATGCGTGCCCGCGTGCTGTACGCGGAAAAGAACCTGCCGCTCAAGAGCTTCCGCTACGAGGACCTGGCCGATCCCAAGTGGAAGGGCAAGGTCTGCATTCGCGCCGGCCAGCATCCCTACAACACCGCGCTGATCGCGGCGATGATCGCGCACGACGGCGAGGCGAAGACGGAGCAGTGGCTGCGGGGCGTGAAGAACAACCTGGCGCGCAAGGCGACCGGCGGCGACCGCGACGTGGCGCGCGACATCCTGGGCGGCATCTGCGACGTCGGCCTGGCCAACACTTACTACGTGGGCCACATGAAGGCTGCGAAGGAAGGCACCGACGCCCGCAAGTGGGGCGACGCCATCAAGGTCATCAAGCCCACCTTCGCCAACGACAAGAGCGGCGGCACGCACGTGAACATCTCGGGCGCCTCCGTGGCCAAGCATGCACCGCACCGCGAGAACGCGGTGAAGCTGCTGGAGTTCCTGGTGTCCGAGCCCGCACAGAACATGTACGCCCAGGCCAACTACGAGCATCCGGTGCGCAAGGGCGTGGCCCTCGATCCGGTGGTGGCGCAGAGCATCGGCGAGCTGAAGATCGATGCGCTGCCGCTGACCGAGATCGCCAAGTACCGCAAGCAGGCCAGCGCGCTGGTCGACAAAGTTGGCTTCGACCGCTGATCGTCTCACAGCGCCCTTTTTCCAGCGCTGGTCTTTCTTCCGGACAGCCTCGCCGCTGCGCCCCGTCGGGCGCATGTGGCAGGCTGTTTCCGTGCTTGTGGCGCTGGGCGTGCTGGCGCCCATTGCGTCGCTGATCTGGCTGGCCCTCGGCGCGGACTACGCGCACTGGCAGCATCTGATGCAGCATGTGCTGCCCGATGCCACGCTCAACACGGCGATGCTGCTGGCAGGCGTGGGCGTGCTGACGCTGGTGGTGGGTACGGGATGCGCCTGGCTCGTCAGCGCCCATGAGTTTCCAGGACGCAAGGTGCTGCAATGGGCCTTGCTGCTGCCACTGGCGATGCCGGCCTACATCGTGGCCTTTGCCTATCTCGATCTGCTGCATCCCATCGGGCCGGTGCAGGGTGCACTGCGCTGGATGCTGGGGTACAGCAGTCCGCGCGAATGGCGCCTGCCGGACCTGCGCTCCATGGGCGGCGCGATCTTCGTGCTGGGTTTCGTGCTGTACCCGTATGTCTACATGACCGCACGCGCCATGTTCGTCACCCAGCCCGCCCACCTGATGGAGGCGGCGCGCATGCTCGGGGAGAGCCGCTTCGGCGCGTTCCGCCGGGTGGCGCTGCCGATGGCGCGGCCCGCACTGGCCGTGGGCCTGAGCCTTGCCTTGCTGGAGACGCTGAACGACATCGGTGCCTCGGAATTCCTGGGCGTGAACACCCTGACGGTGTCGGTCTACACGACCTGGATCACGCGTACCGATCTGGCCGGCGCGGCGCAGATCGCCTGTTCGATGCTGCTGGCCGTGGTGGCGCTGGTGTGGCTCGAGCGGCGCGGCCGCCGCCACCAACGCTACGGCTCGGCGCAGCGCATGCGTCCGATCCAGCCGGAGCGTCTGCGCGGCGCGGCGGCCTGGGGCGCGACGCTGTTCACGGCGCTGCCTGTGCTCATCGGCTTCGTTGCGCCGGCGGCTTATCTGGCATGGGAGACCGCCAAGCGGCTGCGCCTCGGGCAGGGCATTTCGTCGGGGCTCTGGACCAGCCTTGCCAATACGCTGACGCTGGCCATGGGCGTGACCGTGCTCACCGTCCTGGCGGGGCTGATCGTTGCCTGGGCCACGCGCAGTGGCGTGAGCACGCGCCATCCCTCGCGGTGGCAGGCGCGGGTCGCCACGCTGGGCTACGCGGTGCCGGGAACGGTGCTGGCGATCGGCCTGCTGACACCCGCGCTGGCGGTGGATGCCGGCGTGGCGCGCATGCTGCATCTGCCGGGGCTGCCTCTGATGAGCCTGGGTGTGGTGCTGGTGGTGGCCTGCACGATCCGTTTCCTGGTGATCCCGGTGGGCGGCATCGAATCGGGACTCCAGCGCATTCCTTCGACGCTCGAGCAGGCATCGCGCCTGCTTGGCGAAACGCCGCTCTACACACTGGCCCGCGTGCATCTTCCGCTGCTGCGCCCGGCGATCGCGACCAGCGCGCTGCTCGTCTTCGTCGATGCGATGAAGGAACTGCCTGCCACGCTATTGCTGCGCCCGGCCAATTTCGACACGCTTGCCACCTGGCTGTACGGCGAGGCGGCGCGCGGAACCTATGAAGAAGGCGCCGTCGCCGCGCTGCTCATCGTGATCGCGGGGCTGCTGCCGGTGGTGCTCCTGGCGCGAACGCAATCCGGTGTGGCGGGTGCGGCAGGCGACTCGGACGCCTTCGCGCACATTCCGGACAATCCATCATGACAGCCGCACTGCGAATCGATCAGCTCAGCCTTGCCTACGACACACTGCGCGGTGCGCATTTCGTCGTGCGCGATTTCCGCCTGGAAGTGCAGTCGGGCAGCATTGCCAGCCTGCTCGGGCCCTCGGGTTGCGGCAAGACCTCGGTGCTGCGCGCGATCGCGGGTTTCGAGCCGGTGCAGGGTGGAGAGATCCGCCTGGGCGACGCGGTGCTGTCATCCACATCGGTTCACCTGCCGCCGGAGAAGCGTCATGTCGGCATGATGTTCCAGGAGTACGGCCTGTTCCCGCACCTGAGCGTCGCTCAGAACGTGGTGTTCGGCCTTCGCCGCAGGCCCCACGCGGAGCAGAACGCGCGTTGCGATGAACTGCTCAGGCTGGTGGGCTTGCAGGACGCGGGGCGCAAGTATCCGCACGAGCTGTCGGGCGGCCAGCAGCAGCGCGTGGCACTCGCGCGTGCGCTCGCTCCGTCGCCCGCGTTGCTGTTGCTCGACGAGCCGTTCTCCAATCTCGACGCTGCCACGCGCGAACGTCTCACCGTGGAAGTGCGCGACATTCTCAAGCAGACCGGGCAGACGGCTGTGCTGGTGACGCACAACGAGAGCGAGGCGCGCACCATGGCCGACTCCATGCTGGTCATGCGGCCGCTTGCCCATGCAACCCAGGACGCGGGTTCGCACTGATCGTTTCGGGGCAGGGCCGGTCTATACTGTGCCCATGGCTCAGCACCGTGCAGCAACTCGACTCGACTGCCACGCATCCGGCAACCCCGGTGGCGTGAACGCGCGCTGCTTCGACCATTTCCTGAATGCTCCCCCACCTGCGATGACCCTCGCGCCGCCACCGCGCGCGATGGCGGCCTGTCCGCCGCCCGGCTTCGGGTCTGGCCCCTCCCGGTCCTCCCGCGCCCGCAACGCGTATCGCGTGTAGTGCGTCGGTTGATCTTCCGGTCACGCTTCCTCATTTCCTGATCGCCGTCCGTCTGCGCTCCCCTGTGCGCTTGGCTGGTGCGGCGACGGCGTGACCTGCTTCCTCTTGATCGCAGGTGAATTTGTCATGTCTTTTCTTCCAACAAGTGCGCTGTCGCAGCGCCTGGGTTCCCTTTCGGGCGCAGCTGCCGCATGCGCCTTCGTGCTCCTCTGGGGCTGCTCGGCCATCGTCACGCGCTGGGCGCTGGACCACGGGTCGGCATCCGCCATCCTGATCGCGCGTTACGGCATCGCGCTGGTGCTGCTGCTGGCGATCATCGGCCATCCACGCCGCTGGCTGCCTGAGCCGGGCACGCGAGGCACCGTCGCAGCGGCAGGGCTGGTGATGATCGCCGGCTACTCGGTGTGCTACTTCGAATCGATGTCGCTGGGCATCACCCCGGGCATGCTGGCCGTGGTGCTGGGCGTGCAGCCCGTCCTCACGCTGCTGCTGGTGGAGCGCCGCTTTGGCGCTTACCGGCTGTGCGGCCTGCTGCTGGCATTGGCGGGGCTGGAGCTGGTGGTCTGGCAGAGCCTTGCGCGCACGGGGTTCGATGCTCCGGGCGTGGGGGGCGGCATGGCCTTCGCGCTTGGTGCGCTGGCATGCATCACCACGGGCTCGCTTCTGCAAAAGCGCGTGCGGCAATCACCGCTGCAGGTGCTGCCGCTGCAGTACCTGGCGACCTTGCTGGTCTGCGTGCTGTTCGCGCAGGTCCAGCCGCTGCGTTGGGAGATGGACTGGCGCTTCTGGCTGCCGGTGCTGTTTCTCGCGATCGTCACATCGGGGCTTGCCCAGCTGCTGCTGCACCGGTTGATCCAGCGCGGCAATCTGGTCAATGTCACCAGCCTGTTCTATCTGGTGCCCGCGGTGACCGCAGCCCTGGACTTCCTGCTGCTGGGCAACGCCATGCCCTGGCAGGTGGTGCTGGGCATGGTGTGCATCCTGGCGGGCGTGGTGGCGGTGCACCGGAGCTAGTGCTGGTATTACCCCTGGGCCATCAGCCGGGTGCCCGCATGGCGCGCGCGTAGCCCGTGGGCGCGAGCATGGCCACCAGCACGCCGACCACGCAGACGGCACCCAGCTGGTACAGCCAGCCGGCGGCGAAGCTGCCGGTGAGGCCATGCAGCTGCGCGATCACCCACGGTGCGGTGGCGGCCAGGATGAAGCCGCCGCCCTGCATCAGCGCATTGAGGGCGCCTGCCTGTGACGGTGAGGGCAGGTGGTCGAGTGCGACCACCATCATCAGCGCAAAGCATCCTCCGAGGCCCGCGCCGAGGACGATGGCATTGAGGGTGGGGAAGGCGTCGGGGCGCCATACCAGCACGCCGAACCCGACCAACTGGCACAGCAGCGTGAAGGCAATCCACGGCCTGCGGTCGCTGCTGCGCGCCGCAAGCACGGGCAGGCCCAGTGCCGCGGTGGCCTGCGCGATGGAGAGAATCGCGACGAGCGTGCCGCTGCTGGCGACGCTCCAGCCATGCGACTGGTAGAACGGTGCAAGCCAGGCGACGACGGCGGCATAACCACCGTTGACGAGGCCGAAACAGGCCATCAGCACCCAGGTGCGTGGCCGGCGCATCAGCCATTGCGTGTCACTCGTGACAGGCTGTTGTGCACCGGAACGTGCGCCGTGAGGCTGTGGCGGCGGCAGCTGGATGCGCCCCAGGGCGTTCCAGGCGAGCGGCAGCGCGATGACGACGGGCACCGTCCAGAGCGCCAGCGCCGCACGCCAGTCCCAACCCCATTGCATGGCCAGCGGCGAGATCTGTGCGCCAAGGGCGCCGCCGCCCATCAGGGCCGCGGAGTACAGGCCCATCATCGGGGCCACGCTGTGTGGGGACTGGCGCTTGATGACGCCCGGCAGAATGCCCTGGACGAGCGCCACGCCCGCCCCGCACAGTGCCGCGGTTGCCAGAAGGACCGGGGCGCTGCCGCCGATCCAGCGCAGGGCGCAGCCGGCGGCAATCAACACGAGCGACATGCATATCGCATGCCGGGCGCCCAGCCTCAGCAGTGCCGAAGGGGCCACCCAGGCGCCTACGCCCATGAGCGCCATCGGCAGCAGGGTGAGCCAGGACAGCTGGCTCAGGGTCATGCCGGTGGTCTCGCCGATCGCATGGCCGAGCGGGCCTACCGCGGTCAGGAAGGGGCGCAGATTGATGGTGACGGCGACGACGACCAGTATCCAGAAGGCGGGTGTGAGCGTGCCCCGGGGTGTTGGTGTCGTGGAAGAACTCAGTGACATCCACGCGCCTTCAGTCCCGTGCCTGCGGCCAGGGTGCGTCGCCATACAGCTGTGCGGCGGTGATGCCGGTATCCACACGGGCGATCGGCAGGGGCGGCGGATTCAGGCTCAGGCGCAAGCGCTGGTAGGTGCCTTCGCTGGAGAGGTTGTAGGGCGCTGCATCGTTGTTGTCGAATGCGAAGAAGACCTTCTCCACCCCCGTCATCACCAGCGCCGCGAGGCACATGGGGCACGGGTGGCCGCTCGCGTAGATCTCGCAGCCCGCGAGCGACGGGTTCCCGAGTGCGCGCGTGGCGCTGCGGATGGCCTGCATTTCCGCATGCGTGCTCGGGTCGTGCGACTGCACGATCTCGTTGATGCCGGTGGCGATCACCTGGTTGTCGCGAACCAGCACGGCTCCGAAGGGGCGGCCGCCCTGCAGGCGGTTCTCGTGTGCAAGCTGCACGGCCTGGCGCATCAGCGCAGTTTCGTGGGGCATGGGAAATTCCTGTGAAAGAACGGCGCAACGGCAGCATGCTGCCGCCGTAACGTAGGGAGAGTGGCTGGGCAAGCCGATTGTCGGTGAAGCCGGACTCATCGCCGCTTCGGGGATGGCCGCATTCGGTTCAATCAGTCTTGCCCGTTGTATGAAGAATGGCGGGAGCTCGCAATGAGGATGCGATCCGCGGCGTTGTCTTTTTCGTCAATAGCCATGGCTCGCCTTCAGAAGACGCCTTGCGGCTCATCCCGATCCGCGTCCAGCGGAATGGCGAGGGTTTTGCAGAGCCCTTGATGATAGCAATCATCGTCAACCTGGTTGTGCTTATGGGGATTGCATCACAGGCGGTAGACCAGCACCTTGAGCGATCGGTCGGGGTCGCGGTCGGCGAACACCGGCGGATTGGCGACGCGCTCGACGAATTGCAGCTCGGGCGCCTCGCTCCTCATGTGGTCGTGCACGAACGACTCCGGCAGCTCGGGGGCGTTCAGGCAGATCAGTGCATGGCCGCCGCGCGTGAGCAGGTCGGGTAGTCGGCGCACCAGCCGCGCATAGTCCTTGGTCGCGACGAAGCTGCCTTTCTGGTAGCTGGGCGGATCGACGATGACCAGGTGGTAGGGGCCGCCACGGGTGATCTTGCCCCAGCTGCTGAAGATGTCGTGCGAGAGAAAGCTGGCCCCCTGGCCCAGTTGGTTGAGGCGGTGGTTCTGCTGCCCGATGGACAGGGCCCCACGGCTCATGTCCATGTTCATCACGCTGGTGGCACCCGCCTGCAGCGCGACGACCGAAAACGCACAGGTGTAGGAGAACAGGTTGAGCACCCGGAAGGGCGCGGCAGGCTCGCGCTGCTGGTTGGCGATGTGCTCGCGCACCCACTGCCGCCCGGCGGCCATGTCGAGGAACAGGCCGTGGTTCTGGCCGCGCAGCACATGCACTGCGTAGTGCGTTCCTGCCTCGGTCACGACGTGTGATTCGGGCACCGTGCCGCTCATCAGCTCGGTGCGTCCCTGGCCGCCTGGCAGGCGGATCTGGAGCACCCAGTTGAGCGCTTGCCCGGGCGCGATCACCGCCCATCGCTGCTGAAGGGCGTGACCTATCGCGGCGATGTCGCTGTCATTCAGTTCCATGAAGCTGGTAAGCACCAGCACGGGTGGAAATGCATCCAGGGAAAGATGTTCGCAGCCTGCGTGCAGGCCGCCACGGCCATGGAACAGGCGTGTGGCGTCGGTGGGCAGGCTCATGTGAGCGATGGTGTCCAGCAGGGCTTGCATGGTGGAAGGATTCGAGGGCACGGAAAAAGCAGCGGGCCTTGCGGCACGCTGCGCGGAGAAAGGGGCGAGAAGGGACGGAGCGAGGATGCCCGGGCAGCGGTTTCTGTCAGCTGTTGCGGGCAGTCGTTACTGGCTTACAGTCCGATCTGGGCCAGCTGGAGCTGTCCATTGTGCATGGGCGGGCACCACAGGTAGGAGCCCGTGAGGGGACGCGAGAAACGGAAGAGACCGTCCACCAGCCCGTCGTCCAGGCCCGCCATGCGGCGCATCTGCACTTCGAACGCATCGAGCGAGCAGCCGAATGCTGCGAACATCAGGCCGCTGGCATCGCGCCCGCCCTCGCTGTGCAGCCAGGGCATGGAGCGTCGCAGCACGAAGGCCTCGGGGTCGAAGCTCTCCTGTGCGGTGCGCTTGACGTGCGCGGTTTCCGGGGCGTCCTCGAGTTCCTCGTTGTCGCTCAGGCGGCGGCCCATGATGTGGTCGCGCTCGAGCGTGCCGAACGACTCGAACTGCTCGTAGTCATGCAGCCAGCGCTGGTTGGCCAGAAAACTCGAACCATCCATCTGCGGTGTGGTGCCTTGCACGAAGGCGGCCGCCTCGGCCTCCTCGCCTTCGGGATTCTCGGTGCCATCCTCGTAGCCGGTGAGGTCATGGGCATGGGCCTTGTTCACCGGGCCGTGGCGGAAGGCATCGACGATGTGCTCCACCTCGAATGCGGGCCGCAGCAGCTGGGCGAGCGCACGCGTGCGGTTGACCTGGTCGCCGCGGTCGCTGCCGCGCAGCCACAGCAGCAGGGTGGCGGGCGTGGAGGGAACGCTCAGGCCCTCGGGGCCGCTCAGGGCCGGAAACTCGCGCAGGCGGGGCACTTCGGCGCCGAGCCGGTTCACCAGCTGGGGTCCGAGAGCCGCTACCGTCGATTCGCCGTCCACCAGCGATTTCATGCGCGTGAGGGAGGCCTGCAGCGAAGCGGCATCCGCTGTCTCCGCAATGCGGAAGAAAACATACCGCGCAACGGCGGGAATGGGTTGGAGAATGCCCGGCTGGCAGGCGACGGTCGTGGAATGGGTGGTGCGGATGGCGTTCTGCATAGGTGCAACAGTACCAGAGTGCGGGCTCTGCAACCCCGAACGGGGATTGGATTTCCGTATCGCGGCGATCAGGCATCTTCAGCCGCATCCCTCCTTGCCCCGTCGTTGTCCCATCGCTGTTCCGGGCTTCTGGACAGGTGGTGGGCAATCGCCAATGCGACACGGGCTGCGCGCGCGCTTCGCGACAATGCAGCCGTCCATCATCATTCTCAGCAAGGAATCAGACCATGTCTCGCACGGTGCAGGAACTTTTCGATCTCAAGGGCAGGACCGCGCTGGTGACGGGCGGCTCGCGCGGGCTGGGCCTGCAGATGGCCGAGGCGCTGGGCGAGGCAGGTGCCCGCATCATGCTCACATCGCGCAAGGCATCGGATCTGGAGGAGGCCGCGGCGCATCTGCAGGCCAGGGGCATCGATGCGCGCTGGATCGCAGCCGACTGTGCCGATGAGGGCGACATCCGTCGGCTGGTGAGCGAGACGCTCGAGCGCATGGGTGACATCGACATCCTGGTC
The DNA here is from genome assembly GCF_014395975.1 of Diaphorobacter ruginosibacter. Lineage (NCBI taxonomy): Bacteria > Pseudomonadati > Pseudomonadota > Betaproteobacteria > Burkholderiales > Comamonadaceae > Diaphorobacter > Diaphorobacter ruginosibacter. The sequence goes on along the minus strand of NZ_CP060714.1, from coordinate 2,813,363 downwards.
AACAACGCAGGGGCCACCTGGGGAGCGCCAGCCGAGGACCATCCCGTTGCTGCATGGGACAAGGTGATGAACCTGAATGTCCGTGGCTATTTCCTGCTCAGCCAGGAAGTGGGCAAGCGCAGCATGTTGCCGCGCGGCAAGGGAAGCATCATCAATCTGGCATCCATCGCTGCACTGGGCGGCAATCCCACCGAGATGAAGACCATTGCCTACAACACCTCCAAGGGGGCGGTGCTCAATTTCACGCGTGCGCTGGCCGGCGAATGGGGTCCGAGCGGAGTGCGGGTGAACACCATCTGCCCGGGGTTCTTCCGCACCAGGATGGCCACCGTGCTGATCGACACGATCGGCGAGGAAAAGATGTGTGCGGGCGCACCGCTGCGCCGCCTGGGCGACGACGAGGACCTGAAGGGACTCGCGTTGCTGCTGGCCAGCGACGCGGGCAAGCACATCACGGGCCAGTGGATGGCGGTGGACGGCGGCGTGAGCTCCATCCTGGGTGGCTGAAAGACAAGGAAGCAAGGAAGTCAAGTGACGCCCATGCAGCCTGGCCCAGCGGGTATGCTCGACCGGGAGATAGACATCAATCCGGAGAAACATCTTGCTGAGCTTTCAAGTTGACGTGCCTTTCGTGAAGCATCTGGGCTTCACGCTGCATCACATGGAAAACGGTACATCGGAGCTGCACTACACCCCGCAGCCCGAACACCTGAATTCGCACGGCGTGACCCATGGCGGTGCCACCATGACCCTGCTCGACGTGGCGCTGTCCGTCGCGGCGCGCAGCGACACGCCCGAGCACGGCATCGTCACCATCGAGATGAAGTCCACGTTCATGGCACCGGCAAAGGGGCCGCTGGTCGCCAAGGCCCGCCGCATGCATCGCACGCGCACGCTGGCCTTTGTGGAGGGCAGCGTGTACGACTCGCATGGCACGCTCTGCTCGACGGCGTCGGGCACATTTCGCTACGTGCCGCGCGGCAAGCTCGAGGGTGCTTCAGCTGCCCCGGTTGCCACCGATTGAGACGCGGAGGTTGACCATGACACTTTCGATGCAGTGGAGCTGCAAGCCCTTTGATGAACTCACGGTGCACGAGCTGCACGATGCGCTGGCGCTGCGCTGCCGTGTCTTCATCCTGGAGCAGGGGCCCTACCAGGACGCCGACGAATACGACAAGCGCGCCTGGCACTTGCTGGGGCGCGACCCCGGCTCGCCGCACGGGCAGGCATTGCTGGCCACGCTGAGGTTTTTCGGGCCGGCCGTCAAATACGAGGAAGCGTCGATCGGCCGTGTGGCCTGTGCTCCCGAGATCCGCGGGCACGGCATCGGGCGGCAGCTTGTCGCCGAGGGCATGCGGCAGGTGACGCGGCTTTTCCCGGGCCAGCCGGTGCGCATCAGCGCCCAGGCCCATCTGCAGCGCATGTATGCCGAGCACGGGTTCAGGACGGTTTCTGAGGAGTACCTGGAAGATGACATTCCACACGTGGAAATGCTGTTCACGCCGACGGCCGGCTGAGAGGCTGTTGCACATTCATATTCACATTCATATGGCCAGTGTGCGAGACCAACGGAGACTTCATAGATGATCGAGAATTTTGCAGGCAAGACGGCTGTGCTGACCGGAGCCGCCTCCGGTTTCGGGCTGGAGTGTGCCCGCATCGGCGCGCGGCTTGGAATGCAACTGGTGCTGGTGGACGTGCAGTCCGATGCGCTGGCGGCGGCCGAGGCCGAGATGAAGGAGCTGGGTGCCGAGGTCCTTGCGCGGCGCGTGGACGTATCGAGCGCCGCCGAGATGGACGCGCTGGGCGCGGCCGTGCAGGAGCGCTTCGGTGCGCCGCACCTGGTCTTCAACAACGCAGGCGTCGGCGCTGCAGGGCTGGTCTGGGAAACCTCGGCGCGCGAGTGGGACTGGGTGCTGGGTGTCAATCTGCACGGCGTGGCACACGGCGTGCGCGTGTTCACGCCGATGATGCTCGAAGCCGCGCGCAACGACGCCGGCTGGCGGGGCCACATCGTCAACACGGCCAGCATGGCCGGGCTGCTGGCCACGCCGAACATGGGCGTCTACAACGTCAGCAAGCACGCCGTGGTGGCGCTGTCGGAGACGCTCTATCAGGACCTCAGCCTGGTCACCGACCAGATCGGCGCGAGCGTGCTGTGCCCGTACTTCGTTCCGACGGGTATCGGCCACAGCGAGCGCAACCGCCCGGACGCGTTGAACCAGGCGCAATCCACGCGCAGCCAGGAAGTGGGCGCGCAGATGCTCGACAAGGCGGTTGCGAGCGGCAAGGTCACCGCGCAGGAGGTGGCCCGCAAGGTGTTCGATGCCGTGGCCGCCAACCAGTTCTACATCTACAGCCATCCGCAGGCGATCGGATCCGTGCAGACCCGCATGGAAGACATCCTGCAGACCCGCAATCCCAGCGATCCCTTTGCCGCGAAGCCGCAGCTGCGAGAGCAGTTGCGTGCCCAGTTGCTCGCTGCCAGGTGAAACGCATTCCAGACGCCCGTCCCGAACGCCTCGAACGTCCTGTTCCGAGGGGTGCACGCCTTTTTGCCACGGCGATAGGTGAGTGCGGCATGGCGTGGTCCGATGCAGGTATCTGCGCGGTGCAATTGCCGGAGCCGGATTCGGCTCGCACGCTGGCCAGGCTGCTGCGCGGGTTGAATGGCCTGCCCGAAGACCCGCCCATGCTGCTGGGCGCGGATGCTCCCGATGATGTCGTGAAGGCCATCCGTGGAACGCAGGCCTTACTGCAGGGCGAACCGCTTGACCTGCTCGAGGTCCAGCTGGACCAGCGCGGCGTTCCCGAGTTCGCCTGCCGTGTCTATGCCCTGGCCCGGGCGATTGCCCCCGGGCAGACACGCACCTATGGCGAGCTGGCCCGCGAGCTCGGCGACGTGCACCTGTCCCGTGCCGTAGGGCAGGCACTGGGCGCCAATCCCTTCGCGCCCATCGTGCCGTGCCATCGCATTCTTGCGGCAGGAGACCGCTCGGGCGGCTTCTCCGCTCACGGCGGTGCCATGCAGAAGATGCGCATGCTCGAAATCGAGGGCGCCTGCCCGGGCGGCACGTTGCCGCTGTTCTGATCCCGGCTTTCCACAAAGGCTCTCCCTCGCGGGCCACGCGCGCTCTCATCGCAAAAAACGATTGCGCAGGGGAGACCATGGCGTTCAGTCGGCTGTTTCGCGGGCGCCTGCTGCAGTGCACGGTTTTCCCTAGAATCGTCAACCATGTTGCTGAGCATGGATGTGGCCGTTCCCGGCTGGCGCACCCAACCTGCTCCAAAAAAATAAAGGACGACTGGATGACCGATGCAGCCCGCATGGATGCGGCAGTGCCCGTGGAGGCCGATGGCCTGCCGATGCCGCAGCGGCGCTATTCGATGCTGGTCATCATCCTTGGCATTGCGCTGTCGGTGCTGGATTCGAGTATCGTGAACCTGGCCTTGCCCGATATCGGACGCGAGCTGCAGGTGAGCGCGGCGCAGGCGGTCTGGGTGGTCAACGCCTATCAGCTTGCCACACTGGTGCTGTTGCTTCCATTGGCTGCGCTGGGCGACAAGCTCGGCTATCGACGCGTGTACCTGGTGGGCATGGCGCTGTTTGCGCTGGCGTCCGTGGGCGCGATGCTGGCGCGCAGCATCGAGACGCTGATCTTCGCACGCGCGCTGCAGGGCCTTGGCGCGGCGGGCGTGATGAGCGTGAACGCCGCACTGGTGCGGCTGACCTATCCGCGTGCCGGGCTGGGCCGGGGCATGGCGCTCAATTCCGTGGTGGTGGCCACGTCGTCGATGGCGGGCCCTTCGATCGCCGCGGCGATTCTCTCGGTGGCCTCCTGGCCGTGGCTGTTTGCGATCAACCTGCCGCTGGGCCTTTTCGTGTTCTGGCTGGGCAAGCGTGCGCTGCCCTCCAATCCGCCCGCAGAGACGGCGGGTCCACGCTTCTCTGTTCTCGACGTGATCCTGAACGTTGCCATGTTCACGCTGCTGTTCCTGGGCGGCGAGCAATTGGGCGTGCGTACCGGCAGCGAGCACAACTCGCCCATGCTCGGCGCGGTCTTCCTGATGGCGGGCGTGATCGTGGGGGCCCTGTACGTGCGCAGGCAGTGGAACCTGACCGCGCCCATGTTCCCGGTCGACCTGTTGCGCATTCCGGTGTTCCGCCTGTCCATGGGAGCGTCCATCGGTGCTTTCTGTGCGCAGATGCTGGGGTTTCTGGCCATGCCGTACCTGCTGCTTGAGGTGCTGGGCTACGGCCACCTGAAGGCAGGCCTGCTGATCACGGCGTGGCCGCTGGCCACCGTGGTGGCAGCGCCGATCGCAGGGCGACTGATAGGGCGTTTCCATGATGGCATGCTGGGCGGCATCGGCATGGCCATGTTTGCCCTGGGCCTGCTGTCGCTTGGCCTGCTGCCATCGCAGCCGGCGGACTGGAACGTGGCCTGGCGCATGGCATTGTGCGGCGCCGGCTTCGGCCTGTTCCAGTCGCCGAACAACCACACCATCGTGACCTCGGCACCGTTGAACCGCAGCGGTGCGGCCAGCGGCATGCTGGGTTCGGCGCGCCTGACGGGGCAGACGCTGGGTGCCGTCCTGCTGGCGGCGATCTTCGCGCTCTGGCCGGCACACGATGGTTTCTCGGAGCGCGTGGCGCTGTGTCTGGGCGCTTTCAGTGCAGTGCTGTCCGGCATCTGCAGCACACTTCGTATCCAGCGCGGTATCAAGCGCGACGGCGCAGCGGGGCACTGACCCGCACGTTCTCTTGCGCGTTGCGCACCATGGCGAACAAGTCCTTGGGATCGTGCAGTTCGGGAATCAGGTCGATGGTCTCGAGCAGGTCCGCGCTGCGCGCCAGCCCCTGCATGGTGCGCAGCGCGGAGTAATCCTCGAGCGCGAACCCCACCGAGTCGAACAGCGTGACCTGACGGTGTGACGTCCTGCCTTGCGCATGCCCGGCAATGACCTCCCAGAGTTCGGTCACCGGAAAGTCGGGCGGCATCTGCTGCAGTTCGCCTTCGATACGGGTCTGCGGTTCATACTCGACGAACACGGAGCTGCGCTTGAGCACGGCGGCCGTGAGTTCCGTCTTGCCAGGGCAGTCGCCGCCAACGGCATTGATGTGCATGCCGGGCGCGAGCATGCTGGCGTTGAAGACCGTGGCACGCGACTTGTGGGCCGTGAGGGTCGTGACCACATCCGCGCCGCGCACCGCTTCATGCACGGACGGGCAGTCCCTGATCTCCGCGCCACAGGACTCCGCCCATGGGGCGATGTTGCGCATCAGCTTGGCCGTGGCGGCCGGATCGGTGTCGAACAGGCGCAACTCCCTGATTCCAAGCAGGCCGATGAAGGCCAGCGCCTGGAACTCACTCTGCGAACCATTGCCGATGAGCGCCATGCAGGTGCTGTCGCTCCTTGCAAGCCGCCGTGCCGCCACCAGCGACGTGGCGGCGGTGCGCAGGGCCGTGGTCAGCGTGAGCTCGCTCAGGAAGCGCGGGGCTCCGGTCGCCACGTCCGCGAGCGCGCCGAAGGCCATCACGGTGGGCAGGCCGTGCCGCGTGTTGACGGGATGGCCGTTGACGTACTTGAAGGCATAGTCATCGGCGTCGGCCACGGGCATCAGCTCGATCACGCCGCTGGGCGAATGGGCCGCGATGCGTGCGGACTTGTCAAAGTCCCGCCAGCGGGAGAAGTCCGCCTCGATGGCGTCGGCCATCCGACGCAGGCATTCGATCACGCCGGTCCGGGAGACCAGCCGCGCCGCGTTGCCGGCGCTCAGGAACTCCGTGCGAACCGTGGGCCGGGGCAGGGGAGTGGAAGACATGATGGGCTCCAATCGATGTCCATGCAAACGGAGCTTCCTCGCAATGTGCCTGCTCGTCAAGACCGGCCGGGCCGTGGCGCGGTGGAGCTGGACGGGAGCGCGGCCTCAGCGTGGCGGCTGCAGCGCGTCGATGCGGGTGGCCAGCGACTGTACCGACAGAGGCGCGCAGCCTTCCGCATGATTGCTGATCGCCACGTAGACGTTCTGGCCGTGCGATGCGAAGGTCTGGATCAGCCGGGCGAGTTCCGCGTGCAGCTCGGGCTCGGGATGGTGGATGCGGTCATAGGGCGAATAGAGCTTTTCCGCATCTGCATAGCCGTAGGGGCCGTGGATGGGGTGAAGGTTCCAGCGGCATACGAGCGGACCGGGCCAGAGCTTGCGCAGCAGTTTCAGCTGTTCCGAGAGCGGCGGCATCTTGGCATGCAGGCCCACGCAGTAGGTGGCATGGCCTTCGCGCAGGGCGCTGGCGAACAGCGGCAGCATGTCGGGCGCCAGCCATTGCGGGTCGCGCACCTCGACGGCGATCACGCCGTCCGGCGCCAGCGGCGCAAGGGTGGGCAGGGCGCTCAGCATGCGGCCCAGCCGCTCGATGGTTTCGGGCAGGCGTTCGAGCATGTTCCAGGGCAGCGGCGAGAGCTGGAAGACCAGCGCGCCCAGGGTGCGGCCCAGGCCTTCGAGCGCCGGGGCCACGAATTCCTGCAGTGCCAGTTCGGGGCTCAGGAACGCGGGATTGGGCTCCTTGCCGCGTCCGTCGTCGCTGCGCACCAGCGCATCGGTGATCAGGCTGGGGGCCTTCACCATGAAGCGGAATTCGGGTGGAACCTGCGCCGCATACCGTGCGTAGTCACTGGCCGTCAGCGGGCGGTAGAAGCTGCGGTCGATGCTCACGGTGCGCAGCAGCGGATGCTGTGAATAGACCGGCAATCCCTTGCGCGAGAGTGTCTGCTCCGAAGCGCTCGATTCCCACACGAGGCCCGTCCACCCGGGGTAGCTCCATGATGATGTGCCCAGGCGCACGTTGGGAGGCAGTGCGGCACCCAGTGCCCGTAGCTCTGGCTTCCAGTCGAAGGGTTGCAGTCCGGCGCGGCGCGAGGGCTTTGAAGAGGTCTTGTCATCGACCGAATCCGGGTTGGCGTCTGCCTCGTCTGCAGCGGATACCAGCGATTTCGCCGTCGGCCGGGACGGAGGCGTGGGCGGCGCGCCGAAAAGATCGTCCTGCACGGGTTCGTCCTGCACGTCCTCGCTGATTTCCTTGTTCATGGGCTGACTACTCATTGACTAACTTATGCAAACAGACCGCCTTCATCGAGCAGGTCGTAGGCGATTTCGGGATGTAGCTCCATGCTCTTCTTGATGGCTGCGGGAATGTTCTGGCGTGTCTTCTTGCACAGGCCGGGCTGTTCGTTCACGAGGATGGCGATGCCGCGCAGGCTGCGCACCTCGTGGGGCCCGAGGCTGATCGTCAGTTCGATGCCCAGTTGCCGCCGCAGCAGGTCCTGCAGGTGGCGCAGGTCATCGAGCGACGCCAGGTTCTCAAGCCGCTGCACCAGCCGCTTTTCCTCCTCGCGGGTGAGCCGCAGAATGCGCAGGTCGGCCCCGGGCGACTGCAACAAGGCGTCCCTGCCGCAGACACACGCGCCCGGTGGGCATTCTGTGCGGATGGGAAAGGGCGCGGAGCTCATGGTGTGCAAAAAGGGGGAGCAGGACCGGATTCCTGGATTCGTTCGTCGTTCGGGTGCGCTCCATCGTATTACAGCCGAAATACCGTGTGGCGGTGCCGGATGCAGGCTTATACAGCGATGTGCGGCGCGGGATGTACGATTTCTGACATTCGCCCGCCCGGGCGCCCGGCCCACGTGTGGCAAACTCTGCCGCTTCGCGTAAGTTGAATCGCCGCCTTGGCGAGCCAGTGAGTTCATGCAGCAGATCATTCGGCAGTTGGCCGCAGAAATCAAAATTTCAGAATCCCAGGTGCGTGCAGCCGTCGAGCTGCTGGATGGAGGGGCCACTGTCCCTTTCATCGCCCGCTACCGCAAGGAAGTGACGGGAGGCCTGGACGACATCCAGTTGCGGGAGCTCGAAGCCCGCCTCTCGTACCTGCGCGAACTGGACGACCGCCGTGCCGCCGTGCTCAAGGCGATCGACGAGCAGGGCAAGCTGACCGACGCACTGCGTGCAGCGATCGCTGCCGCGCCCACCAAGCAGGAACTGGAAGACATCTATCTGCCGTTCAAGCAGAAGCGTCGCACCAAGGGGCAGATTGCCAAGGAGTTCGGCATCGAGCCGCTGGCCGACAAGCTATTCGCCGATCCCGCGCTGGATCCGCACGAGGAGGCCCAGGCGTTCCTGCGCGAGCCCGAGGTGCTGCCCGATGGCAAACCCGGTGCCGATTTCTCGACCACGTTCGCCGTGCTGGACGGCGTGCGCGACATCCTCTCGGAGCGCTGGGCCGAGGACGCGGTCCTGGTCCAGGCCATGCGCGAGTGGCTGTGGTCCGAGGGGCTGCTGCGCAGCAAGAAGGTCGAATCCAAGAACGAGAACGATCCTGAGGTCGCGAAGTTCCGCGACTACTTTGAATATGACGAGCCCATCGGCCGCGTGCCTTCGCACCGGGCGCTGGCCGTGTTCCGCGGCCGTGCACTCGAGATCCTCGAAGCCAAGCTGGTGCTGCCGGTCGAGCCGGAACCGGGCAAGCCGAGCATCGCGGAGGGCCGCATCGCCAACCACCTGCAGTGGAGCCACTCGGCGCGCAAGTCGGATGACCTGATCCGCAAGTGCGTCGCCTGGACCTGGCGTGTGAAGCTGAGCCTCTCCACCGAGCGCGACCTGTTCTCGCGCCTGCGCGAGGACGCCGAGAAGGTGGCGATCAAGGTGTTCGCCGACAACCTGCGCGACCTGCTGCTGGCGGCGCCGGCCGGCTCGCGCACGGTGATGGGCCTCGACCCGGGCATTCGCACCGGCGTGAAGGTGGCGGTGGTGGATTCCACGGGCAAGCTGGTCGATACGGCCACGGTGTACCCGCACGAGCCACGCAAGGATTGGGACGGCTCACTGCACACGCTGGCCAAGCTGGTGGAAAAGCACGGTGTGAACCTGATCGCCATCGGCAATGGCACGGCCAGTCGGGAAACCGACAAGCTGGCTGCCGACCTGATCAAGATGGCGGCGAAGGCCGACAGGCATATCGAGAAGGTGGTGGTGAGCGAGGCGGGCGCCTCGGTGTACTCCGCCAGCGAATACGCATCGCAGGAAATGCCCGACGTGGATGTGAGCCTGCGCGGTGCCGCCTCGATCGCGCGGCGCCTGCAGGATCCGCTCGCGGAGCTTGTGAAGATCGAGCCCAAGAGCATCGGCGTGGGCCAGTACCAGCACGACGTGAACCAGAGCGAGCTCGCACGCACGCTCGATGCCGTGGTCGAGGACTGCGTGAACTCGGTGGGCGTCGACCTGAACACCGCCAGCATCCCGCTGCTCTCGCGCGTGTCGGGCCTGTCGTCCAGCGTGGCCAAGTCGGTCGTGCGCTGGCGCGAAGCCAACGGCGCATTCAAGAGCCGCAAGCAGCTCATGGAGGTGAGCGGCCTGGGTGCCAAGACGTTCGAGCAGTCTGCAGGCTTCCTGCGCATCCGCGACGGCGAGAATCCGCTCGACATGACCGGTGTTCACCCCGAAACATACTCCGTGGTGGAGCAGATCATCGAGAAGACCGGCAAGCCCGTGGGCGAGATCATGGGCCGCGCCGAGATGCTCAAGACGCTCAAGCCCGAACTGTTCGCCAACGAGAAGTTCGGCGTGATCACGGTGAAGGACATCCTCGGCGAGCTCGAGAAGCCCGGCCGCGACCCGCGCCCCGACTTCAAGGTGGCGCGCTTCAACGAGGGTGTCGAGGACATCAAGGATCTCAAGGAGGGCATGATCCTCGAGGGCACCGTGAGCAACGTGGCGCAGTTCGGCGCATTCGTCGACCTGGGCGTGCACCAGGACGGCCTGGTGCATGTGAGCCAGCTGAGCCACAAATTCGTGAACGATGCACGCGAAGTCGTCAAGACGGGCGACATCGTCAAGGTGAAGGTGCTCGAGGTCGACGTCTCGCGCAGCCGCATCAGCCTGACCATGAAGCTCGACGCCGCGCCCGCGCGCCGTGACGGTCCGCGCGACAACCGCTTTGAAGGTGCCGGCCGTGGCTACGCTCAACCCCAGCGCCGCAACGATCCTGCACCGCAGTCGGCGATGGCCTCGGCCTTTGCAAAACTGCAGCAGATCAAACGCTGAGATCGCAAGCACGCTCTGGGGCGGAATGGAACAAAGCCTTCCATTGCGCTCGGGGCGGCTTTTTGTTCCCAAGGTCTTTTTTAGGACAGAGGCCGGGAGTGCCCCCGGCGGGGCAGTCACTTTTTGCGCGCGCAAAAAGTCACCAAAAAGGCGTTTCAATACCCACGGCAGAACTCTCTTCGTTCCTTCGTCACTCCGTTCAGACAGCCGCCGTGAGTCAGATTAGGGGGAGGGGCATTCGGCACGTCGCTGCGCTCGTGCTTTGGCATCTCGCGACTTCGCGAGATGCTCAGTGAACAATTCACCCCAGCGGTTCAAAGTGGGTGCAGTCAGCTCGCCCGAAGTCGGGCGAGCCCGGCACGAGCGAAGCAATGTGCCGTACACACTTCTTCCCAACTGACTCGCGGTGGCTGTCTGAGCGGAGCGCGCAGCGCGAAGTGAGTTTTACCGCGTGCCCCCGCATTCAAAGCGCATTTTTGGTGACTTTTTGGGCAAGACCAAAAAGTTACTGCCCCGCCGGGGGCAGTCCCGGCCTCCACCCTCAAACATAGAAAGCAGAAGCCGAACCAGCCCCACCTCATAGCAGACCGCACGCAGTCAGAACCTCTTTACCCGCCTTCAACTTCGCTTGGGGCTTATTTCACGGTCATTGCCCCTGCACGGGGAGGCAGGTGCAAGGGCGTTGCATCTTGTGAACACCTGTGAGAAATTCCCGTTGAGGTGAGCACCGCTGTGGATAATCGACCCCATCCATATGAATGGGAGGAGGTTGGGTGTCGGTTCCCGAGATGCAGGATCAATCGCTGGTAGTGCCAAGTCTTCCGCGCACGGTGGCGCTCCTGATGAGCGAGCTGGTCGCGCCGCAGCCGCAGATGGCACGGTTGAGCCAGTTGTTCGGCAGCGACCCGGGGCTGACCTCGATACTTCTGCAGAAGGCGAACGATGCGCGCCACGGTGCCCACCGCATGGTGTTCGGTGTGCCCGAGGCACTGGCACTGCTGCCTCTTCCGGTATTGCGCGAAGTGGTGACCGCGGCGCCCGTGGGCACGGCATCGCGTGCGGTTCCGGGAATGAACCTGCAGCAGTTCTGGCGCTACAGCCTCAATACCGCGCGCCTTGCACGCTCGCTTGCGGGCATTGTCTATCTCAACCCCATGGTCGCCTATACGGCGGGCCTGCTGCATGCGGTGGGCGAACTGGTGATCCACCGCAGCGAGGCCGACCGGATCCACAGCCTCAATGCGCTCAGCGGCACGTTCGCGCTGACGCGCGCTGAATTCGAAACCCGGCTGTTCGGCTTCAGCTATGCGCAGGTGGGTGCCGGCCTCGTCAAGCGCTGGCAGCTTCCGCAGATTCTGGTGGAGGCGCTGTGCTACCAGGCCAATCCGCTCGACAACGACTCGTACGAGCCGCTCGCCGCCGTGCTGCACTTGGCGGTCTGGCGTTCGCGCGCGCGTGAAGCCCAGCTCAACGAGCGCGAATTGGCGGTGACCTATCCGGGGGAGGTCGGCATGACGCTGGGCCTCGACATCGATACCGTGCTGCAGCAGGACCCGATCAACTGGAAGCCCAGCCAGGACGACGAATGACGCAGCAACGTGCCTTGATTGCGCATCCGTGCGACCTACGGGCTGGCGGAGGAATTCTCCGAGTGGCTGGACCAGCCCGACCTCTCCAGGGTGCAGCCGCTGTGAGCGGCGGCCCTCAATCCTCCATGCGCCAGGAGGGAATGCGCCACTGCCGCCACATCGCCAGCGCACGCAACCCTGCCGTGACCACCACGCACGCGAGCAGCGGGGCGGTCTCGTGCACCGCGTCGAATTGCCGCAGCAGCAGATCGGCACCGCCTCCCGCGAAGGCGCAGACGGCATAGGGCTGGTGATCCCTGAAGGCCTGCGGGATCTCGCCGCAGAGCACGTCGCGCAGCACGCCGCCGAACACGCCGGTCACCACGCCCATCATCACGCTGATCAGCGGAGACATGCCCAGCTCAGCGGCAAGGTCCACGCCGACCGCGGTGAAGAGTCCCAGTCCCAGCATGTCGGGCCAGAGCATGGCGCGCTCGGTGATCTGAAAGTGCTTGCGCCGCAAGAAACTGATGGCCAGCAGGCTCATGAACAGGACGGCCCAGACCAGGTAGTCATGGCTGGCCCAGAAGAACGGGCGGTTGTCCAGCAGCAGGTCGCGCAGCGTGCCGCCCCCGAAGGCTGCGATGAAGGCCAGCACGCAGACCCCCACGACGTCCAGCTTCTTATGCGCCGCCTTGAGCACGCCCGAAAGCGCGAACGCGATGGTCGCCGAAATTTCGATGATCTGGCGCGCGGTATCGAGAAGCTGGGGCGTGTCGATGGGCATGGCCGTGCATTGTGACTGCAAACGGCCTCTGCGGCGCTACCGCCGTATCAGCTGCCGCGCGTGACCGGTGTCTCCGCGTGGCGGCCGTAGCTGCCGTGCTTGCCCAGCTCCCATTTCGCGATGGCATTGCGGTGCACTTCGTCCGGGCCATCGGCAAAGCGCAGTGTGCGCACCAGCGTGTAGGCATAGGCAAGCGGGAAATCATCGCTCATGCCGCCGCCGCCGTGGGCCTGGATGGCCCAGTCGATGACTTCGCAGGCCATCTTCGGCGCGACCACCTTGATCATTGCGATCTCGGTGCGGGCGACCTTGTTGCCCGCGGTGTCCATGAGCCATGCCGCCTTGAGCGTGAGCAGCCGCGCCATGTCGATCTTGCAGCGTGCCTCGGCGATGCGCTCCTGCGTGACGGTCTGCGCAGCGATCGGCTTGCCGAAGGCCACGCGCTCGCTCGTGCGCTTGCACATCAGTTCGAGCGCGCGTTCTGCCAGCCCGATGGTACGCATGCAGTGGTGGATGCGTCCCGGGCCGAGGCGGCCCTGGGCGATCTCGAAGCCACGGCCTTCGCCGAGCAGGATGTTGCTGGCCGGCACGCGCACGTTCTCGAAGAACATCTCGACGTGGCCGTGCGGGGCATCGTCGTATCCGAACACCGTGAGGGGGCGCACGATCCGGATGCCCGGGGTGTCGGCCGGCACCACGATCATGCTCTGCTGGGAGTGCCTGGGTGCTTCGGGATCGGTCTTGCCCATGACGATGAAGACCTTGCAGCGTGGGTCGGCCGCACCCGAGATCCACCACTTGTGGCCGTTGATGACATAGTCGTCGCCATCGCGCGTGATGCGCGTGCAGATGTTGGTGGCGTCGGACGATGCCACCTCGGGTTCCGTCATCGCGAAGGCGGAGCGGATCTCGCCTTCGAGCAGGGGCTTGAGCCAGCGGGCCTTCAATTCCTCGCTGCCGTAGCGCGCGATGGTCTCCATGTTGCCGGTGTCAGGCGCGGAGCAGTTGAACACCTCGCTCGCCCAGGGCACGCGGCCCATGATCTCGGAGAGCGGGGCGTATTCCTGGTTGGTCAGTCCCGCGCCCTGGTAGCCCGCAATCTCGGCGGTGTCCTGCGGAAGGAACAGGTTCCACAGGCCGGCCTCCCGCGCCTGCTGCTTGAGACGTTCGATCACCGGCAGCGGAGTCCAGCGCCTGCCGGCGGCGGTATGGGCCGCGAGCTCGCGCGCGTATTCGGCTTCGGCGGGGTAGATGTGCTCGTCCATGAACTGCAGCACGCGTGCCTGCAGCGCCTTGGTCTTGGGCGAATAGTCGAAGTCCATGAAATCCTCCTCTGCTGCGGCGCCATGCCGCGGGTTGTCGTCGATCCGGTCAGCGTGGCCTGTGGTCGAACTGCTCGGCCACCGACCACGCAAGCTGTGCGATCGGCAGGGCCTGTGCCCCCATCGCACGTGCCTGCGCACTCGCGGCCGTTCCGGCCTCCACGCGCTTGGCGATGCCCTGCAGGATGGCGGCGATGCGGAACATGTTGTAGGCCAGGTACCAGGGCCAGTCGGCGCGCAATGCCTCGCGCGTGGTGATGCCATGCTCCTCGCAGAAGCGGGCGATGCCGGTGCGTTCGCAGTAGCGCGTGATGTAGCTGTCCTCGTCGGGGATGCCGAGTGCCGCCAGGTCCAGTCCGCCGATGCCCCGGGAGAGTTCGTGCGGAATGTGCCAGGACATGCAGTGGTAGCTGAAGTCCGCCAGCGGATGGCCCAGCGTGGACAGTTCCCAGTCGAGCACCGCGACGACGCGCGGCTCCGTGGGATGGAACATCAGGTTGTCCAGGCGGTAGTCGCCATGCACGATGGACACCAGCCGCTCGTCGCGCGCGCTGGCCGGCATGTGCGCAGGCAACCACTGCATGAGGCGCTCCATCTCGGGAATCGGCTGCGTGACGGAGGCCAGGTATTGCTTGCTCCAGCGCGCGATCTGGCGCTCGAAGTAGTTGCCGGGCCTGCCGAATTCCGAGAGGCCCCGTGCGGCGAAGTCCACGCTGTGCAGCGCGGCGATGACACGGTTCATCTCGTCGTAGATGGCGGCGCGCTGCGCGGCGGACATGCCGGGCAGCGACTGGTCCCACAGGACGCGGCCCTCCTTGTATTCCATGATGTAGAAGGCCCGCCCGATGACCGATTCGTCCTCGCACACGGCGAGCATCTGCGGCACGGGGACATCGGTGCCGGCAAGCGCACCCATGACGGCGTGTTCGCGTTCGATGGCATGCGCCGAGGGCAGCAGCTTGGCCGCCGGACCGGGCTTGGACCGCATCACATAGCTGCATGCGGGAGTGAGCAGCCGGTAGGTGGGGTTGGATTGTCCGCCCTTGAACATCTCGACCGTCAGCGGCCCGGCGAAGCCATCGACATGACGATCCATCCAGTCGGCGAGTGCCTGGATGTCGAAAGCATGGCGGTCGGTGACCGGCCGGGTGCCGACGAACGCATCAAACTGGCTCATGTGGCTTGGCTCCTTGGAGGTGTTGCGCGCGGGCACGGCAAAGCCTCTCCTTGCCCGGGCACGGGAGAGGTGCGGGAGAGGAGAGGCCTGAAGAAGATGTGTGTGAAAGCGGGGGCTGGCCGTCGCGCGGAGCCGTCCGTGAAGCTCAGTTGTTCGCTTCGGCGATGTGCATCAGCCTGGAGCGGTCGCGCAGGACCAGTCCGCCTGCTTCGATGCGGATCGCATCTTCGCGTTCCATGGCCTTGAGTTCCTGGTTCACGCGCTGGCGCGAGGCACCGAGCAGCTGCGCCAGTTCCTCCTGCGCGAGTTGCAGGCCGATGCGGATCTCGTCCCCGTCCGCAAGGCTGGGCACGCCATAGCTGCGGGCCAGGTGCAGCAGTTGCTTGGCCAGGCGCGAGCGCAGCGGCAGCGTGTTGAGGTCTTCCACCAGCCCGAAGAGCTGGCGGATGCGCCGCGACTGCAGCTGGAGCAGGGCGTCGTAGAGCTCGGCGTGCTGCGAGAGAATCTTCTTGAAGTCGGCGCGTGCCACACACAGGATGGTCGAGTCGCCATGCGCATAGGCATCGTGCGTGCGGCGATCCCCATCGAACATGGCCACGTCGCCGAACCAGATGCCGGGCTCCACGTAGGTCAGCGTGATCTGCTTGCCGGAGATCGATGTCGAGCTCACGCGCACCGCGCCTCGCGCGCAGGCAATCCATTCGTCCGGCGGGTCGCCCCGGGCGCAGATCAGTCCTCCATCGCGAAATCGTTTGACGTAAGCACATCGAAGAATGTCGTGCCGCAACGAGGGCGACAACGATGAAAACCAGCGACCACCATTGATCGCTTCACGTTCTTCTATGCTAAGAATCGGCTCGTCCATATGCTGTCTTTTGGGTGACTGACAGAGCGGCGGCTGTCGCGCGGGCGACCGGTGCCCGCAGGATGCTGTCGCCTTTGCTTCCTGTCCTACCTATTGTCTCCGATACCTCGTCTCCCATGCCCTTTCACTGGTATCGCGGTGTGCGTTTCTCGAAGAAGGCGGTGATGCCTTCGCCGGAGTTGGCGTGCGAGAGATTGCGAACGAACTGGTCGCGTTCCAGGTCGAGGTGCCGGTGCAGCCCGTGGCCGGACGCCTCGCCGACCAGCTCCTTGATGCTCGCGAGCGCATTGGGCGCGCGCTGGTTGAGCGTGGCCGCGAAGGTCAGGGCATCATCGAGGGCCTGGCCGGGTTGCGACAGGCGGTTGATCACGCCGAGCGTGTGCAGGCGCTGCACGTCCACCTTGTCCGCCCCCATCAGGATCTCCATCGCGAGCTGGCGTGGCAGCGTGTTGGCCAGGCTCCAGGTGCCCCCGCCGTCCGGCGATAGGCCCACGCGCGCGTACGCCATGACGAACACGGCATCGCGCGACGCGACGATGAAGTCGCACGCCAGCGCCAGCGAGAAGCCCGCCCCCGCGGCGGGCCCTTCCACGGCGGCGATCACCGGCTTGGGGAAGTTGCGGATCGTGTCGATCCAGCCGTGCAGCGCATTCACGCCGCGTGCCTGCTCCTCCGCGCTTTCCTGCCTGCGGGCCTGCAGGCGATGCAGGTTGCCGCCGGAGCTGAACATGCCGTTCGCTCCGGTGATGATGACGCTGCGGATGTCGCGATTGCGTTCCGCTCCGTTGAGCGCTTCCACGCCCGCGGCGTAGATGTCCGGATCCAGCGCATTGCGCGATTGCGGATTGCTGATGGTGAGGACCAGCGTGTGATCGTGGCTTGCACTTTTCAGTTGGGCGGGCATGGCGGCGTGTTTGTCTCGTTGGTCGGGCGGCGGCTATGCCGCGCGCATCATTCTTCTTCGTGCATCAGGCTCAGGCCGATGGCGCCGCGTCGGCGCAGCCACGGGCTGGGACGATAGCGGGTGTCGCCGTACACGGTCTGCATGTTGAACAGCACCTCCAGGATGTTGGTCGGCCCCCAGCGGTTGCCCATGGCGAGCGGGCCGAGCGGGTAGCCCAGGCCCAGCGTGACGGCGGTTTCGAGATCCTTGGGTGAGCAGATGTCCTGCTGGCAGATATCGCTGGCGATGTTGACGATGGTGGCCACCACGCGTTGCGTCACGAAGCCGCCGCTGTCACGGATCACCGATACGGCCTTGCCATCGCGGGCGAACAGGGCATGGGCAGCATCGCGGTAATCGGCACGCGTCGCGGGATTGGTGGCCAGCACGCGCCGCCGCGTGGCGGCATCCTCCACCAGCATGTCGATGCCGATGGTGCGTGCGGGGTCGAGGCGCTCGACCACCGCGACGGTGGTGATGTCGAAGCCCAGTGGCGCCACCAGGGTCAGCGCCTCGGCGGACGGCGACTGGCCGGTCTCGATCTTCGCGCCCAGGTCCTGGAGTAACTGGAAGATTTCCTGGCGACGGACGGCACGGGTCGATACCCAGACCGGGGGAATGGAGGCCACCTGCGGCACGGGCGCTTCCCCGGCCACCTGCTGCACGCCGTTGTCGTAGCGATAGAAGCCTTCGCCGGTCTTGCGGCCCAGCACTCCGCCGGCCAGGCGCTGGGCGGCGATCACGTTGGGGCGGAAGCGCGGCTCTTCGTAATACTGGTGGTAGATCGACTCCATGACGGGCTGCGAGACGTCAAGGCCGGTCAGGTCCATCAGCTCGAAGGGGCCGAGCTTGAAGCCGACCTGATCGCGCAGGATGCGGTCGATGGTGGCGATGTCGGCCACGCCTTCGGAGAGGATGCGCAGCGCCTCGGTTCCGTAGCCGCGCCCCGCGTGGTTCACGATGAAGCCGGGCGTGTCCTTGGCGCTGACCGGCGTGTGGCCCATCTCGCGGCTGTAGGCGGTGAGCCTCTCGCAGGTGGCCGCATCGGTCTTCAGGCCGGCGATCACCTCCACGACCTTCATGAGGGGTACCGGGTTGAAGAAGTGGTAGCCGGCAAGGCGGTGTGCGCTCTTGAGTCCGGCACCGATGGCCGTGACGGAGAGCGAAGAAGTGTTGGTGGCCAGCACGGCGGTGCTGGCGACGATGTTCTCGAGCTGTGCGAACAATTCGCGCTTGACGTCGAGGCGCTCGACGATGGCTTCGACCACCAGGTCACAGTCCGACAGCTCATTCAGCGACGCGATGGGCGTGAGCAGGGCAGACCAGCGCTCCACGTCGGCGGGAGCGACCTTGCCCTTCTCGGACAGCTTCTGCCATTGCTGCTCGATCTGCCTTTTGGCGGACACGGCGGCCTCCGGAAGGGTGTCGAAAAGGCACACCTTGCTGCCCGCCTGCGCGGCGATCTGTGCGATACCCCGGCCCATGGCACCCGTGCCAACCAGACCGACCCGAGAAAAAGTGATGGTGCTGCTGCTCATGCCGCGATTATGGCGGCTGGCGGAGCCCATGCGCCAAACCCTGGACGCCGGGCCGCCGTCATCAGCTCATGGCGCGCATCATCTGTCCGGCAGCCGCTTCGGGATCGTCGGCATTGACCACGGCACGTACCACGGCGATCGAGCCGACACCGGTGGCCAGGATCTGCGGGAACTGTTCGATTCCGATGCCGCCGATGGCCACCTGCGGGTAGTTGCGCATCAGCCGCGCATAGCGCTCGAGCCGGGCCACGCCTTGTGGCACGGTGGCCATCTTCTTGAGCGTGGTGGGAAACACTGCTCCCATGGCAATGTAGCTTGGGGCGACCGCGTCGGCGCGCACCATTTCGGCATAGCCGTGGGTGCTGACGCCCAGGCGGACCCCGGAGTCGCGCAGCGTGTCGATCTCTTCCTGCCTGAGCGCGTCGAGGTCTTCCTGTCCGAGGTGCACGCCATAGGACCCCGCTGCGATCGCGATGCGCCAGTGGTCGTTGATGTACAGATGGGCGCCGGTGCCACGCACCGCATCGACAGCGGCCTTCACCTCGGCCTCGATGGCCGCGGCATCCTGTGACTTGAAGCGCAATTGCACCGTGGGCACGCCGGCGCGCGCCATGCGACCCACCCATGCGGCATCGGGCAGGACGGCATAGAGGCCCAGCGCCTTCGGGCAGGCCGCGAAGGGCCGTGCGTGCGGCATGGGCTGCAGGCCGAAGTCTTCGGGCTCCTCGGGCCAGCAGGCGGCGTCGAAACGGCCGGTGCGCCGTGTCTGTGCCAGCCAGGCGGTGGCGACGCAATCGGCATCGTGGGCGATGAAACCCAGTTGCGAGCACGCAGCCAGTGCCGCGAGATACACGGGATCGTTACTTGGCGCCGATGTGGAGGTGGATGCGGCGGCGGGCACTGGCTGGGCAGGGAAGTCGGCGAATGCGCCGGCATGGTGCTCCAGAATCGCCTGCTGCATGGCCGCAGGGGTGGATGGGGTGTTGTCAGCCATTGTTGTGGTGCCAGAAAGGAGTGCCCAGCACGGGGGTGCTGGGCTGGGCGGATTCCTGGGGCGTCATGGCACCGGCAGTGCGCGCGGCCCGGCCGGCCGAGACCGCGTCGGCGAACGCACCGGCCATGGCGACCGGATCGGTGGCCAATGCCACCGCGGTGTTCAGCAGGACGCCGTCGTAGCCCCATTCCATCACCTGGCAGGCATGCGACGGCAGGCCGAGGCCGGCATCGACCAGCATCGGCACGTCGAGGCGCTCGCGCAGCATCTGCAGCGCATACGGATTGATAGGGCCGCGGCCCGTGCCGATGGGAGCGGCCCACGGCATGATGGCCTGGCAGCCCACGTCGACCAGGCGCTGGCACACGACCAGGTCCTCGGTGCAGTAGGGCAGAACCCAGAAGCCGTCACGCACCAGCTGTTCCGCGGCCTGGACCAGGTTCAGCGTATCGGGCTGCAGCGTGTAGTCGTCGCCGATGAGCTCGAGCTTGATCCAGTTCGTGCCAAACACTTCGCGCGCCATGTGCGCGGTGGTGATGGCTTCCTGCATGCTGTGGCAGCCGGCGGTGTTGGGCAGCACCGGCACGTTCAGGCCGCGCAGCAGCTCCCAGAAGCTGCTGCCGGTTTCGGCCGCGTTGCTGCCCTGGCGGCGCAGCGAGGCGGTCACCATGCCGGGCCGCGCACGGGCGACGGCGGCCTGCAGCACGGCGGGCGATGGATAGCGCGCCGTGCCCAGCAGCAGGCGGCTTTGCAGGGTTTGTCCATACAGCACGAACGGGTCGTTGCCGTCGGTGGAATCGAGAGAGTGGGATGGGTTCGACATGGTGGGTTCAGCGTTGTTGCTCGGCCGGTTCGGTGCGAGGGTGCAGGGAGCGCATGGACGACTAGCCGCCCGTGACGGGCGAGATGATCTCGACCGCGTCGCCGGCCGCAAGCGCGTGCTGGGCGTAGCGGGTGTTGGGCACGAATTGCAGGTTCACGGCAACGGCGAACGGCGGCCTGGCCTGCATCTGCGCCACGAGGTCGGCGACGGTGGCGTTATCCGGCAGGGCAATGTCTTTCTGGTTTACGGTCACGTTCATGGCAAGGAGGCAGCGCGTCAGGCGAGCTGCACGGAAAGATCAAAACAGGGAGCGAGCGCGGATTGTCCGGTTTCGAGCACTTCCATCACCACGTCCAGCATGGCGGGGGCGATCATGAAACCGTGGCGGTACAGACCGTTCACCTCGAGCACGTTCCTGCGCACGCTGCGCACGGCGGGCAGGTTGTCGGGCAGGGTGGGGCGGCACTGCGTGGCGATCTCGACGATGCGCGCTTCGGCAAAGCCAGAATGTACGGCATAAGCGGCCGAGAGCAGCTCCAGCGTGGAGCGCACGCTGGCGGGGGACATGTCGTCCGACTCGATCTCGGTGGCACCGATCACGAAGGTGTGGTCCTCCTTGGGCGCGATGTAGATCGGGTAGCGCGGATGCACCAGGCGCGTGGGGCGCTCGAGCGTGACTTCGGGCGCATGCAGGCGGACCACCTCGCCGCGCACGCCGCGCAACGTATTCCATTGGGGCTTGGCGCCCAGGCCGCGGCAGTCAAGCACGAGGTCGGGCTGGCCCGTGCCACCGGGGGCGAAGTCCTCAGTGGCGCGGGGAGTGTTCCAGTGCACCTTCACGCCAAGCTCCTGCATCGCGGCTTCGAGAGCCGCCAGCAGCTGGCGGTTGTCGAGCTGGCCTTCGCCCGGCAGGTACATGCCCTGCGCAAAGCGCGAGGCCACCGAGGGCTCGAGTGCGTCCACCTGCGCCCCGCCCAGCATCTGCAGCGGCGCGAGGTCGGGAATGAGCTTCTGGGTCTGCGTGAGCTTGTGCTGGAAGCGGCTGGCCTCGCCCGCGTCGAGGCGGTGCCAGAGGATCAGCGTGCCGTTCTGCTGGAAGAAGACGGGGCGCGGCAACCGCGCGATCAGCTGCTGCCAGCGCGGCAGCGCATAGTGGCCCATGCGCACCACGCCGGGTTCGGTGACGGCGGATTCGGCCAGGGGTGCCAGCATGGCTGCGGCCACGCGCGCGGCGGCACCTTGGGCGTCGGGACCCTGCGCCTCGAACACCTCGACGGCATGACCCTTGCGGGCCAGCTCGACGGCCAGCAGGCGGCCCATCAGGCCCGCGCCCAGGATGGTGATCGTGGATTGATTGTGCGATGGCAGCATGTGTCCTATTCCAGCTCGAGAGGCAACAAAAGGACAAAACACGCCGGTGCCGCAATGCAGAAACTCCCCACGCCAGCATGATCTGGATCGGGTAGCGGGGCCGTTGGGCCCCAGGGTGTGATCTCAGCCGCACGCCCGTCTGTTCGAAGGCGGTGCGGCACCCCTGTTTCGTCCGAGGGGAGATTACAACACAATGACGGGCGCGCTGACAGGGAACCGATCCATGTCCTTCGCGTTATATCGGTTGCCCTTATCGATTTTCTGCGTTGAAGGTCGCACCGGGGCGAGCACCCG
This sequence comes from Diaphorobacter ruginosibacter, assembly GCF_014395975.1. Lineage (NCBI taxonomy): Bacteria > Pseudomonadati > Pseudomonadota > Betaproteobacteria > Burkholderiales > Comamonadaceae > Diaphorobacter > Diaphorobacter ruginosibacter. The sequence goes on along the minus strand of NZ_CP060714.1, from coordinate 2,791,585 downwards.
GAATCAACGATAATTTTTGCCATGAGCAACGAACAACAGACACCGCAGGGGATGCGCCGCTACGCGCGGGTGCTTTCCATCGCCGGCTCCGACAGCGGCGGCGGCGCTGGCATCCAGGCCGACCTCAAGACCTTCAGTGCGCTGGGCTGCTATGGCATGACGGCCATCACCGCGATCACGGCGCAGAACACGCAGGGCGTGCGCGGCATCCACGGCATTCCGCCCGAAATGCTGAAGGCGCAGATCGACGCAGTGGTCGAGGACATCGGCGTGGACGCGGTCAAGATTGGCATGCTCGCATCCCCCGAGGTGGTGCAGGTGGTGGCCGACGCGATCCGCCGGTTTGCATTGCCCCATGTGGTGCTTGACCCCGTGATGGTCGCCACGAGCGGCGACCGCTTGATCGCGCAGGAGACCGAGGCCGCGCTGGTCAAGGAGCTCTTTCCCCTGGCCGAGGTGATCACACCCAATCTCGACGAGGCAGGCTGGCTGCTGGGCCGCAGGATATCGGGCGAGGGCGATCTCGACGAAGCAGCCGACGCGCTGCTGGCGCTGGGTGCGCGCGCCGCGTTGCTCAAGGGCGGCCACCTGCCTGGGGACTGGGTGGTGGATGTGCTGGCGCTGGCCACGGGCGAGCACAAGCGGCTCGAGTCCAGGCGCATCGCCACGCACAACGGACATGGCACGGGTTGTACGCTGTCCTCGGCCATTGCTTCGCAGCTTGCGCTGGGCGAGCCGCTGCCCCGGGCCGTGGAGAAGGCGCGTGCCTACATCCTGGGAGCCATCGAGGCGGGTGCCGACGTGCACACGGGCCGCGGCCACGGCCCGCTCAACCACGGCTTTGCGCCGGTGGCGCAGGTCGTGCTGGGCTGAACCAGGTCACCAGCCCCAGGTCAGGTTCTTCGCCACCCAGCCCTTGCGGCCGCCCTCGGTCTGCACCTGCGCCCAGGTGCCCGAGTTCCCGACCGTGCGCACGATTTCATTCTGCTGGAGCTTGCCCACCACCTTGGATCGGGTGTTCGGCGCCGCGCGCAGGTTGGCCGTGCGCGCGGTCACGATGCGGTGCGGGGTCTTGTGCGTGAGCGGGGCATACACCCAGCCCAGCGTGGCCTCGTAATCGCGCACCTTGAGCCACTGCCCCTTCTTCTGCTGCACCTGCAGCGGATAACCCGAGCCCAGCTCCCACAGCGTTGCGGAGCGCGTATTGGCCTGCTCGCGCACGTTGACCGTCTGGCCCTTGATGCTGACGAACTCGCGTGCCTGCGCGGCAGCGGCACCGGCCAGCAGGCTCACGCCGAGAAGGCAGGCGGCGGCTGCGCGGTTGGAAAGAAAGCGGGCGGTGATGCGGGATGTGGCGGTTCCAGGCACTGCGGGAAATCTCCTTGTGTTGGTCTGACATTGAAAGCCCCCCGAGAGGGAGGGCCAGTCAGAGGGATGGCATGCGCCGTGCAAAGTTCCCGCTCATTTACTCCAATTGCCCTGATCGCCCCGATGTTCACATGAGAGGAAACTGCAGCGCCACCCGCAGCGCGAAGAGCCAACAGCCCTGAGCGGATCAGCCGCGAGGGCTGGGCACCAGCAGGCGCGTCAGCACGAAGCACAGGGCCAGCGTGGGCAGGGCCGATCCCAGCACGGGAGCAATGAGTGGCAGCAGGTGGTAGTACGCGATGCCCGCCAGCCAGATCGCCACGGGCGCGGCATGCACGGCGCGCGCCCGGGTCAGCAATTGCTGCGTGCCTTCGCCCAGGCCCGCCAGGCGGCCGAGAATCACGCCGAACAGCGGAACGAACACCGAGCTCAGCATCAGCAGGAAGGGCTCGAGGCTGTGCATGGGCAGCACCAGCGCGAACAGCGTGCAGACCAGGCCGATCGCAAGGCCCCACTGGCGCACGCTGAGGCGCGGCAGCAGGCTGTGGGTGGAGACAGCTCCCGAGTAGGTATCGCCATAGGCGTTGTCCACTTCATCGATCAGGATCAGCGACAGTGCGATCAGGCCACCTTGCGCGAGCAGCAGCGCGGTCACCAGGTCGGCGCTGGGCAGCACGAGCGCCACCAGCACGCCAAGCGAGTAGCACCAGATGTTGGCGATCGCATAGCCGAGCCAGGTTCCGCGCAGCGCTCCCTTGCCGCTGGTGCCATGGCGCGCGTAGTCGGCCACGAGCGGCAGCCACGAAATGGGCATGGCGATCACCAGGTCGAGCGCGGGCATCACGCCCATGCCGCCCGCGCCGGGCTTGTTCCAGAGCGCGCCAAAGCCCTGCGCGAATGCGAGCGACAGAAACTGCCAGCTCAGCCACAGCAGAGACAGCACGACGAGCGGAAGTGCCACGCGCGCGATCACCTTGCGCACCAGCTGCACCATCGAGCCACTGATCAGGGCCACCACCACGCCGCCCCAGAGCAGGGTGGCCAGCACCGGCCACCAGTCATGCGACATGGTGCCCGACTGGCGGCCGATGGCGACGGTCGCGTCGCGCATCACCACCAGCTCGAACGTGCCCCAGCCGATGAGCTGCACGATGTTCAGGAGAATGGGCAGGCTGGCAAACTGGCGGCCGAACACCGAGTGCATCAGGCCGGCGCTCGCCAGGCCGCTTTCGCAGGCGATCCTGGCCACCCAGCCCAGCAGGCCCGCACCGATGAACGAGCCGAGCACGATCGCGAGCAACGCCTGCTGCATGCTGAGTGCGGGAGTAAGAAACGAGCCCACCTGCATCACCAGGAGGCCGACCCCCAGGCTGAACCACAGCGATGCATGGTCATGCCAGCGGAACACGCGGCGATCCGCGGGCAGGGGAACCAAGGCTTCGTTGGCGGCGTTGGACGGGGGGCTTGCATGCGCGCTCCGGACGGTTGCAGATGAAATGACAACAAGCGCGCGGGAGCCGAGGGGGCGTCGGTCTGCAGCAGGGGGCAGCGCGTGATCGACTCCGGATTCGCGGCTTCCCTGCGCGAGGATTAACTCACAGGTTCTATGGGACTCTCTCAGCCACGGGTCGATTCGATGTACCGACCCGCAACACCCCTGGCGAATGTGCGGAGTATAGCGACGGGTCCGCTAGAGCGATGCATTCCAAGCACCCTTGGGCCTTCCTTGGAAGATCTGTACTGCAAACAAAATTTGATTTTTTTAAATTTTGTTTGTTATTTGGTTTTTGGCAATTTAAGATGGGCAATATCAATCAATTGGTCAATATTGATTGGGCTGCTGGTGCCGGCGGCGTCTTTCGGTGACCTCAGGCAGCGCATGGCATGCCCTGGCGCCGGACTGCTTATGCATGCATCAATATGTGCTTATTTGTTAAAAATGTAATTGAAAAATATCCAGCAAGCCTCTATAAAGTGACATCTGTCGCGTCGCACAGGCTGGTTCGGCAGTGAAGGAGGCGGCCATGGGATGGTTTCAATGGTTGAGCAGGGCGCAGCATGGCGCAGGGCCTGCCCTGACAGGTACCCGAGGTCAGGCCGACACGGCGGTTGATGCAACGCGTGCGCGTGGTGCGACCGTGCTGCAGTTTCCGCTGTCCCAGCCCGACACTCGCGCCCCCGCTTCCGGATCCGGGCTGGAGGAGCAGAGCCCGTGGGGCCTCGATTTCGCTGCGGCCATGCAGGAACACCGCCAGTGGAAGGAACGGCTGCAGGGCTACCTTCAGAGCCAGCCGAGGGATCGCCTCGACCACCGCGCACTCTGCAGGGACGATCAGTGCGCCCTGGGGCAGTGGATCAACGGTGCCGGCGCTGCGGGCTTCGGCCACTTGCCGTCGTTTGGTGAACTGAAGGCGTCGCACGGCATGTTCCATCAATCCGTGGGCCGCGTCGTGCAGTTGCACATGGAGCGCCGCACCTCCGAGGCGCTGCAGGAGTTGAACTCGGGCGAGTTCTCGCACCAGGCGGGCCGCCTGTCGGATCTGCTGAGTGCGCTGTATGTGGAAGTCTCCGACACCATTCACGGCTCCAACTGACCCGGGCATTCGCACCGCACGGATGCGTTGACGATGCGTTAAGATAGTGGCCGCTCCGGGGTGCACGCATAGGTGCTGAGATCCACACCCGAGAACTTGACCCGGGTCGTTCCGGCGGAAGAAGAGCGGATCCCCTGATGTCCTCATGCAGTGGACGGGGAGCCTTCGGAGCATTGCGCATCTGCTGCCCGAAGGAAGTTCATGGACAAGTCCGCCGCGCTGGTCGCCGACCTGCTTGCATTCATCCGCATGGATGCCAGCAGCGACGATCAGTTTGATTCACTCGCCCTGCGGCTGTTCGCCCACCAGTACGAATCCAACCTGCCGTTCCGCAATTTTTGCGTGCGCCGTGGCACCACGCTGCGCAGCGTGAAGTCGTGGCGCGACATTCCTGCCGTGCCCATCGATGCATTCAAGGCCATGGAGCTGCGCAGCGAGCCGGCTTCGGCCGGCGAGCGCGTTTTCATGACCAGCGGCACCACGGGGCGCGCGGCGAGGGGACGGCATTTCCATCCCCGGCTGGATGTCTACGACCTGTCGATGAAGCGCAATTTCGCGCAGCGCTTCATGCATGGCGTGGAGCGCATGCCGATGGGCATCCTCTTTCCGGACGAGCAGGCCATGCCCAACTCGTCTCTCGCGCATTACCTGGCGCTCGCGAAGTCCGAGTTCGGCTCTGGCGATAGCCGCTACTTCCTCACGCCGGAAGGCATCGACATGGCCGGCCTGTGTGCCGCGCTGGAATCCGCCGAGGCGAGTGGCTTGCCGTATGCCTTGCTGGGCGCGAGCTTCAGCCTGGTGCATGTGATGGACGCGCTTTCCGAGCAGGGCCGGAGCTTTCGCCTGCCCGCGGGCAGCCGCATTCTGGACACCGGCGGCTACAAGGGCCAGTCGCGCGAATTGCCGCTCGAGGCGTTCTATGCGGATCTGTCGCGGCTGCTGGGCGTGCCGCGCTCGCACTGCATCAACATGTACGGCATGACGGAGCTGAGCACGCAGTTCTATGACGATGGCAATGCCGTGCTGCCCTCGGTGAAGTCGGGGCCCCACTGGATTCGTTCGCGCCTGGTCGAGCCGGTCACGGGCCGGGACGTCGCACCCGGTGAGCGCGGCATCCTGGTGCATTGCGACCTGGGCAACTACAACGCGGTTTCCACCATCCTGACCGAGGACGTGGGACTGTGGGCCGACGGCGGTTTCCTGTTGCTGGGACGTGCGGAGGGTGCGGCCGCCAAGGGCTGCTCCCTGGCCGTGGAGGAGTTCGTGAAGGCCGGCGCTGCATGACAACGCAGCGGATCACGGCAGGGTGGCTGCCGGGCCTGAGCGAGGACGAGGTGCGGTGGCAGGTGCTGCCCTTCGAGCGCGACGGCGTGCGGCTCGAGGTATCTGTGCCGATGCTGACCGGTGCGCAGATGCAGGCGTTGGCCTACCGGGTGCGCGATGCCGCAGATCGCCATCTGCGCACGATGCCAGTGGCGGACATCATCGATGTGATCGATCGCGCGATGGCGCGCCTGCTCGACCGAGAGGACCCCTGCCGGCAGCAGGCGGAGGCCTGGCTGCCGGTGGTGAGCGGGTATGACGCGGACATGGTCCGCCTGGGCCTGACAGGCTTCTTCAAGACCTTCCGCGCCCCGCAGTTGAGGCGCTTCGTGGCGGAGGACTTCGCCAACCCCGCGGTGCTCGACGGCTTTCAGCCGGCACCCAAGGGCGGTGCTGTGCGCGCCTTCGGCCCCGATCTGCTCGTGCACAGCTGGGCCGGCAATGTGCCTGCGCTGTCGCTGTGGAGCACGGTTTGCGGCCTGCTGGTGAAGGCGCCCGGCATCGGCAAGCTGGCCAGCGCGGAGCCGCTGTTCGCAGGCTGGTTTGCGCGCCTGCTCGCCGAGCTGCATCCGCCATTGGCCGAATGCATGGCGGTGGTGTGGTGGCGCGGCGCGGGTGGCGAGGATGCGGACGCCCTCTATGGCGAGGCCGACACGGTGCTGGCCTATGGCGGCAATCCCACGCTCGATGCACTGCGCCGGCGTCTGCCGGTGACCACGCGTTTTTTGCCCCACGGCCACAAACTGGGCCTGGGCCTCATTGCGGCCGCTGCGCTCGACACGCTCAAGGCGCCATCGGTCGCGCGCCTTGCCGCGTGGGATGTGATGCGTTACGACCAGCAGGGGTGCTACTCGCCCCATGTGTTCTACGTGGAGCGCGGCGCAGCGGTTTCGCCGCGTGCCTTTGCGGACTACCTGGCCGCCGAGCTGGCCAATCTGCAGCGCCGCTTTCCACGGCGGACGCTGGAACTGGAGGAGGGCAGCGCCGTTGCCGGATGGCAGCAGGCCATCGAGTGGCGCGCGATGGCGGGTGCAGCGGGTGCAGCGGGCGCGGGGGACAGCGAAGGCGACGAAATGCTGATCGGTGCGAACGATGCTCCCTGGAGCGTGGCATTCAGCGACCATGCTCTGCCGCTGGCGCCCACGGCCTCGTACCGGACCATTGCGGTGGTTGCCGTGGACAGCCTCGATGAGGTTGTGCCTCTTGCCCGGCAACAGCGCGAGTTCCTGCAGACCGCGGGCGTTGCCGCCACGCCGGAGGAACTCTACCGGCTGGCTGGCCTGCTGGGTGCCGCGGGTGTCACGCGCATCTGTGCGATCGGCTCCATGAGCATGCCCGATGCGGGCTGGCACCACGACGGGCGCTTCAATCTGCTGGACCTGGTGCGCATGGCGGAGATCGAGGCATCGGCCGAACAGGCGGCGCAGCCCCTTGCGCGGTACGCGGACTGACATGGCGTTTCTCGAGATCGAACGGGTCGTCTTCACCTATCCCCATCGTCCTCCCGTGGTCGATGGCGTGGATTGGCGCATGCAGGCGGGCGAGTTCCATTGCCTGCTGGGTCGCAGCGGCTGCGGCAAGACCACGCTGCTGCAACTGGCGGCGGGGTTGCTGCACCCGCAGTCGGGCCGGGTCGTGCTGCGTGGCAGCGAACTGGCTGCGCCTGGGCCGCAGGTGGGCTTCATGTTCCAGGCGCCCACGCTGCTTGACTGGCTCCCGGTGCTTGGCAACGTGCTGCTGCCGGTGTCGCTGCAGCGCAAACCCACCGTCCAGGACGAACAGCGGGCGCTGCAGTCGCTCGATCAACTGGGGCTCGCGGGCCACGCGCAGCGCTTTCCGCGCCAGCTCTCCGGCGGCCAGCAAAGCCGGGTGGCCCTGGCGCGCTCCCTGATCCTGGAGCCGCCGCTGCTGTTGCTGGATGAGCCCTTCGCGGCCCTCGACGCCATCACCCGTGCCGAGCTGCAGGACGACCTGCTTCGCACCTGCCGCGAGCGCGGAACCACCGTGCTGTTCGTGACGCACGACATCAACGAGGCCGTCTATGTGGGAGACCGCATTGCGCTCATGCACGGTGGCCGCATCGTGGACGACATCGTCATCGACCTGCCCGAGCCGCGCACACAGGCCCTGCGCCACGGAGCGGTCTTCAATGACTACTGCGCGCGGGTGCGTGCCTCGATGGACGGGGCCGGCACATGACGATTTCGCCTTTCAAGGCGCGGATCGTCTCCGCCGCGCTGCTCGCCTTGCTGCTCGGCGCCTGGGAGGTGATGGTGCGCCAATGGGCCGTGTCGGCGCTGGTGCTGCCTGCACCGTCCGCCGTGATCGCGTCGCTGTGGTCGGGCGTGGTGTCGGGCTATTTCTGGCCGCATGTGTGGTCCACGCTGCAGGCCGTGCTCTGGGGCCTTGCCATCGGTGCCGGCGTGGGGCTGCTTGCGGGAATGGCGCTCGCCGAGTCGGAGTGGCTTGAACGTGTGCTCAAGCCCTATGTGGTGGTGAGCCAGGTCGTGCCCAAGCTGGCGCTTGCGCCGCTCTTCGTCCTGTGGTTCGGCTTCGGCATGCTGCCAACGGTTCTGATCACGGCGCTGATCTGCTTCTTTCCGCTGATGGAAAACACGCTGACGGGCCTGAGGCAGGTCGACGCGCAGCGACTGCAGCTGTTTCGCATGCTCGGCGCCACGCGCTGGCAGACGCTGCTGCGGCTCAAGCTGCCCATGGGGCTGCCGGCCATTCTGGCGGGCCTGCGCGTGGCCGTGGTGCTGGCGCTGGTGGGTGCGGTCGTGGCCGAGTTCATGGGCGCAAGCCAGGGCCTGGGCGCCGTGGTGATCGCGGCCCAGGGCATGATGGACACCACGCTCATGTTTGCCGCCCTGGTGCTCATTGCGGCCATGGGCCTCATCCTGTACCAGCTTTGCATCGTGCTGGAGCGCCGCCTGCTGCGCTCGCACGCCTCTTCCGATTCATCTGCATCTTCTGCTTCCTCCGGCTCGCGCCCTCGCGCCAACACCTGATTGCCATGTCCATGAGATCCACTTCTTCACCGTTCATCTCCCGCCGTGACCTGCTGGGCGCCTGCGCCGGTATCACCGGCCTTGCACTGACGGGGGCGGCCATGGCCTCGACCGCACAGCACAAGATCCGGCTGGCAGGCTGGAGCAAGCCCATCAGCGAGATCACGAACATCCTGGCCGAGCCGGACAAGGGCTTCTTCAAGGCGCGCGGCGTGGATCTCACCTATCTGCCCGGAGCAGGCGGCGGGGACGCCATCCGCAACATGCTCAGCGGCCAGGCCGATGTCGCCTTCACCGATCCGGGCTCGTTCTTCATGGCGCTGGACAAGGGCGAGAAGCTGGTCGCCATCTACGACATCTACCCGCAGAACGTGTTCAACGTGGTGTCGCTCAAGTCGGCGGGAATCCACAAGCCCGCGGACCTGAAGGGCAAGAAGATCGGCGTCTACAGCCTCTCGAGCGGCACGCGCCAGAACCTGCTGGTGATGCTGCACCAGGCGGGGCTCAAGGAGTCCGACGTGACCATCGTGGTGACGGGCCTGCTCAATTTCGCGCCGCTGATGCAGGGGCAGGTCGATGCCACGGCGGCCACCGACACCGGCCTGGCCGTGGGCCTGCGCAAGGGCCTGGGCGAGATCAACGTCATGCAGGTCAGCGATTATCTGAACATTTCAAGCGACATGTTCGTGGTGCGTGAAGAGGTGCTGCGCCAGAAGAAGGATGCCCTCAAGGCCTTTCTCAAGGGCTATCGCGACAGCGCGGCGTGGATGCTGGCCCATCCCGAAGAGGCCGCCGTGCTGGCGGGCAAGCGCGCCATCGACGGCACGCAGCGCGACGTCAACCTGGAGATCATCAAGTTGCGCAATGCCGCGTCGCTGCCCGCGACGGGTGGCGTGGCGCGGCTGGGCCAATTCGATCTCGCGGCACTGCAGAAGGGGGCCGATACCTACCGTGCGCTGGGCATGGTGGAACGCCAGATCAAGGTGTCCGACGTGGTCGATGCCAGCCTGCTGCCGGGAGCCTGAGATGGTGCAGCCGTCCTCCGCAATGAACCTGCGCGGCAAGGTGGTGCTGGTCACCGGTGCAAGCCGGGGCATTGGCGCGGCGATTGCCACCGCGTTCGCGCGCGAAGGGGCCCTGGTGGCCATCAACCATCTGCGCAATGACGAGGCCGCGGCGCGCACCGTGGCGGCGTGCGAGGCGGCCGGCGGTGATGCCTGGGCCGTGAAGGCCGACGTGGGATCGGAGGCTCAGGTGCGGGACATGGTGGACGCCATCGTGCGTGAGGCCGGCACGATCGACATCGTGGTCAACAATGCGTTCCGGCCCTATCCCTTCAATCCCGAGCAGCGCAGCCGCTTCGACGATCTGCAGTGGAGCGACTACCAGGCGCAGTTCGATGGGGCGGTCGGGGCCACCTTCAACGTGTGCCGTGCCGTGCTGCCGCAGATGCGCCGGCGCGCGCGGGGCAGCATCGTCAACATCGTCACCAATCTGGTGGAGAACCCCGTGGTGCCGTATCACGACTACACCACGTCGAAGGGCGCGCTGGTGACCTTCAGCCGCAACCTGGCCAGCGAGCTGGGGCCTGTGGGGGTGCGCGTGAACTGCGTGGCACCGGGGCTGGTCTATCCCACGCAGGGAACCCAGGGCACGAGGGAGTCGTTCCGGGAGTCGCTGATGGCGGCGACGCCGCTCAGGCGCCTGGCGCAGCCCGAGGATGTGGCGGGGCCGGTTCTGTTCCTCGCCTCGGACCTTGGCGGGTTCATGACCGGGCAGGTGCTGTTCGTCGATGGCGGATTGGTGATGCGCTGATGTGCTGATAAACCGGCGGCGCCGGGCCGGCGGTCAGTCGTGCCGCACACCCAGCCGCTCGTGCAGTCGGGTGCTGGTCGTGGTGTATTGCAGCAGAACCGCCTCGCCCGTCAGATATTCGGCTGCGGCGAAGGCCGCCAGCGTGGCCTCGTGGAAACCGCACAGGATCAACTTGCGCTTGCCTGGATAGGTGTTGATGTCGCCCACGGCATAGACACCCTTGAGGCTGGTGGCGAAGGTGGCTGTGTCTACCACCAGCTGCTTGCGCTCGATGGCCATGCCCCAGTCGGCCAGGGCCCCGAGCTTGGGCGAGATGCCCAGGTAGGCGAGCAACAGGTCGAGCGGCAGTGCCTGTTCCGTGCCAGCTGCATCCAGCACCTGCAGCGCCGACAGGCGGCCATCGCCCGAGGCCTGCACGCCGGTGATCTGCGCTGCCAGCACCTTGATGCTGCCGGCGTCGCGAAGCGCCTGCAGTTGTGCCAGCAGGTCGTCCGGGGCCTGGAACACGTCGCGGCGATGCAGCAGCGTCACGCTGCGGGCGATCTGCGCGCTTTCAATGGCGGCGCGCACGGCGCCCTCGTCGCCACCATGCACGACGACGTGCCTGTCCGTCGCGGCCTGCACGGAGGAGGGGTGATAGAACACCTGCGTGCCGACCCAGGCCTCGATGCCCTCGGCCTTCACGGTCTTGGGCACGAAGGCACCCACACCCGCGGCGATCACCGCGATGCGGGCAAGCAATGCAACGCCCGCCGTGGTCTGCAGCAGGATGCGGCCGTCGTCCTGCAAGGCCAGCGACGACACCTGCTGAGCCAGATGCATGGCCGGCTTGAACGGCGCGATCTGCGCCTGCAATTGCGCCACCAGCTCGCGGCCGGTGCAGACGGGGGTTCCGGGAATGTCGTAGATGGGCTTGTCGGGATAGAGCTCGGCGCACTGGCCGCCTACATGCGGCAGTGCATCGACGAGGTGCGCCTGAATGCCCTGCAGGCCCAGCTGGAACACCTGGAAGAGCCCCACGGGGCCGGCGCCCAGGACGACCGCATCCACCTCCAGTGCCGAGGCCTCGGAGGGGGCGGAGTCAGTGGCTGCGTGAAGGATTGTCATGCGCTCTGAACGCCATCAGGGCCGGGCCATGGGGCTCGGCCCCCTGGGCTCACTGGTCCAGGAACTGGATCTTGTCGGGCTTGCCGTTCCAGTCGTCGGCATCGGGCAGCGCTTCCTTGCGCTTGGTGATGCTCTTGTACTTGGGCGACAGGTCGGCATTGATCTTGATGAACGCGATCTGGTCTGCCGGCAGGTCTTCCTCGGCAAAGATGGCGTTGGCAGGGCACTCGGGGATGCAGACGGCGCAGTCAATGCACTCATCGGGGTCGATGATCAGGAAGTTCGGGCCTTCGCGGAAGCAATCAACGGGGCAAACATCGACGCAATCGGTGTATTTGCACTTGATGCAGTTTTCGGTGACGACGTGAGTCATGTGGCAACGTGTTCTTTTATTTCGGGAATTCCCTGATTTTAGGCGCTACCGGGACAAGAGTGGCGCGCATCCCTTGCCGCGATACGGTAACTCGGGAAATTTGTCCTGAGTTGCAGTACAGGAGCGACGGCTCAGGAGCGCACCAGCACGGCTCCCGCCGTCTTGTGGCTGGCGGTGTCCACCAGGATCAGGGAGCCCAGGACCCGGGCCTGCTGGAACGCGCCCACGGGAGCCGGTTCCTGCAGGAGCAGTTCGATGTGGCCGATGGCATTGGCTTCGAGCCTGTCGGCGTCTTCCTCTGCCAGCGTGTTGATGTTGAGGCGGTGCACCACGCGGCGCACCTTGGCCTTGATCCAGCGGTGGCCGTGCTGCGCGAGGTACACGCGACCGGGAACCAATGGCTCGTCGTCCATCCACGCGACCGTGGCCTGCACTTCGCGTTGGCCGGGCCAGGCGGGCTGGGTGGCGGGCGCGTCGTCGAATTCGTCGTCGGCCGCATCCGTGTTCTCGACGGAGGCCACGATCCAGTCACCGCGCGAGACATCGACCTCGCGGTCCAGCACGATGCCGGCACTGTTTCCGGCTTCCACGGACGAGGGGGTGCGCACGGTGTCGAGCACCTGGGCGATGGTCGCGGTCTGGTTGCTCGGCAGCAGCGTGACCTGCTGGCCGGGCCGGGCTTCGCCCGCAGCCACGCGGCCCCAGAAGACGCGGCGGCCCTGGGACGTGTCGGCGGACGACGAGAACTTCTCGACCCACTGCACGGGAAACGCCAGCGGCAGGTCGCGGTCGGCGGGCGTCGAGGGCAGCGTGTGCAGGACCTGCAGCAGGCTCGGGCCTTCGTAGCCGGCCCAGCCGGCCTTGGCGTCCACCACGTTGTAGCCCTTGAGCGCCGAAACCGGCACCGTGGCGCGAACCGTGATGCCTGCGGCGTACGCGAACGCGGCGAGCTGCTTGCGGATGTGGGCGAAGGCGAGTGCCGGCTCCTCCACGGCATCGAGCTTGTTCACCGCGAAGATCAGCGAGGGCACGCGCAGCAGGTTGGCCAGCAGCGCGTGGCGGCGGGTCTGCACCAGCAGGTCGAGTTCGGGGTTCTTCCAGTCGAGCTTGGTGGCGTCGACGAGCACGATGGCGGCGTCTGCGCTGGAGGCGGCCGTCACCATGTTGCGGGTGTACTGCTCGTGGCCGGGCGCATCGCCGATGATGAACTTGCGCTGTTCGGTGGAGAAGTAGCGGTAGGCCACGTCAATGGTGATGCCCTGCTCGCGCTCGGCCGAGAGGCCGTCGGTGAGCAGCGCAAGGTCCGTCTCGCCGCTCTTGGTGATGCCCGCGAACTGGTCCTGCAGCACGGCGCGCGTATCCACCAGCAGGCGGCCGATCAGCGTGGACTTGCCGTCATCGACACTGCCGCAGGTGATGAAGCGCAGGGCGGAGTCCTGAGGTTGATGGTGCTGTGTGGTCACGGCTTCTTGCGGCGGTGTGCGTTCAATCGTTTCGGTGCTCATCAGAAATATCCGTCCTTCTTGCGCTTTTCCATGGAGGCTTCGCTGGTCTTGTCGTCCATGCGGGTTGCGCCTCGCTCGCTCACTTCGGCCGCCAGCGTCTCGATCACGATGTCGCCGGCCGTTGCTGCCGTGCTTTCCACGGGGCAGGTGCAGGTGATGTCGCCCACGGTGCGAAAGCGCACGTCGCGGGTCACCACTTCCTCGCCGTCGCGCGGTGGTGTGAGTTCGGTCACGGGCACGAGCAGGCCCTTGCGCTCGACCACTTCGCGGCGGTGCGTGTAGTAGATCGAGGGCAGTGCGATCTTCTCGCGGTCGATGTACTGCCACACGTCGAGTTCGGTCCAGTTGCTGATCGGGAACACACGGAAGTGCTCTCCGGGTGCCAGGCGCGTGTTGAACAGCGTCCACAGTTCGGGGCGCTGCGCCTTGGGCTGCCATTGGCCGAAGCTGTCGCGGTGCGAGAAGATGCGCTCCTTGGCGCGGGCCTTCTCCTCGTCGCGGCGAGCGCCGCCGATCAGCGCGTCGAAGCGGAATTCCTCGATGGCCTCGAGCAGCGTGACCGACTGGTGCACGTTCCGCGATTCACCCGGATGGGCCAGGCGCACCGTGCCGCGCGCCATCGAATCCTCGACGCTGCGCACGATCAGCTCGGCTCCGAGCTCCTTGGCGCGGAAGTCGCGGAAATCGGTCACCTCGGGGAAGTTGTGGCCGGTGTCGATCATCAGCAGCGGGTAGGGCAGGCGACCCGCGCCGAAGGCCTTTTCCGCGCAGCGCAGCATCACCAGCGAGTCCTTGCCGCCCGAAAACAGCAGGGCGGGGCGTTCAAAGGCGGCGGCCACTTCGCGCAGCACGAAGATGGTTTCTTCTTCCAGCGCATCCAGATGGCGGTTGCTCAGTTGCGAGAGCAGCGCGGGTTCGGTACGAGCGTTCATGGTTCGATTCGGTGTCGGGTGGTTCGATCAGGCGGCTTCGCGGAAGTGCGGCAGGGGGTGGCTCACGTCGCCCTGGTAGAAGGCGTGAAAGCGTTCGAACTGGCGCTGGGCGTCGGAGGCGTCCACGCCCTCGCGCAGCACAGCCACGTCGAAGCCGCAGCGTGCCATCTGTACCAGCTGGTCGATCAATACGTCGCCGGTGGCACGGATCTCGCCCGTGAACTTGCGGCGCTGGCGCAGCAGGCGGGCCTGGCTGAATGCACGGCCGTCGGTGAACTTGGGAAAGTTCAGGTCGATGCGCGTGATGCCGGAAAGGTCCAGAGCGAGCGGATCGGCGTCATTGGGCAGTTCGACGACGCCCGACTCCGGCAGCTGGTGTTCGTTGGCAGCAAGAATTTTCATGGTCTTGTCTTCGCAGTCTGTTCTCTGGGTCGTGTCACGCGGCGGCGTGAGCGTTCTGGCGCACGGCGTTGGCGGCGGCCTTGAAGGGCTCGATGCCGATGCGGCGCACGGTGTCGATGAAGTTCTCGTGCTTCTGGCCGTGGGCGGCGCGGGCCGTGTCATGCGGCAGGGCTTCGCGCTGGTCGCGGTAGGTCTGCAGCAGTGCCTCGATCACGCCGGGCACTTCGGCCGCGCTGAACGACGGGCCGATGATCTTGCCGGGCGTGGCGGGACCGGAGAGATGGGTTCCGTCCGCGCCGCCCAGCGTGATCTGGTACCACTCCTTGCCGTCCTTGTCGACGCCGAGGATGCCGATGTGGCCGCTGTGGTGGTGGCCGCAGGAGTTGATGCAACCGCTGATGTGCAGGTCGATCTCGCCCAGGTCCCACAGCTCGTCCAGGTCCTGGTAGCGCTCGGTGATCGCCTCGGCGATCGGCAGGCTGCGGGCATTGGCGAGCGAGCAGAAATCCCCGCCGGGGCAGGCGATCATGTCGGTCAGCAGGCCGATGTTGGCCTTGGCGAGGCCCAGTGCCTTCGCCGCCTTGTACAGCTCGGGCAACTGGTCGCGGCGCACCCAGGGCAGCATCAGGTTCTGCTCATGGGTCACGCGCAGCTCGCCGTGCGAGAACCTGTCGGCGAGGTCGGCGGCGGCATCCATCTGGTCGGCCGTCGCATCGCCGGGCGCATAGCCCAGGCGCTTGAACGACAGCACCACGGCGCGCAGCTGAGGCAGGCGGTGCGGCAGCACATTGCTGTGCAGCCAGCGGCCGAAGTCGCTGTTCTCGTTGCTCGCGGTGCGCAGCAGGGCCAGGGTTTCGGCCTCGGCATCGGAGGGCGAGAGGTCGAGTTCGGGCTCCTTGAAGTTGGCCGCCACGCGGTCGAATTCAGCCTGCGTGATGGTGTGCGGGCCGCCTTCGTCTTCGACGATGGAGCGGAACTCTTCTTCCACCTGATCGATGTAGCTCTGCCCTTCGCTTTTCACGAGGATCTTGATGCGGGCCTTCCACAGGTTGTCGCGGCGGCCATAGCGGTTGTAGACGCGAATCACCGCTTCGAGGTAATTCATGATCTGGTTCCATGGCAGGAACTCGCGCAGCACGGGGCTGATCACCGGAGTGCGGCCCATGCCGCCGCCCACGCGCACCTTGAAGCCGATTTCGCCCGCTTCGTTCTTCACGAGCTGCAGTCCGGTGTCATACCAGCCGAGCGCGGCGCGGTCTTCCTTGGCGCCATTGAGCGAGAGCTTGAACTTGCGCGGCAGGAACGAGAACTCGGGGTGCAGCGTGCTCCACTGGCGCAGGATTTCCGAGTAGGGGCGCGGATCGACGATTTCATCTTCCGCAATACCCGCCAGCGCGTCGGTGGTGATGTTGCGGATGCAGTTGCCGCTGGTCTGGATGCCGTGCAGCTGGACGGAAGCCAGCAGATCCATCACGTCCGCGCTCTTGTCGAGCGGAATCCAGTTGAATTGCACATTGGTGCGGGTCGTGAAGTGGCCGTAGCCGTGCTTGAGCACGGTGCCGATACGGCGGCCATCGGCGAGCGGGATGTCTCCCAGCTTTTCCTGTGTGGCCTGGGCCTCGGCCAGCAGCGCCGCGTCGGGCTGGTCATATTCGCGCGCTACCTTGGCCAGCACGCGCAGCTGGGTGCTGGAGAGCTCGCCGTAGGGCACGGCCACGCGCAGCATTGGCGCGTAGCGCTGCACATACCAGCCATTCTGCAGGCGCAGCGGCTTGAACTCGTCGTTCGTGATCTTTCCGGCCTGAAAACGCTCCAGCTGGTCGCGGTACTGCTCGGCGCGGAGGCTGATGAACTGCTTGTCGAACTCTGTGTATTGGTACATGGTGGGGCAGGCGATAGGTCGCTTCTACGCGTCTGGATTGACGCCATGCCCTAGACTGTAAAAGTCGGTCTTAATATTTCAAACGAATATTTGCTTAGTCATATATGCAAAAAATGACATAACAAATGCGCTGCGGTCATTTCCGTTGCGATCAGAGCTGGCGTCAACGAGCCCGTCTGTCGTCAGCCCTGGCGTTCGCTGCTGAGCAACTGGGCCAGCCTGGACTCCAGCGGCAGCGGCTCGTTGTGCAGCCGTGCCGCCAGCAGCTCAGCGCACAGCACGGACAGCGTGAGCCCGCGCGAGCCCATGGCGGTGGAGACCCACAGGCCCGGCAGCCGTGCATGATCGACCGGGCCCACGATGGGCAGGCGGTCGTGCGATGCACAGCGCACGGCAGACCAGTGGCGCACGGCGCCCATTTCTTCGTCCGGTGGCTGTCCGGATGACTGCGCTGCGGCGAACGAGGGCTGCAGCGCCTCGGCCAGCCTGGGCACCAGTGCCCGCAGCTTCTCGAAATTGGCGGCATGCGCCGCCGCCCGCTCCTCGGAAGACGGTGGCAGTTCGGACACGTCGCGCTCGAAGGTCGAGCCCAGCACCCAGCCAAGGTCCGAGGGATGGTCGTCCCCAAGGGGAAAGGCGGGCACGAGGTTGCCATGGCCGTTCACCGGGGCGTGAGGCCAGGGCGTGGCCGGCACCTGCCGGGCATGCGCTCCCCAGCTGATCTGGCCGCGCAGGGCCTGCAGCGGCCAGCGCCGTGCCAGCAGTTGGTGGCTGTCGAAGCCGGCGGTGACGATGACCAGGTCGGCCGTTGCGATGGTCTGCCCCTGGTCGTCCAGCGCTTGCCACGGGGCAGGGCCGTCGTGGTTCCGGCTGAGCCGGTCCACCCGGGCCACTCTGGCATGTTGCAGAAGGCGAATGCCGGGGTGTGCGAGTTGGTGCGTGACGAGCCGTGGCGGTCTGACCCAGCCTGCGCGCACATGCCAGCATGCGGTGGCGTCGGCGGGCAGCCCGTTGTCGGTGCACTGCGATGCCGAGGCGGGGCGGCTCCAGTCGGCGCCCGCGCTGCGGGCATCCGTGGTCCACCCTGGCGGAATGCCGGGCGAATGATCGATGCGGTTCTCAAGCACGCCGCACTCGTCCCAGTCCATGCCTCGCTGCAAGGGCTGCAGCGCCTGCAGCGTGGCACGCACGCCCGCGCGGGAAAGCCGCGAGAGCACGCTGTCGTCGGGCGAGACATGGGGCGCAAAAATGCCGGCGGGCAAGCCTGAAGCGCCTGCCGCAGCCGTGGCGGCATCGATGACCGTGACCTGCCAGCCGCGCCGTGCAAGACTTGCCGCGCAGGCACTGCCGGCCAGGCCCGCGCCGATGACCATGCAATGCATGGGCTGCGTACCTGTGGTGTCCCACGCCACGTCCGGCAGGGCCTCGCGCCTGTCGCGCCGCTCGCGGGGCTGCCAGCGCGGGTTGTAGGTGGCCTGCAGGTTGTCGCGCTTGGGCGGCACGCCGGGCACCTTCTGCACCTCGAACCCGCACTGTGCGAGGTCGTCACGCACCGCGCGTGCGATGGTCCAGGTGGCAAGCCGCGTGCCGCGATGGCAGCAGCGCGCAACGGCCTTGAACAGATGCACATTCCAGAGTTCGGGGTTGACCTTGGGGCTGAACCCGTCGAGATACACGCTGTCCGCGCGCGGTGACTGCTGGCGCAGCATGGCCTGTGCATCGCCGATGCACAGCGTCAGCAGTACCCGGCCTGCATCGAACGAGAGGCGGTGCACGCCGGGCAGCAGGCCGAAGAACTGGGCGCTCAGCTCCTGGGCGAGCGGCCCGAGTTCCTGCGGCGTCGCTCGCAGGAGATCGTCGGCGCTGACGGGCCACGCCTCGCAGGAGGTGAAATGCAGCACGCCGCAGCGCGCCGGGTCCTCCCTCCAGGCCTTCCAGGTGACGAGGAAATTGAGTCCCAGCCCGAAACCGGTTTCGAGGATGCGCCACTGCGGCTGGTGGGCCCAGGCCTCGGGCAGCCCGCAGCCACGCATGAAGACGTCGCGCGCCTGGTCGAGTCCGTGGTTGACATCGCTGTGGTAGCGGTCGTTGAAGCGTTGGCTGAAGGGGGTTCCGTCGGGAAGCCAGTCGAGGGGCTCGGTCATGGCGCGAAAAAGGAGAGCAGGAAAAAGGAAGGGCAGGCAGAAAAAGGCGAACCCGCAACTGTACGCCCGTATGCGGCACTCCCGGCGCGGGCGGAAGGAACGTGTCAGGAATTCTGCCCGGCAGCCGTCACGCAGAGGACTGCCGTTCGGCCATGAGCTTCAGAAAGGCCAGCAGCACCGGCGATTGATGGGCCTGGCGCCACATGGCGCAGGTCTCCACGTAGGTCTTCTCGCCCAGCATTGGACGGTACGTGACGCCTTCGCGCCGCTGGACCGTCACGCAGGCGGGAACGAGCGCGACGCCCAGCCCGCCGGAGACCAGGCTCACGATCGTGTGCATCTGCGTCGCAGGAAACATCCTCGGGCTGAAGCCGTGGCGCATGCAGGTGGCGACGATGGCGTCGAACATCAGCGGGCCGTAGTAGCGCTCGAAGCCAAGGAAGTTTTCATTCGCGAGATCGCGCAGGTCGATGGCCTTGCGCGAAGCCTGCGGGTGTCCCGCGGGCAGGGCGACGACCAGTGGCTCGCGCAGCAGGATCTCGTTGGCGATGGCGGCGGGCTGCTGCGGCGTGAGGAACCCGAAGCCCAGGTCGAGCCGGCCCTGCTCCAGGTCCTCGATGATGCGATCCGTCGTGCTTTCGCGCAGTTGCACCTTCACGCGCGGATAGGCACTGCTGAACTCGCGCAGCAGGTCGGGAAGAAAGGCGTAGGCCGCGAGGCTGATAAAGGCGATGGAGATCGTGCCGGTGGTGCCCATGCACTCGTCCTTGGCCAGCCGCCTCATGGCCTCCGCGGACGCGAGCGCCGTGCGGGCCTCCTTGAGCATCTCCTCGCCGATGCGCGTGAGGGAGATGCGCCTTGAAGTGCGCTCGAAAAGCATCACCCCGAGCTCGGATTCCAGCTCCTTGATGGCGAGGCTGACAGGAGGCTGGGACAGGTGCAGGCGCTCTGCCGCCTTGCCGAAATGCAATTCTTCGGCGACGGCGACGAAACATCGCAAATGCCTCAGCTCCATGCGTACGCGCTCCTCGGTGCAGGTGTTGTTCCAACGGCTGTCATGAACCCTCCAGACCGTTGGATTATGGGCGTGCGGCCACGACCTGCACCGCCGGCTACAGGAATCCGATGGACAGCCAGGGCACGGCCGCCACCAGCGCGGTGCCGATCAGCAACGCGAGCATGTAGCCCAGCATGGGCCGGATGCCCTTGTCGGGGTTCACGCGGCCGATGGCACAGGCCGAGTAGTAGCCCACGCCCAGAGGCGGCGCGAAGAGACCCAATCCCATCGAGAGGATCACCACCATGGAATAGTGCACCTCGTGGATGCCCAACTGCCTGGCGATCGGGAACAGCAGGGGGCCGAACAGCACCACGGCGGGAATGCCTTCCAGCACGGCGCCCAGAAAGATGAACGCGACCATCGATACCACCATGAACATCGCCGCGCCGCCGGGCAGTCCTCCCATCGCGCTTGCGAGCGAACTCGAGAAGCCCGATTGGGTGAGACCCCAGGCCATGGCCGTTGCTGTGCCGATGATCAGCAGGATCGCTCCCGAGAGAGAGGCCGTCGACACGAGCATGGGCAGGAGCCGTTTCCAGTCGAACTGGCGGTAGAACGTGAGCCCGGCGATGACAGCGTAGGCAATGCCGATGGTGGACACCTCGGTGGCCGTGGCGATGCCCTCGACCACCGCAGCCCGGATCACGAAGGGCAACGCCAGTGCGGGCAGGGCGTAGGCCGCGAGGCCCGCGATCTTGCTCCAGCACAGCTTCTCCACGTTTCCGAGCTGCTCGCCGCGGCTGCGCTTCCAGACCACCCCGCACAGCATCGCTCCCAGGACGACGGCCGGCAGCAGCCCGCCCGTGAACAGCGCCGCAATCGACACGCCCGTGACCGAGCCGATGGTGATCAGCACCAGGCTGGGCGGAACCGTCTCAGTCTGGGCCCCGGTGGCGGACAGCAGAGCTACGAGGTCTCCCTCGTCGGCGCCGCGTTTCTTCATTTCGGGGAACAGTGCGGGTGCGATCGCCGCCATGTCCGCCGCCTTCGATCCCGAGATGCCGGAGACCAGGTACATCGCTCCCACCAGCACGTAGGACAGGCCGCCCTTGACATGCCCGAGCATGCCGGCCAGGAAATTGACCATGGCCTTGGCCATGCCCGTCATCTCGATGAGCAGGCCCAGGAAGACGAACAATGGAACGGCCAGCAGAATGAGGTGCGACATGCCTTCGTCCATGCGCCCGATGATCACCGAGAGGCCTGTGGTGGTCCCGAGCGACAGGTAGCCGAGCGAAGCGAGCCCGAAGGCAAAGGCGATCGGTATGCCCGAGAAGACGCATCCCGCACCCACTCCCACGAAGAAGATCAGCAGGTTCCAGCGGCCCAGGTCTTCGAAGACGCTCGCGCCCATCCAGAAGCCCCCGAGGATGATCGCGGTGATCAGCGCGGCCTTGGTCACGCTGCCAAGGGAGGTCTCGCGCAGCAGGCGCATGGCGGCAAATGCGAGCATCAGCATGATGCCGGTGGGCAGGGCGGCGGCGCGCCAGGCGTTCGATATCTCGAGCGCCGAGGTGGTGATGAAGCGCTCCTCCGACGCATATTCCCACGCCGGCCAGATCGTCAGCGCGAGAAAGGCGATGGAGGCGCATTGCGCGAGGGCCTCGAACACCGCGCGCCGCTGCGGCCCCATGCGCGTCACGGCGGCCGTCATGCGCATGTGCTCGCCGCGGCGCAGGGCAATCACGGCGCCCAGCATCGCCAGCCAGATGAACAGCATCGATGCGAGCTCATCCGACCATACGAGCGGCTGGTGGAACACGAAGCGCGCGACCACGCCCGCGAGCAGAACGACGATGTCCGCCAGCACCAGCGCGGCGGCCACGATTTCCACGAAGCCGCCCAGCAGCCGGTCGATCCGCGTGATCAGGCCGTGCGATGTCGGCACGGCGGGCGGCCAGCTTCCGGGCGCACTCCCGTGCGCGCCGTCCAGCGCTCCGGTCGATTCAACCGCCCAGCTCATGTCAGCGCTCCGACCGAGCGCTCGAGGACGGCCCATGCCTCGGGGCCGAACTTGGATTTCCATTCGTTGTAGAAGCCGGCCTTCTTCAGGTGGTCACGGAAGGTCGCGTTCTGTGCCTCGCTGACCGCCATGCCTTTGCCCGCGAGAGCCTGCTGCAGCGATGTGTTCATCGCGGCGACATCGGCGCGCTGCTTCATGCCGGCAGCGTTGATGTTCCTCGCGACGATGGCACGCAGGTCTTCCGGCAGGCGCTCCCATGCGCGCCGGTTGCCAAGGAACCAGAAACCATCCCACATGTGATTGGTGACCGAGCAATACTTCTGCACTTCATAGAGCTTGGCGGTGTCGATCACGGCGAACGGATTCTCCTGGCCGTCCACCACCTTGGTCTGCAGGGCGGTGTAGACCTCGGCGAAGTTGATCGAGGTGGGCGATGCGCCCAGCGCCTTGAACATCGAGGTCCACATCGGCGACACCGGCACGCGGATCTTGAAGTTGGCCAGGTCGGCGGCGGTGTTCACCGGCTTGGCCGACGAGGTGATCTGGCGGAAGCCGTTGTCCCAGATGCGGTCCATCACCACCAGGTTGGCCTTGTTGATGAGGCCACGCACGTGGGCCCCAAGCTCCCCGTCGAGCGCCTTCCACACCGCGTCATAGTCCTTGAAGGCAAAGCCTACGCCGGTGATGGCGGCTCCGGGCACCAGGGTCGAGAGGATCAGGCCCGAGAGCGTGAAGAACTCGACCCCGCCCGAGCGCAGCTGGCTCAGCACGTCCGTGTCGCTGCCCAGCTGGCTGGAGGGGAAGATCTGTATGTCCACGCGCCCGTTGGTCTCGGCCAGGATCGCCGCCGACATCTCCTTGGCACGGATGTTCATGGGATGCGTGACAGGCAGGTTGTTGGCGTACTTGTAGGTGAACTCGGCCTTGGCGGCGCGGGCATGGATCCAGGGTGCTGCAAGCGTTGCGGCGGCTGCAGCATTCAGAACGGTGCGTCGGGTCATTGTCATGGTTGTCTCCTGAGTTTTAGTCATGAACCGTCGGCTGTCGTGCCGACAGCCGGGTAGGGCGGGAAGCTGGAATCTGGAACTGGGTGCGGGGGCTATGCGGTGGTGGCCTCCTTCAGGTCTCCGCGCGCAAAGAGCTGCCTGCGGATGTCGTTCTTGGTGACCTTGCCGTAGCCGGACCGGGGCAGGGCATCCCAGAAGAAGATGTGGCGCGGCCAGCGGTACCTGGCGCAGCGTCCGTCCAGATGGCCGAGCAGGGACTCGGCATCGAGCGACGGACTGCGTGCGACGACGACGGCAACGCCGATCTCGCCCCATTTGGCGTCGGGAATGCCGAGCACGGCGACCTCGGCCACATCGGGGTGCGTGAGGATGACTTCCTCCACCTCGCGCGGATAGACGTTGGAGCCGCCGGAGATGTACATGTCCGACTCCCGGCCGGTGATGTAGAGCAGCCCGCGGGCGTCGATGCGGCCAATGTCGCCGGTGTGGAACCAGCCGTTGCGTAGCGCCTTGGCCGTGGCCTCCGGGTTGTTGAAATAGCCCGCGAAGACCCCCGGGCCGCGGCAGCAGATCTCTCCCGTGGCTCCTGTCGCGACGGGCTCGTCCCGGGCATCGAGGATGGCCACCTCCATGCCGGTGCGTGGCCTGCCGCACGAGCCGACGTGGGCGTTGGCATCGGCATCGTCCGCTGCGTGCATGCGCGGTGGCAGCACGGTGATGCACCCCGTGACCTCGCCCAGGCCGTAGTACTGCACGAGCACGGGGCCCAGCTTGCGCAGGGCCGTCTGCTGGTCCGCACGGTACATCGGTGCTCCGGCATAGATCACGTAGCGCAGGCTGCTGTGGTCGAAGGCATCCACGCTCGGGTCCTCCACCAGCATCTTCACGATGGTGGGAACGGTGAACAGGTGCGACACGCGATGCTCCTGCACCAGGCTCCAGAACAGGGCCGGATCGAATTTCTCGCTGGGCAGCAGCACGTTGGCGCCGCCGCGTGCCACGTTCAGCAGCGCATGGATTCCTGCGCCATGCGACAGCGGCGCGACGGTGATGGCGGTGTCGCGCTCGTCGATGCCCGGCACCAGGTCCGCGAGGTGGTTCGTCACGATGAAGGCCATCTGCCCGTGCGTGAGCATGGCCGCCTTGGGACGGCCCGTGGTGCCCGAGGTGTAGAAATACCAGAGCGGCTGCTGCGCGGTGACCGCGGCGGGTGCGGGCGGTGCACCCAGGTTGTCGCGCACCAGGGCTTCGTGGCTCCACTCGTTCGCGCGCGGCGTGCCGATGGTCACAACGTGGCGAAGATGGCTCGATGCCGCGCGCACCGCATCGACGTGCTCGGCAAAGCAGTCCTCCGCGAGCATCGCGACGGCCTCGCTCGAGCTGCCCAGATACGCCACCTCCGCGGCAGTGAGCCGGAAGTTGGTCGGCACCCAGACGGCACCCAGGCGGAAGGCCACCCAGCAGCTCTCGAACATCGCCAGGTTGTTGCGCGACTGCACCAGGATCTTGTCACCGGCCTTCACGCCGAGATTGCGCAGGGCCTGGACCATGGCATTGACGCGGTCGTCGATTTCGCGCCAGCTCCATGACCGTTCGCCCTGGATCAGGCCCGGCCGGTCCGGGTGCAGCGCCGCCGTCTGCGACAACAGCAGCGAGAGGTTTGTCACCTGGGCCTGGCTCATACCGCCTCCAGCACGCTCAGGTAGTTGGTGACCGCCGCGCCACCCATGTTGAACACGGCGCCGATGCCGGCTCCTGGCAGCTGCATTTCGCCGGCCTCTCCCGCCAGCTGCATGGCTGCCATCACATGCTGGGAGACGCCCGTCGCTCCGATCGGGTGTCCGCGGGACTTGAGGCCTCCGGAGAGATTCACCGGCAGTGGCCCGCCACGGGAGGTGACGCCGTCCAGCGCCACGCGCGCGCCTTCGCCGTGCCCGGCCAGTCCCATGGCTTCGTACTGCAGCAGCTCGGCCATGGTGAAGCAATCATGCGTCTCGACGAAATGCAGGTCCCCGAGTGACAGCTGTGCATCGTCCAGGCCCTGCTGCCAGGCGCGTGCGGCGCCTTCGAAGCGTGTGGGATCACGGCGCGAGAGTGGCAGGAAGTCGTTGGCCTGCGCACGTCCGCGCCAGCGCACATTGGGGCGGGTGCGGGACGGCGCGGCGGAGATGATGAGTGCTGCCGCACCGTCCGATACCAGCGAGCAGTCCGAGCGCTTGAGCGGCCCTGCCACCATGGGATTCTTCTCCGACGGATGGCGGCAGAAGTCGAAGCCGAAGTCGCGCCGCATGTGGGCGTACGGGTTGCGCATGCCATGGGCATGGTTCTTGGCGGCGATGGTGGCGAGCGCATCGCTCTGGTCGCCGAAGCGCTCGAAGTAGGCCGAGGCGATCTGCCCGAAGATGCCGGCAAAGCCCGCGGGTACGTCGGCCTCCTCCTTCACATAGGAGCACTTGAGCAGCACATCGCCGACCTGCGCCGTGGGCAGCGTGTTCATGCGCTCGAAACCCACGACCAGCGCGTGCCGGACGCGGCCGGACTGCACGGCGTCGAGGGCGGCCCAGATGGCGGCGGACCCGGTCGCGCAGGCGTTCTCCATGCGCATCGCGGGAACGTGCCGCAGTTCCGGGATGGCCATGGCAACGAGCGCGGCCGAGAAGTCCTGTTGCAGGAAGCCGCCGTTGAAGTGACCGACGAAGATACCGTCGATGTCGCGCGGCTCCAGTTCGGCCGTTCCGAGCGCGCCGGTCACGGCATCGCGGATCAGGGTTTCGGACTCGACCTGGTCGAGCTTGCCGAACTGGGTGTGGCCCCAGCCGAGGATGTAGGCATTGTGGTGCAAGAGCGTCTCCTTGTGGTTCTGTCGTCCGGGTGTCCGGGTTCAGGCCGCCTGTGCCTGCGTACGGCGCAGGGTGGGCAGGCCCACGCCGGCGGCATCGAAGCCGCCATCGACGGCGATGAACTGGCCGTTGATGAAGCTGGCCTCCGCGCTGCACAGGAAGCCCACCGCGTTGGCGATCTCTTCCACCGTGCCGTAGCGGCCCTGCGGAATCGCGTCGTAGTAGTCGGAGCGGATGGCCACGCTGTGCACCAGCTTGGCCATCTCGGTTTCCACGGGACCGGGGCACACGGTGTTCACGCGCACCCCGGCATCGCCCAGTTCGACGGCCAGCTGCCTGGTCAGGTGCACGAGCGCTGCCTTGCTCGTGCCATAGGCGACGCGCAGGGTGCTGGCGCGCAGTGCCGAGATCGACGCGATGTTCACGATCGCCGCTCCCTGCTGTTCGAGCAGCAGCGGCGCGAACAGCTGACTGCAGAGGAAGGCGCCATCGAGATTGGTGGACATCACGTCGCGCCACTCCGCGAAGGAGGTCTGCAGCACCGGCTTGAAGACCGCCACGCCGGCGTTGTTCACCAGGCTGTCGGCACGGCCGAAGGTGGACCGCACGGTGGCAACGGCGCGCTCCACGTCCTCGGGGCGGGAGACATCGCAGTTCAGGATCAGCACGTCCGGGTTCTGCCCGAACTCCGTCGTGGCGGCGTCCAGCGCTGCCGCGTCACGGTCCAGCAGCACGACGCGGCGGCCATGGCGCAGGAACCATTGGCCGATCTCCAGGCCGATGCCGCGCGCACCTCCCGTGACGACGGCCACGGGCTTGTCATTCAATACTTTGCTCACTTTGATCTCCGGTTGTGTGGGGGGATGGAAGGGGTACCGCGAAGGCGGGAACCTGGATGGGGTTGTCGGGCAGCCACTCCTCCAGGGTGATCTCGAAGGTGACGCAGACAGTGTTGGCTCCCGCCACGAACGGGCCGCCATAGACGCGGCCGTTCGGATCGGAGACCACCCCGGTCAGCGCGGCGCGCAGCGATCCGTCGGTGTGCGGGCGGACCTCGCCGGCCAGGCTCACGATCTCGACCGCAGGGCCGAGCACGGTCTGGCACGAACCGTCGCGCTGCAGCAGGCAGGCATCGACCAGGCTGCCCAGCGCACCGCGCACGAAGGCGCAGCGGAAGCCTTGGGCGAGGCACAGTTTCTCGACGCTCTGCACCAGATCCTCGTTGGGAGCGATGCGGCCATAAGCGACGCGGCCCATGCGGCCTGCCTCCACATGTAGCAGCTCACCCATGGCTTGGCTCCGGCAGGGGACGCAGCAGCGGCGTGCGGGTCTCTTCGTCCACCTGCAGGCGCAGCTCGAAGCCTTCGAGCGACGTGGCCAGCACGGTGACCGGCGTGTGCCCCACGCGGCAACGGTCGGTAAGCACGTGGCCGCCCGCGATGACGCCATCATCGGTCTGGAAGACGGCGTGGCAATGCACGATGGGGCGACCCTGCTGCGACTTGCCCAGCGTGGCATTGCCGAACAGCAAGCGGGTGGATTGCGACGTCATGGGAGCGCTGTAGCGCACCACGGCCTCGCCGCTCGGGTCGGCTCCGGCGAAGCAGAAGGAAAACGTGCTGAAGTGCCCGCCAATCAGCGTCATGGAGGCACAGGCGACTCCATGCCGGCTCATTGCGTCGACGAGCGCGTCGTGGAGGATGGCCTGTGGCGGGATCGAGAGCCGGAGGTGCTGGCCGCCGGCAGCTTCCATGTGCTCGATGCGGCGGGGGCTGAAGGGGCCTGGATGTACGAGGGTGCGCGGACGCGGCAGCGCCATGCGTGGCTCTGGCATGTGTAGTGTCTCCTGTTGCTTTTGACAGCTTTTCTGGACCCGGAACTGCGGGGTGTCCGCGTGTTGTCCGGGCTTGGGAGAACTCTACGTGGCGGTGATCGATATGGGAATTTTGGAATTTGGAAAGATCGATTCGCATTGCAAATCGATCGGAGGCGGCACTCCGGACGGCGCCGGATGACAGGCAAAGGCGAAAGCGTGCCTGGAAAGACAAGGAGCGCCCTTGGGCGCTCCTTGTCTTGTCGGCCGATCCGGCTGGAGTGGGTGGACTGCTCGGTGCCTCGGTACGCCGGTACTGCGAAAGTCCGTGTCGTCTGGCTCGCCTGTCTGGCCTGTCCAGTGTTACGCGCTGGGCGGGACGAATCCGGCCGCTGCATCCGCGCCGCCGCCGAAGAAGTGACTTTCCATCTGGCGGGCGAGGTATTGGCGGGCGCGGGCGTCGGCGAGGTTCAGCCGGTTCTCGTTCACCAGCATGGTCTGGTGCTTGAGCCAGTCGGCCCAGGCCTGCTTGCTCACATTTTCATAGATGCGCTTGCCCAGCTCGCCTGGGTATGGCGGGAAGTCGAGACCTTCGGCTTCCTGGCCGAGCTTGATGCATTGAACGGTACGTGCCATGGGATCACCCTTTGTTAGACGTTTTTTGAATATAGAACTGAAATCTTATTTGTTCCAGTTTTGACGTGTGACTTCCAGAATGCATGGCATCGGATCCGATTTCAACGGATCAACGACATTTTTCAAGCTCAAAAGACCCGGAAAGCACGCCATGAAGAAAGATCGCCGTCACTTTATCAAGTTTCCAGCCGCACTCGGACTGATCGGGGCCTTGGCCCTGACGGGAATGCCGTCGTTCGCGGCGGATCCGGTCAGCTTCCTGAATGTGTCCTATGACCCGACACGCGAGCTGTACGTCGAGTACAACCAGGCCTTCGCCAAGCACTGGAAGGCCAAGACGGGCCAGGACGTGCAGTTCAAGCAGTCGCACGGCGGCTCGGGCAAGCAGGCGCGCTCGATTCTGGACGGCATCGACGCCGATGTGGCGACGCTCGCCCTCGGCGGCGACATCGATGCCCTTGCCAAGGCGGGTCTCGTCAAGGCCGACTGGCAGCAGCGCTTGCCGCACAACTCCGCCCCCTATGCCTCGACCATCGTGTTCCTGGTGAAGAAGGGCAACCCCAAGGGCATCAAGGATTGGGATGACCTGGTGAAGCCGGGCGTCGGCGTGATCACGCCCAACCCCAAGACCTCGGGCGGCGCGCGCTGGAACTACCTGGCCGCCTGGGAGTTTGCCAAGCGCAAGTACGGCGGCGAGGACAAGGCCAAGGATTTCATCGGCAAGCTCTACCAGAACGTGCCAGTCCTCGACACCGGTGCGCGCGGCGCCACCATCACCTTCGTGCAGCGCGGCGTGGGCGACGTGCTGCTGGCATGGGAGAACGAGGCGTTCCTGGCACTCAAGGAATTCGGTCCCGAGAAGTTCCAGATCGTCGTGCCGTCGCTGTCGATCCTGGCCGAGCCCTCGGTGGCCGTGGTCGACAAGGTGGTTGACAAGAAGGGCAGCCGCGCACTGGCCGAGGAGTACCTGAAGTACCTGTACTCCGACGAGGGGCAGGACATCGCGGGCCGCAACTTCTATCGCCCCAGCAGCGAGAAGGCCAAGGCCAAGTTCGACAAGCAGTTCCCCAAGCTCACGCTGGTGACCATCGACGAGGCCTTTGGCGGCTGGGGCAAGGCCGACAAGGCGCATTTTGCCGACGGCGGCAGCTTCGACCAGATCTACACGAAGAAGCTGCACTGAAGGCGGCTTGCTGCAACACAAGGTGAAGGCCATGACTTCCTCCATTTCTCCTTCTTCCTCCTCTTCTTCTTCCACTCCCGCTGTTCCGGATGGCGGCACGGTCCGGGAGGCTGTGCAACCCGGCCTGCGCGGACGGCTGCGCGGAGCGTTCGCCTGGCTGTGGGATCCGTTCCGTGCGACGGCGAGCCAGGAGGACAGGGAGCGAATGCGGGACGTGGACGCAGAGGCCTTCACCGCGTTCGATGTGCTGATGGTGACGGACATCTCCCCGGTGTCCCGGCACCGGGAACAGCGATGTCGCTGCGATGGTGAATGCGGTTGATGGCGTGCCAACGCCACCAAACCACGCGCTGACCAGCGCTGCAGGCATCCACGGCCAGTCCTGATGCCCGCTATCCGATCTCCATCACCCCGACACCATCGCAGAAAGTAGTTTTCATCATGTCGAACACCAGCCACACCAGCCACACCAGCATTCAAGGCAACCTGCTGCAGGTCACCGCCGCAGCCTGGGGCCTTCTCGTCAACGGTTCGGCGGGCAGCCAGCGCCGCCGGGCCCCTGCGCAGATCACGCGCCGTCTCGGCTTCGCGATCTCGTATTGAGCCCTGTAGAGACCTCATTCGAAACCATCCAAAGGAACCACACCATGTCGATTCAAGCAGTGAACGTGCGCAACCAATTCAAGGGCAAGGTCAGCGAGATCATCCGCGGCGAAGTCGTCTCCGAGGTGGACGTGCAGACCCCGTTCGGCATCGTCACCTCGGTCATCACCACCCGCTCGGTGGACGAACTGGGCCTCGCCAAGGGCTCCGAGGTGGTGGCGCTGGTGAAGTCCACCGAAGTGTCGATCGCCAAGCTCTGACGCACGTCCCATCCACCGACGCCCGGCGCGCCGCATGCGTGAAGACGCATGCGCGCAGCCGGTGTTCTGGCGTTCCAGAATCAACTACAGCAACATGAATTTTCAGCAATTGCGCTCCGTGCGCGAAACCGTGCGCCGCGGGTTCAACCTCACCGACGTCGCGGCCATGCTGCACACCTCGCAGCCGGGCGTCAGCCGCCAGATCAGGGAACTGGAGGAGGAGCTTGGCGTAGAGCTTTTCGTGCGGGCTGGCAAGCGCCTCACGGGCCTGACGCAGCCCGGCCATGTGCTGCTGCCGATCGTCGAGCGACTGCTGCTCGAGTCCGAGAACCTCAAGCGCGCCGGCGACGATTTCGGACGCAGCCGCAGTGGCGGGCTGGTCGTGGCCGCCACCCACTCCCAGGCGCGCTATGCATTGCCCCAGGTGGTGCGTGATTTTCGTGAGATCTGCCCCGACGTTTCACTGCATCTGCGCCAGGGCTCGCCCGACCAGATCGCGCAGATGCTGCTGTCGGGCGAGGCGGACATCGGCGTGGCGACCGAGGCCCTCGGCAGCCACGACCAGCTGGTGACGCTGCCGTGCTACCGCTGGACGCATTCCATTGTCGTGCCTCCGGGTCACCCTCTGCTCGAACTGGAGGAGGGCGCCGTGACGCTGGAGCATCTCACGCGCTACCCGATCATCACCTATGAGTCGGGCTACACCGGGCGCGCCCACATCGACGCGGCCTTCGCGCGTGCGGGCCTCACCCCCGACATCGTGCTCACCGCCATGGACGCGGACGTCATCAAGACCTATGTGGAACTGGAGATGGGCGTGGGCATCGTCGCTGCCATCGCCTTCGACCCCGACCGCGACCGCCACCTGCGGGCACTCGATGCGCGCCACCTGTTCGAGGTGAACCTGACGCGCCTCGGCCTGCGGCGCGGCACGTGGCTGCGCAGCTACGCCTACAGCTTCATCGAGGCCTTCGTGCCCACGCTGACGCGCGACGTGGTGGAGGGGGCGCTGAAGTCGGAAATCGTGGAGTGCGAGTATGTGATCTGAGGCTGCAGGCCGAGTACGGGGAGGGTGGGGCGGGTGGAGCGGGCAACCCGGCCCCCCTCACACACCCATCCCGGACCGGCAGGTCACATCGATGCCTTGAGCATGTCGCGGTAGTCCTCGGGCGATGCCTCGCGCGGATTGGTCTTGTGGCAGTGGTCCGCGAGCGCACCCTTGATCACGTCGTCGAACATGGATTCGGTCACGCCCAGTGCGGCAAGGCCGGTCGGCAAGCCCAGGCGAGCCGTCTTGTCGCGCACGGCCTGCGCCACGTCGCCGCCTGCACCCAGTCCCATGGCATGCGCCATGCGCTCGAGGCGCCTGTCCTTGCGGACCTGGGCGTCTTCTGCGTTGAAGCGGATCACCGCGGGCAGGAAGACGGCATTCAGCGTGCCATGGTGCAGGCGCGGGTTCAGGCCGCCCAGGCTGTGGCTCAGCGAATGCACGCAGCCCAGCCCCTTCTGGAAGGCCATGGCGCCCTGCATGCTGGCGCTCATCATGTTCAATCGTGCCTCCTTGTTCGCGCCGTCGCGGGTGGCCGTCTCGATGTGCGCCCAGCCGCGCTCGAGGCCGTCGAGTGCAATGCCGTCAGCGGGCGGGTTGAAGGCCGACGACATGAAGGTTTCCATGCAGTGTGCGATCGCGTCCATGCCGGTGGCAGCCGTGAGCTGCGGCGGCAGGCCGAGCGTCAGCGCGGGGTCGCAGATGGCCGTTCGGGGCACGAGGTGCCAGGAGTGGAAGCCCAGCTTGCGATGATCGTCCACGATGATGATGGCACCGCGCGCCACTTCGCTGCCCGTGCCGCTGGTGGTGGGCACGGCGATCAGCGGCACGGCACGTTCGGTGATGCGCGGCGAACCGCCCTCGATGGTGGCATAGGTCTTGAGCGGGCCTTCGTGCGTGGCGGCGATCGCGATGCCCTTCGCGCAATCGATGGCCGAACCGCCGCCTACCGCGATCAGCCCGTCGCACTGGCCGCTCTTGAACAGTTCCACGGCGGCGCGCACGGCGGCCTCGGTGGGATTGGAGGGGGTCTGGTCGAACACGCTGACCGTCATGGCGGGCATGGCATCCAGCACCTTCTGGAGCACGCCGGCGGCTTTCACGCCCTGGTCCGTCACGACGAGCGGCCGGGTGATGCCGCTGCGGGCGCATTCCTGCGGGAGCAGGGCGACTGCGCCGTAGTCGAACTGGATCTGCGTGACGTAGTAGATGAAAGCCATGGTGCGATGTCTCCGGTCTTGGATTTAC
Organism: Diaphorobacter ruginosibacter; assembly: GCF_014395975.1. Classification (NCBI taxonomy): domain Bacteria; kingdom Pseudomonadati; phylum Pseudomonadota; class Betaproteobacteria; order Burkholderiales; family Comamonadaceae; genus Diaphorobacter; species Diaphorobacter ruginosibacter. Next base: position 2,759,468 of record NZ_CP060714.1, on the reverse strand, counting down.
GATACATGCAGATTACCTCAGGAGGCCTTCATGATTTCGAAATCCGCGTTGATTCCGCTGGCGTTGTCTGTCTTCTGCGCGACAAGTGCAGGGGCAGCCTGCCTGCAGCCGGGCGAGGTGGCCCAGCTCATGCAGAATTACGTGGCGCTCAAGCCCTCGCCCAACATTGCGCATCTCTCCGACGACGACGGCGCATGCTCGAGGGCGCGGTTCAACGCCTTGCTCAGCCAGGCGTTCGACAAGGTGGTCGGCTACAAGGCGGGGTTGACGAACCCAGCAGTGCAGCAGCGCTTCGGCACCAACAAGCCGGTCTGGGGCGTGCTGTACTCGGGCATGATCCAGCCGAATGACACCACGCTTCCCGTGCGGTTCGGCGCACACCCGTTGTTCGAGGCCGATCTGCTGGTCCGAGTGAAGCACGTGAACGTCAATGTGGCGCGCACGCCGGCCGAGGTGCTGGAGAACATCGACCAGATCATCCCGTTCATCGAGTTGCCGGACCTGCTGGTGGAGAACCCGGCCACGCTCAACGGCGCGGGCGTTGCCGCCATCAACGTGGGCGCGCGTGCGGGGGTGGCGGGCGAGCCGATCTCCGTGCCGGTGTTCCCGGAGCAGCAGCGCGTCTACCTGCAGGCGCTGGCCGACATGTCCATACAGCTCACCGACAATTCCGGCGCGACGCTCGCGAGCGGCAAGGGCAGCGATATCCTTGGGCATCCGCTCAATGCGGTGGTCTGGATCGCGCAGGCGCTGCGGCAGGAGAACATCCAGCTCAAGCCGGGCGATCTGGTGAGCCTTGGATCGTTTTCGCCGCTCATGCCACCCAAGGCAGGCCTCAGCGTGACCGCGACCTACCTCGGTCTGCCCGGCGCCAAGCCGGTCAGAGTGAACTTTCAGCCTCCCGTGTTTCCAGGACAATCAGATTGACATCCGCCGGTTTCGAATCTCCCGCACTTCCCCCGGGCGTGCAGCTCACGCCCCAGATGCGCAACGTGATCGAGCGCATGGCGCGTGCAAGGCATGCGCCCATGCATATGCTGCCTCCGGCAGAGGCCCGCGCCTTCTATGAAATGGGGTCGGGCGTGCTCGAGGTGCCCAAGGCCGGGCTGCCGCGCGTGGAGGATTTCACGATCCCCGTGCGCGACGGCTTTGCCATTCCCGCGCGCCTCTATGCGCCGACCCTGGAGAGCGGCCTGCCGCTGCTGCTCTATACGCATGGCGGCGGCTTCACCATCGGAAGCATCAGCACGCACGATACGCTGTGCCGCGAAATCGCACGGCTCGCCGGCTGCATGGTGGTGTCGATCGACTACCGGCTGTCTCCCGAACACCAGTTTCCCGTGGCGACCAACGATGCATGGGATGCATTGCAGTGGCTTGCGGGCCATGCCGCCGACATGGGGGCTGACGGTTCGCGGCTTGCCGTGGGCGGTGACAGCGCAGGGGGGACGCTTGCGGCGGTGAACGCGATCCAGGCGCGCGACGCGGGTATCGCGCTCAGGCTCCAGATGCTGTTCTATCCGGGCACCACGGCGCACCAGGACACGGAGTCGCACAAGACCTTTGCGCACGGACTGGTGCTCGAAGCGGAGGCCGTGAGCTGGTATTTCGACAACTACATTCCTCGCCGCGCGGATCGCGAGGACTGGCGGTTCGCGCCGCTGCTCGCGCCGGACGTGGACGATGTGGCGCCCGCGTGGATCGGCCTGGCGGAGCTCGACCCCCTGGTCGACGAAGGCATCGCCTATGCCGACAAGCTGCGCCTGTCGGGTGTGCCGGTGGATCTGGAGATCTATCGCGGCGTGACCCATGAATTCATCAAGATGGGCCGCGCGCTGCCGGAAGCCCGCCAGGCGCATGCCGACGCGGCGCGCGCATTGCGCGAGGCGTTCGAGTCCTGACGAGGCATCTCGACCCCCATCATCATTTCCCAACAAACAGCGAATCCAGAGCAGAAAATGAAACGACAGGACTTCCGTTGCACCGCCCGACTGCGCGTGCGCTGGGCCGAGGTGGACATCCAGAAGATTGTCTTCAACGCGCATTACCTGACCTATGCGGACGTGGGCATGACTGAGTACTGGCGTGCGCTGGCGATGCCCTATGAGGCCGCCATGCGCAGCCTGGGGGGCGATATCTACCTGAAGAAGGCCACGGTGGAGTACCACGCCTCGGCGCACCTCGACGACCTGCTGGACGTCGGCATGCGCTGCGCGCGGGTCGGCACGTCCTCGCTGGCGTTCGAGTGCGGCATCTTTGCGGGCGACCGGCTGCTGGTGAGCGTCGAGCTGATCTACGTGTTCGCCGATCCGGCGAGCCAGAGTTCCCGCCCCGTGCCGCAGTTGCTGCGGGATGCCATCGCGCATTTCGAGGCGGGCGACGAGGTGGTCACGCTGAAGGTCGCGGATTGGGCAACGCTTGGCAAGGACGCGAGCGAGGTGCGCAAGGCGGTGTTCATCGAGGAGCAGGGCATTTCCCCTGAGATCGAACTCGATGCGTTCGATGCCACGGCCATGCATGCGGTCGCCTTCAATCTTCTGGGCATGCCGGTGGCCACGGGCCGGCTGCTGCAGGATGCCCCGGCGGAGGCGCGCATCGGCCGCATGGCGGTGGCGCGCGTGCTGCGCGGGCAGCGCTGGGGCAGGGCGATCCTGGATGCCCTGGTCGATGCGTCGCGCACGCGTGGCGACGCCCGGGTGACGCTGCATGCGCAATGCAGCGCCGAAGGCTTCTACCGGCGTGCGGATTTCGAGGTGGTGGGCGAGCCCTATGAGGAAGCAGGCATCGCGCACATCACCATGCAGAAGCGCCTGCAGGCATAGCGTGCAGGCACGGGAGCCCTCCATGAATCAACTGCTGGATGCCTGGCAGGCCGTGCTGGCCGAGCGATTTCCGGATTGCCACATCCTGTGCGAGGAGGATGCAACGGCACGCATCGAGGTGCCAGGTGCGGGGGTGCTGAAGATCGATGTCTTCGTGCATGACCTGAAACCCGGTGGCCTGAGCGCACGGCGCTGGGAGCCGGGTGTGGAGATGCGGCCCCACGAACGCATGCACGGCTGGATGAGCATCAGTGATGCCCAGGGCAAGCGGATGCATTTCGAGGTGACCTGCTCGGCGGAGCGCTTTGGACAGGTCGTGGACGACTGGCTTTCTCCCCTGCCTCCGGTTCCTGCGCAACTGACGGTTGCACCTGGACAGGGGCACGCATCGCCCGCCCGGAAACGCACCGCCGTGACCACGAGCACGGACAGGGGCAGGGAGCCCGCCATCGAGGTCGACGTGTCACCCGCGCTGCTGGAGGCATTGCCCGATGCCACGCAGGAATTGGCCCGCTGGCGGGCCGATCTGGCGCGCATTGCTGCTGCTCGTGTCAGCGCATCCTGGCCACTCGATGAGAAAGGCAGGCCCGTTGCACGCAGCGTGGCCGTCCTGGCGGCCTACGGGCCGCCCACACGCAAGCGCCAGCCCTGCCTGCTGCTGGTGTCAGGCGCTCAGCGCGACATGCCGCTGTGGCGGGTGCGGCTCTCGAACGAGTTTCTGCACAACCATCGATTCGACTGGACGCAAGCTCCCTGGCAGTGGGCGGGCGATGCGGACCCGCCGGTCCTGGGCGGAAAGGCGCTGGAGGCGGGCATGCTCATTCGTGAAGGCAGGGTGGGGCAGGCCTGCGATCTATTGGGTGTGCGCGTGTCCGATCGGGTCCGCCTGCTGGCCGCAGGGTTGCCTTTCGAGCGCTTCCTGCGCATGCCTGCCTCATGGCCTGACGAACTGGCCCACGCGCTGCGGCAGCTCGCTCCCTGGCGCATGGCCCGGGGGCTCGAGCGCATCCAGTCGGAACTGGAGCGCACCAACAAGAAGCCGCCCCGCCCGGGAAGCTGGCAGCGCAAGCTGTTCTGGCTTTCGGGGCAGCGCAGCCAGGTGAAATACGGGCTGGGCATCCGGTTCGCCGCTGATGGCATCCCGGAGCTGGACATCATCGCGACGGCGTCCAACGAGCATTTCCCGGATGTGGACTGGCGCTGGGGCGAGACAGCCCGGCACCAGCCTGTCAACCAGGTGTCCACCACCCCCGGAGGGGCTCAGATGTCTTCGAGCAAGGTGTAGGGCAGCGCCTGCAGATGCAGCCGGGGACCGGTGGCCGAGCCGGCGTGCAGCGCCTCGTCGGCCGAGGCGATCTGCAGCGAGACCAGTGCTTCCACGCCGCCGGCGGGCGATGGCGCGGCCTGCACGACGGTGCCTGCGGGTTGCTCGGCGTCGTCTGCCCTGAACACATCCGTGCCCGCTGCAAGGCTGTCCGCGTCCACATGCGCCAGATAGGTGCGGCGCTTGAGCGTTCCCCGGAACTGGCTGCGGGCAACGATCTCCTGGCCTGGATAGCAGCCCTTCTTGAAATTCACGCCGCCGACCGACTCGTAGTTCACCATCTGCGGTACGAAGGCTTCGAAGAGCGGCTGTGTGAGCGTGGCCACGCCGCTTCGCACCTCGCTCAACTGCCATGCAGCTTCGGCCAGGGGCGCGCCCTGCGGCGAAGGCGTCTCCGCGGGGGCGATCCACAGCGCCCGCGGCTGGCCGTCGGCGGGGTACAACTGGACGATGCTGGCCTCGGCGTCGGCCGTGACCGACCAGGGGGCCGCACCCGTAGGCACTGCCGAGCCCGCAAGACCGCGGATCACGAACTCAGCCGTGGCATCGGCCAGCTTGGCCTTGGCGCGCAGCACGAACATGGACAGGCGGCGCAGCGTCTGGGCGAGCAGGTCGCGCGAGCAGATCAGCAGAATTTCGTCTGCCGCGCGCTTGACACCGATGAAGCTGGCCTGCATGCGGCCCTTGGCATTCAGGAATGCCGCCAGACGGGCTTCTCCGGGTTTCTGCAGCGCGAAATCCTGGGTCAGCTGACCATGGATGAAGCTGGCGGCGTCCTCGCCCTTCACGCGGATCACGCCAAGATGTTGCAAGGGAGGTGTAACGCCGTCGAAAGGCACTGACGCAGTGTGGTTCATGGGTGAATTATGATGCTCTGTTCCATTCACACGCTTGGTAGGGTTGTGCGTCGATTCATTATTTTCCTGGTGCTTGTGGCACTTGCCGCAGCGGGTGCGGCGTATTGGTGGCTGCACGCGCCGCTGCCGCTGCGTGCGAGTGGAACCGGCGGGGAACCGCTGGAGCTTGAGATCGAGCCCGGGACGACCCCGCGCGGGGTCGCCGCCGCCGCCGTGAAGGCGGGCGTGCAGACGGATGCCCGCCTGCTGTACTACTGGTTCCGTCTGTCTGGCCAGGATCGTCAGATCAAGGCGGGCAACTACGAGATTCCGGCCGGCACGACGCCGTATCAACTACTGCAAAAGCTGGCGCGCGGCGAATCGAGCCTGCGCGCGGTCACCGTGGTGGAGGGCTGGACCTTCAGGCAGATGCGCGCTGCACTGGCCAAGGCCGATGCGCTGAGGCCGGACACGGCGGCGATGTCGAACGAGGAGCTGATGAAGGCGCTCGGCCGCGAGGGCGTCCCGGCGGAGGGGCGCTTCTTCCCGGATACCTACACTTATGCCAAGGGCAGCAGCGACCTCGCGGTGCTGAACCGCGCATTGCACGCCATGGACCGCCGACTCGAGGCCGCCTGGTCGCAGCGCGAGTCCGATACGCCGCTCAAGTCGGCCGGCGAGGCACTGATTCTGGCGAGCATCGTCGAGAAGGAAACCGGCAGCGCGCAGGATCGCGCGGAGATCGCGGGCGTGTTCGCCAACCGCCTGCGCATCGGCATGCTGCTGCAGACGGACCCGACGGTGATCTACGGCATGGGGGAGCGGTTCGACGGCAATCTGCGCAAGCGCGACCTGCAGGCCGACACCCCCTGGAACACCTATACGCGTGCAGGGTTGCCACCGACCCCGATCTCGCTGCCGGGCAAGGCAGCGTTGCTGGCGGCCGTGCAGCCGGCGCGCACGAAGGCGCTGTACTTCGTGGCCAAGGGCGATGGCTCCAGCCACTTCAGCACATCGCTGGACGAGCACAACCGTGCCGTGAACCGCTACCAGCGCGGGCAACGCCCGGCAAAGGGCGAAGAGGAATGAGCCGCAGGGCTTGATGGAATGAATGACGAAGTGAAGAAAAGCAAGCAATGACCCAGGGCCTGTTCATCTCATTTGAGGGCATCGATGGCGCGGGGAAATCTTCCCACATCGCTGCATTGGCGCAGGCCTTCCGCGACACAGGCCGCGTGGTGACGCTCACGCGCGAGCCCGGCGGGACACCGCTTGCCGAGAAACTGCGCGAGATGCTGCTGCATGACGGCATGGATGCACTGACCGAGGCGCTGCTCGCGTTCGCCGGGCGGCGCGACCACCTGCGCTGCGTGATCGAGCCGGCGCTTGCGCGCGGCGAGGTGGTGCTGTGCGACCGTTTCACCGACGCCACCTTCGCGTACCAGGGGGCGGGCCGAGGTTTTGACCGGCAGGTGCTGTCGTACCTGGAGCAACTGGTGCAGACGGGTCTTGCCGAAGACCCGCAGCGGCTGCGCAATCCCGACGTGACGATCTGGTTCGACGTTCCGCCCCGGGTGGCCGCGCAGCGCCTTGCCGCAGCGCGCACGCCCGATCGCTTCGAGGCCCAGCCCGAGGCGTTCTTCGAGCGCGTGGCCCAGGGCTATGCGGATCGCGCGGTGGCAGATCCCGAGCGTTTTGCACGCATCGACTCGTCGCGTGACCGGGAGGCGGTGGCCGCACAGGTCATGGAGGCCATGCGCACGCGCGGCCTGCTGGGCGCTGACCTTGCGGGAGCCCATACCCATGAGTGAAGCCATGAACGAGGCCATGAGCGAAAGCGCCTCGGCGGCAAAGGCCGCCGCCCCGTGGATCGCCGCCCAGCGCGATGCCTTGCTCGCGCAGCGTGGCCATGCCTGGCTGCTGCAGGGGCCCTCGGGCATGGGGCAGTTCAGCCTGTCGATGGAACTGGTGCGCGCCTGGCTGTGCGATGCGCCCACGCCGCATGGCGCCTGCGGCCAATGCCAGAGCTGCCACGGCATCGACGTGCACGTACATGCCGATCTGTGCGTGCTGATGCCAGAGACGCAGATGATCGAACTTGGCTGGCCTCTGCCCGAGAAGGCGCAGAGCGAGATCGACGACAAGAAGCGCAAGCCGAGCCGGGAGATCCGCGTGGAGGCCATGCGCGATGCGGTGGAGTTCTCCCAGCGGACCTCTGCGCGCGGGCGGGGCAAGGCGGTGCTGGTGTATCCGGCAGAGCAGATGAACCACGTCACGGCGAACGCGCTTCTCAAGACACTGGAGGAGCCGCCGGGCGATGTGCGATTCGTTCTGGCCACCGAGGCCGCGCACGAGCTCCTGCCCACGATCCGCAGCCGCTGCATGGGCCACACCATGCAATGGCCGACGCAGGCGCAGATGCTGGAATGGTTGCGGGGGCAGGGCATTGCGGGCGACACGGCTGCGGCGCTGCTGCGCGCAAGCGGCGGACGCCCCGAGGATGCACTTGCCCTGGCGCGGTCGGGCCGCAGCCCGCAGGCGTGGGCGCTGCTTCCGAAGGCGGTGGCGCGCGGAGACGTGTCGGCGCTGTCGGATCTCTCTCCCCCGCAGGCCATCGAGGCGCTTCAGAAGCTCTGCCACGACCTGCTGTCGGTGCAGGCGGGCGCCGAGCCGCGCTATTTTTCACCCGGCGACCTGCCTCGCGCGCCTGCGATGATCCAGCTCACGCGCTGGGCCAAGGCGCTTTCGCAGCAGGCGCGCACGGCGGACCATCCGTTCAACGGCGGCCTGATGCTCGAGGCACTTGTCGCCCAGGCGAAAAACGCCCTAAACTCGAGGCATTGACCCTCCGAGCCCGACATGAGCACACCTTCCACCGTCGCCCGTCCCAGCGTGATGCAGCTGGCCATCAAGGAAAAGGCCGCGCTCTACGCTGCCTTCATCCCGTTCTTCGAGGATGGCGGGGTGTTTGTTCCCACCGCCAAGGATTACCGCTTGGGCGATGATGTCTACGTGCTGCTGACTTTGCCCGACGATACACAGCGTTATCCGGTTGCGGGTAAAGTGGCCTGGGTTACTCCCGCGCGTGCATCCGGCAACCGTACGCAGGGCATCGGCATCCAGTTCCCCAAAGACGACAAATCCCGCGCGCTGCGCGCACGGATCGAGGAGGTCCTGGGGGCCAGCCTCGGTGCCGATCGGCCTACCCAGACCATTTGATCATTGGTTTGAGCATTGTTCACACAGGGCGCCGACGGCAGCCCTCACGAGCCGGCACCGCAAGCGCCGGCTTTTTTGTCGCTGGGTCGCTTCATTGTCCAGATTCATCATGTTCACCGATTCACACTGTCATCTCAACTTTCCCGAACTTGTCGAGAAGTTGATTCCGATCCGCGAAGCCATGGCCGAGGCCAAGGTGGATCGCGCGCTATGCATCTGCACCACCATGGAGGAGTTCGAGGGCGTACACGGCCTGGCCACCAGCTATGACAATTTCTGGGCCACCGTCGGCGTGCATCCCGACACCGAGGGGCTGACCGAGCCCAGTGTCGAGGACCTGCTTGCGCGCGCCGCGCTGCCGCGGGTGATCGCGATCGGCGAGACGGGCCTGGACTACTACGGCATGGAAGACCGCAAGGGAGGACGCACGGTGGCCGACCTGGAGTGGCAGCGCGAGCGCTTTCGCACGCACATCCGCGCCGCGCGCGCCTGCACCAAGCCGCTGGTGATCCACACCCGCAGTGCTTCCGTCGATACGCTCCGCATCCTGCGCGAGGAGGGCGAGGATGGTGCGGGCAACCGGGCGGGCGGCGTCTTCCACTGTTTCACCGAGACCGCAGAAGTCGCGCGTGCAGCGCTCGACCTGGGCTACTACATTTCGTTCTCGGGCATCCTGACCTTCAAGAACGCGCAGGACCTGCGCGACGTGGCGGCCTTCGTGCCGATGGATCGCCTGCTGATCGAGACCGATAGCCCGTATCTCGCCCCCGTTCCCTATCGTGGCAAGACCAACAACCCGTCCTATGTGCCCTATGTGGCGCAGCAGCTGGCCACGGTGAAGGGTGTGTCCGTCGAGGCCGTCGCGGAGGCCACGAGCAAGAATTTCGACGATCTTTTCCTGAGGACCGAACAATGAACCAGGTCACTTCTTCTTCCGCAAGCCGCCGCCAGGTGCTCACGGCGCTGGCCGCGCTGGGCTTCACTGCCGTGCCCGCAATGTCGCGTGCCGGGTCGTTCGACGATTTCTTTACGGCCATCATTCGGGACAATCCGTCCGCCATCCAGACGCTGCTCAAGCGCGGCTTCGATCCCAACACGCGCAATGCAGGCGGAGAGCCGCCTCTCGTCTTCGCGCTGCAAAAGGGGTCGCTGCGTGCCTTCGATGCCATCCTGCAGGCCAAGGGCACGAATGTGGAACTGCGCAACAAGAAGGACGAAAGTCCGCTGATGATCGCCGCCATCCAGGGCAAGGTGGATGTGGCCAAGGCCCTGATCGCGCGTGATGCGGATGTCAACAAGACCGGCTGGACGCCGCTGCACTACGCGGCCTCGTGCACCACCGACCAGGCGGTGCCCATGATCCAGCTGCTGCTTGAGCACTATGCCTACATCGATGCCGCATCGCCGAACGGCACCACGCCGCTCATGATGGCGGTGAGCTATGGCACGGCGGAGGCATCGCGCCTGCTGATCGAGGAGGGCGCCGATCCGGCGCTGCGCAACGACAAGGGCATGACGGCCGTCGACTTCGCGAAAAAGGCTGACCGCAACGACATGGCCGAACTGGTGGCCAATGCGCTCAAGAACCGCAGGCCCCGGCCGGCAGCCGGCTCGGGCGGCGTGCTGCCTGCCCAGGCGCCCACCCCGGCACCTGCCGCAGCCCCCGTCCCCAAGGGAACCTGGTGAGCGCTGGAAGAATACGTACCGCTGGTTAAATTGCAGCGGGACGTAACCGAGGGCAACAAAAAAGCCGGTCGGTGCTTCTGCATCGCCGGCTTTTTCTTTGCTTCCGAGATTCTCTGGTGAGGTCTCAGCTATCCAGCGAGGGGTGCGCCTGCAGGCGTGCATACAGGCCGCCCATGGCCATCAGTTCGGCATGCGTGCCTTGCTCGGCGATGCGGCCACGCTCCATCACGACCACGCGGTCTGCGTGCTCGATGGTGGACAGCCGGTGTGCGATCACGAGCGTCGTGCGGCCGGTCATCAGGCGCTGCAGGGCCTCCTGCACCAGACGCTCCGACTCGGTGTCGAGCGCCGAGGTGGCCTCGTCAAGGATCAGGATCGGGGCGTTCTTGTAGAGCGCGCGAGCAATGGCCAGGCGCTGGCGCTGGCCGCCCGAAAGCTGCGTGGCATTGTGGCCGACCACCGTGTGGATGCCCTGGGGCAGGCCGGCCACATGGTCGGCCAGGTTGGCGGCCTTCAGGCATTCCAGCACCCGGGCCTCGTCCACGGCGGAGCCAAGCGCGACGTTCACGGCAATGCTGTCATTGAACATCACCACGTCCTGGCTCACCATGGCGAACTGGGTGCGCAGCGCGCGCAGGTCCCATTGCTCGACCGGCACGCCGTCGAGGCTCACCTGGCCTGCATTGGGCGTGATGAAGCGGGGAAGCAGGTTCACCAACGTGGTCTTGCCGGCCCCCGAGGGGCCGACCAGCGCGACCACCTCGCCCGCCCGGATGTCCAGCGACAGCTTGTTGATCGCGGGCATCAGGTCGGTGTCGAAGGCCACGGTCACATCGCGCAGCGAAATGCTGCCTTCCGCACGGTCCTTGCGGTAGGTGCCGCCATCTTCCGCCTTGGCGTCGTTCAGCAGCATCAGGCCGCGCTCGAGGGCTGCCACGCCGCGCGTGATGGGGTTGGCCACGTCGGCCAGGCGGCGGATGGGCGCAATCAGCATCAGCATCGCGGCGATGAACGAGGCGAAGCCGCCCACGGTCACATCGGTGGTCGAGATGTTGCCGTGGCTCTGCCAGAGCGCAATGCAGAGCACCGCGGAGAGTGCTACGGAGGCCAGCAGCTGCGTGAGGGGGGTCATGGCGGCGGAGGCGATGGTGGACTTGATGGCCAGCGTGCGCAGGTTGCGGCTCAGCACCGTGAAGCGGCCGGTCTGGTCGGCTTCGGCGCCATGCAGACGCACCATGCGGTGGGCCAGCACGTTTTCCTCCACGACGTAGGCCAGGTCATCGGTGGCTTTCTGGCTGCTTTTGGTCAGCTTGTAGAGCCTGCGGGACAGGGTTTTCATGATCCAGGACACGCCCGGGCCCATCACGGCAATGATCAAGGTCAATTGCCAATTAAGGTAAATCAAGTAGCCCAAGAGGGCGATGGCGGTGAATCCGTCGCGCGATATGCCCATCAGGGCCTGCACCAGCGCGGTAAAGCCGGTCTGCACCTCGTACACCACGGTATTGGACAACGCGCTCGCGGATTGACGCGAGTAGAGGCTCATGTCCGCCACCAGCAGGCGGTCGAAGAGGGCGGTGCGCAGCTTGAGCATGCCCTCGTTGGCAATGCGCGCCAGAGCGTAGGCGCCGCAGAACTGCGCCATGCCGCGCACGAAGAAAAGACCGATGAGGGATACGGGAACCATCCAGAGGCTGAGGGATCCCTCAGTGAACCCCTTGTCCAGAAGTGGTTTCAGCAACGCGGGCATGAGGGGCTCTGTCGCCGCGCCCACGAGGGTCGCAATGACAGCGATCGCCCAGCCCAGACGCTGGTTTCCAAAGTAGGGCAATAGCCGCCTGAGACGTGCCAGCAGCGACAGAGATTGTGTGGAGCCAGGCAAACTTGTTTGCGCAGCGCTATGATTCGAGGATTGCATTGAGGGCGGATTCTACGGCTCAGCGTTGTATTCAGATTTCAGCACAGTTTGTCACATGGCTTGCTAGGCCATGTGTAACATGCGAAGCTCTGTTACCCGGCACGTCTACGGTTTTTCGTTGGTTCACAATGACATCTGACCGAATCCTTCCAAAATTCAATATCCCATCGCCCGCCCCTGTGGCTGGCATCCCGAGGCGCCAGGCAGTGGCCGCCATCGCTTCCCTCTCCGCAGTTCCCGCTTTTGCGGAATTCACCGTGGAAATCAAGGGCGTGGATCAAAGGCAGATTCCTGTCGCGATCGCACCCTTCAAGGGGGAAGCGCAGTCTCCTCAAAAGATTTCCTCGATCGTCTCCGCCGATCTGGAGCGCAGCGGCCGTGTGGCGTCCGTGGACGCTTCCGGCGTGGCGCTGGACGAATCCTCGCGCCCCGACCTGGCCATGTGGCGCCAGCGCACGGCGGAGTATCTCTCCTCCGGCAGCGTCACACGACTGGCCGACGGCCGCTATGACATCCGCTTCCGCCTGTGGGACGTGGTGAACGGCAAGGATTTCGGCGGACAGAGCTTCGTCGTCACCCAGGCCGACCTGCGCCTCGTGTCCCACCGCATATCGGACTTCATCTACGAGAAGATCTTCAATGAGCGCGGTGTCTTCTCCACGCGCCTGTCGTATGTCACGAAGAACGGCGGCCGCTATACGCTGTGGGTGGCCGACGCGGATGGCGAGAATGCCCAGCTGGCCTTCGCAAGCTCCGAGCCCATCATCTCGCCCGCGTGGTCGCCGAGCGGCGGCCAGGTGGCCTATGTGTCGTTCGAGTCGCGCAAGCCCGTGGTCTATGTGCAGGATGTGAGCAGCGGCAAGCGTCGCCTGATCGCCAATTTCAGGGGCTCGAACAGCGCCCCGGCATGGTCGCCCGACGGTCGCACGCTCGCGGTCACGCTGAGCCGCGATGGCGGCTCGCAGCTCTACACGATCGATGCCGTCAACGGTGGCGAGCCTCGTCGCCTGATGCAGAGCAGCGGCATCGACACCGAGCCGGCCTATTCGAGCGATGGCCGCAGCATCTATTTTGTGAGCGATCGTGGCGGCGCGCCACAGATCTATCGCGTGAGCGCGGGCGGCGGCAGCGCCGAGCGCGTCACTTTCAGCGGAACCTACAACATCTCGCCCGCCATCAGCCCCGATGGCGAGTGGCTGGCCTACATCTCGCGCGTGGGCGGTGCATTTAAATTGCACGTGATGAATCTCAAATCGGGCGGTGCAACGGCGATCACCGACACGGCTGCCGACGAAAGCCCGAGCTTTGCGCCCAACAGCAAGCTGCTCGTCTATGCAACGCAGCAAGGCGGCCGCGAGGCGCTGATGACGACCACGCTGGACGGAAAGATCAAGGCCCGTCTCGCGGGCCAAGGTGGAGACATCAGGGAACCCTCATGGGGCCCCTATCAGAAGTAAGCACAGAGAGTTTCCCGATTTTCCCGAGCACTTTTCTTTTTTCCTTTCATTCATAGCACTGGTTCCCTAGGAGAACTCCATGATTCGTTTTGATTTCAAGCGTGCAGCTCTTGCACTGACCGTCACGGCCCTGGTGGCTGGCTGCAGCTCCGGCGTGAAGCTGGACGACGTTCCTGTCGATGACAAGGGCGCGACCTCCACCACGGGCCAGGGCAGCAACTCCGGCAGCGGCACGGGCCAGAGCACCGTGACTCCTGCCGACATGAGCCAGAATTCCCGTCCCGGCCAGGGCCCGGTGGGCGTGGCGCATGTCGTGTACTTCGACTTCGACAGCTACACCGTCAAGCCGGAGTACCAATCGGTCCTGGAAGGCCACGCACGCTTCCTGAAGGCCAACAATGGCAAGAAGGTGAACCTGGAAGGCAATACCGACCAGCGCGGTGGCTCCGAATACAACCTGGCACTGGGCCAGAAGCGCTCGGAAGCCGTGCGCCGTTCGCTGGCCCTGCTGGGCGTGCCGGATTCGCAGATGGAAGCCGTGAGCTTCGGCAAGGAAAAGCCGGCTGCGACGGGTAATTCCGAAGACGCCTACGCTCAGAACCGCCGCGTCGAGTTCTCCTACCGTTGATGATGAAGCGCACGTTCTCTCCTCGACAACCCTGGGTTGCGGCCGTGCTCGCCGCGAGCACGCTGGTGGGCGCCACGGCGCATGCAGCCCTGTTCGAAGACGATGAAGCCCGGCGCGCGATCCTGGAGATGCGGCAGCGCGTGGACGCCATGCAGCAGGCCAACCAGCGTGCCGGCGAGCGCTCGGGAGACGATGTGGCGCAGATGCGCCGCAGCCTGCTCGACCTGCAGTCGCAGATCCAGTCGCTGCAGAGCGAGCAGGCCCGCCTGCGTGGTCAGAACGAGCAGCTTCAGAAGGATGTGACCGACCTGCAGCAGCGCATGAAGGACGTGGCCAAGGCCACGGACGAGCGCCTGCGCCAGTTCGAGCCGCTCACTGTGAACGTGGATGGCAAGGAGTTCAAGGCCGATCCCGCCGAGAAGCGCGACTTCGAAGCGGCACTGGCCGTGTTCCGCACCGGCAAGTTCCCGGAGGCGGGGCAGGCCTTTGCCGCATTCATGCGCCAGTACCCGCAAAGCGGCTACATCCCGTCGGCACGTTTCTGGCTGGGCAACGCGCAGTACGCGACCCGGGACTACACGAACGCCATCGGCAACTTCAAGTCCCTTCTGACCAACGCGCCCGACAATGCGCGCGCTCCCGAGGCGGCCCTGGCCATCGCCAACTGCCAGGTGGAGCTGAAGGACACGCGCGCGGCGCGCAAGACGCTGGAAGACCTGATCCGCGTGTATCCGCAGTCCGAGGCTGCGGGAGCAGCGCGGGAACGCCTGTCCCGCATGAAGTGATTCCGTCCACGCGCATAATTCCGGTTTTGTTCGTGATGTCGGAAGCTGCATGGCGGTGATGGATTCAGGTAGTGAAGAGCAGGGCGGGGGAGCTGCGCCCGCGGTGGTGGTCGATTCTGCGCAGATGCAGGCAGATCTCGAGCGCCGCTTTGGCGGGCTCGCCCGGCTCTATGGCGTGGAAGGTGCTGCCCGCATCCGCGGCGCGCATGTCGCCGTGGTCGGCATCGGCGGCGTGGGTTCATGGACGGCCGAAGCGCTTGCGCGAAGCGGCGTGGCCGCCATTACCCTGATCGATCTCGACCATGTGGCCGAGTCCAACATCAATCGCCAGATCCATGCGCTCGACGACACCGTCGGGCAGGCCAAGATCGAGGCCATGCGCGAGCGTATCGCGCACATCAATCCCTATTGCCGTGTGCACTGCGTGGACGAGTTCGTCGATGAGGACAACTGGCCCGCGTTGCTGCCGCACAGGGTCGATGCGCTGATCGACGCATGCGACCAGATCCGCGCCAAGACCGCCATGGCCGCCTGGGCGCTCCGGACCCGGACGCTGTTCGTCAGCATCGGTGCCGCGGGCGGCAAGCGCCATGCGCATCTGGTCGACGTGGCGGACCTCTCGCAGACCACGCACGATCCCTTGCTTGCGCAACTGCGCTACCGTCTGCGTAAATTCCATGGAGCCCCCAAGGAGGGCAGGCGCATCGGCACGCTCTGTGTCTTCAGCAAGGAGCCGGTCGCGGCGCCACATGCCTCATGCAGCATGGGCAACGAAGGGGACGGCTCGCTCAATTGCCACGGCTATGGCTCGGTGGTGACCGTGACATCCACCTTTGGCATGTGCGCCGCCGGAGTGGTGCTCGACAAATTGGCGGGCAAGTAAGAAGGCTCCGGGAGGAGCGATTCAGCCCTTGTGGGGCATGTAGGCTGCCACCATGGCCGCGAACTCGCTCGCAAGCTGCCTGCCATATGCGTGCTGCTCACGCATCCAGACGGCCTGGTCGAGGGAGAAGTCCTGTTTGTCCGAGCGGCCGATGGTGCCCATGGATTCCACCAGTGCCTGCTCGAACGAGGCGAGCTGTCCTTCCGGGTCGCCCTGCGCACGCATGACCAGCGCCACAAGCTGCGCCAGAACGGCCTCATGCAGCGCGAGGCGCGTGGAGAACTCCAGCGTGGAATTGTCGGGCGGATTCATCATGCACTCCTCGGGATGGTGTCGGGCAGCAGCCACCGTGCACGGTCATGACAGTGGCTCTACGGTATCGCAGGCATCGTATGCATCGATTTGCCAGCCGCGCTGTAGGCTGCGCGCGCCACCTTCTGTGAGGCTTTGCCTTGTCGGCGGGTGTCAGCTGTCTCAGCCACCTCAACTGCTGACGGGCACCTGGGGAAACGGGGGGAATGCCCTTGCGGAGTCGAATCGCTGCTCCCAGGCGTTTTCCCGGGCGAAGGCGATGGCCTGCGAGCGATCGCGGTGAAAGTGCAGCGCCTGCTCGGCCAGCGACTGCGTGCTGGCATGGCTGCCGGTGATGAATACACCCGGCTCGTCGGCACGAAAGCTCATCTCGCCGAAGTCCGTGGAGAGGATGGGCAATGCCAGGGCACGGTATTCGTAGTACTTGATGGGATCCACCGAGCCCGTGAGCTTGTTCTGCTTGAACGGGATCAGCGCCACGTCGAAGTCGAGCATGGCGGCCAGCGCCGCCTCGTGCTCGCGCTCCGGCAGCAGGCGGATGTTGTCGGGCAGCTTGCGCGCAGCCGGCTCGAACACGGGCCCGATGAGGCGGATTTCGTCGCGCGGGCGGCTCTCGGCCAGGGTGATCACCCAGTCCCAGTCGAACCAGGATGCGATCGTGCCCACATACCCGAAAACCTTGCCCTGTTCATCCCCCGTTGGCTGCGCTCCGGTCTGTACTGGATGCAGCGTTGCATGCCGCGTCTCGGGGGGCTCTGGCATGGCCGCAAGATCGAGGCCGTTGAGCACGAGGCGGACGTTGGCATGATGCTTCGCCCAGCGATTGCGCAAGGCGCTGCTCGACGCCCAGATCATGTCGACATGCCGTGCGATGAGCCGCTCGCGCCGGGCGAATGCCACGCGCGAGAGTCCCTCGTAGAACGCAGGAAAATCGTCCATGGCGTCATACAGGGAGACGCTGTGCCCACCGCGCTGAAGCAGGCTGAGCGCAAGCAGCGAAGGCTTGCCGACGGTGAGGCAGGTCTTGCCGCCCCTGCTGAACTGATCGAATGCGTTGAAGACGGGCTTCCACAGCAC
This sequence comes from Diaphorobacter ruginosibacter, assembly GCF_014395975.1. Taxonomy (NCBI): domain Bacteria; kingdom Pseudomonadati; phylum Pseudomonadota; class Betaproteobacteria; order Burkholderiales; family Comamonadaceae; genus Diaphorobacter; species Diaphorobacter ruginosibacter. The sequence goes on along the minus strand of NZ_CP060714.1, from coordinate 2,742,521 downwards.
GCGGTTGAGCACCGCCGAACCGGGAAGCGGCTCGATCGGCAGGGCGCCGGCCTTCACCACCTGCAACCAGTCGGGTGTGTCGATCAGGATCTTCTGTTCGGACGGAGCCTGCAGGCGCTTGACGTCCTGGAGCTTGGGAAAGCGCGTGGGGTAGGGCTCGATCCACAGCACGGGCTCGCCGGTACGTTCGTGAAACCAGCGAACGAACTTGTGCGGCCTTTGGGCAAAGCTGTTCCAAGGCACCGGCGAGAGATAGACGAGACGCATCAAGCGCAGTCCCTGCGGAGCGTGGCAACGATGCGCCGGGATGCCTGGCCGTCGCCATAGGGCGAGATGCCGCGCGCCATGGCGCGATAGGCCGACTCGTCATCCAGCAGGCGTTGTGCCTCGTTCACGATCAGATCGTAGTCGGAGCCCACGAGCTTGACCACGCCTTGCTCCACGGCCTCGGGCCGTTCCGTCTCGCTGCGCAGCACCAGCACCGGCTTGCCAAGTGCCGGTGCCTCTTCCTGTACCCCGCCGGAGTCGGTCAGGATGATGTGGGCGCGCTTCATCGCGGCGATGAACGGCGCATAGTCGAGCGGTGCGCAGAGCACCACATTGGGCAACTCGTCGAGGAACTCGTAGGCCACGTCCTTGACGTTGGGGTTCGGGTGCACGGGGTAGAGGAACTGCACGTCGGCGTTGTTCTCGGCGAGCGTGCGCAGAGCGCGGCAGATGTTGCGGAACGGCTCGCCGAAGTTTTCGCGGCGGTGCGACGTCACCAGCACCATGCGCTTGCCGGGGTCGAGCTCGATGCCGATCTCGAGGTCCTTGGAGGCGCTGGTCAGCAGCGCGTCGATCACGGTGTTGCCCGTGACCACGATGTCGGCATCCTGGACGCCGTCGCGCAGCAGGTTCTGGCGCGAGCCCTCGGTCGGGGCGAAGTGCCAGCGGGCGAGCTTGCCCGTGATCACCCGGTTGGCCTCTTCGGGGAACGGGTTCTGGATGTCCCAGGTACGCAGGCCGGCCTCCACGTGGCCGATCGGAATGCGGCGATAGAAGCAGGCGAGCGACACCGACATCACGGTTGTCGTGTCCCCCTGCACCAGCACCACGTCGGGCCGCTCGTTCTCCAGGACTTCATCGAGCTTGAGCAGCAGGCGCGCCGTCAGCTCGGTGAGCGCCTGGTTGGGGCGCATGATGTCCAGGTCGATGTCGGGCGTGATGCCGAAGAACTGGTTCACCTGATCCAGCATATGGCGGTGTTGGGCAGTGGCAAGCACACGCACCTCGGCCCAGGGCTCCTGCTGGAGCGCCAGAATCACGGGGGCCATCTTGATGGCTTCGGGGCGGGTGCCGATGACGCAGAGAATTTTCATGTCTGTTCCAGGAAGTAGGCTTGGGCTTCAGTGGCAGAGTTCGCGATAGATGCTCACCAGATCCGAGCAGTGCTTTTGCGGGCTGTAGTAGTCATTGATATAGGTGCTGGAGTCATGCTGGACATCGCTGTCCAGTACCCGTGCAACGACCGCGGCGAAATCCTGCGGATCCTCCTTGCGGGCCAGGTGGACGAAACTCGAATAGCCGCGTGCCTTGGAGAGTTCATTGAATTCCACCATACCGGGCAGATCACTGGCGACCACAGGGATGTTCATTGCCAGGGCTTCGAGAATCGCTACCGGCAAGCCTTCGATGCGTGACGGGACGACAAAGCACGCGAAGTCCTTCATGGCCTCCCACGGCTCCGTCGTGGCATCGCGAAAATCGACGTCGAGCCCCAGGTCGGATGCGAGCTTGCGGAATTTCGGCAGATCATCACCGGCACCATAGAAGCGGACACCGTGCTCCGGGAAGCGTGTCTTTATCTGCGCCCAGGCCTGCAGGAAGATATCGATGCCCTTGGTGTCGTAGTAACTGGTGATGGCTCCTACGAACCGGCCCTTGCGGGTCTGGGGCGTGAAGCGGTCAATGGCGATCGGATGATCCACGACCCGGCAGGGGCGGCCGCTGGTTTCATGGATGAAGCGGGCAAGAAATGCCGAATGGGTCACCAGCGCTGTCGGTACCGTCTTGTCGCTGTCCGCGGTGTCCGTGCGGTGCACGAATTCAATGCAGCGCTTGCCGGAGCGCTTGAGCACATCAAGGCACCAGTCCGGCAGCCAATGGTAGAGAATCACATCGTGGTTCGCGACGATCCTGGCCAGGGCCTTGGGGTCATCGGCACGGGTGTACTCGAACGGGCAGGTGTCCTTGCGGTCGTGGCCGCCACAGACGACAACCGGCGCGTTCAAACCCTTGGCCTCTTCGCGGATCAGGCTTTCCACGCCACCGTGGATCGCGTTGCGCGTGAGAATCAGCCACCTTTCCGCTTGGCGCGTTTCAGAGGACAGCGAGCGATCGCCTTGCTGGCCCTTCCAGGCATCGAGGGCCCGGTCGGTGACCCAGCCATACTCGTGAAGCACGTCTGCCCAGCGTTTGCGCCAGCTCTTGAGCTCGAAATGGTGGGCGGTATCCACCGCAGTCTTCTGCAGGCGAGTGCGCAGTTCGTGATCGACAATGAGCCGGTTGATCGCCGCAGCGAGGCTGCGCGCATCGGGGTCGACCAGGAGTCCGTTCATTCCGTCGTAGACCAGGTCGGGCAGGCCGCCCACATTGGTCGAAACCACTGCACAGCCGACGGCCAGGGCCTCGATGCACGAGAGGCTGGTTCCTTCACATGCAATCGTGGGGATGACCGCGATATCTGCTTTCTGGTACCACTGGGGCATCTGGTCGAAATCCGCCACGGCGAAGCTTGCGCGCTTGTCGTTCTTGCAGACGTCCTTGACTATCTGGGTGTCCACGGGATCGCCTTCGCCGAGCCAGATGATCTGGACATCATGCGGAATCAGGGAAACGATTTCGCCGAAGATGCGCGAGCCGCGATTGATCTGGCTGCGGCGAGGGAACAGGATTGTGAGTCGGTCAGGATTGCGGGATTCCGGCCTCGGGAAATACGAGCTTTCATCATAGAAGTTTGGAATGAAGCGCATGTTCGACGAGAGCTCCGGCCAGAGGCTGCGCATGACGCCGATCGAATTGGTGTCCACGCTGACCACGCAGCGGGGGCTCGAGAACGCGGAGTACAACTGCTGGAACCACTCCGGTGTGCGGAAAATCGCGCCCGGATAGTTGTTGTGGTCGAACCAGATCCCGTGACAGGTCATGAGTCCGTCTTCGCGCACCCTGCCGGATGCATATTCGGGCAGGTGGTAGTAGACGTGGTCGAAGTCCCTGGTTAGTTCGGTAAATTCGCTGCAGAGTCCGTGGTGGAATTCGCCGATCGAGTCAGCCGTGCGCAGCAGTACCACCTTGAACCCGTAGTATTCGCCTTCGCCAGGCGCCTTGAAGCTGGGCTGATAGAAGGTCACATCGAACGACATTTCCTTCAGCAGGCGTGCAAGCTCAAGCGCGTAGCGCTCTCCGCCGCCGAATCGTGGGCGCCCATCATTCCAGTCCAGCAACTGGTTGGTCAGGATGGCGACCCTGCGCTGCCCCTCGGGACGCCTCACACCAAAGTATGGAATCCGATTGCCCGTGTTCTGCGTCTGCAGCAGCGTTCCAAGGCTGGCAACGGGACCGGATGCCTCGGAGGGGGCTGCGGCCGTCACGGGCGCGGATCCCGCAGCCACGACGGGCCGGGAGGCCATTGCCGCAGTCCTGTTGGCGGCGGCAGGGGTGGAGGGGGACCAACCCGTGACCTTGAGGAAGTATTTGCGGAGTACCAGCTTGGTGTCATAGGACACAGGAATGCGGTGATAGGTGCGCTTTGCAATGTTGTAAAGCTTGCCTCGATCAACGTCGCTCATGCCGCCCCACTTGACGAAGCGCGCAAGGGCGCGCAAGGGGCGTGTGACTTTCCAGGAGCGGCTGCCAATCACCTGCGTGAGCTGGTCGTAGTGCGACTTGGAAACGTCGGTCAAATGGTTCACATGTTGGCCGTGATCGTGAACCATGCGATTCAGTTGCTCGATCTGCTCGTCTTTCTGAGTCAGTTGCCGGTTCAGTTCTATCGCGTGCGTATCACGTGCGGATATCTGGTGTTTGAGCTGCTCCAGCTGTTCCGCGAACTGGTCTTTCTGCGTCAGTTGCTGACTCAATCCGGAAATGTGATTGTCACGCTCGGAAATCTGGCGTTGCAGACGCTCCAACTGCTCAACCAGTTGGTGGCGGTCATTCTCGGCGCTTTGGGTCATGGTGTTCATTACGCGGGCGTGCTCTGCTTGCGGCACGGTCAGTCGTACCATTTCCTGTTCCATGAAAAGATGGCGTTGCTGTTCTACATGAAACGCCGTGAAGTACTGGTTTCCACGCTGGATGTGGTGCAGTACGTCCGAGAAATACTGAATCGAGGATTTCAGCAGCAACTCCGGCACGTCCGGACCCTTGAACACCTTCTCCGGCTGTTGCTGGGCCAGGACGCTGGCGAAAATCGAGCTTGGAGTGCGCGGGTCCTCCAAAGGCGTGATGTCTTCGTAAGGACGAGCAAGCACATCCTTGATTCGCTCGAATCTGCCGGGCTTGTCCGATTCGGCCAGGGCAGCGGCCAGGTTGTGCAGAAGATCCGTGCTGTAGGCTGAGCTCAGCCGGTGCGTATGCAGCACCGTGAACAACACAAACGCCCACGCATCCTTGTAGCGCTGCGCCGGGTCATCGGTCATGTGGCCAAAATCGACCCACGTAGCGTACTGCCCCGTGTGCACGGCGTTGAACGGGTAGGGGTCGCCGTGGGCGAGGCCTTGCCTCTCCAGTTCGGCCAGGCCCTCGGCCAGGTCGGCCATCCAGTGGCGCCACTGGTCGAAACCGATGGGTGCATGGGCAGGCGTGCTGTCGGCAACCCGGCCGACAATGCCGCGCACCTTCTTCCAGGCCGGCGTGGTGGAGGCGTCCTCGAACTCCTGGCCGTTCAGAATTCCGGTCTCGGCCATGCAGTCGCAGACGCGGTAGACCGGCATCAGCGCGGGGTGCGAGCAGCCCACCAGCCTGTCCCAGCGCGCGCGTGCGCCGGCCTGGCTGTGTTGCTCGCCCAGGACGTGGGCCGGCGGGCGCGGGGCTCCCGCGACGGGCACAAGCAGGCGATCCTCGCTGAGGATCACGGTCAGTGCAGTGGCCGGTGTCTGGCCGGTGCGCACGATGCGGGAGCGGTCGTCGATGGCCTTCAGCAGGCAGGTGTCCGAGCAGTAGGACAGTGCGACATCGCGGCCAATGGAATACTCTGCTTTGTTCTGTGTGGGGTCGTTGAGACTTTTGATGGGCATTGGCTCTACTCCATGTCCAGCGCCCAGAACTCACGCGGATAGCCGTTGGGGCCGATCGTGTGTCCAAGCGCTCTCATAGGTGGCAATTGGCTGCAATAGCGAAGAAGGAAGTTGACTCCGAATCCCTCGTCGAAGCCGGGCTCCTTCCTTGGGCATTCGTAATAGATGCTGAGCCGGGTGCGCCGGAACAGCGTGGAAAGCAGCTGGCGGATGTCGTCGTCCGAGTAGCGTCGTTCGCCGGACATGGCATAGCCCGATTCCCAGTGGTGGGTCACGCTCAGCAGCAGGATGCAGTCCCAGCTGCGTGGATCGGTGGCGAGAAATTCGGACAGGTCCTTGCGATGGAACTCGAAGCCGGCGAACTGGGTTTGGCGATGCAGGTCGGAGTACAGGCCCTGGCCGTCCACGTCGCCGTTGTCGATGCCGGCCACGGAGCAGCCGAGCGCGGCCAGCGTCTTGGCGACCAGGCCGTTGTTGCAGCCGACGTCGAGAATGCGCAGGCCCCGCAGCGAGCCGTGCCGGGCGAAGAGGTCCGATGCGATGCGCAGCGCGCGGTCTAGGCCGAGGCGCTCATAGTCTTGCCGGCCAAGGCAGGCGTCGAGCACCGACCAGTCGCGGGACTCGAAGGCATGCACCAGATCGGAAATGCTGAGTTCAGGAAGATAGGTAGTCATGGGTCTTGTGGAGCTCACGCGACGGTGATCTTTCCCGGTACGTCGAAGAGCAGGGGGATGATGCGATCGCCCTGGTTGGCCACGCTGAAGCCGGCCGCGGCAAACACCTTGTCGACGTACTCGCCCTGCACGGGCATGCGGTAGCCGAGATCGATGCGGTACCTGGCCCCGCTGGAGAGCGGCGAGACGAATTCGAACTCGACCACATGCTTCTCTCCGGCCTTCATGGCCGGAACGCGGGCGCCATGGAAGAACGAGTTGATGGCAAACAGTTCGACCCCTTCGGTGGTGCTGACGACCATGCCGACCTCGCCTTCCTGCGGACAGTCCTCGATGACGTCGAGCACGGCCTGCACGCGCAGCGTGGCGCCGGTTTCCACGAAGATGGCTTCATCCGCTCCGGCCATCACGCGGCACTCCACATACCTTGCCTGGCCCGAGCCCACGCGGTGCGAGACGCGGCGCTCGAATGGCGGCTGAAGGGCTGAGACCACCTGCGCGGCGGACGCATTCCCGCCGGCATGCATGGTTTCTGAGGAGGGGGCGGCAGCGGCGTCAGCCACGGCGTCAAGATCGAGATCATCGTCGGGAGCGACCAGGGCAGTGGGTGCCGAACTGCCCGCGTTTGCTTCGAGCGATCCCAGAACGAAGTAGCGATCGAGCACCTTGCTCGCGGGGCCGTCGACGATCAGCTCGCCGTGGCTCAGCAGCACCGCGCGGGGACACAGTGCCTTGACCGTTGCAGCCGAGTGCGAGACGAACAGCACGGTCGTGCCGTTGTCCATCATCGTGCGGATGGCCGCGTAGCACTTGGCCTGGAAGAATTGGTCGCCCACGGACAGGGCTTCGTCGACGATCAGGATCTCGGGATCCAGGTGCATCTGCACGGCGAACGCCAGGCGCACGAACATGCCGCTGGAGTAGGTCTTCACCGGCTGGTCCAGATGGTCCCCGATGTCCGCGAACCGGACGATGCGCTCGAAGACTTGGTCGAGCTGTTCCTTGCCGATGCCCAGGATGGCGCCGTTGAGGTAGACGTTCTCGCGTCCGGTGAACTCGGGGTTGAAGCCCGAGCCCAGTTCCAGCAGCGCGGCGATGCGTCCGCGGGTCTCCACAGTGCCCATGGTGGGCGTGAGCGTGCCGCAGATCAGTTGCAGCAGCGTGGACTTGCCGCTGCCATTGCGCCCGACGATGCCCACGGCCTCGCCGCGCCGGATGTCGAACGAGATGTTCTTCAGCGCCCAGAATTCATCGTAGTAGCGCCGGGGCGTACGCGCTGTCCAGCGCTGCAGGCGAGGCAGCAGCATCTGCTTGAGCCGGTCGCGCGGCTGGCCGTAGATCTGGTAGCACTTGCTCAGCCCCTGAATGCTGATCGCGAGTTCAGACGACATCTGCAAAGGCCTTTCGAGTCTTCTGGAACCATGCGAAGCCGAGCCACGCCACTGCGGCGCCAAGCGCCAGCTGCCGCAGCCATCCGGACCAATCCAGGGGGTGGCCGAAGATCATGGCGTTGCGCACCTGTTCGATGCTGGCGGTCAGAGGATTGAGGTGCATCAAGAATTGATAGTTCTCAGGGAGTGCGGCAACCGGATAGAAGATGGGAGTCACGTACATGAGCACCATGGTCAGCACGCCGATGATCTGCCCGATATCGCGAAGGAACACACCCAGCGACGCGAGCAGCCACGAAAGCCCGAGCGACATCAACACCAGGGGTAGCAGGATCAGCGGCAACTGGAAAATCGTCAGCGGTGGCGCACCCAGCAGCAGGCAGTAGAAAATCAGCCACGCAGCGAAGCTGATGAGAAAATGGAAAAAGGCCGAACCCAGGACGACCACCGGAAGAATTTCCAGCGGGAAAATGACCTTCTTTACATAATTGGCGTTGCCGAGAATCAGGGAAGGGCCGCGCAGCAGGCCCTCCGAAAAGAGGTTGAATGCGGTCAACCCAGCAAACAGAACCATTGCAAATTCGGTCTTGGAACCGATGCCTCCGACCCAGCGGGCCTTGAAAACCACACTGAAAACAAAGGTGTAGACCGCCAGCATGAGCAGCGGGTTGAAAAAGGACCACAGCAGTCCCATGAACGAGCCGCGATAGCGGCCAATGATTTCGCGCTTGACCAACCCTTGAATGAGGGTTCTATTTCTTATTATTGATTTCACCAGTTCTAGTGGTGAAATTGATTTGCTTGCATGAGGGTTCATTCAAGCATTCCTATTATGTGGGGCATTATTTGAAAATTCGATTGGAATAATAATTATTGAAGAAATGCACCATTGAATAATGGCCCGCGCGGGACGCCGATGGTAACGCAGGTTGTGTATGGCGATGATAACCCGTCCGTACCAGGGGGCGGTTTCTGCGTATCCAATACGTAACATGCTGTCAGAAAGGGATCCGCGGTATGAGCGAGATGACTATCTGTTCTATTTTTTGAGGCTCAGCTGGCTATAAACTCGCAGTCGAATGACTGCCAAGAACAAAAAGAAGAAGCCTCGCAAGCGCAACGCTGCTTCCGTTGCGACCCTTTCCTCCAGAATCCGCCGACTGTGCCTGTGGCTGCTGTCCTCGGGTGCGCTCGCCAGCCAGCTCTCCAGCTGCAGCCTGGGGCCGTTGCTCGATGGCTGGCAGCAGCCAGGGCCACCCTCCGGCACGGTGTCCTCGCCGAGCACCTCGCCGCCATCGCACGCCACCGGGTTCCAGGGCTGCCCGCAGTTCTTCGCGGGCGGCATCGCCCCGCGCGTGCAGAGCGCACCTCGGCTCAGGGAACTTTGTTACAAATCATTTGCAATTCTGCACAATGGGAGCACACGCACGCCGGTGTTCGTCGCGGAGCGCCTGAACCGCCAGTCGCTGCAGCAGGCGCAGGGCCTGGCGCGCACCGACCGCTTCTTTGCCGACGCGCGCCTGCCCGGCGCGGAACGTTCGGAACTCTCCGACTACAGCGGCTCGGGCTTCGCACGCGGCCACATGGCACCTGCGGCCGACATGCCGACGGCGGACGCGATGGCGCAGAGCTTCAGCCTTGCCAACATGGTTCCTCAGAATCCCAGGCACAACAGCGGCCCGTGGGCGAGGATCGAGAAGGACACGCGCAGCTACGTGATGCGCGCGCGCGGTGATGTCTACGTGATCACCGGGCCGGTGTATTCGGCCAGAACGCAGAAGATAGGCTCGGGCGGCGTGGCGGTGCCCGCCCATCTGTTCAAGCTGGTGTATGACGCGAGCACACACCGAGCCTGGGCACATTGGCAGGAGAACTCCGAGCAGGGGAAAGCCGGCAGGCCCATCAGCTATGGCGAGCTGGAAGCGCGTCTCGGCATGGAGCTGCTTCCCGGGGTTCAGATAGATTAGGGGCCCCGGTGTGCATGTTCGCGTCAGAAGCTCAGGCAAACCTTGCCGAAATGCCTTCCCGCCTTCTGGTGCTCGAATGCATCGGCGATCTTCTCGAGTGGGTAGCTGCTGTCGATCACGGGCTTCCAGTCGAAGTTCTCGAGCGCGCGCACCATGTCCTGCTGGTCCTGGCGGCTGCCGACGATCAGGCCCTGCAGCGTCTGCTGCTTGCGCATGAGTTCCACGGTGGGAATGTCGCCCTTGAAGCCGGTGAGCACGCCCATCAGCGCGATGTGGCCGCCGATGCGGCACGCGCGGATCGACTGCGGCAGGGTGCTGGGTCCGCCCACTTCCACCACGATGTCGGCCCCGCGTCCGCCGGTGAGCTTCAGCACTTCGTCCCCCCATTGCGGGTTGTCGCGATAGTTGATCACGGCGCTCGCACCCATGTCCCGCAACTGCTGCTCCTTGGCAGCCGACGAGGTGGTGGCGATCACACGGGCACCCATCGACAGTGCCATCTGCAGCGCGAAGATGGAGACACCGCCGGTGCCCAGCACCAGCACCGTGTCGCCCGCCTGCAGGCCCGCGTCGATCACCAGGGCGCGCCAGGCGGTGAGTCCCGCCGTGGTCAGTGTGGCAGCCTCCTCGTGCGTATAGCCCTTGGGAGCCAGCGTGAATGATGTGGTGGGTGCGTTCACCAGTTCGCGCGCGAAGCCGTCGATTCCATCACCCGGAACGGTGACGAAATCCGCCAGCAGCGCACGGCCGGCCTGCCAGGTGGGGAAGAAGCACGAGACCACATGGTCGCCGGGCTGGAACTCCGTCACGCCGCTGCCGACAGCGGTCACCACGCCGGCGCCATCCGCCATCGGCACGAGGCCGTCGGCAACGCCCGGCTTGCCGAGCACCACGCCCAGGTCGTGGTAGTTGAGCGAGCTGGCGTGCACGCGCACCTGGATTTCTCCCACCCCCGGGGCCGCCGGGTCGGGCAGTTGCACCAGCTTGAGCCTGTCGAGTCCGCCGGGGCTTTGCAGTTGAATGGCCTTCATGTTCTGTGTTCCTGTTCTGTGGATGGGGTGAGCGCTCGGAGCGCTCCATGTGCACGGGGCTTTCCGCAGCCGGCGTGCATGCGGGCATCATGCGCAGTAAGCTTGGAAAATCCAAGAACTGACATATTTGTCGGCCAGTATTAAAAATGTAAGTACCTCATTGGAGCAACGTGCATGAAACGTCTGAACAGCAAGAGCGGTTGCTCGGTGGAGGTCACGCTCTCGGTGATGGGCGGCACCTGGAAGCCCATCATCATCTTCAAGCTGATGCAGCGGAAGCTGCGCTTCATGGAGCTCAGCCGCGAGATTCCCTCCGTCACCCAGCGCATGCTCACCCTGCAATTGCGAGAGCTCGAGGCCGACGGCATCGTGCAGCGTACGGTGCATGCCGAGGTACCCCCACGCGTGGACTATGAGCTCACCGAGCTCGGCCTGTCGCTTGCACCCGTGCTCAAGGCGATGCGTGCCTGGGGCATCCGTTATGCGCAGCAGGCAGAGCAGCGAGAGGAAGCATTCGCGGTGTGTGATTGACTGGATTCCTGGTGGAATACCGGGTCTTTTGGGGCGCGTGACGAATGGGGCGCTGTGCTTACGGTGAGAGTTTTCGTGTGGAGGTGCTGATATGGCCCCTCATACTTTGTTGCAAAGGCTTGCCGTACGCTTGTACTGGCTTCGCCTTTGCGTCGTGTCTGAGGGGCCATCTCAGCATTGAAGTGAACAGTTCAAGGTGGGCGCACGCTGCGCAGGCTGTCATCTGGGGACTCGCGATCAATCCCGAGCATTTGTGATGGGTCTCAGAATATGCCGAGCGCAAGTCCCGCCGCCAGCGATGCGGCCAGCGCCCGGCAATTCTGGAGGTCGTCCTCGGCGATCTGCTTGGGCGCGAGGATCGCTTCGGGCGTCTGCGCGTGCGTGCAGATGATCAGCGGCTCGGCGACGGTCCTGAGGCGCCAGCCGGTTGCGATGCGGTCGATCTGGCGGGCGGCATTGCTTCCGTCGCTTCCCGCGCAGATCAGTGTGAGGTAGGGGCGGCCGTTGATCCGGTCGAGCGCGGGGTAGTAGCAGCGGTCGAAGAAGTCCTTCATCTGGCCGCTGATCGCGGCCAGGTTTTCCGGTGTGGCGAAGATATAGCCGTCGGCGGCCAGCACATCACCGGGCTGTGCCTCGGATGCGTGCATCAGGCATACCTGCACCTCGTCTTCTCCCGTGGCCGCATCGCGTGCGGCCTCGGCCATCTGGCGTGTTCCGCCGGTCATGGAGTGGTAGACGATGAGCAGGGTCTTCTTCGGTGTCGATGTGGACATGTGCGAAAGCATAGTCCCTATCGGTGCCATGCACCATGCACACTTGCGTGGAGGCCGCCATCGCGCTCTCAGTCAGGTCTCAGGCCGCCTGTTCTTCCTGCAGCTCGACGCGCAGCGCCTTGGCTGCGGCCACCATGTGCGCCAGCGCCGCCTCGGTCTCGGCCCAGCCGCGCGTCTTGAGGCCGCAGTCCGGATTCACCCAGAGGTGCGCGACTGGCACAACCTCCATCGCCTTGCGCAGCAGCTTTTCCACGGCCTGCTGTGTCGGCACGTTCGGCGAGTGGATGTCGTAGACCCCCGGCCCGATCTCGTTGGGGTAGCGGAACTCGCCGAACCCGCGCAGCAGCTCCATGGCGGAGCGGCTGGTCTCGATCGTGATCACATCGGCATCCAGCGCCGCGATCGCGGGAAGGATGTCGTTGAACTCGGCATAGCACATGTGCGTGTGGATCTGCGTGGCATCCTGTACGCCGCCGGCCGAGATGCGGAAGGCACGCGTGGCGCCGTCGAGATAGCTCTGCCACGCGGCACGGCGCAGCGGCAGGCCTTCGCGCAGGGCGGGCTCGTCGATCTGGATGACCGCGATGCCAGCCTTCTCGAGGTCGACCACTTCGTCGCGGATCGCCCAGGCAATCTGTTCGCAGGTGAGCGCACGCGGCTGGTCGTCGCGCACGAAGGACCATTGCAGGATGGTGACCGGTCCTGTCAGCATGCCCTTCATGGGGCGGTTCGTCAGGCTTTGGGCGTAGCGGGTCCACTCCACCGTCATCGGTGCGGGGCGCTGCACGTCGCCATGGATGATGGGCGGCTTCACGCAGCGGGAGCCATACGACTGGACCCAGCCGTTGCTGGTGAAGCTGAAGCCTTCGAGCTGCTCGCCGAAGTATTCGACCATGTCGTTGCGTTCGGCTTCGCCGTGTACCAGGACATCGATATCGAGTGCCTCCTGCTTGCGTACGGCGAGCTCGATCTCCTTTTGCATCGCAGCGCGGTAACCTGTGGCGTCCAGCTCGCCACGCTTGAAGGCGGCGCGCGCGGCGCGGATATCGGCTGTCTGCGGAAAGGAGCCGATGGTCGTGGTCGGAAGCAGCGGCAGTTGCAGGTGCGCACGCTGGGCCTGCTGGCGCTTGAGGAAGTCTCCGGCCCGCCGGTCGTCCCCCGGCACGCTGGCGGCCAGGCGCTGCGCCACCTGTGGCCTGTGCACGCGGATGCTGCTGCGGCGCGCATGGATGGCGGCGCGCTGCTGGCTGATCTGCCACTGGACGGCCGGCGAAATCTCGCCGCCCAGCTGAGCCTTGAGCAGTGTGATCTCCTTCAGCTTCTCGCAGGCAAACGCGAGCCAGTCCCGCACCTCGGGGTCCAGCCTGGATTCACCGGCCAGGCTGAATGGCACATGCAGCAGCGAGCATGAAGGTGCGATCCATAGCTCCCCGCGGTGCTTCTCGGCCGCTCGGTGCAGCAGGGCAAGCGCCTTGTCCAGATCGCTGCGCCAGACATTGCGCCCGTCGACCACGCCCAGCGACAGCACCTTGTGGGCCGGCAGCCAGTCGAGCACGCCGACGAGGTCTTCCGCCGCACGCACCGCATCGATGTGAAGGCCGGCGCAAGGCAGCTGGCAGGCCGTGCGCAAGTTGTCGCCCAGCGTGGAGAAATAGGTGGCCAGCAAAATCCTGGCACCTGACTGGTTGAGCCTCCAGTAGGTGCTGTCGAATGCGTGGCGCCAGGTGTCGGGCAGATCGAGGCCCAGGATCGGTTCGTCGATCTGCACCCACTCCGCACCCTCCGCTCGCAGGCGTCCCAGGAGATCGGTGTAGACCGGCAGCAGCCTGGGCAACAGCGAGAGCCGGTCGGTTCCGTCGTGCGACTTGCCCAGCCACAGGAAGCTCAGCGGGCCCAGCAGCACGGCCTTGACCTGGTGGCCGGCAGCGCGGGCCTCGCGCACCTGAGCCAGCAGCCGCTCGGCATTCAGCTGAAAGACGGTCTGTGCGTCGAACTCAGGCACGAGATAGTGGTAGTTGGTATCGAACCATTTGGTCATCTCCAGTGCAGCCGCCTTTTTGGGGCTGTGGCCCGCGGCATGGCTGCAGCCGCAGTGCGTGTCTTCGCTGGCCACGCCGCGTGCCATCGTGAAGTGGCGCGCCAGATCATCTTCCTGGCCTGTGAAGCCGAAGCGCGCGGGCTCGCAGCCCAGCAGCTCGATATGGTTCAGGACATGGTCGTAGAGGGCGAAATCGCCGACCGTGACCAGATCCAGCCCAGCATCGCGCTGCAACTGCCAATGGCGCTTGCGCAGGCCGGAGGCCATGGATTCGAGTGCTGCTGCATCGGTCTCGCCGCGCCAGTACTTCTCCAGCGCGAACTTCAGCTCGCGATGCTCGCCCATGCGCGGAAAACCCAGGATGTGTGTCGTTGTCGTGTTCATGGGCTGCGATCTTCGGCGGGGTACGTGTATTATTCAAACGAAAAATATTGCCTATCAACTTGAATATTTTTAATAGTGCTCAGTTCCATCCTTGAAATCCGCCATTTGCGAACCCTGGTCGCATTGCGCGATACCGGCAGCCTGGTGCGCTCGGCGCAACTGCTCAATCTCACGCAATCGGCACTGTCGCACCAGGTCAAGCTGCTGGAGGAACGCTACGGCGCACCGCTGTTCGAGCGCAAATCGGTGCCGCCGCAATTCACAGCCACGGGTCTGCGCCTGCTGGAACTGGCCGATGCAGCCCTGCCGCTGGTGGAGTCGGCCGAGCGTGACGTGGCGCGGCTTGCCTCGGGGGCCGGCGGGCAACTGCGCATCGTTGTCGAATGCCATACCTGCTTCGACTGGCTCATGCCCGCCATGGATGCCTTCCGCGATCGCTGGCCGGAAGTAGAGCTCGACATCGTCTCCGGCTTTCACCCCGATCCGGTCGCGCTGCTGCTGCAGCACCGGGCCGACGTGGCCATCATTGCCGAACCCGAGGACACCGACGAGATCGTGAATCACCCACTGTTCGGCTTCGAGATCGTCGCGCTGCTTGCGCATTCCCATGCGCTGGCCGGGCGTGACTATCTGCGGGCGCGCGATTTTGAAAAGCAGGTGCTGATCTCCTATCCCGTTCCCGACGACATGCTCGACGTGATGCGCCAGTTCCTCCAACCCGCAGGCATCGAGCCCGCAGGCCGGCGCACTACCGAGCTCACCGTGGCCATGCTGCAATTGGTGGCCAGCGGGCGCGGCATAGGCACCTTGCCCCGCTGGGCCGCACAGAGCTACCTGGATCGCGACTACGTGATCGCCAGGCCCATCGGCCGGCAGGGTCTGCAGGGACGCTTGTTCATGGCCACTCGCACGCAAGAGGCGCAGAAGCCCTGGCTCACGGAGTTCGTCCGGATCACGCGGGAGTCGAGTTTCAAGAGCCTGCCGGGGCTGGTGCTGCTTTGATGCTGTCGAGGCTCCGCGTTATTTTGATGAGTCACATTCTTTGGCGTGATTCATTCCTATTCGAGAGCCTATATCGCACTATGCAAGCAAGCAGATTACCCATTGCAGATATTTTCACAACGAAATGGTTCATGCAATGCCGCCCAGGCTGCCGAGAAAAAATACAATGCCATCAATTTTTTTGAATACATTGGGAAATTGGCTACTTCTTGCAGCATTTTTGAAAAATTGATTCACCTTGGTTGATGGCAGAGATCAATTGATTTTCTGTGAGCTGCTCAGCGAGATCTTCCAGAATTTTTTCCCTGTTGGAGAAGAATCCAGATCTGAATGCGGCATATTCATATGAGTATGCTTCACTTAGATTCACATCAACCAGCATTCCTGTTTGGTAAATCCCGGCCAGCATGAGCATGGCATCTTTTTCTCCCTTGAGCGCGGCGCTCTGCAAGAACTCCATTCCCTCGATTGCGTCCTCATGGCGGAGCCCCTTGTCTGGATTGGAGTTCTCTGCATCGAAATCCATAAAAAATGTATTGAAGTACTCAACGGCTGCGCCTGGAACACCTCCCTTGGCGGCGAGATAGAGAAACTGAGCAGCAGGTGAACCAGTCTCATTTCCATACATCTTGCAAATATCTTCGGTTGGCAAGATGTCTTGGGCTTCTTGGTACGAAATTCGGTGATTTGCCTCAGCAATTTGGGAGCATTTCTCATAAACCTTCCAAAGCCGGTATGCATAAAAAGGGTTTTTATTGGCTTGATCAACAATGTTAAATTGGCCAAACGCACGCAATTTTTGCTTTTGTATATTGGGTATCTCTTCGAAAAGTGAGGAATTCTTTTCATCGATTATTCCAGAAAGTCTTCTTGGGGTATCTTCTGTAGGAGTGATCTTCGGTGCCGAATGATTCAAATTGAGCGGATATTGCTCATTTTCTTCCTTGCTTGAATGATTGTGCGATTCCTCTTGATTTTTAGGAGTTGACGTGAAAGCAATCGCGCAAAAAATAAGAAAAACTATCAAAAAATATTTCATGAAATTACTTTCTATTTATTGATAAATTGAATGGCATCAGTCAGTACGATTTTTGATCTAGTTGATTTTTATTTCATTGTATGCAAATGATTCCTATTTGCAAACTGAAATGAATCCCAATGACCTGCGAGAGCAGGGTTGCTCGCATTTCCTATAATGGGAGGAATCACACATCTTGCGAGGTACCAGTCCCATGCGCCATTGATGCGGCCGTCGACGTGACGGCAAATCTCCACTGCCCCCATAACGCGGGGGAGCTCTTTGCATCTCTGGAATATGTATGGCGACTTCTTTTCTCTCACTCGAGGACGTGTCCTGCGTCCTCCCGAACGGTGAGCTGCTTTTCTCCCACCTGAACGAAAGCTTCGACCAGCGGCATACCGGCCTGGTCGGGCGCAACGGCGTGGGCAAGACCGTGCTTGCGCGCATGCTGGCGGGGCAACTGGAGCCATCCAGCGGGCGCTGTGTGCGCTCTGGTGCCTTGGTGCACTACCTCGCTCAGCAGGTTTCGACGCAGGCGGGCGGCACGGTTGCCGATCTGGCGGGCGTTCGCGGTGTGCTCGAGGCCTTGCAGCGTATCGAGGCTGGAAGTGCGGCGCCGCTGGATTTCGATGCGGTGGGTGACCGCTGGGATATCCGTTCGCAACTGCTGCAGGCGCTTGAGCAGCAGGGGCTGCATCATCTGGCTTCCGACACACCCGCCGCCATGCTGAGTGGCGGCGAGGCCATGCGGGTGGCATGGGCCGGCGCGCAGCTGTCCGGTGCCAACTTTCTGATCCTGGACGAGCCGAGCAACCACCTCGACCAGCCCAGCCGCGAGGCCCTGATCAAGGGACTGGCGCGCTGGCCGCATGGACTGCTGGTGATCAGCCACGACCGGCAGTTGCTGGAGTCCATGGAGCGCATCGTCGAGCTATCGTCGCTGGGGCTGCGCAGCTACGGCGGCAACTACTCTTTCTATGCGCAGGCCAAGGCGCAGGAGCAGCAGGGCGCGCTCGCCGAGCTTGACCGAGCCAAGCGGGAGCGTCGGCGCGAGGAGCAGTCGATGCGCGAGCAACGGGCTCGCCAGGAAAAGCGGCAGGCCCAAGGGGATCGCGATGGCAAGCAGGCCAATCAGGCGAAGATATTGCTGGATCTCCAGAAGGAGCGCAGCGACCAGTCGGCGGGAAAGCTGCGCAGGCAGCATGCCGCGGCCGAACTCAAACTGGCGCAGCGCGTGCGTGAAGCGGCCGGACAAGTCGCGAACGAGGCGGACATCCATCTGCACGCACCTGTTCACTCAGGCGCCGCCCAGCGCCATGTGGTGGAACTGGATGACGTGGAACTGCCATTCGTTTCTCCGGGCACCCGGCATGTCAGTTTGCTGGTGACGGGGCAGCAGCGTATCGGCCTGATCGGGCCCAATGGCAGCGGCAAGTCCACCTTGCTCCAGGTTCTTGCCGGTCGGTTATCGCCCGCGGCGGGGCGATGCAGGATCACGCACAGCCTGGCGTATCTTGACCAGAGGCTGGACAGCCTCGATGCCGAACGGACAGTGCTGGAGCAGTTGCAGGCGGCAAGCAGCGGCCTGAGCGAGGGCGAGTTGCGCATGCGGCTTGCGCAACTGGGCCTGGATGCCGGCAAGGTCATGGTGGCCAGTGGCAGGCTCAGCGGAGGCGAGCGGCTCAAGGCGGCTCTCGCCTGTATTCTCTATGCCGATACGCCACCGCCATTGTTGTTGCTCGATGAGCCCAGCAACCACCTCGACCTGCCGTCCCTGCAGGCGTTGGAGACCTTGCTGCGAGGGTACCAGGGCGCGCTGGTGGTGGCCTCGCATGATCAGGCCTTCCTGGATCAGTTGGGCTTGACCCACCTGATGGCGGCCACTCCCGCAGGCTGGCAGCTCAGCCACGCGGGTTGACGACCGGGCCTCGTCGTCCCTGGGGCAAGCCCGATACGCCTTAAAGGCGCGTCAGGCATGGATGACCAGATGGAATCCCTCCTCGGGGGACGGTGCCGCAAAGTGCCGGGTGATCTCGTCGAACTGTGCGTCCGTGGTCTGGAAGGGGTGCTCGCCCGACTGATTGCGGATGCGCAGTCGGGCCTTGCACTGTTCGTCGGATACGTCGATGAAGTGCAGGCAATGGGGCGCGCCAGCCTCCTCGAAGACGCTGCGTGCCCAGGCGCGGGTGGATGGCGTGTTGGAGGGAAAGTCCAACACCACCGAGGTGCCTGCAGCCAGCAGCGCGGCGACGTGCTCCTCCATGGCGCTGCGCAGCCTGCCCGACAGCCGAACATAGTCCGCAATGGTGCGGAGTTCACCGGGATACAGTCGCGCAAGCCACGCATCCTCGCTGACGAGGACCGTTCGGGGACTCGAGGCAAGGTGCTGAGCGAGCGTCGACTTGCCGGAGGCGATCTTGCCGCACACCATGTGGAGTGAGCCGGCCTCGCTGGAGCCGGTCGAGGCGGGCGTTGTGGGGGTAGGATTCATTTCCATCTCCTGTTGAAAGGTGGGCCCCCCGGAGACAGAAAACCCACCTCCAAGGGTGGGTTGCATCACAGTATGGCCGCTGACTATCCCACCTTCGTTTTGAAGATGCGAATAATCGAACGAGAGAAACGACGGACCATGCGGCCATGATAGCAGTCAGAGGAAATATGCGTGCGCAGTTTGATTTGCGGCATATTCATGTTGATCCCTTTGCAAGGGTAATCCCAGATATTGCATCGCAGCAAAAGATTTCAGAATGCGTTGTGCACGACAAAGAGGGGGCCTCATGAGGGTCTGCCCGTGCATGAAACGCCATCATTGAGGACTTTTATAGATGCAACGCAAGACCATGATCCGCCTGAGCATTTCGCTCGCTGTGGCCACGCTGGCCGGTGCTGTCCATGCCCAGAGCAAGGAGCCGATTCTCATTGGTGTTCCAGCGCCCATGACCGGCCCCAACACGCAATACGGCGACGAGCTCAAGGCCGGTGTGCTGACGGCCATCGACGCGATGAATGCAGCAGGAGGTGTCCAGGGCCGCCAGTACAAGCCCGTGCTGATCGACGATGCCTGCGAACCCAAGCAGGCGGTTCCCGCCGCCAACAAGGTGCTCAATTCCGGCGCCAAGTTCGCCGTGGCGCATGTGTGTTCCGGGGTGACCGTTCCTGCGTCGCGCGTATACGAGGACGAGCGCATCGTCGCCATCACGCCGGGCGCGACCGCTCCGCAGATCACGGACAACCTCAAGGGCCACTATTTCTTCCGCACCATCGGGCGTGATGACGAGCAGGGGCCGTTCGCCGCCAAGTTCATCGCGGAAAAGCTCAAGCCCAAGAGCGTCGTGATCCTTCACGACAAGCAGACCTACGGCTCGGGTGTGGCGCAGAACGTGAAGGCCTCGCTCGAGAAGGCGAAGGTGCCGATCCTGTCCTATGAAGGCATCAACGCGGGCGACAGCGACTACTCCGCGGTGATCACCAAGATCAAGACGCTCAAGCCCGAGCTGGTCTATTTCGGTGGTTACCACCCCGAAATGGGCCTGCTGCTGCGCCAGGCGCGCGAGCAGGGCCTGAAGGTGCGCTTCATGGGCCCCGAGGGTGTCTACAACCAGGGCTTGATGGAAATCGCAGGCCCGTCCTCCGAAGGCATGCTGTTCTCATTCCCCGCGGATTTCAGCGAGAACCCGGCCAACAAGACCATCGTGGAGGCTTTCAAGAAGGCGAATCGTCCCTTCAACGGCGCCTACCAGATGCCTTCGTACGCCGCCATGCAGGTGCTGGATGCCTCGATCAAGGCCGTGGGCACCGACCCCAAGAAGGTCGCTGACTACATGCATGCCAACAGCTTCGACACCACCATCGGCAAGGTGGCTTTCGATGCCAAGGGTGACCTGAAGAACTTTGAGTTCGTGGTGTTCGAGATCCAGAAGGATGGGTCGCGCAAAGTGATCAAGTAATCGCTCTGCCACCAGGCCGAAAGAAAGCCCCGCAGCGAAAGTCGTGCGGGGCTTTTTCATCGCCGGGCCGCCCCAAGATGTACGGCAAGCCCTTGCAACAAAGTATGAGGGGCCATATCAGCATCCCAATACGAAGACTCTCAATCCAAGCACTACCTGCCCGTTCGTCACGCGGCTCCAATCACCCCTGTATTCCGTGAAGAACCTTGTGCATCAGCGGGCAAGAGATGCCAGCGCTCCTTCCAAAGTGGCGTGCGTATATCGATACCCACTGGCCTGCGCATGCAGCGGCGCCACGTTCTGGCCGTCCAGCAGCAGTTCCGACATCTCGCCCAGCAGCCTGCGCAACGGCCATGCCGGCATGTGCAGGAAGGCACGGCGTCCGAAGGAGGCTGCGAGCGCTCGCGTGAATGCGGCCTGTGTCACGCGCTCCGGTGCCACCGCGTTGAACGGACCGTGCAGCGCGGGTTCCGAGATGGCGTGGCGGATGAGGCCGGTCACGTCGTCCAGGTGGATCCAGGGCATGGGCTGGGACCCTGTGCCGAGGATGGCTCCGAGCCCCAGGCGCGCGGCGAGAGCCTGCAGGGGGTAGGCGCCGCCATCATGGCCGAGCACGATGCCGGGGCGCAGGCAGGCCACGCGGGTGCCAAGCGCTTCGGCGCGCCGCGCCGCCGTTTCAATGGCAACGCACAGGTCGGACTGAAAGCGTCCTGGATCGGCTGCGGCGATTTCGGTCAGGACCGTGTTGCCGCTGCGAAGGCCGTAGTAGCCGACGGCGGATGCGGCAACCAGCACTTCGGGGCGATGCTCCAATCGTTCGATGAGGCGTTGCACCGAATCCAGAACGCGCAGCCGGCTTTGTACGAGCACGCGGCGGCGTGCCTTGGTCCAGGGCGCGCCGAGAATGCCCGCACCCGCCAGGTTCACGATGGCATCGATGCGGGTTTCGGCGGGAATGTCGTCCAGCTGCTCGACCACCCAGACGCTGCGGCCGAGCAGGGCGCGGGCCTGCACCGGGTCGCGGCTCAGCACGATCACCCGGCGGCCTTCGCGCACCAGTTGCCCCACCAGCGCGGAGCCGACGAAGCCGGTGCCGCCGGTCACCAGCACGGTGGATCGGCCAATGGCCTGCGGCACGGTGGCCGGCGCGTCCTCCGTGGTTTCCGCAAGCCTTGCGAGATGGCGCACGGCCAGGATATTGCGCACGCTCCACATCAGCACGCCCAGCGATGACAGGCTGAAGAACCAGCTCCAGAGCCCGTGGTAGGCGAGGGCAAGCGAGCTTGTCTGCTGCGCGGCGCTCCACAGCCCGGGTGCCAGCAGGCCGAGCAGCAGGCCGTAGCTCACCGTGAGAATCGTGTGCAGCGCGCGCTCGAAAGGCGGCAGCCTGCGGCTCCTGTCTTCTTCCAGGAAATCGGCCAGGGTGATGAAGGCTTCGCCCACCAGCAGTGCCGCAATCAGCACGGCCCAGAGACCCTGGAACGAAAGCCATGCGAAGGCCGCGAACAGCACGCCGTAGATGGCTTCGCGCGCCGCGTGCAGCTGCAACTCGCGCCTGGCTGAAATGCGTTGCGGCAGGCGTGCGTGCAACTCGTGGTGCCAGAAGTTGTCGAAGGCGCCGAGCAGGGTCTGCACGGTCAGCAGGGAAAAGAGCAGGGGAGTCATGGTCATATCAGTCCTTCCGAGGATCAGAAAAAATGCCGGTTTGGTGAAAGGTCTGGCCCCAGAGCGGGTGTGTCATGGTCATCGTGAAGCGAAAGCGGCCGGGGCCGATGCCGTCGTCATGTACATCGCTGTGTTCGACTCGGCAGGTGCCGGGAGTGAACCAGGCGGGAATCGACAAGCGAAGGCCACCAAGGAGCAGGAAGTAGCCGCGGCTCTCGAACACCAGGGCTCCGTTCTGCACGCTGGTGGCCAGGTGCATGGCGAGGCCGCCGGTGGTGCATTCCTCCAGCTGTCCATCCGGCCCCAGGCGCTTGGTGGACTGCACACGCTGGCTGCCGGAGCCCGTGCCCAGTTCGCGTTCCCAGATCACGCCGCCCTGGCCGTCACCGCGAACACTCACGCGGGTATCGACTGCCTCGTGGCGCGCGCCGGCGAGCGGGCTGCCCAGCAACCGCGCAGCCAGGGCAAACAGCCGGCCGATGCGCGAGGTGTGTAGTGCCATCGAGCCTTGGTAGGTGACGTCCGTGTGCGCGGCGGCAAAGCGGCGCTTTATGGCGGGTGACAGCTGGCTCCAGGCGGCCTCGCCAACCAGCGTGGAAATGTCCAGCGCTCTAGGGTGCTGATCTGCGTCGTAGCGGTTGGCGGGGTGGTGCAGGGTGTTCATGCACTCTGTGTTGCAGCATCCATGCCAAAACCCAAGTCATTGATTTCATTGGGTTTGTAATGGCGCCTGTCAACATCGTTTACAGCTCGATTGCGGGTTGCGTCAACGCCGTTTACAGTGCTGCCCATGGCTATTCACGTTGCACTTTTTCTGACCTTGCTGGAAACCTTGGCGCTCGGCATCGTGCTGCTGGTGTGGGCCAAGCAGGTCCAGGGCGCGCGCCTGCTGGTGGTGTTCCTGATGGGCGTGGCGACCTGGATCGTCGGCAACGAGCTGCCCAACTGGTTTGGGATTGCAACCGCGCCTCTTGCGATGGCGCTGCTGTCCACGCTGCCGTTGACCTCGGCGGCGTTTCTGCATTTCTGCCTGATCTTCTGCCACTCTCCGATCGACCGGCGCTGGATCTACGCGGCCTATGCGGGGGCCGGGGTCACAGCACTGCATGCGCTGCTGCGCTCGCCCGGCACGTTCGAGCACTTTGCGCCGTTCACCGGCGTGGAGTGGGTGGTGGTGCCCAACCACGTCGGCTGGATGACGAGTCTGGTCTGGGCCTGCCTTGCGGCGCTGGGCATTCTGGCGCTGCTGATGGCGTTCTTCCATGCGGCCTCGGCGCAGCGCCAGCGGCAGATCGCGGCCGTGGCCATGTCGTGCGGCTGGGGGCTGATGGCGATGTCGGGCTATGCGTTCGCCGCATTGCAGATTCCCATCTATCCATGGCAGGTGCTCGCCGCACCGGCTTATCCGGTGATTCTGGTCTACGGCATTCTTCGCTACCGCGTCTTCGTCGCCAACGTCTGGGCGCGCCGCGCGCTGGCGTCGGCCATTCTGATGGCATCGGGTGTGCTGGTGGTGCCGCTTGCCGTGATGCTGCCGTTCGAGTCCCGCTGGGTGGTGGCGATCGCGGTGGCCGCCGTGTGCCTGGCACTGCGCGGGCCGGTGTGGAGCTTTGCCGCGCGGCTGGTGTATCCGGGCGGAACGCCTTCCGCCGACGATCTGCGCGACTGGCGCGCGGCGCTGAGCCGGACGGCTTCGCTGGACGAGCTGCAGGCGGAGGCGGCCGCTCTGCTGTCGCGGCGCATGGGCCTGGAAGTGCAGGTGCTGGTGGTGCCTCAGATGCCTCGGCCGCCCGAGCCCTCGACCGTGTCCTCTACTGAGCCCGTGGAGCCCATGCCCGCACTGGTGTGTTCCCGCGCGGCGGACAGCGGCTGGGAGACACGGCTCGCTGGCTTTGACGAGGCGCCGCCCGGCCAGCGTCATCTGGCGGAGCTTTTTGGTTCGGTGCTGGCCGACGCAGCATCCCATGTCGAGCATGCGGAGCGGGCCCGTGAGCGCGAGC
Organism: Diaphorobacter ruginosibacter; assembly: GCF_014395975.1. Classification (NCBI taxonomy): domain Bacteria; kingdom Pseudomonadati; phylum Pseudomonadota; class Betaproteobacteria; order Burkholderiales; family Comamonadaceae; genus Diaphorobacter; species Diaphorobacter ruginosibacter. The sequence continues at coordinate 2,718,818 of NZ_CP060714.1, read as the reverse complement.
GCGAACATCAGTTGCAGGCGCGTCTTGCGGAACTGGGCTCGCTCGCGACCACGGTGGCGCATGATCTGCGCAACCCACTCAACATCATCGCCATGGCGGTGGCGCTGTCGCCCGAGGAGACGCGGCAGGAAGTGGGTGAGCAGATCGCGCGCATTTCGCGGCTCACGGAAGACCTGCTGGACTACGCCAAACCCTGGCAGATCCAGCCGCTGGAGATCGACCTTGCAAGCCGCATGCGCACGCTGATCCGGCGCATGCCCGATGTAGAACTGGGCACCAGTCTGCAGGGCGAATTCATCGCCAGCGTGGACCCCGTGCGCTTCGACCAGGCGGTGGTCAACCTGCTCACGAATGCGCGACAGGCAAGGCACGGGGCAGGCCAGCAGCGCGTTCTGGTGGATGCCGAGCGTGTGGATGGCGGCGTGCTGCTTCACGTCTGTGACGATGGCCCCGGTATCGCCGCCGACCTGCGCGAGCGTCTGTTTGAACCCTTTGCCTCGCGCAGCCCGGGCGGCACCGGGCTGGGTCTTGCCATCGTCGCCCGCATCATGGCCGCGCACGGCGGCAGCGCCGCCCTGAGCGAACGCGCGCCCTGGCGCACCTGTTTCACATTGAATTTTCCAATGCATCCCACGGCGGCATCATGAGCAACACCAGTTCCAGCACGACCGGCCATATCCTTCTGGTGGACGATGAGCCGGCCTACCAGCGCCTCGGGGCCTCGTTCCTGCGCCAATTGGGCTACCGCGTCTCGGTGGCCGGCGACGTGGACGAGGCACTGCAGGCCTTCGAAAACGATGCACCGCAGGTCGTGCTGCTGGACCTGGCCATGCCGCCCAGCATGGACCCCGAAGCGGGTCTTTCGCTGATACCGCGCTTCGCCTCGTCGGTAGTTGTCGTGCTCAGCGGCCATGGCGACCGCGAGTTTGCGCTGCGTGCGGTGGAGCTTGGCGTGTGGGACTTTCTGGTCAAGCCCATCGACCCCGACCTGCTGCGCATGGTGGTCATGCGCGCGATGCACAAGGCGCGGCTCGATGCGCAACTGCGCGAGCTGCAATCATCCCGCGCCGACCAGCAGCCCGACGAAATGGGGCTGATCGGGCAGACGGCCTCGATGCAGCAGCTGCGCGCGATGGTGCGGCGCGTGGGTGCGACCTCGGTGAACCTGATCGTGCTGGGCCCCACGGGCACGGGCAAGGAACTGGTGGCGCGCGCACTGCATCATTGCAGTGCGCGGCGCGACGGGCCGTTCGGCATCATCCACTGCGGCGCGCTGTCGGCCGAACTGCTGGAGAGCGAACTCTTCGGCCATCTGAAGGGCAGCTTCACCGGCGCGCACCGCGACCAGCCGGGGCTGGTGGAGATCGCGCACGGCGGCACGCTGTTTCTCGACGAGGTGGGCGAGATGCCGCCGCTCATGCAGGTCAAGCTGCTGCGCTTCCTGCAGGAGGGCACCTTCATGCCGGTCGGCGGACGCCAGGAAAAGCGCGCCGACGTGCGCGTGCTGGCGGCGACGCATCGTGACCTCGATGCCATGGTGCGCGACGGCAGCTTCCGCGAGGACCTGTACTACCGTCTCAAGGGCATGGTGCTGCGCACGCCCGCGCTGTCCGACCGTCGTGCCGACGTTCCGCTGCTGGCTGCGCGCTTCCTGCACGAAGTGGCGCCCGATGCGCGTCTTTCCGCCGATGCGATCACCTGGCTGCAGTCACGCGACTGGCCGGGCAATGTGCGGCAGCTGAAGGCCGTGGTGGAGTCTGCAGGTGCCCTGATCCTGGCAGGAAGCCACCTGGTGGATGCCGAGCTGCTGCGCTTTGCCAGCGGCGAAACCACTGAACTCACCGAACTGCCGGAACCTGCCACCGACGACAAGACCCACGCCGCTGCGCAAGGCGGTGCGGGTTCGCTCGATGCGGCGATCCAGGAGCTCGAGACCCGCATGATCCGCGAGGCGATGGAGCAATCCGGCGGCAATCAGTCCGAGGCCGCGCGCGTGCTGGGCATCTCGCGCGTGGGGCTGATCAAGAAGCTCGGGCGGCTTGGTCTCAAGTAGAAAACAGACACTCAGGCAGGCGCTCGAGCAGGTGCTCAATTCGATGCGTCCCTGAGCTTGCGGCTCTGCAGGCCGAGGAGCACCAGCACCACTGCCACGAGCGGCAGCATGCCCGTGTTGATGCCGTTCCAGCCCACGGTGTGCAGCAACTGGCCCGAGCCGAACGAGGCAATCGCCACCGTGCCGAACACCAGAAAGTCGTTGAGCGCCTGCACCTTGGCGCGCTCGGGCGGCCGGTAGCACTCGGTGACCAGCGATGTGGCGCCGATGAAGCCGAAGTTCCAGCCCACGCCCAGCAGAATCAGCGCGCCCCAGAAATGGAACAGGTCCAGCCCGAGCAGTGCCAGCACGCCGGCTGCGCCAATCATCACGAGGCCCAGCGACGTGATGGCGCGGTTGCCGAAACGGTTGATGAGCCTGCCGGTGAAGAAGCTCGGCACGAACATCGACAGCACGTGCCACTGGATGCCCAGCGCTGCCTCGCCCACCGTGTGGCCGCAGCCGACCATGGCCATGGGCGCGGCCGTCATGAGGAACGACATGAGTCCATAGCTCACCACGCCGGCCGAGGCGGCGACGATGAACTTGGGGGTTCGAACGATCTCGGAGAGCGGCCGCGCCTCTCCCGCAACCACCTTGGTCTGGGCCCTGGGCAGGTGCAGCAAGGCAACGAAAGGCAATGCCAGCAGTGCCAGCACGGCCTGGCTGTAGAAGCTGCCGGCAAACGGCGTGGCCGGCAGCGAGTCGCGCGTCCAGATCACGACCTGCGGACCGATGATGGCGGCGATCAGCCCGCCGATCATGATGCGCGAGATCGCCTGCGCCTGCCGCGCCGAATCACCCCCCGCTGCGTCGGCGGCCGCGAAGCGGTAGCTTTGCACACAGGCTGCATAGAAGCCGGCCAGCGCCGTGCCGATGCAGAACATCTCGAAGCTCGATTGCGCAATCCCCTGGGCCGCAATGGCTCCCGACAGGGCGCCCATCATCGCGCCGACCACATAGGTGATACGCCGCCCCATGCGGTGCATGAGCCATGCGGCGGGCAGGGTGGAGAGCGCCAGGCCCAACTGGTACAGGCTCACCGGCAGCGTGGTGGCCGAAGGGTTGGAGGACAGTTGCTGCCCGACCAGCCCGCCCAGGGAAATGATGATGGGCGGGGAGGCACCGCCAAGGGACTGCGCGGCAACCAGCAGGCCGAGATTGCGGCGCTCTGGCGCAGCGGCGGTGTTCGTATCGTTCATGAGCGAAGGCTGTTGTGTGATGGGCGCCCGCGATCATTTGTCGAGTGGTTTGTCGTGTGTGCCGCGGGCGTATTTATTAGTAGGAGCTTATATCTTTTGCGCGCAGCAGGAAACCGACGGCCCCGGTTCGACCCGATTGATGTGTTTTCGCCACGAAGGAATGGAAATGCAGGCGCTGAGTTCTGCATCCACTTGCCTTGCCTGAGCGTGCCGCACTAAACTCTGCGGCTTCCTTTGAACCCTCACCCTCAAGAGGTGCACCATGTCCCGCCGCACACGTTCCTGCTGAACGACTTCGTCACACGCTGATCCGCCGCCTTCCATCCTCGGGCCGGATTCTCTCTTGCGTGTGCGCTGCGGTGTGTGGTCGATGGATTGCCGGATTCCCTTGCTTCCCGGCGCTCCTGTCAACACGTTCCATTCAAGCTGCCGATGGTTTCCGCACGACGGATTGCGTGTGGTTCATTGCGTTGCCTGACCGTCCTCGCTTCATTGCGGCGCCTGTCGTGAGTCGTTGGCTTTTCTTTTCTCTCGTTCCCTTCGGAACCCACAGAAAGCACAACATGACCTCGAACCATCTTTTCAACTTGGATATCCTGAAATACCCACGCACGCCGCATCTGCAGGGCTCGCGCCTGCAGGCCGGCGATCAGAACGATTGCGTACCCTACGAACGGCTCGCCGGCCGCCACATCGTGGTGGAGGAAAAGCTCGATGGCGCCAACGCCGCCTTGAGTTTCTCTGCCGATGGCAGTCTGCTGCTGCAGTCGCGCGGCCACTATCTGCAATTGGAGCAGATGGGTGGGCGGGAGCGCCAGTTCAATGCCTTCAAGCAATGGGCGCAGGCGCACGAAACGGCGCTGATGCGGCGTCTCGACGACCGCTACGTGATGTATGGCGAATGGCTGTTCGCCAAGCATTCGGTGTTCTACGACGCGCTGCCGCACTGGTTTTGCGAGTTCGACATCTGGGATCGCAGCGCCGGTGGTTTCCTCGATACGCCGATGCGCCACGCGTTGCTGGCCGAGCTGCCCGTTGTATCGGTGCCCGTGCTTTTCAGCGGTGCGGCGCCCAGGCGCCTGCAGGAATTGCTCGCACTCATCGGGCCGTCGCTTGCGCGAAGCGCGCAATGGCGCCATGCGTTCGAGCAGGCCGTGCGGCGTCAGCAACTCGACCGGGAACTGTGCTGGCGGCAGACCGATCCGTCCGATTGCTCCGAAGGCCTCTACATCAAGGTGGAGGAGGGTGGCCGGACGCTCGAACGCTACAAGTTCGTGCGCGCGGACTTTGTCCAGGTGATTTTGAATTCAGGCTCGCATCACAGCGAACGCCCCATCGTGCCCAACGGGTTGCGCGAGGGCGTGGACATCTTTGCGGGCGATATCGACAAGACATGGCGCTGAGCGGCACGGACCGCTCGGGCCTTGAGGAGATTCCCATGTGGAACTGGAAAAACATGCAGACCCTTGCGCCGCCACCCGGCGCCGAGGTCGATTTTGCCGCCTGCCTCGATGCCTTTCCACAACTGGAACTGGCCAAGACCACGCCGCAGGACCCCATCTACCACGCCGAGGGCGACGTGTGGAAGCATACGAAGATGGTGCTGCGCGCACTGCTCGAGGACGAGCACTACGCGCAGCTCGATCCGCACGACCGCGAGACGGTGTTCTTTGCCGCGCTGCTGCACGACGTGGCCAAGTGCTCGACCACGGTCATCGCCGATGATGGCCGCATCTCGCAGCCTGGCCATTCGCGCAAGGGCGCGGTGGATGCGCGCATCGCCCTGTGGGAGGCCGGTGCGCCCGTGCTCCAGCGCGAGGCCATCTGCCGGCTGATCTCGGTCCACCAGGTGCCGTTCTTTGCGTTCGCGGATTCGCGGCGCGGGCAGTCGCCCGAGTTCATCGTGCGTGAGCTGTCGTGGCTCGCGGACCTGCACCTGCTCACCATGCTCGCGCGCGCCGACATCCTGGGCCGCGTCTGTCCGGATGTGGGACAGGTGTTGGTCAACATCGAGCTGGTGCGCGAGATGGCCGGGGAGGAGGACTGCCTGCGCAAGCCGCGTGCGTTCGCTTCGGCCGAGACCGCCGTGCGCTATTTCCGTGGCGCGCAGCTGCATCCGGACTATGCGCTGCACGAAGCACCGGGATCGGAGGTGATCGTGATGTGCGGCCTGCCCGCAAGCGGCAAGAACACCTGGGTCGAGCGCGAGTGCAAGGGCTGGCCCGTGGTGTCCTTTGACGATGCGCGCAGCGAGCTGGGCTTGAAACATGGCGAAAACGACGGTGCGGCAGCGCACCGCGCGATCGACAAGGCCAGGTCCCTGCTGCGCACCCGGGAGCGCTTTGTGTGGAATGCCACGCACCTGTCGCGCCAGATGCGCGGCAAGTCGGTGGACCTGTGCCTGGACTATGGCGCCACGGTGCGCCTGGTGCACCTCGAGGCCACCCGGGGCGAACTGCTCGCGCGCAACCGGGCTCGGGACACCACGCTGACCAACGCGGCGCTGCTCGGCATGCTGCACCGCTGGGAGGCACCCACGCCGACCGAGGCGCATGCGCTCTCGCTGCTGGTGAACAGCGACAGGGAAGGGAAATAGACATGTTCCAACCGGAAATGGGCGACGCTGGGATAATTCGCCCCCTTATGCCTTTGCAGATCACGTTCCCCGAGTCACTCCCCGTATCCGCCCGCCGTGAAGAAATCATGGAGGCCATGGATCGCCACCAGGTCATCATCGTCTGCGGCGAGACGGGCTCCGGCAAGACCACGCAGTTGCCCAAGATTGCGCTGGCACTCGGCCGTGGCAAGGTGAATGCGACGCCGGACGACAAGGGCAACGTGCGCGGCCATCTCATCGGCCACACGCAGCCGCGCCGGATCGCAGCTTCGTCCGTGGCCAAGCGCATTGCCGAGGAACTGAACACGCCCCCGGGCGAGGTGGTCGGCTACAAGGTGCGCTTCCAGGACACGCTGCACAAGGGGGCATCGGTCAAGCTGATGACGGACGGCATCCTGCTGGCCGAGACGCAGACCGACCCGCTGCTCAAGGCCTACGACACGCTGATCATCGACGAGGCGCACGAGCGCAGCCTGAACATCGACTTCCTGCTGGGCTACATCAAGCAGATCCTGCCGAAGCGCCCCGACCTGAAGGTGGTGGTGACCTCGGCCACCATCGACGCGGATCGCTTTGCCAGGCATTTCGCAGGAAAGAGCGGTCCCGCGCCGGTCATCATGGTCTCGGGACGCACCTACCCCGTGGAGATGCGCTACCGACCATTCGAGGACAAGAAGGACTTCGACCTCAACGACGCGATCGCCGAAGGCGTGGACGAGCTCTGGGCAGGAGGCAAGGATGGGGACATCCTGGTGTTCCTGCCGGGCGAGCGCGAGATCCGCGAGGCAGCCGATCACCTGCGCAAGCACCTGCAGCACTCACCCGTGCTGCGCAGCGCCGAGGTGCTTCCGCTGTTCTCGCGCCTGTCGCAGGCCGAGCAGGACCGCATCTTCGACGGCCACACGGGCCGGCGCATCGTGCTGGCCACCAACGTCGCGGAAACCTCGCTCACCGTGCCGGGCATTCGCTACGTGATCGACTCCGGTACGGCGCGCGTGAAGCGGTATTCGTTCCGCAGCAAGGTCGAGCAGTTGCTGGTCGAGCCGATCAGCCAGGCGGCTGCCAATCAGCGTGCGGGCCGCTGCGGCCGTGTGGCCAACGGCATCTGCATCCGCCTGTATGACGAGGCGGCCTTCGATGCGCGCGACCGCTTCACCGATCCCGAAATCCTGCGTTCCTCGCTTGCCGGGGTGATCTTGCGCATGAAGTCGCTCGGGCTCGGTGACGTGGTGCATTTCCCGTTCCTCGAGGCGCCTTCGGGCCGGGCGATTGCCGATGGGTATCAGCTGCTCGCGGAATTGGGCGCGGTGGACGATCAGGGCCAGTTGCTGCCCATGGGCAAGGAGCTCTCGCGCCTGCCGCTCGATCCGCGCGTGGGCCGCATGATTCTTGAAGCGCGCGAGCGCGGTGCGGTCGCCGAGGTGCTCATCATCGCGTCGGCCCTGAGCGTGCAGGATGTGCGCGACCGGCCCCTGGAAGCGCAGCAGCAGGCCGACCAGCAGCATGCCAAGTTCGATGACGAGAAGAGCGAGTTCACCGGCTATCTGAGGCTGTGGAAATGGCTTGACGATGCCCGCGGCGGCAAGGTCGTGGCCAAGACGCGCAAGGAAATGGTAGAGCAGAGTGCGGCGCCGAAGGCACTGGGCCGCAATGCGGCATTCCTGCCGGTCTCGCAGCGCAGCGGCGGTGCGAGTGCACAGGCTCCCGCCGAGGAAAGGCCGGCGGTCTACGATCCCGCCGAAGCACAGCCGGCAAGCCACAAGATCAGCAACCGCCAGTGGGAACAGTTGCTGCGCCAGAATTTCATCAACATCCGCCGCGTGCGCGAGTGGCGCGACATCCATTCGCAACTGCTCACCGTGGTGAAGGAGCAGAAGTGGCTCGTGAACCAGGAGGCGGCGGGCTACGAGGAGGTCCACAAGTCGATGCTGTCCGGACTGCTGGGCAACGTCGGCTACAAGGCCGAGGAGAGCGACTCCTATCTGGGCGCGCACGGCATCAAGTTCTACCCGCACCCGGGCGCGCATCTGTCGAAGAAACCCGGTCGCTGGATCGTGGCGGCCGAGCAGGTGGAAACCTCGCGCCTCTACGGCCGCGGCATTGCCGCGATCGAGCCGCAATGGCTGGAGGAGATCGGCGCGCACCTGCTCAAGAAGCAGTTGCTCGATCCGCACTGGTCCAAGAAGCAGGCCGACGTCGTGGCCTACGAGCGGGCCACGCTGTACGGGCTTGTCGTATACAACGGTCGCCGCGTGAGCTACGGGCGGGTCGATCCTCAGACCGCGCGCGAGCTGTTCATCCGCCAGGCGATGGTGGAGGGCGAGTGGGAGACGCATTGGCAGTTCCTTGCCGCCAATCTCAAGATGGTGCGCAAGGTGGAGGAGCTCGAACATAAGAGCCGCCGCCAGGACGTGCTGGTGGATGACGAGCTCATCTATGCGTTCTACGATCAGCAGCTCCCCAGGGAGGTATTCAGCGGCGCGACCTTCGACAAGTGGTTCCGTAACGCCGGAAAAGGCAACCCCGACCTGTTGCGCCTCTCGCGCGACGAACTCATGCGGCATGAGGCCGCGGGTATCACCACGCAGGCATTTCCCAAGACCGTGAAGCTCGGCGGCGTCGATTGCTCGGCTGCCTATCTGCACAGCCCGGGTGATGCGCGCGATGGCATCACGGTGACCGTGCCGCTGTTCGTGCTCAACCAGGTGAGCGAGGACCGCGCCGAGTGGCTGGTTCCCGGCATGCTCAAGGACAAGATACAGGCACTGCTCAAGAGTCTGCCGCAGCGCCCGCGCAGCCGCTTTGTGCCGCTGGCGGAGAACGCGCAACGCCTGGCGGACCTGTTCCTGGCACCCGAGAAATTCGGCCAGGGCAGCCTGATGGATGCGCTGCTGAAGCAGGCACGGGACGAAACATCGCTGGACATCAAGCGCGCCGATTTCAAGCTCGACATGCTGAGCCCGCATCTGTTCATGAATTTCCGCATCACGGACGAACACGGCCGCCAGATGGGGCAGGGGCGCAACCTGGGGGCGCTCAAGTCCGAGCTCGGCGCCAAGGCACGCGGCGCGTTCCAGGCGCTGGCTTCGTTGCGTGTAGCGGGTAATGAAGCAGGCGGGAAGGCCGACGCTGTGCCAGGCGCCGCGCCGGGTTCCGTGTCCGCGCCTGCTCCTTCAGCGGTACCCTCGGCGAGGGCGCAGAAGCCGGAGGCACCGAAGGCTCAGGCGCCTCACAAACCGCAGCAACAGGCCGATGCGCGCTACAAGGAGTGGTCGTTCGGCGAGCTGCCCGAGCTCATGGAAATCGGCAAGGGCAACCAGACGCTGATCGGCTTCCCGGCACTGATCGATCACGGCGAGGCTGTGGGGCTGGAAGTGTTCGACGAGCCGGAAATCGCGGCCGTGAAGCACCGCGCGGGCCTGCGCCGCCTGTTCGCATTGCAGATCCGGGATGCGCTCAAGTACCTCGAGAAGAACATTCCCGATCTGCAGAAGATGGCCGTGGCCTACATGCCGCTTGGCACGCAGGAGGAACTGCGCGAGCAGATCATCGACGTGGCGATCGATCGCGCGTTCCTGCAGGATCCGTTGCCCACGAGCGAAGCTGCATTCAAGCAGCGCGTGCAGGATGGCCGGGGGCGCCTCACGCTGATCGCCAACGAGGTCGCACGCATGGCGAGCGGCATTCTGGCGGAGTACGCGGCCGCGCAGCGCAAGATCAAGGATACGAAGAACGCGGCTGATGCCACGGCTGACGCGAGTGCACAGCTGCAGCGCCTGATGCCGAAGAACTTCATCGCCATCGCGCCCTGGGCCCAGCTCGGGCACTACGCGCGGTACCTGAAGGCGATCACCATTCGCCTCGACAAGCACCGCACGGATCCCGCGCGCGACGGTGCCAAGTCCGGTGAGCTCAAGCCGCTGGAGCAGCGCTACTGGCGGCTCGTGGCCGAACGCAAGGGGCAGGTGGATGCGCGCATGCAGGAGTACCGCTGGATGCTGGAGGAGCTGCGCGTGAGCTTTTTCGCGCAGGAGCTGCGCACGCCGTATCCGGTGAGTGCCAAGCGCATGGAGAAGGTCTGGGCGCAGCTGCAGAACTGAAGCGCCGCCGGACTCGGGCGGTCTTCGGCGTTGAAAATCCTCGCGATAGCTACGGCTATCCCTGCGGTTTTCGCCTTGCAGCCCATCCCGATCCGCACTAGCTGCTTGTCGATCGATTCGTGCAGAGGATCCCTAGAGCAGCACGAAATCCTTGATTCTGGGCGCCTGTGTGCGAGGCAGCTCGTCCACCATCTCCAGCACGCCGGCCTCGATCGTGTGCGCCATGTGCTCCAGCGGCAGATCGTTGGGGGCGGTGCCGAACGGGTCCTCGATCTGTGCGCCCAAGGCCTCCAGCGCGAAGAACGTGTAGGCGATGAAGCATACGATCACGGGCGTCATCGGGCCGATCGCGTCCAGCAGGCCGAAGGGCAGCCAGAAGCAATACAGGTAGATGCAGCGGTGGATGATCACCGAATAGGTGAACGGAATGGGGGTGTTCGCAATGCGCTCGCAGCCACCCAGGGCAGCCGTCAGGCCGGAGAGCGAGCGGTCAAAGGAGGGAACGATGGCCGGCTCGATGTCGGCATCGCGCACCCGCTCGCCCAGCCACTCGCCGGCCATGACGACCGTCATGTTGGCGGGGGACGGGGACCTGGCCACGCGCTGGGTTTCCTCGGGCGAGAGAAACAGCAGCAGGTCGGCGCGTGGGTCGGTGCGGCGCAACTGGTGTCGCATGGCATGCGCGAATGCGCACAGGCGCGGCGCCAGGGCGTGGGCTGCGTCGGGATTGCGGGACAGCACCCGGGCGTTGCGCATGAGGTTGCGGGTCTCTATGAGCACCACGCCCCAGAGTGTGCGAGCCTCCCAATAGCGCGCATACGAGGTGCTGTTCCTGAACCCCAGGAAGATCGCCAGCGTGAGGCCGATCAGTGAGAACGGCACGAAATTCAGCGAGACCTTCCAGTCGAGAATGAAGCCGTGCAGTGCCGTTACCACCGTTGCGAACCCCGTTGCGGCCAGGAGCTGGGGCGTGATGATGGGCAGCACGGAGCCGCGTAGCACGAACAGCATGCGCAGCCAGTGCAGGGTGGGGCGAACGATCATGGCGGGTATTGTCGATCAAAAAAACCGTGCCCTGCCGCAATGTGCGCCGTCCTGCCATCGCACCTCGCCGCATGTCACGGTAGATCACAGTACATTGCGGGCATGTTCTGGTTCCGCGCACTCACCGATGCAGAGCGTTTGTTCGTGCATCGTTTCTTTGCCGATTCGCTGGGCGCATTGGAGCCGAGGCTGCGCCTGGGGCTGCGGCGCATCGGCGATACGCACCGGGCGCTGTCGATGAATGGCGGCCGCATCTCCATGCCGCGTGCATGCTTCGAGCAGTGCCGGCCGACGCAGCCGCTCAGGCTCGGCCATCCTGCCGTCGCAGGGGTCTTCGCGCACGAGTTGCTGCATCAGTGGCAGCGCCTGCAGGGCTACAGGGTCACGCGGGAGGCCGCCTGGCTGCAGCTGAAGTCGGCTTGCCTTCGATCCGATCCCTATGCCTATGAGCGCTGTTCGGAGGCCGCGCCGATGCTTGAGCGATTCCTCTCTGCCCAGGTCGAGCAGCAGGGCCAGATGTGGCAGGACTATGTGAGCGGCTGTGTTGCAGGGCATGCCGATCCGGCGTTTGCAGGCGTGGCTGCGCATGTCGCGGGGGGCGAGCCGGACGCGTGAGTCCTTCATGCTCACTGCGGCGTGGCATTCATCGCAGCGACAAAATCATTCCCATCCACGTCGCGCGCAGCACCGAACCCGGCCACGTGCCGTGCGCGGGATGGCGTGATGCACACGAAACGGAAGTCCGGCAGCTCACCCATGAACTCCGCCTCGGGGAAGCGCTGCATGTAGCAGGTGCGCAGGGCGCTCCAGAGTGCGCTTTCCCTGGGCGGGGTGGAGGCCACGCCCTGCAGGCTGACGCGTTCGAGCGCATGCACACCTTCGCCCTCGACCTCCGGGGCGCAAAAGAGCAGGGATACGGCCGGATGCAACTCCATGGCCTGCGTGTGGACTGCAAGGGCGCTTACGTGCAGGACGATGCAGCCATATTCGGCGCACCAGGCAAACGGCACCATGGACACCAGCGGTGCACGGTCTTCGCATTCGCCTTCTCCTGGCGACCAAGTGGCAAGCGCCGCAGTGCGTCGTTGCTCGATCAACTCGCGCAGGCTGCGCTGCAGACGGGATTCATGTGGCATGGCGGAGTGCTCTTTCCAGTGAAGGGAAGCTCCGTCGATTGTAGAAACACCGCAGCAGGAAAAGCCAGTGAACCAGATTCCTCGCACGCAATGTGCAGCAGAACCTTTCGTTCACTGGCTTGATGGGGTGTGGCCGGCCAACAGCAACGGGTCATGTGCCACAGGCCGGCGGATATTCGGGCGCTGGTCAGGCGCAGGGCTGCATGTGGCGGCCCAGGCGCTCCTGGCGCGCCAGGCGATCAAGTTCCGCACAGACATCGGCCATGCGGCCCGAGATCACCATGCGGCCCGTGCCGGATGCATCGGGCTTGACGACCACGCGCAGTGCGGGCCGGGAAGGCAGCTGCTGCGCTGAATCTGTTGTTGTCAGCGATGGATTGTGGATGGCCAGTTGCAGGCTGGCCTGCACCGGCGTGTCAGCCATGCGATCGCTGTTGGATGCGCTGGTGGCCAGTCTGCGCACCTTGCCCAGGCGAGGGCGTACCAGCAGCTTCAGCTCCGACAGGTCGATGTCGGTGCGGGTCACGACGACGCTGTCGTTGCCGGCATGCCGGGCGAGCCAGTGTGCGGCGCGGCTGAATGGCTGGGCGAGGGCGGTGAGTTCGATGAGGGCAGAACGCATGTGGGTACTCCGGCATGACGCACGTGGTCATGAAAGGTTGAACACAGGCAGGATTGCCAGATACACGGAAAGCGCGCTGCCGCAGGGTTGACGGAAAACACACTCCGTCAGACGCCCGCCACCTGCGAAAGGCGCTGGGAAAGGCTACATGAGCATGGTGTTGCGGATCAGTCCGACCGCAAGACCCTCGATCTCGAACGGCTCACCAGGCTGAACGGTGATGATCGGATAGTCGGGGTTCTCGGGCAGCAACTCAATCTGGCTGCCTGCACGCCGCAGGCGCTTGACGGTGACCTCTTCGCCCAGGCGCGCGACGACGATCTGGCCATTGCGCACATCGGTGGTGGCCTGCACGGCCAGCAGGTCACCGTCCATGATGCCGGCGTCACGCATGGACATGCCGCGCACCTTGAGCAGGTAATCGGGCTTGCGTGCGAACAGGCTGCCCTCGACCATGTAGCTTTGGTCGACGTGTTCTTGGGCGAGAATGGGTGAGCCCGCAGCGACGCGGCCGATGAGCGGCAGCACGAGCTGGGACAGGCCTGGAATCGGCAGGTTGAATTGCGAACCGAACTGGGAACCACGTGCGGCATTGATGTTGCGCACGGTCTCGGAGCGCAGGCGGATGCCGCGCGAGGTACCGCTGACCAGCTCGATCACGCCCTTGCGTGCCAATGCCTGCAGATGCTCCTCCGCTGCATTGGCGGACTTGAAGCCCAGTTCCGCGGCGATCTCGGCACGGGTGGGCGGCGCGCCGGTGCGCGAAATGGCGTTCTGGATGAGATCCAGAATCTGTTGCTGACGGGCGGTGAGCTTGGGGCTGTCGGACATGGTGCGATCCATCCAATACAGTCGGTTGGGAAAATGTACTGTGTAAAAAACCAGTGCCTGTATTTTTGAACAGTTTTTAAGGAGACGCAAGTGGTTGTTGCAAAAAAAATCGTACTGCTGGGAACGGGCGGGACGATAGCGGGCACTTCTTCGGTCGCAGGAGCCAATACGGGCTACACCGCCGCGCAGATCGGTGTGGCTGACCTGATCGATGCGGTTCCAGCACTGCGGGACGTTGCCACCGGCGGACTGGTGGCCGAGCAGGTCGCCCAGCTGGACAGCAAGGACATGACGCACGACGTGTGGCTCCGGCTTGCGCGGCACTGCGCGCAGCACCTGGCCGATCCGGACGTGCAGGGCGTCGTGGTCACCCATGGCACCGATACGCTGGAGGAGACCGCGTGGTTTCTTCAGCAGGTGCTGAGGCCTGTGAAGCCGCTGGTGCTGTGCAGTGCGATGCGGCCCGCCACGGCCATGGCGCCCGATGGCCCGCAGAACCTGCTGGATGCCGCCGTCGTCGCGATGGAGCCCACGGCCAGCGGCGTGTTGTGCGTTGCCGCAGGCGAGATCCATGGCGCGCGCGAGGTCAGCAAGATCCATCCGCTGCGGCTCCATGCGTTTTCATCGGGCGATCTCGGACCGCTGGGTTTCATCGAGGAGCGCCGCGTGCGCTGGGCGCGCAACCTGCCTCCCGAGCGCCCGCATGACGCGGCTCCCGGCGAGCTGGTACGCACCCTCCCCGAGGCCGACCTGTGGCCCAGTGTCGAGATCGTGATGAGCCATGCAGGCGTGACTGGCGCCCTGGTGAAGGCGCTGGTCGAGCAGGGCGTCGATGGCGTGATCGTGGCCGCTACCGGCAATGGCACCGTGAACGTGGAGCTCGAGAAGGCCCTCGAAGCCGCGGAGGAAGAGGGCGTGGTGGTGCGCATTGCGTCACGCTGCGCACAGGGGCAGATGCTGAGCGATCCGGGCGCCCGCTGGGCCAGCGCCAACGGTCTGAGCCCCGTGAAGGCGCGGATCAGCCTGTTGCTGGACCTGATCGATGACGATCTGGCCGCTCAGGAAGAGGATGCGGCCGGCCCGGGTTGACGGCGGTTGCGCTGGCAGAGCGTACTTTTTGGACGGCGCTATGCGGCACGCCCGTTCTTGTAGAAAGTCCGCTCCGTCTCGCGCGCGCCGCTGCCATCGGGGTGGCTGGCCCAGCGCAGCACGGTGCCGTGCAGGAAGCCGCCCACCAGCTCGCCCTCGCGCCATTGGCGCATGCCATCGTCCAGGCTCAGCATTTCGACGAGGCGGCCGGTGCCTTGGGGAGCCAGGTCGGCGCCTTGTTCGTCCAGGCAGCGCAGATAGCGGTCGCGGCCGTCGCGGTCTTCAATGCTCTCGGTGTTGAGCGCGCCGCCGGGCCAATAGCGCAGCCAGCGCTTGCCGCCCGCATGCGGCGCGATGCGCAATTGGGGTGTGCCGTCCGGGTAGATGTGCTCGCTGCACAGCTCTTCGCCATGCCAATACAGCTGAGCGCTGGTGCGCAGGCCCTGGGCGTTGAAGGTCTCGTGCAAGCCATGGTGTCCCAGGCCTAGCGCCTCCCGGTCGTTGCGCACGGCCTGCAGGGCGCCGCTCATGAAGTCTTCGCCGCTTGTCCAACTGCTGCTGGCCTGGCTGGGGTAGTGGATCCAGTGGCGCTCGCGCTGCGCAGCCCAGCCGGCCACTTCGCATTGCAGCAGGGTGCGGTCGGGCGAGAACCAGACCACGTCGCAGCCGCCGTCCCCGTTCTCGAAAACGTTGGGGCCGATCGGAAACCCGTCCACGAAGCGCAGGCGGTATGCGCCGTCCGCGAGCGCCACATGCTCCACGCCGCTGCCGTGCAGGCCGGGCACGGGTGCCACGGCAAAGTAGCGGTGCGGATCGCGCACGATGTCTTCCTCCAGCCGCTGGCGGATGGCGTGGTGCAGGGCGTAGAACGCGGTGGCGATCGTCTCCATGCGCTCCGCGTGCGGGGTCAGCAGGTCGTCGTCCTCGTCGTCATCTTCCTCACGCTCATCGTCTTCATCGTCTTCGCGGTACGCATCTGCCACCGTGGTCCAGATCGCGTGCGCTTCCTCGATCAGCGGCAGCACGGGCGCGTAGACGGGGTTGGCCGCGATGATGCCGGGCACCATGCTCGCATCGGCAAGGTGCGCGGCCACGTTGCTGAAATACTGGTCGACGCCGCCGTTGGAGACCTGCGCATCGAACAGGTCGAAGTAGTACACCGCGCGCACCAGCGGTGCAAAGTCGTCGGGCTCGGATCCGCACAGCGCATCAACGATGGCGCGGCTGAAGTGCGGGGCACAGCGCAGCAGCGCGGGCCAGTCGGTGGAGGGCAGTCGTTGGCTCATTCAGTGTCCTTTTGATGCTTTTTTCTTCTGTTCTGTATTGCGGCTGTTTGTGCCTGCTGGAGGGGGAGGCTGCCTGGGCTCACGTCACTTGCACGAAGAACAGGCCGCTGCGGGCGATGCCCTCGGAGGCCAACGCGGGCCGGTACAGGTAGCCCACGCCATCGGCCAGCAATAAAAAAACGCCGCAGATGCGGCGTTTTTGCTGTCGTCAAGCAAGGCCGGACGTTTCAGCTCGCGAGCGCAGCCAGGGCCCGCGCCGTGATCTCTTCCACGGTGCCCGTGCCGCTGATGGCGCGGTACTTGGGGGCTGCAACTGCGTCGGCCTTGGCCCAGTTGGAATAGTAGTCCACGAGGGGGCGCGTCTGGGCGTCATAGACATCCAGGCGTTTTTTCACGGTCTCTTCCTTGTCGTCGTCACGCTGAACGAGGTCCTCGCCCGTCACGTCGTCCTTGCCTGCCACCTTGGGAGGGTTGAACTTGACGTGGTAGGTGCGGCCCGAAGCCGGGTGCGAGCGGCGGCCGCTCATGCGTTCGATGATGGCCTCGAACGGCACGTCGATCTCGAGCACGTAGTCAAGCTTCACGCCGGCCGCCTTCATGGCGTCGGCCTGGGGGATGGTGCGGGGGAAGCCGTCGAAGAGGAAACCCTTGGCGCAGTCGGGCTGGGCAATGCGTTCCTTGACCAGGTTGATGATGAGGTCGTCGCTCACCAGCTGGCCTGCGTCCATCACGGCCTTGGCCTGCACGCCCAGCGGCGTGCCAGCCTTGACGGCCGCGCGGAGCATGTCACCGGTGGAGATTTGCGGAATACCGTATTTCTGGCAGATGAACGCGGCTTGCGTGCCCTTTCCGGCACCGGGGGCACCGAGCAAAATGAGTCTCATGGATATCCTCTGTATGTTGAAATCTGCTGGCACGACAGCCGCAGGCGTGCCTGCTCCCGGTCTTGTGCTCTCAATTGTTTAAGGATAGCACGCGTAACCCGCACCAAGCTGACGCATGGCATCAGGAATGTCCTGTAGTTCCAATGGGCGGTTCAGCGAAAAAGAGAGCGAACGCGCTCCAGGTCGGCCGGGGTGTCCACACCGGGGCCGGGCGCATGTTCGGTCACATGGACGGCGATGCGGTGGCCGTGCCAAAGCGCACGCAGCTGCTCAAGCGCCTCCATGGCCTCGGTCGGTGCCGCAGGCAGCTGGGGGAACTGGCGCAGAAAGCCGGCGCGGTAGCTGTAGATGCCGATGTGGCGCAGCGGCTGCATGCCCCGGGCTGCCGCCGGAAGACGGTCCGTGTCTTTCCACCAGGCGGTGCCGGGCGCGGCATCACGGGCAAAGGGAATGGGCGAGCGGCTGAAGTAGTGCGCAAGGCCCTTGGCATCGAGCACGACCTTCACCACATTGGCATTCACATAGTCTTCGTAGGAGTCGATCGCGTGCGCGGCCGTGCCCATGCTGGCATCGGTGCGCTCGCCGAGGATCGTGGCCACGGAATCGATCAGCCGTGGATCGATCAGCGGCTCGTCGCCCTGTACGTTGACCACGATGTCGCTGCCGTCGAGGCCGAGTTGCTCGCAGGCCTCGGCCAGCCGGTCGCTGCCGCTCGGGTGATCGGCCCGCGTAAGGATGGCGTGCACGCCATGGAGTGCGCAGGCATCGACGATGCGCTGGTCATCCGCCGCCACGACGGACCGGCTTGCGCCGCTTTGCATCGTGCGCTGCGCCACCCGCACCACCATGGGCATACCGCCGATGTCGGCGAGCGGCTTGTCGGGCAGGCGCGAAGAGGCCATGCGCGCGGGGATCAGCACCGTGAACGGTGCCTGTGTGGTGCGGGCCGTGTTCATGCTTCGAGTTCGTCGTCGGTCAGTTCGCGGGCTTCGTTCTCGAGCATGACCGGAATGCCGTCACGCACCGGATAGGCCAGCCGCGCGCTGCGCGAGATCAGCTCCTGGCGGTCGCGGTCATAGGTCAGGGGACCTTTGGTGACGGGGCATACCAGCAGTTCAAGCAGTTTGGGGTCCATGGCGGTCCTGTGGCGGCGCGCCACGGGCGCACCGATCATTCATGTGTGTTGACGAGTGGCTGATGATACCGCCTGAGTATCCGGTCCAATGCCTCGAAAAACGCCTGCGGCAACTCCACCAGCAGGGGCACTGCCAGCGCACGCGGTTCGATGGGCCACAGTTTGGTGGCATCCTTTTCGGTGCATAGCAGCGGCAGGGTGCTGTCGCCGGTGCGCTGCCAGTCCGAGAAATCGCTGTGATCAGGCAGAGCGTGCGTGTCGGCGAGAACCAGCCCGCGCGCGCGCAGCATGGCAAAGAATTCCTCGGGGCGGGCGATGCCGGCCAGTGCCGCGACAGGCCGTGCGAGCAGCGCGGACAGCGGCACGCCGCGGCCACCCGCGTCGATGGCCTCGTCGGCGAGCGCACGCCGCAATTCGAACTGGGGCGCGCTGCCGCCCGGCGCCCGGCCGGCGTAGAGCACCAGGTCCACGTTGCGTGGCCAGGGTTCGCGCAGCGGGCCGGCGGGCAGCAGCCAGCCGTTGCCGACGCCCTCGTCGTTGAACACGCAGATCTCCACATCGCGCTGCAGCGCCAGATGCTGCAGGCCGTCATCGCAGAGGATCACATCCACCTCGGGGTGTTCGGCCAGCAGCGCCAGTGCGGCTTGCGCGCGTTGGCGTGCGACGACCACGGGCAGTTGCGTGGCGCGCGCGATCAGCAGGGGCTCGTCGCCGACCTCCCGGGCCGTGCTCGCATCGGTGACCGCGCGGCAATCCTGGGTCTGGCGACCATAGCCGCGCGAGACGATGCCCGGCTTCCAGCCCTGGGCCTTCAGGTGCCTGGCGATGGCGATGGTCACGGGCGTCTTGCCTGCACCACCGGCAATCACATTGCCCACGGTGATCACGGGCACCGGCATGCGCATGCTGGGCAGGATGCCGGTGCGATAGAGACTGCGCCTTGCGGCAACAAGGCCGCGATGCAGCAGGGAGAGGGGCCACAGAAGCCGGCCGACGGCGCCGCGGCGCTGCCAGGCGGTGCGCAGCGCGGTCGAGGCATCCTTGCCGGCCATGGGCTTACTTGCCGGCAGAGGCCGACGTCTGTGTGGCGAAGGTGATCTGCGACAGGCCGACGCGCCGCGCGGCCTCCATGACGGTGACGACGGCCTGGTGCGGCGACGATGCATCGGCGCTGATGATGATCACGCTGTCCTTGCCCGCGACGGCTGCATCGCGCAGGGCCACGGCGACGGTATCGACGCTCTTGCCTTCCAGGGAGCTGCGGTTGACGGCGTAGCGGCCGTCCGCACCCACGGAGACCACGATCTCCTTGGGCCGGTCGCGCATCTGCTCGACGTCCGCCGTGGGCAGCGTGAGCTGCATCTCGGTGAACTTGCTGTAGGTGGTCGACAGCATCAGGAAGATCAGGATCACCAGCAGCACGTCGATGAACGGGATCAGGTTGATCTCCGGCGCTTCCTTGGCGCGTGGACGAAAATTCATGATCTATGTGCCTGCTAAACGTGGGCTCAGCGCGCGGCGTGGCGCTTGAGGTGGCGGGCGAACTGCTCGGAGGCCAGCTCCATCGACAGCAGGAAATCGTCGACGCGGCTGCGGAAGAAGCGCCAGAAGATCAGCGTCGGGATGGCGATCATCAGGCCGAATGCGGTGTTGTACAGGGCGATCGAGATGCCGTGCGCAAGCTGGGCGGGGTTGCCGCCGGACATGGTGTTGCCGCCGCCCTGCGAACCGAAGATCTCGATCATGCCGACCACGGTGCCGAACAGGCCCAGCAGCGGCGCGGCCGAGGCGATGGTGGCCAGTGCGTTCAGGTACTTTTCCAGGCGGTGCGCCGTGGCGCGGCCGGTGCTCTCCATAGCGGCGCGAACATCTTCTTCGGTGGCATCCGGTTCGCTGTTGAGCGTGCGCAGGCCGGACGCGAGCACCTCTCCGAGTGCCGAGTTCTGGGCCAGTTGCGACACCACATCGGGCGCGGGCACGCCCTTGGCCGACACCGTGATGGCTTCGTCCAGGAGCTTGGGCGGCACGACGCGTGCGGTTTTCAGGGCAATGAAGCGCTCCACGATGAGCGCCAGGGCCAGAACGGAACAGGCAATCAATGGCCAGATGGGCCAGCCTGCGGCTTGTATGATCGACAGCAAATCTCTCTCCCGCGAATAGAAAGCAGTGGGCGATTATGTCTCAGTTGACAATGGCGACTCGCCAAACTGCGTTGTCTTTTCTACACGCTTGAGCACGGGCGTTTATCCCTTTGTACTACTCAGGCATTCGCCCACAGTTTCTGTGGATAACTTTGTGGAAAAGTGCGATGGGACGGCGCGCAAAGCGGCGCGGAATGGCGATTTCTTTACATTGATGAAAAAATCGTCATCAAATTTTCCTTTTAAATCAATAACTTGTACGGAGATTGCTGGGCTTTGTAAGTTGGAGGTGCGTGGGACGGTCGAGTGCCGTGTCGACATGCTTCTGTGGACTACTGAGCTTTTGCAATCTCCCCGTAAAACCAGGGCTGGTCTATGTTCGAGCGTCAAAATACAGGGCTGGAGCCGCGCGTATGGGAAGTCGGCGCGCTGTGTCGCGCCATATCGGATGCCCTGCAGGCACGTTTCAATCCTGTGGCCGTCCGGGGGAGCTGACGGGTTTCTCGCGGGCCGCCAGCGGTCATTGTTATTTCTCGATCAAGGACGGCCAGGGACAGATCCGCTGTGCCATGTTCAAGCGTGCGGCCTCGATGATGGATTTTTCCCCTCGCGACGGCGAACTGGTGGAGGTGCGCGGCAAGCTGGGCGTCTATGAAGCCCGCGGCGACCTGCAACTGGTGGTCGACAGCATGCAGCGTGCCGGACAGGGCGCATTGTTCGAGCAGTTCCTGCGGTTGAAGGCGCAGTTGGAATCCGAGGGGCTCTTCGACAGTGCCCGCAAGCGCGAGCTGCCGCTCTTCCCGAGGTCGATCGGCGTGGTCTGCTCGCCCGGGGCCGCCGCCTGGCATGACGTGATGACGGCTCTCAGGCGCCGGGTTCCCCATATTCCGGTGGTGCTGGTTCCCGCGCTCGTGCAGGGCGCGCAGGCGCCAGCCTCGCTCATTCGCGCGCTGGGTGCGCTCTACGGCATGGCGCAGGAGGGTGGTGCACGGGCTGGCGACATGCCGGTGCCGGACGTGATCCTTCTGGTGCGTGGCGGCGGCTCGATCGAGGACCTGTGGGCATTCAATGACGAGCAGCTGGCCCGCACCATCGTGCAAAGCCCGGTGCCGCTGATCAGTGGAGTGGGGCACGAGACGGACTTCACGATCGCCGATTTCTGTGCCGACCTGCGCGCGCCCACTCCGACGGCCGCAGCGGAACTGGTCTCGCAGCCGCGGGACCTGTGGCTGGGAGCGCTCGGGCTCATGCAGGACAGGTTGGGCGAAGCGGTGCAGGGCCAGTTGGACCGGCACGCGCAGCGCCTTGACATCGCGGCCCGGCAGATCGGACGCCCGTCGAGCCTGGTGGCCCGGCAACGCCTTGAACTGATGCAGCGTGCACAGCGCCTGTCGCAGTCGGTGGCGCGGCAGATCCATGTGGGCGACAAGCGGGTGACGCAATGTGCTGCCGCGCTGCCGCGGGCCGTGGAACGCTCGGTCGATCGCCTTCAGCAGCGTCTTGAGCGCGCTGCAACGCGTCTTGAGTTGCTCAATCCCCAGCATGTGCTGGCACGCGGATACGCGCTGCTCTCGGATGATGCCGGGCGCACCATCGCGAGTGTGAACCAGGTCCGGCCCGGCGATGCGCTGCGCGCGGCCGTCTCGGACGGGCAACTGGATCTCGTGGTCACGCCGCCGCGCCTGCTGTAGCAGGCAATGGGTGGAATGGGTGGACCCGGTAGGACGGGCTCGTCCTGTAAGTCGATGTCCCGTACATTTCCATATTCCACTGAAGGGGTGTCTTCCCCTCCTACAATGGTCAAGTATTCACTGCGCTGCAGGGACTCGGACGGCCGGCCTGCAGCGTCTATTCATTTCAACCACGAGGAAAACACTATGGAACGCACCCTGCCACCATTGCCCTATGCCATGGACGCTCTGGCCCCGGCGTATAGCCAGGAAACCCTGGAATACCACTACGGCAAGCACCACAAGGCCTACGTGGACAAGCTCAACGAGCTGCAGAAGGGCACCGAGTTCGAGAACATGGAACTCGAAGACGTGATCAAGAAGGCATCCGGCGGCATGTACAACCAGGCTGCGCAGATCTGGAACCACACCTTCTTCTGGAACTGCATGACCCCGAACGGCGGTGCAGAACCCACGGGCGCCCTGGCTGAAGCCATCAACAAGAAGTGGGGCAGCTATGCCGACTTCAAGAAGGCCTTCGTCGCTTCCGCCGTGGGCAACTTCGGCTCCGGCTGGACGTTCCTGGTGAAGAAGGCCGACGGTTCCGTCGACATCGTCAACATGGGCGCCGCAGGCACCCCCCTGACCACCGGCGACAAGGCCCTGCTGACCGTTGACGTGTGGGAGCATGCCTACTACATCGACTACCGCAACGCCCGTCCGAAGTTTGTCGAGACCTTCTTCGACAAGCTGGTGAACTGGAAGTTCGCCGAGGCGAACTTCGCCTAAGCCTGCGCTCCGACAGGCGTGAACCAGAGCCTCCGAAAGGAGGCTTTGTTGTTTCCGGGTGTCGCTGAGCGTTGGTCAGGCGTCGTTTCCTGGGCGCAGCAGTACGATCAACACCTTGAGAGCCGCGGGCACCAGTCGCCCAGCACGCACTCCAGGGCACCGCTGGCAAGAGTCGCGCCCACCATGTCCTCGTAGACATAGGTCAGCCGGCACGATATCGACGAGGCGGTCATCGGTGACGATGTCGAGCACGACACGGGGGGCAGCGCTCGTGGAAGGCCGCGAGGATGGGCGCCAGTACGATGCGCGCCGCCTGGCGTGGCAGGCGCACACTGGCTCCTTCGAGCAAACCATTCATCGAAAGGACATCGCATGATGAAGACGCGAGCACTGGGATCCCAGGGATTGGCCGTTTCGGCCATCGGCCTGGGCTGCATGGGAATGAGCTTCGCCTATGCGCAGCCGCAGGAGTCCGAGGCCCTGAACACGCTGCACCAGGCCCTGGAACTGGGTTGTAACTTCTGGGATACCGCCGAGGTCTATGGCCCTTATACAAACGAGCTGCTGCTGGGCAAGGCGCTCAAGGGCCGGCGCGACCAGGTGATCGTGGCGACGAAGTTCGGCTTCGACATCGCCCCCGAGACCCCGGACCGCCAGGGAGCTGCGCGCATGGCCGGGCTGGACAGCCGGCCGGGCCACATCCGCGAGGTGGTGCATGCCTCGCTCGAAAGGCTGGGCATCGAGACCATCGACCTGCTGTATCAGCACCGCGTGGATCCCCGGGTGCCGATCGAGGATGTGGTCGGGGTCATGGCCGACCTGGTGCGGGAAGGCAAGGTGCGCTTTCTGGGACTGTCCGAGCCGTCCGCCGCCACTTTGAGGCGAGCCCATGCGGTGCATCCGATCTCCGCCGTGCAGTCCGAGTATTCGCTGTGGAGCCGTGACGTGGAAGAGACCACGCTGCCGACCTGCCGCGAGCTGGGCGTGGGGCTGGTTCCCTACAGCCCGCTGGGCCGCGGCGCACTCACCGGCAAGCTGCCCACGCCCGACCAACTGGGCGATGACGACTTCCGCCGCGGCCTGCCGCGCTTTCAGGGCGAGGCATGGCAGAGCAACCTTGGCCTGATCGCCACGCTTGAGCGCATGGCCATGGAACGCGGTTGCACCGCGGCGCAACTGGCCCTGGCGTGGGTGCTGGCGCAGGGCGAGCAGATCGTGCCGATCCCGGGCGCGAGCCGCGAGCGCCACCTGCGCGAGAACATGGCTGCCGCGGGCATCGAGCTCACGGCGGCGGACCTGCAGGAGATCGGCTCGGCGCAGGATCCCGCACGGGTGCAGGGCGCGCGTTACACACCAGCGTCACTGGCGCTGGTCAATATCTGATCCATTCCGCAGCGGGATTTTCGTCACGCGAAAGCGGTGCCGCATGGGGGAGGCGCCGCTTTCGCGTGCGTCGGGCGAGTCGGTTCAGGGGCTTGAGTCTTGTATAAGACTTGAAAAACAGCGACAATCCGGAAGTGTCATCCCGTATGGTGATATTGCATTGCACAATGAATTTCGCTTACCGGCGAATGTGTGCGGGCGCTCCCTGCGGATCGATTGCATCGCAGCGATCTTCACAAAAGCCCGGCTGCATCCTGATTCCTGTTTCGCCACTTGAAAGAGACAATGACTTCGAAAATCATCTACACCCTGACCGACGAAGCACCACGACTCGCCACAGCGTCGTTCCTGCCCATCGTTCGCGGTTTCGCTTCCAACGCCGGCATTGAAGTTGCCGACAGCGACATCTCGGTGGCCGCCCGTATCCTCGGCGAGTTCCCCGAGAACCTGACCGAAGCGCAACGCGTTCCCAACAACCTGGCCGACCTGGGCAAGCTCACGCTCACGCCCGAAGCCAACATCATCAAGCTGCCCAACATCTCCGCATCGGTGGGCCAGTTGCAGGAAGCCATCAAGGAACTGCAGGGCAAGGGCTACAACATCCCCGACTTTCCTGAAAATCCGCAGACCGATGCCGAGAAGGACATCAAGGCCCGTTACTCGCGCTGCATCGGTTCGGCCGTGAACCCTGTCCTGCGTGAAGGCAATTCGGACCGCCGCGCGCCCGCCGCGGTCAAGAACTACGCCAAGAAGCATCCGCACTCCATGGGCGAGTGGAAGCAGTGGTCGCAGACGCACGTCTCGCACATGGACCATGGCGACTTCTACCACGGCGAAAAGTCGATGACTCTCGACAAGGCGCGCGACGTGAAGATGGAACTGGTCACCAAGAGCGGCAAGACCGTGGTGCTCAAGTCCAAGGTCGCCCTGCAGGCCGGCGAGGTGATCGACTCGATGTTCATGAGCAAGAAGGCTCTGGTCGAGTTCTATGAAAAGGAACTGGAAGACTGCCGCCAGTCCGGCATCCTGTTCTCGCTGCACGTGAAGGCCACGATGATGAAGGTTTCGCACCCCATCGTGTTCGGCCACTGCGTGAAGATCTACTACAAGGACGCGTTCGAGAAGCACGCCAAGCTGTTCGAGGAACTGGGCGTGAACGTGAACAACGGCATGGCCAACCTGTACGAGAAGATCGAGACGCTGCCAGCTTCCGTGCGCGAAGAGATCATCCGTGACCTGCACGCCTGCCAGGAACATCGTCCGGCGCTGGCCATGGTGGATTCCGCCAAGGGCATCACCAACTTCCATTCGCCCAACGACGTGATCGTCGATGCATCGATGCCCGCCATGATCCGCCAGGGCGGCAAGATGTGGGGTGCCGACGGCAAGCCTTACGACTGCAAGGCCGTGATGCCCGAGTCCACCTTCGCCCGCATCTATCAGGAGATGATCAACTTCTGCAAGTGGCATGGCAACTTCGACCCGAAGACCATGGGCACCGTGCCGAACGTGGGCCTGATGGCTCAGAAGGCCGAAGAGTACGGCTCGCACGACAAGACCTTCGAGATCGAGGAAGACGGCGTGGCCAACATCGTCGACCTCGCCACGGGCGAAGTGCTGATGAGCCAGAACGTGGAGCAGGGCGACATCTGGCGCATGTGCCAGGTCAAGGATGCTCCGATCCGCGACTGGGTGAAGCTGGCCGTTACGCGTGCCCGCAACTCGGGCATGCCGGCCGTGTTCTGGCTCGACCCATACCGTCCGCACGAAGCCGAACTGATCAAGAAGGTACAGACCTACCTGAAGGACCACGACACCACCGGCCTCGAAATCCACATCCTGTCGCAGGTGCGTGCGATGCGCTACACGCTCGAGCGCGTGGCCCGCGGCCTGGACACCATCTCGGTGACCGGCAATATCCTGCGCGATTACCTGACCGACCTGTTCCCGATCCTCGAACTGGGTACCTCGGCCAAGATGCTGTCCATCGTGCCCCTGATGGAAGGCGGCGGCCTGTACGAGACCGGTGCGGGCGGCTCGGCTCCCAAGCACGTCGAGCAGCTGGTGGAAGAAAACCACCTGCGCTGGGATTCGCTGGGCGAGTTCCTGGCGCTGGCGGTGTCCCTGGAAGAAGAGGGCATCAAGACCCACAACGCCAAGGCCAAGCTGCTGGCCAAGACGCTGGACCAGGCCACGGGCAAGCTGCTGGACGAGAACAAGTCGCCTTCGCGCCGCACCGGCGAGCTCGACAACCGCGGCAGCCAGTTCTACCTGTCGATGTACTGGGCCCAGGCACTGGCAGCCCAGACGGAAGACAAGGATCTGGCCGCCAAGTTCGCGCCCATCGCCAAGGAACTGGCCGACAACGAACAGAAGATCGTTGGCGAGCTGAAGGCCGTGCAGGGCAAGGCTGCCGACATCGGCGGCTACTACCAGCCTGACCTGGCCAAGATGGATGCCGTGATGCGCCCGAGCGCCACGTTCAATGCCGTGATCGACAAGGTCGCTGCCTGAAACGGTCGCCCGGGCTGACTCCATATGGCCCTGCACGGGGCCGGTGCTGAGTCATTGCTCTCCTCGGGAGCCCGCAGTGTGTGCTGCGGGCTCTTTTGTTTTGGGCAATCAATACGCTGGCCGATTCGAACCGTTGGAGGATATTGACCTGGGTATTAGTTTGGGTGAATGGCCGATGCTTTCGGATAGCTCCGTCTGGCTTGGCGTGGGTCAAGGCTCAGTACACAATGCGCGAAAAACGAAACGCCGCCAATGCGCGCTATCCTTCTTGCCTCTCTTGCCCCGATAGATTTGCATGCAAATGTTGCAGGTCGATCATTGTTGAAATATTTTTAATATTTCTATGGCAGGATAGAACTGAATAGAAGTGGCAAATACCAAACTCATGAATTGTCCTGCCTGTAGTCATTCGCTCTCGCCGGGAGCTCGTTTTTGCAATAAATGCGGCACGCTGGTTTCGCAGCCGGCACCTATTGCGCCCACATCCGCACCCACATCCGCCTTTGGCGAGGCCGTTGAAAACGCCTCGTTCCCCTGCAGCGAGTGCGGCAAGCCCCTGCGGCCGGGTGCACGCTTCTGCACCGGATGCGGCTCCCTGACCGATGTCGTGGCCGATATGCGCTTCGGGTCGCAGCAGGAGGCGGGTGTTTCTGTGGCGGGCTTGGGTCAGAATCATCAAAGCCATCAGGCCGTTGAAGAGCCGGTCGTCCCCGAGGCGGTGTCGTTCGACATGGACCCCGCGCCATCGGGCGTGCTGCCCATCCACCCCGTCAAACGCGGTGACGCTCCCGATTTCGAGCTGCCGGACCTGGTCGTGCCGCAGGAGGTGGCGCCCGTTCGCCCACCCGCACCTGACTTTTCTCCCCGGACGGCACCCGAGTCGGCCCAGATGCCCCAGATGCCTCAAGTGCCCCAGGTGGCCCCTGTCAGCTTTGATCGCATGGACGACTTCGCAGAACTGGAACGCCAGGCCAACGACAGCGGTTCGGGGCTCAAGTGGATGCTTGTGACCGTCGCAGCACTGTTGCTGATTGGTGGCGGCGGATGGTTTGGATACCAGCGATTGATAGCCCCGGGCGGGGATGGCGTGGAGGCCGCGGGCGCGACCGCCGCACGGCCCGCGGTCGATGACGTGGCGGAGGGTGAAAGCGTGGTTCCCGCGCAGATGGAGGGCAGCGATCCGGGCGAGGCTGTTGAGGCATCGGACGCGGCGGCAGCCACGGCGTCCACCGAGCCGGTACCGTCGGATGCCGTCGCCGTGGATGCGGCCGTACCGGCAGGATTGCCGCCTCCGCCGAGCGAGCCTGCGCCCGCGAAGGTCGAGCCCATCCATGTGCTCCAGGATGCACCGGCCACCGTCGTGCCGCCGCCCTCCGTACCCGTGCGCCCCGAACGCCGCAAGAGCGACAAGAGCAGCCTGGACAGCCTTCTGGATTGATGGAAGCCAGGGCATACCATTTCCAACCTCTCGGTCGAACCTTCCTCATTCATCACAGGATAACCATGACGCGTTTCACACTTGCCAGCATTGCCCTCGCCACTGCCGCTCTTGCCGGCTGCGGTACCGCGCCCTCTGCACCACCTAATTGCGATGATCCCAACAATGCCGATCCCGCGTGCGTGCAGGTCCAGGCCGCACAGAAGGCCAAGGCGGATCAGGCGGCCAGGCAGGCCCAGACCGAGGCCGAATCGGTGGCGCGCTTCAATGCGCTGCAACTGCAGCTCGACGAGGAGGTGCGCGACGCCGAGGTGAGCATTGCGGCTGCCGTGGATGCAGGCAACTCGCTGCCCAAGGCCCAGCGCCCGCGCAACAGCTCGGTGCTGACCACGACCGTCCCGGTCACCGACAGCCTGACGCCCCGCGTGGCCGACATGAAGATGCTGGATGCCGTCATCATCGAAATGCCGACGGCCGGCAAGAAAAAGCGCGGCTACACCAATGCCATGAATGCCGTGAAGGCGCTGGCCACCCGTGTCGCGGACAACCGCGGCGGCGCGACCATCCTGGTGGAGCAGTCTTCCGCCGACGTCCGTGGCCGCAAGGTCAATACGAGCGAGGGTGAATCCCTGACCAAGGACGGCAATGCGCTGACGGTGCGCAAGGAGGTGAGCTCCGAGGTACTCAAGGGTATCGAGCGCTACACCATCAAGGCCGGGGATCTCAAGAAGCGTCCCTGAGCGCCCGGGTTCCCCGGGCAGGCCATCGGCCGACTGACTGCTGCGCGCCGGAGGGCGGCGCGCTCTCTTCACTGACTTTGCACGCGAGAAAGAAGCCATGAACGAATCCCGCTATCAATCCATAGACTTCGGGGCCCTGACCAGGGCAGGCGAGGGACTGACCCAATGGCGCGCGCTCGGCATGGGGTTCCTCACGGCGCTGGCCTGCGGTGTGATCTTCTGGTTGATGCAGGTCTCGATGCTGCGCATGGGGGGCGCCATCGGCGGGCTGCTCACGTTCGTGCTGGCCGTCCTGGCGTTCGTGGTCTGGGTGGCTGGCGCATCGGCCGTCGGGGTCCTGCTGATGGACAAGGCGCGCAATGTGCCGCAGCGCAGCCTGTCCGAGGCCGCGATGTTCGGCCTGGGGTCGGTGCCGAAGTTCCTGTTGCTGGGCATTGCCGTGGTGCTGGTGTCGATTGCGTTCATGCTGGTGGCTGCGTTGATCTACTTCATCTGCAAGGTGCCGGTGATCGGTGCAGTGCTGGCATTCGTGGCACACCCGCTGCTGGTGCTGATTGCGTCGGCCTTCATCATTGCCTGCGTGTGGGTGGTGTTTCCGCTGTTTGCGCCGGCGGTCTGGAGCGGGCTCAGCTTTCGCCAGGCCCTTGCCAGCGTCTTTGCCATTGCGCGCAACCGCCTGGTGCAGGTGGTGCTGATGATGATGGTGCTCTACATCATCCTGGCGGTCATCGGCATGCTGATCATGTCGGGCGTGTTTCCTGCCGCGGGCGCGCTCACGGCGGCCGCGACCGGCATTCTCGGTGGCGGAGGTTACTCGGCCTTCGGTGGGCACAGCGCCTTCAGCCCGATGATGGGCATGTTCTCCAATGCCTCGCTGGCGGGTGCCATGCTGGGCATGAGCCTGCTCGGCCTGCTGTTGTTCGCGCTGGTGGCGCTGGTGGCGATCATGGGGATGAACGTGCTGTACCTGCAGGCGTCCTCGGGCCTGGACACCGCCGGAACCGAAAGCGATATCGAAGGCGCCTTTGGCGTGATGCGCGAAAAGGCGCGCGAGGCGGCAGACAAGGCCCGTGCGGCAGCCGATCGCGCCAAGCAGGCAGCCACCGAGCGCGTGGAGGCCGCAGCAGCGGCCCGGGAGGCCGAGGCGGCCGAAGTCGCACAGCGCGAGGAAGAGCAATCGCGCCTGCGCGTGCAGGAGCAGGAAGAGCGCCAGGCCGCAGCCCGTGCCGAGGCCGAGCGCGAAGCACGGGCCCGGGCGGAAGCACAGCGCCAGGCGGCAGCGCGCGAAGTGGCTCAGTCGCAGCCTTCCGCTGCACCCGCATCACCTGCGGCGCCATCGGCATCCGGCCCTGCGGCCGGGATGCTTGGCAGCGTCGCGGCCGCTGCGGCAGCCGCATCATCGGGCGACGTGCCCGCGGCCGATTCGAGCAAGGCCTGCAAGGCCTGCGGTCACCGCATTGGCGCCGATGACCTGTTCTGCGAAAACTGCGGAACGCGTCAGTAGGACTACGGGAGCGGACGGCGCGCGAATTCCGGTTCGCTCGCTGCCGCCTGACGTGTCCTTCGCACGTTGCCGAGGTTACTTGGCCGCGCGGAAGGGCTGCCCCGTCAAGCGGGCTCCGGCCTTCAGGCCGCGCTTGGCAAACCAGCCCTGATTCATCTCCAGCACATACCGCACGGGCTTCTCCGAGCAGTGCGAGTTCTCGGTCATCGGCTTCATGTCGGCCAGGTTCACGATCGTGCCGTCATCGGCGACGAAGGCGGCGGTCAGCGGGAGCAGTGTGTTGCGCATCCAGAAGCACTGCGTGGCCGGTTGCTCGAACACGAACAGCATGCCTTCCTGGGCGGGCATGTCCTTGCGGTGCATGAGCCCGATTTCACGCTCCCGGGGCGATAAGGCGAGTTGGGCATCGATAAGGTACATGCCTGCCGTGATGGTCGTGCGCTGCAGGCCGAGTTGCGGCTGGCCTGCAGCAGGTGCCTGCGCCTGCGCGTGCAGGGCGCAGGCCGTCAATCCGATGGCCAGGACGAAGCGTGAAACGATGTTTTTCATGGATGGGGCGGCCCATGGGGGCATGGTGATCGAGCGGAAAAGAACCGGATTCTGCGGTGCGATATTGGATGCCATGGCCCTAGTTTAGTTTCGTGGCGGCGAGGGCGCGAAAAGCCCTCGCATGCCGTCGAGGCGCCGGAGCCGCGCCGTCCAGGTGCACCGAGAAGCAAACAGCCCGCGCGAGGCGGGCTGTGTCTGTTGGCCTTCAGCGGCCGCTACGGAAGCGGCGCGAGCTGTGTCAGGCCATGGATTTTTGCTTGCGGCTCTTCTTGGCCACCTTGTGTTGCTTGCCGGCGTGCTTGGTCGCCTTCGCATGGTGGTTTTTCGCCTTGGGGGTCTTTGCAGCAGGTGCAGCAGCAGCCGGTTGCACGGCTTCTGGAGCCGTTGCCGGAGCAGGTTGGGCGATAGCGCCCACTGCGAACATGCCCATTGCCAGGATTGCGAGGAGTTTTTTCATATATGCAAATTCCTAATGGAAGGGAGATCTGTCCGTGCATACACCATGTATGCCGCGAGACACGCTTTCAACGCGGCAGATGTCACCGCGTTGACAGGGTTCCACCATTTCTTTTGTAGCTAGAATCATTCGAATCGACGCCAGTGTTTGCCTAGGGAGCCTCTGCAAAACCCTCGCCAATCGGTTGGACGCGGATCGGGATGAGCCGCAAGGCGTCTTTTGAAGGCAATAGCAGTAGCTATTGACGAAAAAGACAACGCCGCGGATCGCCCGAGGCCGCGTTCAGATGATGGCAGGGGGTTTTGCAGAGGCTCCCTAGGGGAGGGTAACTGGTGTGTCCAGTCAACAGGAGACTTGCATGAGCGCATTCCAGCATATCAAGGTGCCCGCCGACGGCCAGAAAATCACCGTCAACCCCGACATGACGCTGAGCGTGCCGGACCTACCCATCATTCCCTTCATCGAAGGCGATGGTACTGGCGCGGACATCACGCCGGTCATGATCAAGGTGGTGGATGCGGCTGTCGCCAAGGCCTATGGCGGCAAGCGCCGGATTCACTGGATGGAGATCTACGCGGGTGAGAAGTCAACCAGGGTGTATGGCCCGGACGTGTGGCTGCCGGAAGAGACGCTGCAGGTGGTGCGCGACTATGTGGTCTCGATCAAGGGCCCGTTGACCACACCGGTCGGAGGCGGCATCCGCTCCCTCAATGTGGCCCTGCGCCAGGAACTTGACCTCTACGTCTGCCTGCGCCCCGTGCAGTATTTCAAGGGCGTGCCTTCACCGGTCAAGGAGCCCGAAAAGGTCAACATGGTGATCTTCCGCGAGAACTCGGAAGACATCTACGCGGGCATCGAGTTTCCCGCCGAATCGGACAAGGCGAAAAAGCTCATCAAGATCCTGCAGGATGAATTCGGCGTCAAGAAGATCCGCTTCCCCGAAACCTCGGGCATCGGCGTGAAGCCGGTTTCGCGCGAGGGCACGCAGCGCCTGGTGCGCAAGGCGATCCAGTACGCCATCGATCATGACAAGCCCAGCGTGACGCTTGTGCACAAGGGCAACATCATGAAGTACACGGAAGGGGCCTTCCGCGACTGGGGCTACGAGCTCGCGGCGCAGGAGTTCGGTGGCGAGCTCATCGACGGCGGTCCATGGATGCGCGTGAAGAACCCGAATACCGGCAAGGACATCACCATCAAGGACAGCATCGCGGATGCATTCCTGCAGCAGATCCTGCTGCGCCCCGCGGAGTACAGCGTGATTGCCACCCTGAACCTGAACGGCGACTACGTCTCCGACGCGCTGGCTGCGCAGGTCGGCGGCATCGGCATTGCTCCCGGCGCGAACATGTCCGACTCGGTCGCCATGTTCGAGGCGACCCATGGCACCGCGCCCAAGTACGCCGGCAAGGACTATGTGAACCCGGGTTCGGAAATCCTTTCCGCCGAGATGATGCTGCGGCACATGGGCTGGAACGAGGCAGCCGACCTCATCATCAAGGCCATGGAAAAGGCCATTGCGAGCAAGAAGGTCACCTATGATTTTGCGCGCCTGATGGATGGTGCGACGCAGGTGAGCTGCTCGGGCTTTGGCCAGGTGATGATCGACGCGATGTAAATCACTTCGGTTCAGCAGAGAAGCGATGTGGGGCATGATCCGGCATTGCTCCATATCCTCTTCGCAGGCTCACTGTATGTTGTAGCCGCCTCCTCCCGAGGGGCGTTTTCATTCTGGGCGGCCCGGCCATGAAAAAAGCCACCAGAGACGAATCTCGGGTGGCTTTTCAAGTGGCTCCTCAACCTGGGCTCGAACCAGGGACCTACGGATTAACAGTCCGGCGCTCTACCGACTGAGCTATTGAGGAATGATCGGTATGTTGTTCTTGCGAACAGGCCCTGTGCGATTGCAAGGCCCTGAAATTTTGGCTCCTCAACCTGGGCTCGAACCAGGGACCTACGGATTAACAGTCCGGCGCTCTACCGACTGAGCTATTGAGGAATGATCGGTACGTTGTTCTTGCGAACAGGCCCTGTGCGATTGCAAGGCCCTGAAATTCTTGGCTCCTCAACCTGGGCTCGAACCAGGGACCTACGGATTAACAGTCCGGCGCTCTACCGACTGAGCTATTGAGGAATGATCGGTACGTTGTTCTTGCGAACAGGCCCTGTGCGATTGCAAGGCCCTGAAATTTTGGCTCCTCAACCTGGGCTCGAACCAGGGACCTACGGATTAACAGTCCGGCGCTCTACCGACTGAGCTATTGAGGAATGATCGGTATGTTGTTCTTGCGAACAGGCCCTGTGCCCTTATGGGGTTGCAAGGCCCTGAAATTCTTGGCTCCTCAACCTGGGCTCGAACCAGGGACCTACGGATTAACAGTCCGGCGCTCTACCGACTGAGCTATTGAGGAACAAGCCTTAGATTATAGCCAAAAAAATGACGGGTTCTTCCCGATTGAAGGTCCGGGCGTCCAATTTGCAAAAAAATGCCGGTTTGCTGCCATCTTGCCTGCTGCGGTGCGTCTCAGCGGGACGTCGTGGAAGGCGGCTCCGGGCGAAACCATAGCCAGGCCAGCACACAGGCCATGCAGGCATTGGCTCCCACCTTCACCCAGAAAGGAGCATGGCTCACGAGCAGCACGCAAGCACACAGCGACATCACGATGCTTGCGCTCCATTTCGTCTTGCGGCTCACCCTGCCGCCATGGCTCCATTCCTGCAGCATCGGGCCGAAGAGCCGGTGATGCCACAGCCACGCATGCAGTCGTGGCGAGCTGCGCGCGGCGGCCCAGCCTGCCATCAGGATGAAGACCGTGGTGGGCAGGCCGGGCACGACGATGCCGATCACCCCCATCACCAGGCAGAACACGGCGAATGTCATGAGCAGCCAGCGCACCAGAAGCGGTCGGGGCGGGTGCTGCGGCATGGGCGGCGTCCCATCGGATGGGAGGGTATCGTCGCTGGGGGAGTCATCGCGCATTTCCGGCATGGCGTGATTGTGCGCGAGTCCGGGGCAACTTATCGCCATCCGCCTCCTGCGCTATCCTGAACCCCATACATTGATGGATTTCGACATGACCGTAAAGACCATACTCAAGATGGGGGACCCCCGGCTGCTGCGCGTGGCGCAGCAGGTCACACGCTTCGACACGCCCGAGCTGCACCAGCTCATCGCCGACCTGCACGACACGATGTGGGAGGCCAATGGGGCCGGCATTGCCGCGCCGCAGATTGGCGTGGACCTGCAGGTGGTGATCTTCGGCTCGACGGAACTCAATCCACGCTACCCCGACCGGCCCCTCGTTCCGCCCACGGTGCTGATCAACCCCGTGATCACGCCGCTGGGTGACGAAGAAGAGGATGACTGGGAGGGCTGCCTTTCCGTGCCCGGCCTGCGCGGCAAGGTGCCGCGTTTCGTGCGCATCCGCTATCAGGGCTTCGATCCGCAGGGCAGGGTGATCGACCGCGAGGCAGAGGGATTCCATGCGCGGGTCGTGCAGCACGAATGCGACCACCTCTGGGGCAAGCTGTATCCGATGCGCGTGCGCGACTTCACTCAGTTCGGATACACCGAGGTCCTGTTCCCCGGCATCAGTGCCGCCGAGGACGACTGACTCCAGGCCGGGGGGAACCGGTGGAATCGATCAGGTCGCGGCCAGTGCCTTGAGCAGCTCGGTCTCGATCTGGATCTGCCGTGCACCATGTTGGAGCTCGCTGCCCTGCACCAGAAAGGTGTCTTCGACGCGCTCGCCCAGCGTGCTGACCTTGGCGAGCTGCACACTGAGCTGGTGATGCGAGAGGATGCGCGCCACGGTGTAGAGCAGGCCCGCGCGGTCGCTGGCGGTGATGCTCAGGATCCAGCGCTGGGCTTTTTCATCAGGCTTCAGCGAGACGCGCGGCGCGAACGGAAAGCTTTTCACGCGGCGGGAGACGCGCCGCTTCGTCGGCTCGGGTAGCGGGCCGGTCGCGGAAATGGCCCGCACCAGCTCGCTCTCGATCAGATTCATCAGCTCGCGGTGGTGGCCTGAAAGAGTTTCAGAGGGCACGACCTGGAAGGTGTCGAGCGCGTGGCCGTTGAGCGCGGTGTGCACGCGCGCGTCCAGGATCGAGAAACCGGCGCGCTCGAAATAGCCGCAGATGCGCGCGAACAGCTCCGGCTGGTCTGGCGAATACACCAGCACCTGCAGGCCTTCGCCCGCGAGCGACTGGCGCACGCGCACCACGGGCGTGCCCGAGCCGACGTGACGCGAGAGGTGGCGGGTATGCCAGGCGATGTCGGCGGCCTCGTGGCGCATGAAATAGCTCACATCGAGCGTATCCCAGAGCTTCTTGTGTGATTCGAAGGGTTGCGAGCTGAGCGCCAGCTGGATCAGCGCCTCGCGCTTGCGGGCCTCGATGTCGGCCGCTGCATCCGGCGCACGGCCGCCCAGCACGCGCAGCGTGGAGCGGTACAGGTCCTCGAGCAGCTTGCCCTTCCAGCCGTTCCAGACCTTGGGCGAGGTGCCGCGGATGTCGGCCACCGTCAGCAGGTACAGCGCTGTGAGATAGCGCTCGGTGCCCACGCGATCGGCAAAGGCACGAATCACGTCCGGGTCGGCCAGATCCTGTTTCTGGGCCACCTGGCTCATGGTCAGGTGCTCTCGTACCAGGAAGTCGAGCAGTGCGGCGTCGTCCCGGTCGATGCCATGCTGCTTGCAGAAACGCCGGATCTCGATGGCTCCGATCTGCGAATGATCGCCCCCGCGTCCCTTGCCGATGTCGTGGAAGAGTGCCGCGAGGTACAGGATCCACGGCTTGTCCCAGCCGCCTGCGAGCTGCGAGCAGAACGGATATTCGTGGGCATGCTCGGGCATGAAGAAGCGGCGTACGTTGCGCAGCACCATGAGGATGTGCTGATCCACCGTATACACATGGAACAGGTCGTGCTGCATCTGCCCGACGATGCGGCGGAATGGCCAGAGATAGCGTCCCAGCACCGAGGTCTGGTTCATCAGCCGCATCGCATGCGTGATGCCGGCGGGCTGTTTCAGGATCTGCATGAACGTGGCGCGGTTCACCGGATCGCGGCGGAATTCGCTGTCCATGATGAAGCGCGAGTCGTACAGCGCGCGCAGTGTCCTGGCCGAGAGATCCTTCAGGCCGACGGTGGTCTCATAGAGCAGGAACGTTTCCAGGATGGCGTGCGGGTTCTTCTTGTAGAGATCGTCCGACGCCACCTCGATCAGGCCGGCCTTCTCGAAGAAGCGCTCGTTGATCGGACGCAGCTCGTGGGAGCTGGGGTAGAAGCGCTCCTGGATGTTCAGGTACAGGATCTGCGTGAGCTGCTGCACGGCCTTGGCGGCCCAGTAGTAGCGGCGCATCAGCGTCTCGCTTGCGCGCATCGCGAGCTTCTTGCCTTCGGGCGTGGTCGAGCGGTAGCCGAAGGCCTCGGCCACGGCGGTCTGCAGGTCGAACACCAGGCGATCCTCGCGCCTTCCTGCCACCGCGTGCAGCTTGGCGCGGACCAGGAACAGCAGGGCTTCGTTGCGCTCGATCTGCTGCACCTCGAAAGGCGTGGCAAGGCCGGTTTCCGCCAGCTCGTCCCAGTTGCGCCCGAAACCCGCAGCGCGCGCCGCCCAGCTGATGAACTGCAGGTCGCGCAGCCCGCCGGGCGATTCCTTGCAATTGGGCTCCAGCGCGTAGGGCGTGTTCTCGTACTTGTTGTGGCGCTGGCGCATCTCGAAGGTCTTGGCGATCAGGAAGGCCTTGGGGTCCATCTGTTCGTCGTAGCGCTGCTGGAACTGCGAGAACAGCTCCCGGCTGCCGCACAACTGCCGTGCCTCGAGCAGCGAGGTCTGCACCGTGACGTCGGCCGCGGATTCGCGCAGGCAGTCGCTTACCGTGCGCACGCTGGAGCCGATCTCCAGTCCCGCGTCCCAGCAACTGCCGATGAAGGCCTCGATCGGCGCTCGCCAGTCGGGCGCCAGCTCGCCTGCCGCGCTCTCGGGCAGCAGCACCAGCACATCCACGTCGGAGTGCGGGAACAGCTGCGCCCGCCCGTAGCCGCCGACGGCCACCAGCGCCGCGGTGCCGGAGAGCCCGGCGCGGTTCCACAGCCGCGTGAGCAGGTGGTCGGTGTTCTGGGACAGCCGGTTCAGCAGCGTGCGGATGCCGCGCGTCGTGGACACCGGCGTGAGCAGCGTCGCGATGGCCGCCGCCTTGGCGGCCTTGTACTGATCGCGCAGCGCGGCCAGATCATCGGTCTGTTCCTGCGCCGCTGCGGAGAGGGTGTTGTGATGCGAGGACATGTGAGAAGACAAGCAAGAACTGTGCACCAATACCTTGCCCCATTGCGACGACCCGCACCGGAACACCCTGTGGGTGCCGGGGCCGATCAGGTACGCGTCGAGGTGACGAACGGCGGAAGGGCGGGCGAACCTTCGGAGAGCGTGAGCACGTCGTAGCCAGTCTCGGTCACGAGGACGGTATGTTCCCACTGCGCCGACAGGCTGTGGTCCTTGGTGATGATGGTCCAGCCGTCCTTGCCCAGCTCCTTGATCTCGCGCTTGCCGAGGTTCAGCATGGGCTCGATCGTGAACGTCATGCCGGGCACGAGCAGTTCGCCCGTGCCGGGGCGGCCATAGTGCAGCACCTGGGGCTCTTCATGGAATTTCTTGCCGATGCCATGGCCGCAGAATTCGCGCACGACCGACAGATGGTTGCTCTCGGCGAAGGTCTGGATCGCGTGGCCCACGTCGCCCAGGCGCGCCCCGGGCTTGACCTGCTGGATGCCGAGCCACATCGCGTCGAATGTCAGGGCGCACAGGCGCTTGGCCGCGATCGAGCATTCCCCGATCAGGTACATGCGGCTGTTGTCGCCGAACCAGCCATCCTTGGTGATGACGGTGACGTCCACGTTGACGATGTCACCCTTCTTCAGGGCCTTGTCGTTGGGAATGCCATGGCAGACCACGTGGTTCGCCGAGGTGCACAGGTGGCCGGGGTAGGGTGGGTAGCCGGGCGGCTGGTAGCCGATGGTGGCCGAGACCGTGCCCTGCTTGTCCATGCATTCCTTGCCCAGGCGGTCAATGTCCAGGGTGGTGATGCCTGGCTTGATATGGGGCGTGATGTAGTCCAGCACTTCGGAGGCGAGGCGGCAGGCCTCGCGCATGCCGGCGATTTCTTCTGCGTTTTTGGTGGAGATGCTGCTCATGGGGCCGATTATCCCATTCCGGGTATCCGGATGCAGGCGATACCGGTTCGTAGGTTCGCTGCCCGGTGGAACGGCTTGCAGAAGATCCGGCGAAGACTGTGCGGATATAGAGCGGTAGGCCATACTCCACCGATCGGCGGGATATCACCTTGCGTGAAAAAATGCCCGGCCGAACCTGATCGAGGCCCTGTCCTCCGATCCCGCAAGCCAGGCCGCGCACAAACATAACTCTCAAAAACGCCTGCAGCCAAGCCAACACTTTGTTGTATTGCCGTGCTCCGTCCGGGCGCTGGTGCATTGACTCATTCATGCAGCAGTTCCGACGGCGGAGGCGCTTTTTGTCGCGAGAGGATTTATGAAGCAGCTAGTCGTACGCCGTGCAGTGTTGGGCATGGCTCTGGGTCTGGGCTTGGGGGGGGGTTCGGGTGGCATGCCGCAGGCTTTGGCGCAGACCGCGGCCCCCAAGGGCCCTGCGGTGGATGCGCGTGCCGTGGCCGTGGGCTATGGAGAGCTGGTGCATGCCAGCTATGGCGACGTGCTGGCGTCCGCGCTCGACATGCAAAAGGCCATTGCGGTGCTGATTGCCACGCCATCGCAGACGGCAATGGATGCGGCCCGCAAGGCCTGGCTGGATGCGCGGGAGTTCTATGGACAGACCGAGGCCTACCGCTTCTATGCCGGCCCCATCGATAACGATGAAGGTCCCGAGGGACAGTTGAACGCCTGGCCCATGGACGAGTCCTATGTGGACTATGTGGAGGGCAAGCCCGACGCGGGGTTTGTCAACGACCCCAAGTTCAAGATCACCAAAGAAAATCTCGTCAAACAGAATGAGCGCGGTGGCGAAGAGAACATCACCACCGGCTGGCATGCCATCGAGTTTCTGCTGTGGGGACAGGATCTGTCGGATACCGGCCCGGGCAATCGTTCGTTCGAGGACTACATGGACGGCAAGCGTCCCCATGCGGATCGCCGTCGCCAGTACCTCCAGGTCGTGACGGAATTGCTCCTCGACGACCTGAATGGTCTGGTGAAGGCATGGACGCCCGGCCCGAAAAGCTACCGCAACAAGTTCGACGCGGGCGGCATGGAGTCGGTGCGCAAGATCATCGTCGGTCTGGGTTCGCTGTCGCGAGGCGAGCTGGCGGGCGAGCGCATGGAGGTGCCGCTCAATTCACAGGATCAGGAGGACGAACATTCCTGCTTCTCCGACAACACGCACAGGGACATGGTGACCAATGCTCTGGGCATCCAGAACGTGTGGCTGGGACGGTACAAACGCCGTGACGGTTCGCTGCTCAAGGTGGCCGGCGTGGCGGACCTCGTGACAGCCAGGAATGCCGCACTGGCCACCAGGACGAGCGAGCAGATTGCCAAGACCGTGGCTGCCACCGAGGCCATCCAGGCGCCGTTTGACCGTGAAATCATCGGTGGCGCGGATGCTCCGGGCCGCAAGCGCATTCAGGCGGCCGTGGACAGTGCAACCGAACAGTCGAAGCTGCTGGTGCAGGCGGCCAATGCCATCGGCATCACCAAGCTGACGCTGGTGCAGCCTTGATGCGCATGGTGTCGCGGCATGCAAGGCCATCGCGCATGGCCTGCGCGATGGCTGCACTGGCTGCTTTGAGCGCGTTGACTGCCCTGGCCGCCAACGCGGTTGGCGAGAGCGCTGAGAAGGCGGACGACCCCAGCGAGTTCACCGGGGGCAACACCACGGTGCATGCGACGGGCAAGAACGCGTTCTCGTTTGCGCTCGCCAATCTGTCCGATGAGGAGCGCACGCGCTTTGTCATCGGCAACTCGTTTTTCAAGCGCAACTGGGTGGAGGCGCCGGCATCGACGCGCTTGCGCGATGGCCTGGGGCCCCACTTCAATGCACGCAGTTGCGGCGCATGCCACATTCTCGATGGACGTGGCGAGCCGCCGGATTTTCACCGTACCCTGGGGCCCGATCCGGAGCCGGCCGTGGCGCTTCTGATGCGTCTGTCCATACCCGGCAAGGCTGATCCCCGCGCGGGCGTGGTCCCCGAGCCGGTGTATGGAAACCAGTTCAACACGGCTGCCGTGCGAGGCGTGAAGCCCGAGGGCATCGTGCGAATTCACGGAGAGAAGATCCAAGGCCGGTTTGCCGATGGCACGACCTACGAGCTGCTCAAGCCGCGTTATGAACTGACGGATCTGGGCTATGGGCCCCTGGCCAGGAATGTGATGATCGGACCGCGCATCGCCCCGCAGGTGATTGGCGTGGGCCTGATCGAGGCCATTCCGGAGTCCGCCATCCTGGCCAATGCCAGGGCGCAGGCGGCATTGGATGGGCCGATCAAGGGCCAGGTGAACAGGGTGTGGGATGCCTACGGCCGGCGCGAGGCGATTGGCCGTTTCGGCTGGAAGGCCAACTCCCCCAGCGTTGCGCACCAGACGGCCAGCGCGTTTCTGGGCGATATCGGGATCACATCGACCGTGTTCCCGCAAGAGGCTTGCACGCCATCGCAAAAAGACTGCCTGGCCGCTGCCCATGGAGGCGGCGCGGGCAAGGGGGTCAAGGGGTTGATCGCTTCGCAGGCGAGCAAGGCGTCACCCGAGATCGACGACAAGACCTTGAATGATGTGATCTTCTATCAGGCGACGTTGGCACCCCCCGCCCGGCGCAACGTGAATGACATGATTGTCAGGCAAGGGCAGGCGCTATTCGCCCGTGCGCAATGCGCGGTGTGCCATACGCCAAGCTATGTGACGGGCGACGGGCCATTTCCGGCGCTCACCGCGAAGGCGATTGGGGGCCAGCGCATCTGGCCCTATACCGACTTGCTGCTGCATGACATGGGGCCGGCGCTTGCCGACGGCAGGCCCGACTTCCAGGCCAGTGGCCAGCAATGGCGCACGCCTCCTCTGTGGGGCGTGGGCTTGCTGCGCGACGTGAACGGGCATCAGCGATTGCTGCATGACGGCCGGGCGCGAGGTGTGCTGGAGGCCATCTTGTGGCATGGCGGCGAGGCGGAGCCGGCCCAGCAGAATGTCCTGAAAATGAGCGCCGAGGAGCGAGCGGCGCTGGTCCAATTTGTGGAATCGCTATGACGAAGACTCCATTCAGTTTTCCATTGCCGGGTGTGCGTGGTCTGGTATGCGCTGGCGTGATGCTGGGCATATTCGGTGCATTGGAGGCCAAGGCCCAGGAGCCGGTACGCGACGCTGCCATGCCTTACTACACGGCGGCCGACATGCTGCAAAGCCTGTACGGAAAGTATCTGCCTGAGCGTGCGGAAGGTTTTGTCAGCGCCTCGAAACTGCAGGAACGCGCCCTGGCGGGTTTCTGCTCCGGTGCCGAAACGAATGCCGGAGCACTGCGCACGCAATGGCGACAAACCCATGCGGCCTGGCTTGCACTCTCCACGCCGAACATCGGTCCTTTGGTGGTGCGGCGTTCGCTGCGGCAAATCGACTTCACACCGATCCGTTCGCAGTTGATCGAGCGGGCCGTCAGGAAGGCGCCTCAAACCGCTGCCGACATGGAACTGATTGGCACGCCAGCCAAGGGCTTTGGCGCGCTCGATTGGCTGCTGCATCAGGGGCTGAAGCCCTCCACCGCCGAGTGTGCCTTCGCATTGCAGGTGGCAAAAGCCATCACCGTGGAAGCCGCAGCACTTGCAAGCGATTTCAAGACGCTCGAATCCAGGAGGTGGAACGAAGGCAGCGAGGAGGGGGGCGAGACGTCGGGCAGACTTGGTGCAACCGCAGAAGAAACTGGCTCGGCCATGGCGGAGTGGGTGAATCAGTGGCTGGGCGGCGTGGAGCGCCTGCGCTGGATCGAAATGGAAAAGCCCATCAAGACGGTCGAGGGAACGGACAAGCCGGCAAGCTTTGCGCGCATGGCGATGGCCGACAACCTGCTTGAATGGCAGGCGCAATGGCAGTCGCTGCTCATGCACGCCTTGCTGACGCCGGCGCAGCGACAGTTGCCGCCCGTGCCCGGCAAGGATCTGATTTCCATTGAGGCGCTTCTGTTGACCAAGGGGCATATCGCGTTGTCGTTGCGCTGGCGCGATGCCTTGGGTGCGGTGACCATGCAGTTGAATGAGATCACGAAGGAGGCTGGCGGTGTGCACGGGCCGCAGGCCGGCGACAGGGCCAACGAACGGATTCTTGCGCTCGCGGCAAGGCTGAAGGCCATCACCGTCATGTTCCAGTCCGACATTGCGCCCGCTCTGGATATTCCGCTGGGCTTCAACGACACCGATGGTGATTGAACGTGAAGAACGCCACGCTCAACCCCCTTCATTGGTCCAGGCGCGAATGGCTGCACTGGCTGAGCACCTCGGCAATGGGGACGGCCGGCCTCGGGGTATCGGGTCTTTCGTTGTCCGGCGAGGTGGATGTGGCCAACGACGCCACGGCAGTTACGGCACGCCTGGCGGCCGTCTGGCAGGATCGCACCGACGGAATGGCGCAAGATTGGGCGGGCGTGCTCAGCGCAGCGGTGGGGCCCGGTGGGCAGGTGGCCTGGAATGTGGCTGCGAAGATGGCGCTGCCGACCCGGGGCCATGGCCTGCAGCGGCTGCCCGATGGCCAGATCGTGTTTGCCGCGCGTCGGCCCGGCGATTGGCTGGTGCGCTGGCAACCCGAGGACGGCAAGGCGCATTGGGCCTGGATGGACGAGGACCGCTGTTTCAATGGCCATGTGGTGCTCGCAGGCGATGCCACTGTGCACGCACACGGCGGCGCCTCCGGTTCGGCGGGTATTCTGCTGACCACGGAAACCGATCTGGAAGACAGCCAGGGCTGCATCGGGCTGCGCGATGCACGCACGCTGGAAAAGCGGGCCGAATGGCGCACGCACGGCATGGACCCCCATGAGCTGATCGTGCTTGCAGAGGCCGTAGGTTCCTATCCCGCAGGTACGCTGATCGTTGCCAACGGCGGCATTCCCACGCAAAGCGAGACGGGGCGCAGCAAGAAGTGGCTGGATGGCATGGATCCGTCACTGGTGGCGCTGGATCCCCGGGACGGCCGCTTGCTCGGCCAGTGGAAACTGCCAGACCCGCGCCTGTCCATTCGCCATCTCGCCTGGGATTCCGAGCGTCAGATCATGGGCATCGCCCTACAGGCCGAACACTCGGATGCGCGGCGCCAGGGGGCGCCTGTGTTTGCCGTGTGGAATGGTCGCGAACTGCGCGCAGCGCAAGATCAGCCTCCGCTCGCGGGCTATGGCGGTAGCGTGGAGTGCGCGCCTGGGCCGCAAGGTGGCTTTGTCGTCAGTTGCCCCAGATCGAACTGCCTGGCTCGGTTTGACACCCAAGGCCGGTA
This sequence comes from Diaphorobacter ruginosibacter, assembly GCF_014395975.1. Lineage (NCBI taxonomy): Bacteria > Pseudomonadati > Pseudomonadota > Betaproteobacteria > Burkholderiales > Comamonadaceae > Diaphorobacter > Diaphorobacter ruginosibacter. The sequence goes on along the minus strand of NZ_CP060714.1, from coordinate 2,675,102 downwards.
CCTGGGCGCAGTGGAGCAGGCCGATGTTTGCCCGCTGGCGCGGGATGGCGAGCGGCTGTGGAGCGGCGGGCAGGGCCGCGTGACGCTGCAGAGCCCTCAGCATGCACGGCTTGCCAGTGACAACGCACCGGGGGTGCAGCTCGACAACCATTGGCGCTTGCTGCGCGAGCCGGGGGAGGGTGTGCAAAGGGCATGACGGAGCGCGGCCATTCACCGGGTAAAATACCGGGTTTTCACGAATCCGACTTTTTCCATCCAGGCCCCATTCAGCGGTCTGGTCGCCGAAATCGTCTTTGCAACGTTTCTCCCTCATCACGACAGGCCGCCACCGTGACCTTGCACCTCACCCAGTTTGACGGCGGGAACGCCATCAGCGCTTTCCGCGTACAGCAACTGCAATCCGAGCTTGAAGCCATCCACCCCAGGATTACCGGCATCGCAGCCCATTTCGTGCATCTGGTGGCGTCGCACGAGCCGCTGAGTGATGCGCAGATCGACCGCTTTGCCGCGCTGCTGACCTACGGCGATCCCTACGAAGGCCCGAACGACGGCACCGTGCTGATCGTTACCCCGCGCCTGGGAACCATTTCGCCCTGGGCGTCGAAGGCCACCGACATCGCGCGCAACTGCGGCCTCGACGTGGTGCGCGTGGAACGCGTGACGGAATACCGCATCAGCCTCAAGTCCGGCCTGCTGGGCGGCAAGGCCGAACTCACGCAGGAGCAGCTTGGCCAGATCGCCGCGCTGCTGCATGACCGCATGACCGAGTCGGTGGTCGCCACGCGTGCCGAAGCCGAAAAGCTGTTCTCCGCACTGGCGGCGCAGCCCATGGAGTTCGTCGACGTCCTCGGCGGCGGCCGTGCGGCCCTCGAGGCGGCCAACAGGCAATGGGGCCTGGCGCTGGCGGACGACGAGATCGACTACCTCGTGAGCGCCTTCCAGGGCCTCAAGCGCAATCCGACCGACGTCGAGCTGATGATGTTCGCGCAGGCCAACTCCGAGCACTGCCGCCACAAGATCTTCAATGCCAGGTTCACCATCGACGGCGTGGACCAGGACAAGTCGCTGTTCGGCATGATCCGCAACACCGAAGCAGTCTCGCCCCAGCACACCATCGTGGCGTATGCCGACAACGCATCGATCATGGAAGGCCATGAGGTCGAGCGTTTCGTCGCCCGGTTCGATGCCGGCAATTCGCCCAGCTACGCCAAGAGCAGCGCCGTGAACCAGGTGCTGATGAAGGTCGAGACGCACAACCACCCCACGGCGATTTCCCCGTTCCCCGGCGCATCGACCGGCGCGGGCGGTGAGATCCGCGACGAGGGCGCGACCGGCCGAGGCTCCAAGCCCAAGGCGGGCCTGACGGGCTTCACGGTCTCCAAGCTCTGGGGAAGCGAAGTGGGCAAGCCCGAGCACATCGCGAGCCCGTTGCAGATCATGATCGAGGGGCCGCTCGGCGGCGCGGCGTTCAACAACGAATTCGGCCGTCCCAACCTGACCGGCTATTTCCGCGAATATGAACAGCAGGTGGGCGACATCACACGCGGCTACCACAAGCCCATCATGATCGCGGGCGGCCTCGGGGTGATCGACGCGCAGCAGGTCAAGAAGGTGGAGTTTCCTGCGGGCTCGCTGCTGATCCAGCTGGGTGGCCCGGGTATGCGCATCGGCATGGGCGGAGGCGCCGCGAGCTCGATGGCGACCGGCACGAACGCGGCCGAGCTCGACTTCGACTCCGTGCAGCGCGGCAACCCCGAGATCGAGCGCCGTGCGCAGGAGGTCATCAACCACTGCTGGGCCCAGGGCGCGAAGAACCCGATCCTCGCGATCCACGACGTGGGCGCGGGTGGCATCTCCAATGCGTTTCCCGAACTGACCAACGACGCAGGCCGTGGGGCGCGCTTCGACCTGCGCGCCGTGAAGCTGGAGGAATCCGGCCTCGCGCCCAAGGAAATCTGGTCCAACGAAAGCCAGGAGCGCTACGTCATGGCGATTGCGCCGGATTCGCTCGACATGTTCACCGCCTTCTGCGAGCGCGAGCGCTGCCCGTTCGCCGTGATCGGCGTGGCGACCGAGGAGCGTCAGCTGGTCCTGGAGGACACGGCCGTGGCGTCGGGCGACCAGAAGTTTCCGGTCGACATGCCCATGGACGTGCTGCTGGGCAAGCCGCCCAAGATGCATCGCGACGTGAAGACCGTCCTGCGCGAACTGGCGCCTGTCGATCTCACCGGCGTTCCGCTGGAGAAGGCCGTGATCGAGGTGCTCGCGCATCCCACGGTGGCTTCCAAGCGCTTCCTGATCACCATCGGCGATCGCGCCGTGGGCGGCCTCACGCACCGCGACCAGATGGTCGGTCCGTGGCAGGTGCCCGTGGCCGACGTGGCCGTGACGCTGGCCGATTTCCAGGGCTTCAAGGGCGAGGCCATGGCCATGGGCGAGCGCACGCCGCTGGCGGCCATCAACGCTCCAGCGTCGGGCCGCATGGCGGTGGCCGAGGCCATCACCAACATGCTGGCCGCGCCGATCGAACTGCCGCGCGTGAAGCTGTCCGCCAACTGGATGGCAGCCTGCGGCGAGGCCGGTGAAGACGCGGCCCTCTACGCCACGGTGAAGGCCGTGGGCATGGAGCTGTGTCCCGAGCTGAATGTGTCCATTCCCGTCGGCAAGGATTCGCTCTCGATGCGCACGCAGTGGAGCGAAGGCGGCGAGATGAAGAAGGTCACGTCACCCGTGAGCCTGATCGTGACCGGCTTTGCATCGATCGACGACGTGCGTGGAACGCTCACGCCACAGCTCGACGCCACGGTGGACGATTCCACCCTGGTGCTGATCGACCTGGGTCGCGGCAAGATGCGCATGGGCGGCTCGATCCTGGGCCAGGTGCTCAACCAGGCGGGCAACGAGACGCCGGACCTGGACGAGGCCAAGGACCTGATCGCCCTGGTCGACGCCGTGAACGCGCTGCGCGCCAAGGGCCTGATCCTGGCCTACCACGACAGGGGTGACGGCGGCCTGCTGGCCACCGCCGCTGAAATGGCGTTTGCGGGCCACGTGGGCGTGGCGCTGAACGTGGACATGCTGATCACCGAAGGCGACGGCATCAGCGACAGCCGCATGGATTCGGGTGAGGGCAAGAACTGGGGTGCGCAGGTCAGCGGCCGCCGCGAGGACATGACGCTGCGCGCGCTGTTCAACGAAGAACTGGGCGCGCTGATCCAGATCCGCACCAGCGACCGCGCCGAGGTCATGCAGATCCTGCGTGATCATGGGCTGTCGCTGTGCTCCAACGTGGTCGGCAAGACCCGTCCCGCATCGTCGCAGCTCGATGATGGCAAGGGCGAACTGCAGGTCTGGCGCGATGCCAAGAAGGTCTTCGGTGCAACGCTGTCCGACCTGCATCAGGTCTGGGACGCCGTGAGCTGGAAGATCGCGCAGCAGCGCGACAACCCGGCTGCAGCCGACAGCGAACACGCGGCAGCAGGCGAGCCGGCAGACCCGGGCATGCACGTGCATCTCACGTTTGACCCCGAGGACAACGTGGCCGCGCCGTTCCTCAGCCTCGCCAAGCCACGCGTGGCCGTGCTGCGTGAGCAGGGCGTGAACTCGCATGTCGAGATGGCCTATGCCTTCACCGAAGCCGGTTTCGAGGCCGTGGACGTGCACATGAGCGATCTGCAGGCGGGTCGCGCGCAGCTCAAGGACTTCGCAGGCGTGGTGGCCTGTGGCGGCTTCAGCTACGGCGACACGCTGGGTGCCGGCATCGGCTGGGCGCGTTCGATCACCTTCAACGACCGCCTCTCGGCGGAGTTCCAGCAGTTCTTCGGCCGAGTCGATACCTTCGGCCTCGGTGTCTGCAACGGCTGCCAGATGTTTGCCGAACTGGCCGACATCATTCCCGGTGCGCAGGACTGGCCGCGCTTCACGCAGAACCAGAGCAACCGCTTCGAGGCGCGCCTGTCGATGGTGGAGGTGCTGGAGTCGCCCAGCCTGTTCCTGCAGGGCATGGCCGGCAGCCGCCTGCCGATCGCGGTGGCGCACGGCGAGGGCTCTGCGAACTTCAACTACCGCGGCAACCAGGCCAAGGCGATCGCCGCCATGCGCTTCGTGGACAACCGTGGCCAGGCGACCGAGCAATATCCGTTCAATCCGAACGGCAGCGCCGGTGGCCTGACCGCCGTGACGACGGCCGACGGCCGCTTCACCGCAATGATGCCGCACCCCGAGCGCGTGTTCCGCAATATCCAGATGAGCTGGACGAATGGCGACAAGAGCCAGTTCAGCCCATGGATGCGCGTGTGGCGCAATGCCCGAAAGTGGCTGGGGTGATTTCACGGTGCCACAGACCAAGTGGCGCTAAATTCCCCCATCCAAAACAGGAAGCCGGGTTGATCCCGGCTTTTTTGTGCATGCGAGACGGTACTCGCGCAACTGATACCACGGGAGTTGGAAGATGGCAGGTGGCGGACTTTTGATGTTGCTGGACGACATCACGGCTTTGCTTGACGATATTGCGGTGATGTCCAAGATGGCTGCGCGCAACAGCACGGCGGCGGTGGACGATGTGGCCACCATGACCAAGGTGGCCATGCAGAAGACGGCGGGTGTGCTGGGAGACGATCTGGCGCTGAATGCGGAAAAGGTCACCGGCGTGAATGCCAATCGCGAACTGCCCGTGGTCTGGGCCGTGGCCAAGGGCTCGCTCTGGAACAAGTTCATCCTTGTGCCGGCCGCGCTGATCATCAGCGCATTCGCGCCCTGGCTGATCAAGCCGCTTTTGATGGTCGGCGGGGCCTTCCTGTGCTTTGAGGGTGTCGAGAAAATCCTGGGCCTGTTCCACAAGCCCGCCAAGCCGGATGCGGCTGAGATTGCCGCCGAATTTGCCGTGGCGGAGCAGAAAGGCGTTGCACCATCGTCAGTGCGTGCGGCCAAGGAGCTTCCGGGTTCGGCGGCGGACTACGAAAAGGACAAGATCAAGGGTGCGATCCGTACCGATTTCATTCTCTCGGCAGAAATCATGGCGATTGCGCTCGGCACGGTCTCCGACAAGCCGATCTGGGAGCAGGGCCTGGTGCTGGTGTCCGTGGCGCTGGCGATCACGGTATTCGTGTATGGACTGGTGGCGGGCATTGTGCGCATGGACGACATGGGCGAGTGGCTCAAGGCCAAGAGCAGCGCCTTCGCCCGCGCCATTGGCCGGGGACTGATCGCCAGCACGCCGTGGCTGATGCGCGGCTTGTCCATTGTCGGCACGGCGGCCATGTTTCTTGTGGGCGGCAGCCTGCTGGTGCATGGCATTCCCTTCATCGAGCATTGGCTCGAAGCCGTCGTCGCGAGCAGCGGCGCCCTGACGGCCTTCGTGTTGCCGCTGCTGGTGCATGCGGGTGTGGGAGCCGCCATCGGCGCGCTGGTGGTGGCCGGCGTGCATGCCTGGAGCGCGATCCGCGGCAAGAGCGCCCACTGAACTGTTTGATTGTCACTTTTTTGCAACATTCGGGATTCCGTCAGGGTAAGCCCTCGGTAGGTTGATGTGAAGCAAATCGCCGGTATGTCGAAATTGATTCAATGGAAGGCATACACAAATTGTTTCCATCACTACCGAGGTAATCCTGATGAAGAAAATCCTGTTGGCCATCGCAGCAGTCGGCGCACTCACTTCCGGCGCGGCATTCGCGCAGACTTCCGAAGCCGCCGGCCCCTTCATGGTGCGCCTGCGCGCTGTGCACCTGGACAGCCGCAACCATGACACCACGGGCCTCGACCTGTCGATCAACAACAAGTGGATCCCCGAGGTCGATGTTTCGTACTTCTTCACCCCCAACTTTGCCGCCGAGCTGATCCTGACCTACCCGCAGAAGCATGACCTGCGCGCGGGCGGCGACAAGATCGGTTCGCTCAAGCACCTGCCGCCCACGCTGCTGGGCCAGTACCACTTCACCGGCATGGGTGCGTTCAAGCCCTACATCGGCGCCGGCATCAACTACACCCGTTTCTCGAGCGTGCGCTTCGCTCCGGCCGTGGCCGATGCGCTGTCGCCTTCCATCAAGAAGAACAGCTGGGGCGGGGCCCTGCAGGTGGGCTTCGACTATGCGATCGACAAGAACTGGTCACTCAACTTCGACGTGAAGAAGGTCTACATCGGCACCGACGTGTATTCCGCGGGCACGAAGGTGGGTACCTTCAAGGTCGATCCCGTGCTGATCGGCGTGGGCGTGGGATATCGCTTCTGAGAATGAAGCCTTGAGACCGCGCGATCCTGCGATCCGGGTTGCGCGATCTATCTCCTTCCCGCGATAGCGGCGAAGAACATGGATCATGGTGGGGGAAGAGTGGCCGGGCTTCATTTGGAAGCACCGGCCTTTTTGTCGCCCGGGTCTGGTTGAGGGCAGAGGAGGACAGCAGAAGTCGAACCAGCCACCCCATTGCAGAGCGCGCAACCAGAGTGCCCCGTCTGGTGGGCGCTTCTGAATTGTCGGGCGGCCTCGTTTCCGGAGGCCGCATGCCGACGAAACAGTATCCACATCAGGGTTTGCACGGAGGATGCATGCGCTTGCATGCTCCATGAAGGGTGATTCCTACGACGGGAGTGCGCCGTTGCTGTCGTGATGTGACTTGCGGGCTCTCTTACGCTCGCCCGATGTCCCTGAATTCGCGCTTTGCGCCTGACGTGCTGGGCGGATTCGACGCCTTGACCTCCTCCGATGCCCTACAGTCCGGACTTGCAGTGCCGGCCAAGGTGCCGGGGCGGACGCGTGCGCACAGAGCGGAAGCCCAGGCCATCATGGATGGCCTGATGCAGGATATCCCCTCCATTTCTCCCAAATATTTCTACGACGAACGGGGTTCGACGCTGTTCGAGGCCATCACCCGGCTGCCCGAGTACTACGTCACCCGTGTCGAGCAATCGATCCTGCGGCGGTATGGTGACGCCATTGCCGATTCGGTGGGGGCGGATCCCATCGTGATCGAGCCCGGCGCCGGCAACTGCGAAAAGGCGCGCTCACTGTGCCTGAGGCTCCAGGCGAGGGAGTTCGTGGGCATCGACATTTCGGCGGATCATCTGCAGGGGGCAGTGCTGCGTCTGCAGGCCAACCTGCCGTGGCTGAAGGCTCGCGCAATTGCGGCAGACATCACGCAGCCGGTCGAGCTGCCAGCGGATCTTCCCGGGTCCCGCAGGCTGGTCTTCTACCCGGGCTCGTCCATCGGCAACTTCGAGCCGGGGCAAGCCGTCAGGATGCTCTCGCAGATGCGAGCTATGCTGGGCGACCCGGACGAGGGCGGAGGGTTGTTGATCGGCATCGACCTGCCCAAGCCGGTGCGTGTGCTCGAAGCGGCCTATGACGATGCCAGCGGGGTGACTGCGGCGTTCAACCGCAACGTGCTGGAGCATGTGAATCAATTGATTGGCAGCGACTTCGTCCCTGACCAATGGGCCCACCGCGCGCTCTTCAATGCACGGGACTCTCGCGTGGAGATGCACCTGGTGGCGCGTCGCGCGCAGAGCGTGCGCTGGCCGGGAGGAGGGCGTGATTTCACCGAGGGGCAGCATATCCATACGGAGAACAGCTACAAGCACACGCTGCAGGCGTTTGCTTCGCTGCTCGAATCCGCCGGCTTCCGGCAGTACCGGAGCTGGACTGACGAGCAGGGCTGGTTTGCGGTGATCCACGCCTGGCAGTGAGTACCTGGCCATGCTGCGTTCGGACCTCCCTGACCTCCAGAACCTCCCGGTGAGCACAACGGCGACCGGCGCCGGATGGAGCGACTTGCCGGGCCGTTACCGCAGGATTCGTGCTGCGACCCGCAGACTGGCGGAACCCCTGTCCGCCGAGGATTGCTGCGCGCAGTCCATGCCCGATGCAAGTCCCGTGAAGTGGCACCTGGCGCACACGACATGGTTCTTCGAAACCTTTGTGCTTGAGCGTTTCGCGCGCGACTTCAAGCCGTTCGACCCGGCGTTCCGCGTACTGTTCAATTCCTATTACAACGGCGTGGGCGAGCGGCACCCCAGGCCCCAGCGCGGCCTGCTCACGCGGCCCGATCTTGATACCGTGATGCGCTATCGAGATGCCGTGGATGGAGCCATGCAGTCGCTTCTCGCAGAAGGGCGCGCGGGCTGGCATGCACTGGTCGAACTGGGGCTGCAGCACGAACAGCAGCACCAGGAACTGATGCTCACGGACATCAAGCACCTGCTGTCGTGCCATCCATCGTGGCCGCTCTACAGGCCCGCAAGCACAGGCACAGGCGATAGGGATCCCTGGGATTCCCCGGCACCGTCGCGCTGGATGGAGCACCAGGGCGGCCTGGTACAGGTCGGGCATGCGGGGGAGGGCTTTTGCTTCGACAACGAGGCGCCACGCCATACGCTGTTCCTGCAGCCGTTTGCACTGGCTGAACGCCTCGTCAGCAACGCCGAATATCTGGCTTTCGTGCGTGATGGCGGCTATCGCAACCCCGAGCACTGGCTCGCGGAAGGCTGGGACTGGCGGACCCAGCTTGCGCTCGAGTCGCCGCTGTATTGGCGGCGTGGGCCGGATGGAGGGGAATGGCAGGAATTCACGCTGCACGGCGCGCAGGCGCTTATGCCTGCGCAGCCTGTTGTACACCTCTCGTACTTCGAGGCCGATGCCTTTGCGCGCTGGTCGGGATCCAGGCTGCCGACGGAAGCGGAGTGGGAGGTGATGGCCGCCCGGTCCGTCCCGGCGGGCGGCCCGGGGCCTGCGAACGGCCATTTTGCCGAGCGTGCCGTACTCCATCCGGAACCCGGCGATGGCGACCGGCAACTGCTTGGCAGTGTCTGGCAGTGGACGTCCTCCAGCTATGCGGCCTATCCGGGTTTTGTTCCTGCCGCCGGCGCCGTGGGCGAATACAACGGCAAGTTCATGGTCAACCAGTATGTGCTGCGCGGTGGCTCGTGTGCCACACCGGCGGAGCACATCCGCGCAAGCTACCGCAACTTTTTTCCGGCGACTGCCCGCTGGCAGTTCACCGGATTGCGCCTGGCCAGGGACCTGCGCTGAAGCGTGCGGCGGGATCAGACCGCTGCCAGCGCCTGATTCAAATCCTCCAGCAGGTCATCGATGTGCTCGATGCCTACCGACAGCCGCACCATGCCCTCGGTCACACCGGCCTTGGCCAGTTCGGCCGCATCCAGCTGGCGGTGGGTGGTGGAGGCCGGGTGGGTGGCAAGCGACTTGGCATCGCCGATGTTCACGAGGCGGGTGAACAACTGCAGCGCATCCAGGAAGCGCGCGCCCGCTGCGCGGGCATCTTCTCCCGATGACTTGAGGCTGAACGACAGAATGCCCGAGGCGCGGCCGCCCGACTGCTTCTGCACGATGGCATGGTCCGGATGGTCCTTGAGGCCCGCATAGCGCACCCATTCCACCTTGGGGTGCTTTTGCAGTGTTTCGGCGATCGTCTGCGTGTTCTCGCAGATGCGGTCCATGCGCAACGCCAGCGTCTCGATGCCCTGCAGGATCTGGAATGCGTTCTGCGGTGACAGGGCGGCGCCCGTGTTGCGAAGCGGCACCACGCGTGCGCGGCCGATGAACGCGGCCGGGCCGAGGGCTTCGGTGTAGACCACGCCGTGGTAGCTCACGTCCGGCTCGTTCAGTCGCTTGAAGCGTGTCTTGTGCTCGGCCCACGGGAACTTGCCGCTATCGACGATCGCGCCACCCACGCTGGTGCCGTGGCCCCCCAGGTATTTGGTGAGCGAGTGCACCACGATGTCGGCACCGTGTTCGATGGGGCGCAGCAGGTACGGGCTGGGCACGGTGTTGTCCACGATCAGCGGCACGCCATGCGCATGTGCCACGTCGGCCAGCGCGCGGATGTCGGTCACATTGCCGAGCGGGTTGCCGATGGATTCGATGAAGATGGCCTTGGTCCGGGCATCGATCAAGGGGCCGAAGCTTGCCGGGTCGCGCGGGTCGGCGAAGCGCACCTCGATGCCCTGCTGTGGGAAGGTGTGCGCGAACAGGTTGTAGGTGCCGCCATAGAGTGTGCTGGCCGAGACGATGTTGTCCCCGGCCTCGGCAATCGTCTGGATCGCATAGGCGATCGCCGCCATGCCCGAGGACACGGCCAATGCCGCGATGCCACCCTCCAGCGCCGCAACGCGCTTCTCGAGCACGTCGTTCGTGGGGTTCATGATGCGCGTGTAGATGTTGCCCGCCACCTTCAGGTCGAACAGGTCGGCGCCATGCTGCGCGCTGTCGAATGCATAGGCGACCGTCTGGTAGATCGGCACGGCCACGGCCTTGGTGGTGGGATCGGGCGAGTAGCCGGCATGGACGGCCAGGGTTTCGATGCGCATGGGCGATGTCTCCAGATAAACAGGTGTCGGGTTGACTCGAATGAGTGACCCATATCCCCGATTGTTGCCGCTTGCCGCGCATGTTCGAACGAACCATTGGCTATGAGCTTATCCGCGTTGGCGAGTCCACACCTGAACGGGTGACCCGAATGGCAGCCAAGGAGTGGAGAACTACATTCTTCGCTCGGAGATGCTGTTGCCCGCATCGACGGCGGGCCTGGGCGGCCTTGGCGGGCGCTGCGCCTGCACCGGTGGCTGCAGGGCTTCCCATGCGGGCAGGTGCGCATGGACCATGGCCGCCGCATGCGCATCGTTGGCGGCATAGCGGCGCTGGCTGTCGGAGAGCCGGGGATTGGCCCAGTTCGACGTGGTCACCTTCTTGGACTTGCGCAGGCTCTGCCCCAGCACCATGGCGATGGCCGCGCGCACGCCGGTGGAGGCGCCGAATCCGTGGCGCTTGAAGACGCGATCCAGATCGAGCACGTTCTGCATCTCTACCTGCAGCCGGCCCTGGAGCTGGTGGCGGTCATTGTCGAGCCCGAAACCCACCTTGAGGATGCGAGGATTGCCCAGGATCTCGCGCGTGATCGCCTGCGCGGCCGCGTGGTGGGTCTGCAGCAGCCAGGCGGCATCGACCGTGGCGAACTGCACGACATGCGGGCCGGTATCCTTGGCGCCCACCTGGAAGAGGGGCTTGCTCTCCGTGTCGAAGCCCAGCACGCTCGCCTGGATCAGGGCCTCTCGCGCCTGCTCGAACTCCGCGTCGCTGGAGGGTACGTGAATGGCCTGATCGGGCAGCGCCGCAAAGGGCGGCAGCAGTGCGGATTCGTCCTTGGTTGGGGCTTTGCGGCGTACCATCGAATGGGGCTCAGAGACCGGGGCGGGCAGGGCGCGTGCGATAGAACTGCATCGGATGCTCCTGCATCTCCTTCATGTGCTGGTTCATCACCGACTTCTTCATCTTGCCCACCACGTGCATCTCGCAGGGCTTGCAGTCGAAGCGCAGCGTGAGCTTTTCCTTGCCGTTGATGAGCTGCAGCGGCTCGGCCTTGATCGTGCCCTTCACGCCGATCACGCCCTTGGCCTGCTTGGGGCACAGGCTCATCGAGAAGCGCACGCAGTGCTTGGTGATCATCAGGCTGACTTCGCCTTCCTCTTCCTTGCTCTCGTAGGCGGCGTCGATCACCTTCACGCCGTGCTTCACATAGAAGTCGTGCGCCTTGGTGTTGAACACATTGGCCAGATAGGTGAGCGTGTCTTCGGGGAAGGGCGCGGGCGGCTCGACCGGCGTGGCGCGCGGCAGGCGCACCAAGCCCGATTCGCGCGCGGCTTCGAGCGAAGCCACGGCGTCGCGGCGCAACTGGTTGAGTACGGAGGCCGGAACGAACCAGGGCTGGGAGAGGTTCAGCGCAATGTCATGCACTCCGAAGATCGTCGTGCCGAAGCGGCCCAGTTGCTCGCGCAGCGTGGCCTCCGCTCTGGCGGCGTCGGTGGCCGGCTGGTGCTCGTTGTCGATCTCCGCGTAGCCGACAAAGCCGTCCTCGTCGGTCAGCGAGAGCGCAAAGCCGTTCGCCGTTTCCTTGAACTCCGCCCACAGGCCGATGCGGCGCTCGCTCGACTTCTTCTCCAGCGTGCGCACCCAGTCCATGTCGCGGTTGCGGTTGATCTCCAGGCCCTTGCGCAGGTCCTTGAACTCGGCGATCTCGTTCTTGGGGAACACGCGCCAGATGCCTTTCCTGGCCTGCACGCACTCGGCGCGGTTGATGTGCACGCCCACGAGTTCCTTCTGCAGGTCGTAGTAGCACAGGCCATCGCCGTTGTGCAGTTCGGTGGACTTGTCGGAGGTTTCGAGCTCGAACCACTTGTCGCCCACCTGGGTGACCCATCCAATTGCCCGGCCCGGGGTCTTGGGTGTGTCGAATGCGCCGATGTCGTCCTGGCGGCCATTCACGAAATAGTCGGTGAACTCGCGGTTGAAGTTCTGGTCGGGATCGGGCTCGAACGTGAACGTGGTGCGGCCCGACGACGAACGTGCCAGCGGCGCATCGGAGAACTCGCGCTCCTCGATGACCTCATCGAGCAGCTTGCGGTAGTGGGCCGTGATGTTCTTCACGTAGCCCATGTCCTTGTAGCGGCCCTCGATCTTGAAGCTGCGCACGCCCGCATCGATCAGTGCGCGCAGGTTGTCGCTCTGGTTGTTGTCCTTCATGGACAGCACATGCTTTTCATGCGCGATGATGCGGCCGCTCTGGTCGGTCACCTCATAGGGCAGGCGGCAGGCCTGGTTGCAGTCGCCGCGATTGGCGCTGCGGCCGGTGTGCGCGTGGCTGATGAAACACTGGCCCGAATAGGCCACGCACAACGCACCGTGCACGAAGAATTCGATGGTGGTGCGGGCGGGATCGGTGGCCTCGCGCACGGCCTTGATCTGCTGGAGATCCAGTTCGCGTGCGAGCACGATCTGCGAAAGGCCCGCATCCTGCAGGAAACGTGCCTTCTCGGGGGTGCGGATGTCGGTCTGCGTGGAGGCGTGCAGCTGAATGGGCGGCAGGTCGATTTCGAGCAGGCCCATGTCCTGAATGATCAGCGCGTCGGCGCCAGCCTCGTAGATCTGCCAGGCCATCTTGCGCGCACCTTCGAGCTCGTCGTCGCGCAGGATGGTGTTCAGCGTGATGAAGATGCGGCTGCCGAAGCGGTGCGCATGCTTGATCAGGCGTTCCAGGTCGCGAATGTCGTTGCCCGCTGTCGCGCGCGCGCCAAAGGCCGGTCCGCCGATGTAGACGGCATCCGCGCCATGGTTGACGGCTTCAATGCCGATATCGGCATCGCGGGCCGGGGAGAGCAGTTCGAGCTGGTGGGGCAGGAGAGACATAAGGGCGCGATTATCTCAGGACACGGTCCCGGTGGTGCGCCGGTGGGGAATTCGGCCAGCCCGCGTCGTTGAGCCCCTGTGCCTCTCGTGTGATGGACGACACAGCTCGGGCACTTGGTGAAGGGCGGGAAGCGGAGCCAAGGCATCGTAAATCCTTAGTGCACTTTCGTGCCTCATTCAGGTAGAATTGTTTTCTATGCAAACCATTGATTCATTAGTGAATCAATCTTGTGAATGAAATGCGCAACCCTGCTTGCGCGTCAAGGAGCCTTCAGGATGAATGATTCGGTACAGAAGCCATCGGAGCCCCGCAGCTGGGACAGGCCGGAGGGAGCGAGCTTCGGTCAATGGATGGAGTCGCGGGTAGCGCGGTTTTCCACGCGCAAGTACGACTTCGATGCACTGAAGTTCCAGGCGGACTTCGATCCGAAGTACCGCCGTGGCCAGATGCGCTACATCGGCACGGGCGGCACGGGGGTTGCGGCGGACAGCAACACGATTGCGGCCGAGCACTTCACGTTCTCCACGATGGTGATTCCGGCGGGCAACGAAGGCCCCTCGCACCTGCACACGGACGTGGAGGAAGTGTTCTTCCTGATCCGGGGCAAGCTCAAGCTGGTGCTGGAGAAGGATGGGGAGCGCTTCGAGACGATCCTGACGGACCGCGATGTGGTCTCGGTGCCGCCCGGGGTGTATCGCGAGGAGATCAACATCGGGGACGAGGACGCCCTGATGTGCGTGATGCTGGGTGCGAAGAAGCCGATCACGCCGACCTATCCGGCCGACCATCCGCTCGCCAGCATCAAGCGCTGAGCACAGGCGGAACCATGTCTTCTTCGTCCTCTTCACCCGGCATCCAGGCGGCGATCGAGCGCATGGAGGCGGTCTTTCCGCAGAGGCTGGTCGCGCTTGGTGCGCAGCGTCAGGTGGCGTGGCGCGAGGCGGGGGATGGCGAATCCGACTTTGCCTATGTCTGCCTGCACGGCATCAGCTCGTCCGCAGCGTCGTGGTTCGGCGTGGCCGAGCGCCTGCTGGCGAATGCGCGTGTTCTGGCTTGGGACGCTCCCGGCTATGGCGAATCCACGCCACTTTCCGTGGATGCCCCGACCGATGCGGACTACGCGCGCGTGCTTGGCGAGTCGCTTGCCGCGCTGGGCGTGCGTCGCTGCGTGCTGGTGGGGCATTCGCTCGGGTGTCTCGTGGCCGCGCGCTGGGCTTGCGATGCGTCTGCCCTGCAGATCCAGATCCGGCAATTGGTGTTGATGAGCCCCGCGGGCGGCTATGGTGCGCCAGCGAAGGCGGAGCAGAGGGCCAGGGTGATGTCCGGGCGCGTCGATGCGCTCAGGGATCAAGGTGTGTCCGGCATTGCTGCCGTGATCGACCAGCGCCTGTGCGCACCCGGTGCGCCCGGGCCTGCGCGTGAGTGGGTGCGCTGGAACGCATCGCGCATGCGCGCCGGAGGCTACCTGCAGGCCGTGCACCTGCTGTGCTCCGGTGATCTGGGGGAGGCATCGGGCCGCTTGACGATGCCGGTTCACGTATGGGTGGGTACCGAGGACGTGGTGACCACTCCGGAAGCGAGTGAGGCCTGGGCCCGGAGACTGGGAGCGCAATACGTTACGCTTGCGAAGGCTGGCCACGCCTGCGTTGTCGAACAACCGGAGAAGATCGCGCAGATGTTGGCCCATTTGAGCTGACTTTTTTGCCGATTCCCATGAGTGACACCACTTCTTCGCCCGACACCGATCGTGATACCGACCGCTACACCGTTCCTGCCCTGGAGCGGGGGCTGCGCCTGATGAACTGCTTCAGTCCCACGCAGCCCGTCTGGAGCGCTCCTGATCTGGCGCGTGAGCTGGAATTGCCGCGTTCCACGGTGTTCCGGATGCTGACCACCCTCGAGAACATGGGCTACCTGCAGCGTTCTGGTACCGAGTACCGCCTGGGGCTTGCCGTGCTGCGGCTGGGGTACGACTACCTCTCCAGCCAGCCGCTGGCGAACCTGGCGCAACCGGTGATGCAGGCGCTGCACGAGCAACTGGGCTTCACCTGCAACCTGGCATTGCTGGACGGGACGTCGATTGTCTATGTGGCGCGCGTGGGCCACAGCAGCGAGTTCCAGAGCGCGGTGCGGGTCGGCTCGCGCCTTCCGGCCCATGCGACGGTGCTGGGGCGCGTGCTGCTGCAGGACATGACGGCCCCGCAATTGCGCAAGCTCTATGGCGGCAACGAGCTGCCGATGTTCACGCCGAGCACGCCGCGCACGGTGGACGACTTGCTGGCGTTGATCGCCCAGGATGTCGAGCGCGGCTACGCGGAGGGCGAGGGCTTCTATGAATCCGGCGTGTCGGGCATCGCGGCCCCGGTGCGCGGTGGCGACGGAAAGATCGTGGCGGGCATCGGCATGGTGGTGCCGTTTGCCGAAGTGGGGCGTGCGCGTTCGGGCCATTGGGTGGACCAGGTCGTGCACGCTACCCGGGAACTGTCGGGATATCTGCGCGCGCAGCATCCCATGTCCTGAGGCTTGACCGGGTCGCCTTGATCGACACCGCAAGCCACAGACAATTTTTTGGAGACGATGATGAAAATTGCTTTGATTGGCTGTGGTGCGATCGGCGCCAGCGTGCTGGAACTGCTCGAGCCTCACACCAACCTGTCGGTGGACTGGGTGCTCGTGCCCGACGTGCCTCCGGTAGTGACCCAGACCGTGAGCCGGTTCGCCCCGCAGGCGCAACTGGCAACCCAGCTGCCGCCGGGCGCGCGGCCCGATCTGATCGTGGAATGTGCAGGTCATGCGGCCATCGAGCAGCATGTGCTGCCTGCCCTGGCACGCGGCATTCCGGCCATTGTGGCCAGCGTCGGTGCCATGAGCGCGCCGGGCATGATGGAAAAGCTCGAGGCCGCCGCCGCCAAGGGCAACACGCAGGTGCAATTGGTTTCGGGCGCGATCGGCGGAATCGATGCGCTCTCCGCCGCAGGGATGGGAGAGCTCGATGCCGTGATCTACACGGGTCGCAAGCCACCGCTTGCCTGGATGGGGACGCCTGCCGAGCAGCGCTGCAACCTCGCCAGCCTCCAGGAGGCGTTCTGCATCTTCGAGGGCAGTGCCCGCGAGGCCGCGCAGCTCTATCCCAAGAACGCCAACGTGGCGGCGACGCTGTCGCTCGCGGGGCTGGGACTCGACCGTACGCAGGTGCGGCTGTTTGCCGATCCCGCCGTGACGGAGAACGTGCACCACTTCTCCGCCAAGGGGGCCTTTGGCGAAATGGAGCTGACGATGCGCGGCAAGCCGCTCGCAGCCAATCCCAAGACCTCCGCGCTGACGGTCTACAGCGTGGTGCGCGCCGTGCTCAACCGGGCGGACCGCGTCAGCATCTGAGCGCCCCCCGTGCGCCTCACGCGCTATGTCCCCGGCCACTACAACAAACCCACGAGTTTTCATTGATCATGCAACGCTCTCGCTTTTTCAAGACCTGCATCGCGCTGGCCGCCTGCTCCGCGCTGCCTTTCGGTTTTTCTTCGGCCCATGCGCAGGAGTCGCTTGGCAGCGGCCAGTTCACCGTGGTCGTGCCGTTCTCGCCGGGCGGACCGGCCGACGCGCTGGCCCGCATTCTCTCCACGGGGCTGAACGAGTTGCACAAGCAGCCCGCCATCGTGGACAACCGTCCGGGCGCGAACGGCAATATCGGGATCGACCTGGTCAAGCGTGCGAAGCCGGATGGGCACACGTTGCTGGTCGTTCCGCAGGGCAATCTCACGATCAACCCGACCCTGATGCCCAAGCTGGACTACAGCGTATTCGGTGATTTCGCGCCTGTTGTCTCCATGGCCCGAACCGCCAATGTCGTTGTGGTGAACCCCTCGGTGCCGGTGCAGAACATGAAGGAGCTGATCGCGCTGTCCAAGTCCAAGCCGGGCACCATCAGCTATGCCTCGCCCGGCGTGGGCTCCAGCCTGCACCTGGCGGGTGAGCTCATCAAGGACCAGAGCGGTGCCGACATACTGCATGTGGCCTACAAGGGGTCGACACAAGGGCTGAACGACGTACTGGGCGGCACGGTGCCGATGATGGTCAGCAACCTGCCCACGGTGTTGCCTCATATCCAGACAGGGAAATTGCGAGCGCTGGCGGTAACGGATGCCGCGCGCTCGCCATTCCTGCCCAATGTGCCGACGCTTGCCGAGTCTGGGGTGAATGGTGTCGCGCTCTCGTCGTGGTACGGCGTGCTGGTGCCGAAAAAGACCCCCGCGCCCGTGGTTGCGCAGTTGCAAAAGGATGTGGAGGGCATCCTGAACAACCCCAAGGTGCAGCAGCAACTCAAGACCCAGGGGCTGAGCCCGTGGGTCGTGAAGGGCGATGCGTTCGGTGACCTGATCCGCAGGGAAACCGACATGTGGGCAGGCATCATCAAGAGCCACCACATCCAGGCGCAGTGACGCCGCCGCCTGGCGGGTTCGGAAGCAGAACTCCGCCAGGCTTGCCCCAGGTCGCAGCCGCTGCATTGCTTGCCGCGCTGGCTGTCACCCTGACTGCGGAGCCGTGGCTGGACCATCGGCTCCGCGCGGCATGGCGCCGCAATCCGCTTCCCCGGTCCCCTTTTTGAATCCCTCGCACATTCTGGAACGGCGCGCTTGTCGCAGGCCGAAGGGAGGCGCTCGTGCGTTGCAAAAGCCATGGCCTACACCCGTTGAACGCCGGGCAAGGCTTCGTTCATCGGAACTAGGGAAAACACTGTATGACCTCGATCAAGTTGGCTTTTAAACTGCCCTCGTTGTTTCAAGAGTCAATCAATGATTCATTAGTGAAACGTTAGGAGTTCAACAGAATGCCCGCTGACACCATCCAATCCAGCCCGTTGCTCGCAGGGCGCCGCATCCTCGTCACCGGCGCCGCGCGCGGCCTGGGATTCGCATTTGCCGAGGCCATGTGCCGCCAGGGCGCACGTGTTGCGCTCGCGGATCTGCGCCGTGAGCAACTGGACGCATCGGTTCGCCAACTGCGCGAGCGCGGCTTTGATGCATCGGGCTTTGAAGTGGATGTATCCAGCCCCGAGGCCATCGAGCGCTGTGCGGACGATGTGGTCAAAACGCTGGGCGGGCTGGACGGCCTGCTCAACAACGCCGCCGTCACCGACTCCGGCGGCAAGGGGATGGACGACATCGCGATCGACAAATGGGACCAGGTGATGACCGTGAACGTGCGCGGGGTCTGGCTCATGACCAAGGCCTGTCGCGCCGCATTGCGCGAGAGCGGGCGGGGCGCAGTGGTGAATCTGGCCTCCGACACGGCGATGTGGGGCGCCCCGAACCTCATGGCCTACGTAGCCAGCAAGGGCGCGGTGATGGCCATGACCCGTTCCATGGCCCGCGAGATGGGGCCGGACAACATCACGGTGAACGCCATCGCTCCCGGCCTGGTGCTGGTGGAGGCGACGCAATACGTGCCCGAGGCGCGCCATCAGCTTTATGTGGACCAGCGTGCCCTGCAGCGCCAGCAGACACCCGAGGACGTGAGCGGGGCAGCGGTCTATGCCATGTCCGATGGTGCCCGTTTCGTCACGGGCCAGGTACTCGCCGTCAACGGCGGTTTTGTCATGAATTGAAAAGGAGCGAACGTCCATGAGCAATGCAGCACAGCAATCATCGGAGCCCCGCAGCTGGGACAGGCCGGAGGGAGCGAGCTTCGGTCAATGGATGGAGTCGCGGGTAGCGCGGTTTTCCACGCGCAAGTACGACTTCGACGCACTGAAGTTCCAGGCGGACTTCGATCCGAAGTACCGCCGTGGCCAGATGCGCTACATCGGCACGGGCGGCACGGGGGTTGCGGCGGACAGCAACACGATTGCGGCCGAGCACTTCACGTTCTCCACGATGGTGATTCCGGCGGGCAACGAAGGCCCCTCGCACCTGCACACGGACGTGGAGGAAGTGTTCTTCCTGATCCGGGGCAAGCTCAAGCTGGTGCTGGAGAAGGATGGGGAGCGCTTCGAGACGATCCTGACGGACCGCGATGTGGTCTCGGTGCCGCCCGGGGTGTATCGCGAGGAGATCAACATCGGGGACGAGGACGCCCTGATGTGCGTGATGCTGGGTGCGAAGAAGCCGATCACGCCGACCTATCCGGCCGACCATCCGCTCGCCAGCATCAAGCGCTGAACGGACGCCCCATGCACCAGCATCCACACGCCGGCGACCCGGTCGAATCCGAGAAGTACATGGTTCCCGCATTGGAGAGGGGCCTGTGCGTACTGCAGGAATTCGGCCGTGGCAACACGACGCTGGGCGCGCCCGAGCTGGCGCGCCGCCTCGGGCTGCCGCGCGCAACGGTGTTCCGCCTGCTGAACACGCTGGAGGCCATGGGGTATCTGCAACCGGCGGGAGAGGGAAGCAAGGACTACCGGCTCGGGCTTTCCGTGCTGCGGCTGGGTTTCGAGTTTCTGGCGTCGATGGATCTCACGGAACTGGGCCAGCCCGTCATCCAGGGGCTGTGCAACGAGCTCAAGGTGCCATGCAACATCGTGGTGCGTGACGGCCGGTCGGTGGTGTACGTTGCCAAGGTGACGCCGCCCACGCCCCTCACGAGCTCGGTGCGTGTCGGAACGCGCCTGCCGGCGCACGCCACGGCATTTGGCCGGGTGCTGCTCTCGGATCTGTCGCACGCCGAACTGGAAGGACTGTACGGACGGGAGAGCCTGCAGAGCTTCTCGCCAGCGACACCCACCAGCGTGGATGCGCTCTTCTCGCTCGTGGATGCGGATCGTCGGCGCGGCTATGTCTTCAGCGAAGGCTTCTACGAAAAGTCGATCTCCACCGTGGCGGCCCCTGTCTTTGACGCCAGCGAGCGCGTGGTGGCCACGCTGGGCTCCACGTTCTCCACTCCCAGCATGGACGGCGCCGATACCGAGGCGCTGATTTCCAGTGTCTGTACCGCGGCCGCCGAATTGTCGACGCGGCTGAACTACCGCGCCGACTACCGGCTGCCCGTTTTTTCCGCGCCCACGGGGCGCACAGGAGTCAAGCATGCGTGAAATCCCACTGGATGCCACGGCTGTCGTCACGGGAGGCACCTCCGGCATCGGCCTGGCAACCGCAGAGTTGCTGCTGGAGCAGGGCGCGCGCGTGGCCATCTGCGGGCGCAGCCAGTCCCGACTGGCGGAAGCCGTGAATCATCTGCACGCGCAGGTTCCGCAGGCACGTGAACGCCTGTTCGCACGCACTTGCGACGTGCTCGAGGCCGCGGAGATGGCGCAGTTCGCCGCCGAGACCGAGAAGGCCCTGGGCCGGATCTCCATCCTGGTGAACAACGCGGGCCAGGGCCGGGTGTCCACGTTCGCGGACACCACGGATGAGGCCTGGACGGAGGAGCTGCACCTGAAGTTCTTCTCCATCCTCAACCCCACGCGGGCCTGTCTGCCGCAGCTCGAGGCGAGCGGCAGCGGCGCCATCGTCTGCGTGAACTCCCTGCTTGCTTCGCAGCCCGAGCCGCACATGGTGGCGACCTCGGCAGCGCGTGCGGGCATCAAGAACCTGGTGCGTTCGATGGCGACCGAGTTCGCCCCCAAGGGAGTCCGCGTCAACGGCATCCTGGTCGGCCTGATCGAGTCGGGCCAATGGCGCCGCCGTTTCGAGGCCCGCGAGGACAGAAGCCAGAGCTGGGAGCAGTGGAGTGGTGCGCTTGCCGCGAAGAAGTCCATTCCTCTTGGCCGGCTCGGCCACCCGGCCGAAGCCGCGCGCGCCATCGTTTTCCTTGCCACCCCCATGTCTTCCTACACAACTGGCAGCCATATCGACGTTTCTGGAGGTCTTTCCCGCCATGCCTAAGCAATCCCAAATCACAGTCGGCGCAGCCATCGCCAAATTTCTCGAGCACTGCGACGTGCGGGCTGCATTCGGAGTGATCTCGATCCATAACATGCCAATCCTGGACGCGATCCACGAGTACGGCAAGATCCGCTTCGTGATGGCGCGCGGCGAGGCCGGTGCGACCAACATGGCCGATTCGTTCGCGCGTTCCACGGCAAGCCTGGGCGTGTCGATCACCAGCACCGGCACCGCCGCGGGCAACGCCGCGGGCGGCATGGTCGAAGCGCTCACTGCAGGGACGCCGCTGCTGCATCTCACAGGCCAGATCGAGACCCCCTACCTGGATCAGGACCTGGCGTACATCCACGAGGCGCCCGACCAGCTTTCCATGCTCAAGGCCGTCTCGAAGGCCGCCTTTCGCGTGCGCAGCGTGCAGACCGCGCTGCCCGTCATCAAGAAGGCCGTGCAGATTGCGCTGACCGCACCGAGCGGCCCTGTGAGCGTGGAGATCCCGATCGACATCCAGGCCGCGCTGATCGACGAGCCCACGGACTGGGCACCGCTGCATGTGCCGCAGGTGCAGGTGGACAAGGAAGCCATTGCCGACCTGGCCAACCAGCTTGCCGGCGCCAGGCGTCCGCTGCTGTGGCTGGGAGGCGGTGCGCGCCGGGCGGGCAAGGCGGTGAAGCGCCTGATGGACATGGGCTTCGGCGTCGTGACCAGCACGCAGGGCCGGGGCATCGTTCCCGAGGATGACGCGCGTTCTCTCGGCTCGTACAACCTGCACAAGCCCGTCGAAAACTTTTATCAGACCTGCGATGCCATGCTGGTGGTGGGATCGCGTCTGCGCGGCAACGAGACGCTGAAATATCAGCTCAAGTTGCCGCGTCCTTTGTTCCGTATCGATGCAGATCCCGCCGCAGACGGCCGCGGCTATGAAACGCAGGGCTTTGTCTGTGCGGACTCCGCGCTGGCGCTCGACGCGCTGGCCGATGCGCTCGAAGGACGGATGAAGGTCGACCCGGCATTCGCGGCCGATCTGGATGCGGCCCACCAGGAAGCGCGCAAGTCGTTGATCGACGGACTCGGCCCCTATGGACAGCTCGTGCAGGCCATTCAGCAGGCTGCCGGGCGCAACTTCAACTGGGTGCGCGACGTCACGGTCTCCAACAGCACCTGGGGCAATCGTGAACTGCGCGTATTCGATGCGCAGGCCGGCGTGCACGCGCTTGGCGGCGGCATCGGCCAGGGCCTGGCCATGGGCATTGGCGCGGCCATCGGCACGGCCACGCATGACAGGAGCCGCAAGACGGTTGCGCTGTCGGGCGATGGCGGCTTCATTCTCAACCTGGGCGAGCTCGCCTGCGCGGTGCAGGAAAAGGCGCCCGTCGTGTATGTGCTGATGAACGACCGCAAGTACGGCGTGATCCAGAACATCCAGGACGCGCAATACGGCGGCCGCCGCTGCTATGTCGACCTGCACACGCCGGACTACGCGCAGCTGTGCAAGTCGATCGCGCTTGCACATGAAAAGGTCAGCGACCTGAGCCAGGTCGGCGACGTGCTCCGGCGCGCGCTGGACAGCAATGGTCCGTTCCTCGTCGAGATCGACATGCCCGCCATCGGCACCTTCAAGACGGCATTCGCAGGCCCGCCGACCAAGGTCGTTTCCTGACAGGCGCACCAAGGAGCAAGAGCATGAGTTTTCTGATCACTGAAAGCGATCAACTGCTTCCGATCATGATCGGTGCCGAGCGCCGCCTGGGGCGCGGCGACGAGTCGCAGACGCTGTACCCCGCCACGCAGGAAGTGGTGGCGCGCCTGCGCGCCCCCAGCCTTGACGACGTGAACGAGGCCATCGAGGCGGCCGACCATGCGTTTCGCACCAGCGGCTGGGCGCAGAGAAAGCCGCACGAACGCGCCCATGTGCTGTTCCGTGTCGCCCAGCTCATTCGTGAGCGGGCCGAGCCGCTCGCGCAGCGCCAGCGCCTGGACAACGGCAAGCCGATCAGCGAAACCCGCGCACTGGTGGCAAGCGCGGCCGGTACTTTCCAGTACTTCGGCAGCGCCCTGGAAACCATGGAAGAGGAGCTCACGCCTTCACGCGGCGCCTACTTCACCATGAGCGTGCATGAGCCCATGGGCGTGGTCGCGGCGATCACGCCATGGAATTCGCCCATCGCAAGCGAGGCGCAGAAGCTCGCCCCCGCGCTGGCTGCCGGCTGTGCCGTGGTCGTGAAACCTGCCGAAGTCACGCCGCTCATGGCGCTGGAGCTGGCCGCCATCTGCGAAGAGGCGGGCGTGCCGCGCGGCATGATCAGCGTGCTGCCGGGCCGTGGCTCCGTGATCGGCGATGCGATCACGCGACACCCGCTGGTGCGCCGCGTCTCCTTCACGGGCGGCACCAGCACCGGCAAGCACATTGCCCGCATCGCTGCGGACAAGATGATGCCGGTGTCGATGGAGCTGGGCGGCAAGTCCGCCACCATGGTGCTCGAAGATGCGGACATCGACCATGCCGTCAACGGTGTGCTCTACGGCATCTTCAGCTCTTCGGGTGAGTCGTGCATCGCAGGCTCGCGCCTCTTCGTGGCGCGCTCGCGCTACGACGAGTTCATGGACCGCCTGGCCGAAAAGGCGCAGGCCCTGCGCGTGGGCGATCCCAGCGACGAGCGCACGCAGATGGGACCGCTGATCACGCCCCGGCACCGCGAGTCCATCGAGCGCTACGTGGCCACGGGTCTTGCCGAAGGCGGCCGGCTGCGCACCGGCGGAAAGCGCCCCGAAGGCAGCGGCCTCGACAAGGGCAACTACTACCTGCCCACCATCATCGAAGGCCTGACCAACCGCGCCACGATCAGCCAGGAGGAAATCTTCGGCCCCGTGCTGGTCGCCATGCCTTTCGACAGCGAAGACGACCTGCTCGCGCAGGCCAACGACAGCATCTACGCACTGGCCGCAGGCATCTGGACCGGTGACTACCGCAAGGCATGGCGCATCGGGCGCGCCGTGCAGGCGGGCACCGTGTGGATCAACACCTACAAGCAATTCTCCATCTCCACGCCGTTCGGCGGCTGGCGCGACAGCGGCCTGGGCCGCGAGAAGGGGCGCCTGGGAATCCAGCAGTACATGGAGCAGAAGAGCATGTACTGGGGCACGAACGAGCAGCCCATCCCCTGGGCGAACTGAAGGAATCGAATCATGAGCGTTCTTGGCATTGACGAAATCACCTACGGCGCGCAGGACCTGCCCAGGTGCCGCGAGTTCTTCCTGGACTGGGGCCTGAAACTGGTGGGCGAGCAGCCCGACGAACTGGTGTTCGAAACCCTCAATGGCTGCCGCGTCATCGTTGCCGATGCCGACAAGCCCGGCCTGCCCGCCGCGATCGAGGAGGGGCCGACGCTGCGCGAGGTGGTGTGGGGCGTGGAGACCGCGGCGGATCTCGCGAAGTATGCGGGGCGCATACAGGGTCTGCCGGGCTTCGCCCAGGCGGATGGCCGCATCGGCTGCACCGACCCGAATGGCCTGTCGGTGCGCTTTCAGGTCACGCGTAAGCGCGACGTCGAACTGCCCAGCGCCGAGTACAACACGTGGAGCCGCAAGGGGCGCATCGATGCCGCCAGCCCGGCCTACGACCGTGCAGAGCCCGTGGAGGTCGGCCACGTGGTGTTCTTCGTGAAGGACGTGGACGCTTGCGAGCGCTTCTACCACGAGCACTTCGACTTCGAGACATCGGATCGCTACCCCGGCCGTGGCGCCTTCATGCGCTGCGCGGCCAACGGGGGCACCACGACATCTTCCTGCTGCAGCGTCCCGCACGCGATGCGGGCCTGAACCATGTGGCCTTCACCGTGCGCGACATCCATGAAGTCTTCGGCGGCGGCATGCATATCTCGCGCCGCGGCTGGGACACGCAACTCGGGCCGGGGCGCCATCCCGTGTCGTCGGCGTACTTCTGGTACTTCAAGAACCCGGCCGGTGCGCTGGTCGAGTACTACGCCGACGAAGACCAGCTCACGGAGCAATGGCAGCCGCGCGAGTTCGAGCCCGGCCCCACGGTATTTGCCGAGTGGGCCATCGATGGAGGCATCGATGGCAATACCCGCCGCCAGAAGGGCGCGGGCGCGCAGGACGGCAAATTCATCACTGACAAACGCCATTGATTTTCGAGGACCACTGAAATGACCAAGCAATCTCGTCGCCAGGTATTTTCTGTCACCGCCGCCGCATTGGCTGCGGCCCTGTGTGGTTCCGCCGCCCACGCGCAGGCCGCATACCCGAGCAAGCCGATCACGCTGATCGTGGCCTATCCGGCTGGAGGAGACACCGACGCCATGGCGCGGCTGTACGCCGACAAGCTCTCCACACGCCTGGGCAAGCCCGTCATCGTCGACAACCGCCCCGGCGCGAGCGGCACCATCGGCACGCACCTCGTCTCGAAGGCCGCGCCCGACGGCTACACGCTGCTGCTCGCACCGAGCACCTTCTCCATTGCCCAGTTCGTGCTCAAGCCCGGTTCGGGCAGCGGCTATGACGTGCTCAATGGCTTCACGCCCATCGTCCAGACCGGCTCGCAGCCGCTGGTGGTTGCGGTGAGCGGTGCAAGCGGGCTCAAGAATGTCAAGCAGATGGTCGAGCAGTCCCGGAAGACCGAGCTGAGCTACGCATCGCCCGGCGCCGGCTCGCCCATGCACATCCTGGGCGAGATGTTCAACAAGGTTTCCGGAGCGAAGCTGCTGCACATCCCCTACAAGGGCGTGGCACCGGCGGTGAACGACCTGATCGGCGGCCACGTGCCTGTGACGTACATGACGCTCGGCCCCATCGAGCCCTATGTGCCCAATGGCAAGGTCGTGATCCTGGGCGTGGCGGACCGGCAGCGTTCGACGCTTGCGCCCAACGTACCCACGCTCGCGGAGCTTGGCTACAAGGGCGTCGAGGTCTCCGCCTGGCAGGGTCTCTTCGGCCCGAAGGGCATGTCGCCGGAACTGGTCAAGCTCATCAATGGCCACATGAACGAGATCCTCAAGATGCCCGACGTGGCCTCCAAGATGGCCACGTTCGGCGCGCTGCCCGCAGGTGGCGAGCCCGCACGCCTTGCGCAGGTGAATGCGGCCGACTACCAGCGTTTCGACGGCGTGATCAAGGAGCTCGGCATCCAGGCCGACTGAGCCTCCATCCGACCCATCCATTCCTAAAAAAATTCTTTGTTTGTACTTGGCGAAGGAGCACCCCATGTCCCAGGAACGATATCTCGAACCCCATCAGGCACGGACCCGCATGCCGACGCTCTTCGAAGACCTGCTGGGCGATTCGATCGAACGCGCATTCGGCGAAGGCGTCACCACCTTGCCGGAGCTGGTGGCCTATCTCAACCGTGTCGGCCCTTCGGGCGAGCGCGGCGAGGCATGGACCGAAGAAGGCTTCCAGGCGCTGATGAAGCGCCTGGGCGATTGAGCGTTCATCCATCGAGCGACCCCACAGCCAACGCCTTAGAGGAACAACATCATGAACTCACGAACCATCCCCATTTCCGTGGATCCCGTGCAGACGGTGCTCGACAACGGGTTGAAAGATCTCTGGTATCCCGTGTGCCCATCGGGTTTCGTCAAGGACCAGCCGGTTTCCATGAAGCGCATGGGCCGCAAGCTCGCGCTGTGGCGCGACGGCGCTGGCCAGGTCCACGCGCTGGAAGACCATTGCCCGCACCGTGGCGCTCCGCTGTCGCAGGGCGTCATCCTGGGCGATCGCATTGCCTGTCCCTACCATGGCGTGGAAGTACGCTGCGACGGCATGGTCACCAAGGTTCCGGGCAGCCCGGGTTGCAAGCTTGAAGGTCAGCATGCGGCCAAGGCCTTCCATGTGAAGGAAGCCTTTGGTGCCATCTTCATCTACAACAGCGATGACTACGCGAAGGAACCCAAGCCGCTGGTGCTGCCCGAGGAGCTCACCTCGGACGCGTATTCCAATTTCCTGTGCTATGCCGAGTGGCGCTCGGACTATCGCTACGCACTCGACAACGTCATGGACCCGATGCATGGCACCTTCCTGCACAAGCAGTCGCACTCCATGTCGGAGGGCGATAGCAAGGCCAGCTTCCAGGTGCGCGAGACCGACAACGGCTTCGTGTTCGAGAAGGTAGGCCAGCGCGGCATCAACTTCGACTGGACGGAGTGGGCCGACACCGGCTGCCACTGGATGCGGCTTGAGATTCCCTATCCGAAGACCGGTGGCCCTGGCGGCAATTTCGCCATCGTGGGCTGCGTCACGCCGATCAACGCCGAACTTTGCGCGGTGTTCTTCTGGCGTTGCCGCAAGGTCTCGGACTGGATGCGCAGCACCTGGCGTTTCCTCTACCGCAACCGCCTGGAGGCACGCCACTGGGCCGTGCTGGAGCAGGACCGCATCATGATGGAGCAGATGGAGCCCGATGCGAATTCGCGCGAGAACCTCTACCAGCATGACATCGGCCTTGTGCGCCTGCGCCGCCACCTGAAGCACCTTGCCGAGGAGCAAGTGGAGGCATCGGGATCATGAGCAACACGTTGTCCGCCTTCGTTCATACCCTCCGGTATGAAGCCAGGGACACGATGAGCGTCGAACTTCGGCCCGTGGAGGGAACGCAGTTTCCCGCGTTCACCCCGGGGTCGCACATCGACCTGCATCTGCCCAACGGGCTGGTGCGCAGCTACTCGCTGTCCAACTCCAGCGACGACGCCAACCGCTACGTGGTCGGCGTGCTCCGCGACCGCGCCAGCCGGGGCGGCTCGCGCAGCGTCCACGAGGACCTGCGCGTGGGCAAGCCCATCACCATCTCGGAGCCGCGCAACCATTTCGTGCTCGACGAGAACGCGAGCCATACCGTGCTGGTCGCGGGCGGCATCGGCATCACGCCGCTGCTCTCGATGGCGCGCAGGCTCACCAGTCTCGGCAAGCCGTTCGAGATGTTCTACTTTGCGCGCGAGCCGGGCTGCGCGGCCTTCCTCGATGAGCTCAAGGCCATGGGCATGCCGCTGCACCTGCACTTCGACAGCGAAGCCGGCGGGCCACCCGATCTGCGCGCGCTGCTCGCCAGGCGTGCGCCGGATGCCGGCACGCATCACTACTCCTGCGGGCCGGCGCCGCTGCTCGATGCGTTCGAGAAATTCTGCGCGGAACTGGGCCATCCCAACGTGCACATCGAACGCTTCACGCCCGTGGAGGTGGCTGCCTCCAGCGACGCACGCGACGAGTTCACCGTGGAACTGCGCAAGAGCGGAAAGTTCATCGAGATCAAACCGGGCAAGTCGATCCTGGACTCGGTTCTCGACGCGGGTGTGGACGTGGACCACAGCTGCTGCGAAGGCGTCTGCGGCTCCTGCGAAACCCGTGTGCTCGAAGGCGTTCCGGACCATCGCGACTCCATGCTCAGTGCCCGCGAACGCGCGAGCAACAAGGTGATGATGATCTGTGTCTCCGGCTGCAAGTCGCCCACGCTGGTGCTCGACCTCTGAACGCTCCCCATTTCAAACCACAACCACTACGACTACTACTCTGGAGACAACATGATGAAGAAGACTTTGATGGCCATGGGCCTGCTGGCGCTTGCCGGATCCGCGGCGGCCCAATCCCAGGTGCAGATTTTCGGTGTCGTCGACATGGCGATCACCCGCCTGTCCGGTTCGGGCGACACGCGTTTCGGCCTGTCCACGGGCGGTGCGAACATCAGCCGCCTCGGTTTTCGCGGCACGGAAGACCTGGGGGGAGGGCTGAAGGCGGGCTTCTGGCTCGAGGCGGGCATGGACCCCGACGTCGGCGGTGGCAAGGGCACGGGCGGCGGGCTCACCTTCAATCGCCGCTCCACCGTGAGCCTGATGGGCAACTTCGGCGAAGTACGCCTGGGCCGCGATGACTCCGCCACGTTCCTGAGCACGCTGATCTTCGACCCGTTTCTCACCAACGGCGTGGGCCAGACCATGGCGTTCACCATGCTCGGCATTCCGGGCGTGGCCACGGCGGCGGGCGGGGCGCCGATCCAGATCAGCAACGCCATCAGCTACTTCCTGCCCAAGGAGATGGGTGGGTTCTACGGCCAGTTGCAGTTCGCTCCGGGCGAGCGTGCATCCGGCCCCCAGCAGGGCAAGTATGCGGGCACGCGCCTCGGTTATCAGAAGGGCGCCTTGAACGTGGCGCTGGCCACGGGCAAGCTCTGGGGGGATCAGCCGGTCAACGACCTCAAGGCCAGCAACGTCGGCGCGTCCTACGACCTGGGCGTGGTCAAGCCCATGCTGCTGTGGGCCACCGAGAAACGCGGCGATCTCAAGGTCACGGCCATCCAGCTCGGTGCCGTCATGCCCATGGGTGCGAGCGAGTTCAAGGCCTCCATCGGCCACTACGACACGGCACACAGCAACGCGGACTGGAACAAGCTGGGGCTGGGCTACGGCTACAACTTCTCCAAGCGCACGCAGGCCTATGTGAATGTGGGCTATGTGAAGAACAAGTCCGGTGCCAACAAATCCATCGGGGTGCAGGGCCTGGCGGCGCCTGGAACCACGCTGGGCGGCAGCTCCAACGGCATTGATCTGGGTGTCCGCCACTTCTTCTGATCGCGCTGATTGCCCCCTCCACCGACAAGCCAATCGATTTCCATCATGAATGAATCACGCAACCTGCGGTGGTGGGGTGTCATCACTCTTTTCATCATCGTCGCCATTTCGTACGTGGACCGCATCAACATTTCTGTGTTGATCGTTGACAAGGACTTTCTCGACCACATCGGCCTTACGGCGGATGACCGCACGCGGCAGGGCCTGCTGGCCACGGCCTTCATGGTGGGGTACGGTGTGTCGTCGGTGCTGCTCACGCCGTTCTACGTGGCGCTGCTCGGCGTGCGGCGCAGCCTGATCATCGGACTCGTCCTGTGGGGCGTGGTCACCTTCGTCTCGCCCGTGTTCCACAGCTACGGCCTGCTGCTGGCATCGCGCATCCTGCTGGGGCTCTCGGAAGGGCCGCTGTTCGCGCTGGCCGCAAGCTACATCAAGGCGCATTTCACCAGCGAGGAAAATGGCAAGCCCAACTCGCTGGTCAACATGGGCACGGGCCTGGGACTGGCGCTGGGATACCCGCTGATCGGCTACCTGCTGGCCGCGCACGACTGGGAAACCTCGTTCCACATCCTGGGCGTGATCAATGTGGCCATCGGCATTCCGCTGGTGCTGGCCTTCGTGCGGATGCCCCGGATCGAGAACGCGGTGAAGCAGGCGCATTCGCCGGGCGAGGTGTTTGCCTCCATCGGCAACATCTTTCGCGGCGCTCTGCAGACACGCCATCTGCTGCTGGTGACGATTCTCACCGCAGCCTTCCTGAGCTATCTCTGGGGCAGCAGCAACTGGCTGCCGGCGTATCTCAAGGAGTCGCGTGGCTTCTCGCTGCGCGAGATGGGATGGCTCGCGTCACTTCCGCAATATGCGACCGTGGTCGCCGTGTTCATCGGTGGCGTGATCATCGACCGGATTCCGCGCGGCAAGGTGCCGCTGATCTTCGTGTGGGGCAGCCTGGGCGTGGCGGCGGCCGTGCTGCTGGCCATCAATGTGCAGGACCGCTACACCGCCGCGATCTGCCTCGTTGCCGCCAATTTCTGCTGGGGCCTGATGAGCCCGGCCATTCCCAGCACCATGCAGCATTTTTCGCGCCCCGAGCACATCGCGAGCGCCTACGGCGTGGTCAACGGCGTGGGCAGCCTGGTGGCGGGCTTCATGCCGGCCATCATGGGCGCGATCATCGGCATGAACTCCAAGACCAGCGGCGGGGGCTTCTTTGCCGGATTCAGCGCGCTGATCGGTGCCATGGCGGTGGTGGCGATCTGCGGCCTGACCCTGTGGCAGCAGGAGAGGGCGCATCCCGCGAAGGTGGTGGAGATCGCACACTGACCAGCGCAGCGCGATAGCGCGTGCCGGGCAGGTCGGAAACGCCGAGGGAATACGCATGGGAAGGGGGTGCATGCGCTACAGTCTGCCTTGCTCTCCACCTTCTGCCGCCAGGAATCCCCGGGCGGCGAGCCCCTCATGCACCTGTCCACAACACTCCGATCCAATGACCATGACAGCATCCCATGCGCCACGTCTGCATCGCATGGGATGCCTCTGCCGGGCTTGAACGCGCCCGACCGGTCGACACGGCACGCCGGGCTGGAGGGGTGAGCGTCATGCGATTCGGACTTGGATTGGTG
Source organism: Diaphorobacter ruginosibacter (assembly GCF_014395975.1). NCBI lineage: Bacteria > Pseudomonadati > Pseudomonadota > Betaproteobacteria > Burkholderiales > Comamonadaceae > Diaphorobacter > Diaphorobacter ruginosibacter. Next base: position 2,643,899 of record NZ_CP060714.1, on the reverse strand, counting down.
GGGATCCTGGTGGCCCTGGCGGTCGTGGGCGTGCTTGCCAAGAAACAATTGAGCGCAGCCCGGGTGGCCGTGCCCGCACCGTTGTCGGCGCCATCGGGTGGCGAGGGTGCGTCTCATAGCGTGCGCGATCAGGGGCAGCAGGTGCAGGAGCAATTCCGGCAACAACTCGACTCTGCCTTGCAGCAGCAACAGCAGCGGCTCGACAAGGAGGCCCAGTAATCCATGGCGGGCGGGCAGATGCTGATCGGCATGGTGTGCGAAAGCGACGAGCAGGGCATGCGCCTGGCGCTGGCCCTCGCGCAGGACGCGGCGCAGGCCGGGGAAGTGCCTGTGGGCGCGGTGCTGGTCAAGGACGGCCGCGTGATCGCGGAAGGCCGCAATGCACCGATCGCCCTGCATGATCCCACGGCGCACGCGGAGATCGCCGCGCTGCGGTCGGCCGCGCAGATCCTGGGCAACTACCGGCTCGACGATTGCACACTCTATGTGACGCTGGAGCCATGTCCCATGTGCGCCGGCGCCATGCTCCATGCGCGCCTGCCGCGCGTGGTGTTTGGCGCGGCGGACGCCAAGACGGGCGCGGCGGGATCGGTGGTCGATCTGTTCGCCGAGCCACTGCTCAATCATCAGACCCGGATTCAGGGCGGTGTGCTGGCCGATGAGTGCGGCATGGCTCTGAGCGAGTTCTTCCGGCAAAGGCGCAGCGAACAGAAGGAGGAGCGGCGGCTAGCCCATCCGCTGCGCGAGGACGCGCTGCGAACACCGGACAAGGCATTCGCGGGACTCACGGACTACTCCTGGCAGTCGCACTATGTGAGCGACCTGCCCGCCCTGGATGGCCTGCGCCTGCATTTCATCGACGAAGGCCCCAGGGATGCGGCACGGACCTGGCTGCTGCTGCATGGCCTGCCGAGTTGGAGCCACGAGTTCCGCCACATGATTCCCGCGTTGCTGGCAGCCGGGGATCGCGTGGTTGCCATCGATCTGCCGGGCTTTGGCAAGAGCGACAAGCCCAAGAAGGAGGCGGCGCACAGCGAGCACTGGCATGTGCGCGTGGTCCAGCAGTTGATCGAGCGCCTGGACCTGCACGGCCTGGTACTGGTCACGCATGGGCTCAACGGGCTGGTGGGCCTGGGCGTGCCCTTGGCTGCTCCCGAACGCTTTGTGGGTTTGCTGGCCATCAATGCGTGGCTGCCCGAGCCGTCATTGGAAACGCCCAAGGCGCTCAGGACATGGACCGAGCACATCGCGCGCAAGCCGCGCCTGGCGATCGGCGAGCAGATGGCGCGCGCGGACAAGGTCGTTGCCGGATCCGAGTGGATTGCTTGCGATGCCCCGTTTCCGGACGGGGGCTATCGCGCCGCGCTGCGTGCATTTGCCGACCTTGCACTCGAGCCGCGGGACGCCGCCCAGGCTCGCGAAGTGATGGATTTCTGGCGCGACGAGTGGCTGGGCCGGTCGCTGGTGATCTCGGGCGGCAAGGATCTCCTGGTCGATCACGGCGCAGCCCAGCGGCTGCGTCAGCGCATTCGCGGCGCAGGCGATATTGCAGTGATTCCCGACCTCGGGCATTTCATATCACAACATGGCGCCAGCGTGGCCTTGCGTGCTATGGAATACTTCACCCCATTCTGAGCAACTGAGGCAGTTCCAGCGCTCGTCCCCTGCGGACGCAAGGCTGTGCCATCTGCCGGTCCATCACCTTTCGGAGCGGGCGTCCAACGCGCCCGGGTTTCATCTTGGCTACCAAACAAAAAACAGATCACGATCACGAGCACGACCATGACGCCCATGGTCATGACGAACACGATCATCATGACCATGCCGCCTGCGGCCACAACCACGGCCCGCAGCATATCTATATCTATTCACCCTCCAGCGCCGTGCTCGACAAGGCCGCGTTCCGGCGGGGCGTGGCACGTCTCAAGGCCATGGGGCATGAGGTGGAGATCGACCAGGACGCGCTCGCACGCAGCACCCGCTTCGCGGGCGATGACGAAACCCGCCTTGCCGCCATTCATCGCGCTGCCGCCAGCGGCGCCGACGTTGCGCTGATCTCGCGCGGCGGCTACGGCCTCTCGCGCATTCTCCCGGGCATCAGGTACAAGGCGGTTGCCAAGGCGGTGGAGAAGGGCACGCGTTTCATCGGCCAGAGTGATTTCACGGCCTTCCAGAACGCGCTGCTGGCGCAGACCGGTGCCATGAGCTGGTCCGGCCCCTCGCTCGTGGCCGACCTGGGGGTGGAGGGCGAGCCCGACGACATCATGCTGGACTGCCTCCAGGACCTGTTCACGGGCCACGGCGAGGGCAGCGGCTGGCGCATGAACCACGAGAAGCCGCTCGAAAACGGCAAGCCTGCCGTGCGTGACGTGTACTTCAAGGACGCCACGCTCTGGGGCGGCAACATGGCCATGCTGTGCTCACTGCTGGGCACCCCTTACTTCCCGCAGATCAAGGGCGGCATCCTGTTCCTCGAGGATGTGGCCGAGCATCCCTATCGCGTGGAGCGCATGTTTGCCCAGCTGTTGCAGGCGGGTGTGCTCAAGAACCAGAAGGCCGTGATCATGGGCCAGTTCACGGGGTACCGTCTTGCGCCGCACGACAAGGGCTACAAGCTGCAGACGGCCATCGACTGGGTGCGCTCGCAGATCAAGGCGCCGGTGCTGACCAACCTGCCGTTCGGCCACGTTGCCACCAAGGTGCTGCTGCCGGTGGGCGCCAAGGTGTCGCTGTCGGTGGAAGGGCGTGACGCGCTGGTGTATTGGGGGCACGCACATTGAGCAAGGCCGCTGAGGTCGGCTCAGAAGTCGAGCTGACCGAGGCGGATGCCAAGTGCAGTTGCCATTTTCTCGCGTGAAGTTTTGCGAGGCTTTTCGCTGCGTTCGAGCTGAGCATAGGCACTTTGAGTGATGCCCATGCGCAATGCCATTTCGGCTTGAGTGACTTCAAGGTGGACACGCCACGCCTTTGCAGGCGTCATGTTGTCATCGAATACGAGCTTGACTACTTCGTTGGGCACCAGATCATTGGCTTGGGTGTAGTTCTTGACGAACTCATCGTAGGGCACCACCACGAATGCGGGCCGACCATCCGATCCTCGGATGGTTTGAAAGCTAATAGGTTTGTTCATCGCGTTTTTTCACCTCTTCAATGGTGATGATGCGAATGGCGCCATCCCACTCAAAAAAGACCCGGTAGTTGCCGACTCGCAATCGATAGCCATAAACGTGGTTGATCAGCGTTTTGACATTGCGGGCGGTACTTAAATCGACCAGTTCTTCATCCACTGCAACGCGAATTGCCTTGCCAAGGTGGGCCGGGATCTTGCGCATCTGCTTCAGTGCTTTGGACTGCCAGAAAATGCGGTTCATGAGTATTTTAGAAGGAAAATATTAGATTAATCAAGCTTTGGCTAATATTGCCTCTGTGATTCGGAGAGCGCCTACAAGCACGAATGACAAACGGCAACGGCAGCCCGCAGATTCTCTGCATGGCTGCCGTTGCCGTTTTGTTCTATCTAAAGCGGTACGCGCTTCGTTTCAGAACATTCAGCCTCCGCCGAGGTAGATGAACTTGAAGAGGAACACCCCGCCGATCACCCATACCATCCAGTGCACGTCGCGCACGCGGCCCGTGAGGAGCTTGATGGCTGCGTAGGAGATGAAGCCGAAGGCCAGGCCGTTGGCGATGGAGTAGGTGAAGGGCATCATCAGCGCGGTGATCACGGCCGGGATGGCTTCGGTGGTTTCGCTCCAGTCGATCTCGGTGAGCTCCTTGAGCATCAGGCAGGCGACGAACAGCAGGGCGGGCGCGGTGGCGTAGGCAGGCACGGCGCCGGCCAGCGGGGCGATGAACAGGCAGGCGAGGAACAGCACGGCCACGGTGAGGGCCGTGAGGCCCGTGCGGCCACCGGCCTGGACGCCCGAGGCGCTTTCGACATAGGCGGTGGTGCTGGATGTGCCCAGCAGCGAGCCTGCGAAGATGGCCGAGCTGTCGGCAAGCAGCGAGCGGTTGAAACGCTCCATGCGGCCTGGCACGAGCAGGCCCGCGCGCTTGGCCACGCCCATCAGCGTGCCGGTGGCATCGAACAGTTCGACGAGGAAGAACACCAGGATCACGTTCAGGATGCCGCCCGAGAGTGCGGCCTTGATGTCCAGCTGCAGGAAGGTCGGGGCGATCGACGGCGGGGCGGAGAACACGCCGTGGAATTCATTGCCGCCCCAGATGAACGAGGCCACGGTGACGGCCAGGATGCCAATCAGGATGGCGCCGGGAACCTTGAGGCGGTCCAGCGTCACGATGAGCAGGAAGCCCAGCGAGGACAGCACCACGGGGGCGGAGTGCAGGTCGCCGAGGGTGATGAAGGTGGCGTCCGACTTGGCGACGAGACCCGCGCTCTTGAGCGCGATCAGCGCCAGGAACAGGCCGATGCCCACGGTGATCGAGACCCGTATCGACTGCGGTATCCCCCGGATGATGAGTTCGCGCAGCTTGAATACGGTCACCAGCAGGAACAGGCACCCGGAGACGAAGACCGCGCCGAGCGCTGCCTGCCAGGTGAAGCCCATGTGCAGCACGACCACGTAGGCGAAATAGGCGTTCAGGCCCATGCCCGGTGCGAGCGCGATCGGGTAGTTGGCATACAGCGCCATGATGGTCGATCCCAGCGCCGCGGCAAGGCAGGTGGCCACGAAGACCGCGCCCTTGGGCATGCCCGCGTCGCCGAGGATCGACGGGTTGACGAACATGATGTAGGCCATCGTGAGGAAGGTGGTCAGGCCGGCAATCAGCTCTGTGCGGATGTTGGTGTTGTGCTCGCTGAGCTTGAACACCCGTTCGGTCCAGTTCATGTGGTGTCTCCGTGTTGTTTTCTTCAATGGGGTTTGGGGAACCCCGAGCGGCGCAACGGTTGAAAACGCGCCAAAGGTTGGTCCTGTGCCCCACGCACAGGACCTTGGAAAGTGGTCAGGAATCGATGGATCGGTGAATCAGGGGAGGGCAGCAGGCCGGTCACGCCGCGGCGGCCTGCACTGCCTCGATGGCGTTCAGGATGGCCTCGCTGGTTGCCGGCGCTCGCAGCTGAGGGCTGGCACCATGCTCGCCCGCTGCCGAGACGGCGTCGCGGATGGCGAAGAACACCGAGAAGGGCAGCAGCAGCGGTGGCTCGCCCACGGCCTTGCTCTTGTGGATGGAGTCCTCGGGGTTCTCACCAACGAACAGGCGCACATTGAACACCGGGGGGCAGTCGTTCGCCGTGGGAATCTTGTAGGTGCTCGGCGCATGCGTCATGAGCTTGCCCGACTGCGGGTGCCAGACCAGCTCTTCCGTCGTGAGCCAGCCCATGCCCTGGATGAAGGCGCCTTCGACCTGGCCGACGTCCACGGCGGGGTTCAGCGAGCGGCCCACGTCATGCAGCACGTCGGCGCGCAGCAGCTTCCATTCGCCGGTGAGCGTATCCACCACGACCTCGCTCACGGCCGCGCCGTAGGCGAAGTAGAAGAACGGGTGGCCCTTCATCTTCGCGCCATCCCAGTGCAGGCCGGGCGTGGCGTAGAAACCGTCGGACCACAATTGCACGCGGTCCACGTACGCCTCGCGCACCAGCTGGGCAAATTCGAGGCTCTTGCCGTTCACCGTCACCTGGCCATTGGCAAAGCGCACGCCGGCTGCATCGCCGCCATGGCGGCGCGCGGCGCATTCGGCCAGACGCTCGCGGATCTGGCGGGCGGCATCCTGCGCGGCCTTGCCGTTCAGGTCGGCGCCCGTGGAGGCTGCCGTGGCCGAGGTGTTGGCCACCTTGGTGGTGTCGGTCGCGGTCACGCGCACGCTGTCGAAGCTCACCCCCAGTTCATGGGCGACGACCTGCGCCACCTTGGTGTTCAGGCCCTGGCCCATCTCGGTGCCGCCGTGGTTCACGAGGATGGAGCCGTCGCTGTACACGTGCACGAGGGCGCCAGCCTGGTTGAAGTGCGCCACGTTGAACGAGATGCCGAACTTCAGCGGCGTGAGCGACATGCCGCGCTTGAGCACCGGGCTTGCGGCATTGAATGCGGCGATGGCGGCGCGGCGGGCGCGGTAGTCACTGGTCTGCTCCAGCTCGCCGACCAGCTCGTGGATCACGTTGTCGGTCACCTTCTGCTCGTAGGGCGTGACGTTGTGTTCGGTCGTGCCGTAGAAGTTGGCGCGGCGCACGTCGAGAGCATCGCAGCCGAGTTCGGTGGCAATGGACTCCATGATGTTTTCCATCGCAATCGCCCCTTGCGGGCCGCCGAAGCCGCGGAATGCCGTGTTGCTCTGCGTGTTGGTCTTGCCGCAGAAACCGTGCATGGAGACATCGGGGAGCCAGTAGGCGTTGTCGAAGTGGCAGAGTGCGCGCGTCATCACGGGGCCGGACAGGTCGGCCGAATGCCCGGCGCGGGAGACCATGGTGATCTCCGCGCCGAGAATCCGCCCCTCCTCGTCATACCCCACCTCGTACTCGTACCAGAAGCAATGGCGACGACCCGTGATCATGAAGTCGTCGTCGCGATCCAGCCGCAGCTTCACGGGGCGCTGCAGCTTGCATGCCGCGACCGAGGCCACGCAGGCGAACAGCGCGGACTGTGATTCCTTGCCGCCGAAACCGCCGCCCATGCGGCGGCATTCCACGTGCACCGCGTGGGACTGAATGCCCAGCGCATGCGCCACCAGGTGCTGCATCTCGCTCGGGTGCTGGGTGGAGCAGTGCACGTGCACCGCGCCGCCTTCCTTCGGGATTGCGTAGCTGATCTGGCCTTCCAGGTAGAACTGTTCCTGGCCGCCCACGTCGAGCGTGCCCTTGAGGCGGCGCGGCGCGGCGTCGATGGCCTCGCGGGCACCGCCGTTGGTAGAGCGGTCAAGGTGCATGGGCGGCAGCACGTACTGGCCGCGTGCATGGGCCTCGCGGGGCGTGAGCACCGGGTCGCCCGAAGCCTCGATCACTGCGGCTGCCTTGGCCTGGGCGGCGGCGCGGCGGGCCGCTGCCCGGGTTTTGGCGATCACGGCGAACAGCGGCTGGCCGACATAGCGGATCTCGCCGTCGCACAGAATCGGGTCGTCATGGATGATGGAGCCGCAGTCGTTCACACCGGGGATGTCCGCGGCGGTGATCACGGTCACGACATCGGGCATCTGGCGGATCGCGTCGAGCGACAGGGCGGTGAGACGGCCCGTGGCGACCGGCGAGAGGCCCAGCGCACAGTGCAGCGTGCCGTTGAGCTCAGGGATATCGTCCACATAGGTGGCTTCTCCCGCCACGTGCAGGTAGGCCGATTCGTGCGCGCGGCTGATCCCCACGCGGGCGCCGTTCTGCTGGCGTGCGGCTTCGGCGTTCACGTCGATGCGCGCCGCGGTGTTGGTGGCGTAGTCTGCAAAGGCCTGCGCTGCGCGTGCGATGGCAATTCCGGGTTCGACAGGGTGGTTCATGCAAGTTCTCCTGGCTGCTGCAAGCGCGTTCAGATGGCCGATGCCTCGGCGGATGGCAATACGTCGTGGGGCATGGAGCTCCACACGCTGGACTGTTCGGCGGACAGCGACCCATCGACGCGGGTTTCCAGCCACAGGCGCTGCAGCAGATTCCGGGCCACCTTGAGGCGGTAGGCGGCACTGGCGCGCATGTCGCTCATGGGCTTGAAGTCCTGGGCGAGCGCGGCCTGCGCGTTCTTCACGGCCTGCTGGTCCCAGCGCTGGCCGACGAGCGCGGCCTCTGCATTCGCTGCGCGCTTGACCGTGGCAGCCATGCCGCCGTAGGCCAGGCGCACCGCGCGCACCGTGTCACCCTCCAGTTCCACGGCCATGCCGGCACACAGCGCCGAGATGTCGCAGTCGAAACGCTTGCTGATCTTGTAGGCGCGCAGGTGCAGGCCCGGTGCGGAGAGGGCGGAGAGGGGCAGGGAGAGTCCCTGCACGAATTCGCCCGGCTCCAGGTGATTCTTCATGTAGTCGATGTAGAAGGCCGAGAGCGGCATGCTGCGCACGCGCTCGCCCCGTCGCAACTCGATCTGCGCATCGAGCGCCATCAGCACCGGCGGCGAATCCCCGATGGGCGAGCCATTGGCGACGTTGCCGCCCATGGTGCCCGCATTGCGGATCGGGCGCGAGGCAAAGCGCAGCCAGACGTCGGTGAGCGAGGGGGCACGCGTGGCGAGTGCCTTCCATGCCGATTCCAGCGAGGCGCCCGCGCCGATGTAGAGCTGGTCGCCGCGTGTCTCCACCGCCTTGAGTTCATCCACGTTGCCGATGTAGATGATCTCGCCGAGATCGCGGAACTGCTTGTTGACCCACAGGCCCACATCGGTGGAGCCGGCCAGCACGCGTGCGGCAGGCTTGGCGTCGCGCAGCGCGGCGAGTTCGTCCAGCGTGCGTGGCGAGTAGAAGCGATCCCTGGCCTCTGCTGCGGTCGCCGCGTAGTTCAGCGAAGCGGTCTGCGCTTCGCGCAGGCCCTGCAGCGCGTGCACGACGGGAGCCGCATCGAGGCGCGCAGCGGGCAGGTCGAACATGCGCTGCCCCGCATCGAGAATCGGGCGGTAACCCGTGCAGCGGCAGAGATTGCCCGAAAGCTCATCCGCGAGTTGCTGCCGCGAAGGGCGAGAGCCCGCGGCCTGGTGCTGTTCATAGACCGACCACAGCGACATTGCGAAGCCGGGTGTGCAGAAACCGCATTGCGATGCATGGCACTCCACCATGGCCTGCTGCAGGGGGTGCAGGGGGATGGTTTTGCTTTTTGCACGCGAGTGCGGGTGCGAGTCGCAGGACGCCTTGTCGGCGCCGCTACAGGCTGTGTGAACCTGCTGATTCTTCAGGTCTTCCACCGTGAACAGCGCCTTGCCGTCCAGTGTGGGCAGGAACTGGATGCAGGCATTGACCGTCTGCAGCGTGAGTCCGTCGATCGCATCCGAGACGCCGTCGCCGGCGAGTTCACCGATCACCACGGTGCAGGCGCCGCAATCGCCTTCGTTGCAGCCTTCCTTGGTGCCCGTGCAGTGCGCGTCTTCACGCAGCCAGTCGAGCACGGTGCGGGTGGGATGCACGCCACTGACCTCGACCACTTCACCACGATGGTAGAAGCGGATCGGCTGAGTCGTCGGCTGGAGGGGGGAAGGGGTGTTCATGCCAGGGAAACCAATATGTCGTGGGAGTTGGTTCCGAGGTTAGTCCCAAGGCATGGGGTTCTTCATATGTGGGAGTTCATAGGCGCTATGCGACAGCACATATAAACCCTTGAAAAATCGAGATTTTTCAAGGGTTTACCCGTGTTTTTAGGGCTCCTGCGGGTAATCCCCGTGCGTTGGCTTGCGCCAGCACGCGGCGTGCGCTGTCGACCATGGAGTGGATCAGGGGCAATCGGGCAGAGGATCTCAGCCACATCACGCCGAAGCGTCGCGCCTGGGTGGCTTCCGGCAACGGCAGGCGGACCACGCTCTGGCCGTCCGGCAGATTGAGTGCGGTGTCGGGCACCAGCGCCACGCCCAGGCCTCGGTCGACCATCATGGCAATGGCGACCAGCGAACTGAGCTCGAAGCGCTCGAACGGGGTGATGCGCGCGGCGCGCAGGTAGTGGTCGACCATCTGGCCGCCCCCCAGGTTGCGGTCGTAGCGGATCAGCGGCTGGGTGCGCAGCAGCTCGTGCGGTGGCAGGTGCGCGAGATGGCGCGGTGCGAGCAGCACCAGGGGTTCCTCTCGTAGAAGCGCCCAATCGAAGGTCTTGGCCAGCGCAAAAGTCGGGTAGAGGCAGACCGCGGCGTCGATGTGGCCTTGGAGAATAGCGTCGTAGAGCTGCCGTGTAGCGGCCGACTGCAGGAACACCTTCACCCGGGGGCGCTGCTTGACGAAATCGGCCAGGATGTCCGGCAGCAGGCTGTGCAGTGCGGTGTTGATGGTGCCCACCACCAGTTCGCCACCATCGCCGTCGCTGTTCACCAGCGTGTGTGCGTTGGCAAGCTCGCGCAGCAAGGCCGGCGCGCTCTGGCTCAGCCGGTGGCCTGCGGGTGTTGGCACCACGGTGCGGCCGGCGCGGGTGAGCAGCGGCGCCTTGAACTCTTTCTCCAGCGTGCGCATCTGCTGCGCGATGGCCGCGGCCGTGATGCGCTGGCGGCGTGCGGCCTCCGCCATGGAGCCGGTCTCGACCACGAGCATGAAGCTTTGAAGGTAGCTGGTTTCCATGATGGGGGGTTCAAAAGATAGTTTTTCTTGTGTTTGAACGAATGGTAGCTGTATTTTTCTGAGTTCGTGCTGAATCCACAATGCACGGATGAGAAGCAAATTGTTTGTTCCGGGATCGCGCCCCGAGTTGTTCGCCAAGGCGCTGGCGGGCGCGGCCGACAGCCTGTCCTTCGATCTGGAAGATGCGGTGGCAGAGGCGCGCAAGGACGAGGCGCGCACCGTGCTGCGCGACTTCCTGCTGAGCGGCGCGCTCGAGGCACCCCACGGCAAGACCATCATCGTGCGCGTAAACGCCATGGACACGCCGCATTTCGAGCGGGACATTGCCGAGGTCGTGCGCCAGGGGGTGCACCTGATCAACCTGCCCAAGCCCGAAGGTGTGGCTGAGGTCGTGCGCGCTGCCGAGGCGATCGCCGCCGCAGCGCGCGCAAACGGGGTCGCCAGCGCACCAGGGCTGCTCCTGAACATGGAGACGCCGAAGTCGCTGCGCACCGGCGCCGAGTTGGCATGCGCACATCCTGGTGTGAAAGGCCTGCAGCTGGGATTGGGCGACCTGTTCGAGCCCTATGGCATTCATCGCCGCGAGCCCGCCGCGATTGCGCAAGCGATGTTCGCGGTGCGCATGGCGGCTGCCGAAGCGGACGTTTTCGCCTATGACGGCGCCTTCGCGAACATCCAGGATGCCGAGGGCTTCCGCGCGGAATGCGAGCTCTCGCGCCGCATGGGATTTCTCGGCAAGACCTGCATCCATCCGAGCCAGGTGGCCATTGCGAACGAGGTCTTTCAGCCTTCGCAAAAGGACATCGACGATGCACTCAAGGTGGTCGAGGCCGCGCGCCAGGCGGACGCACGGGCCGTGGGCGCCTATGTGGTCGACGGCAAGATGATCGACCGGCCCTTCGTGCTGCGCGCCCAGGCGATCGTGGCCACGGCGCGTTCGCTCGGACTGATTGCGGACGGCTGACCACGGCTACTACGGCCGCTCCCGCCGAGCACACCTGCACCCAGGCTGCGCGCAGCACATCGTTCCATCGCCATATCACTACAACTCGAACCCATCAGGAGACTTGAATGACACGCACCACCGATTTTTCTTCCACACGTCGCCGCATTGCACTCGCGTCGATGGCACTCACGTTCACGGCCCTGGCCCCGGCGCCCGCCCTGGCGGCGGCCGATGCCTATCCGAGCAAGCCGATCACCTTGATCGTGCCGTATCCGCCGGGCGGATCGAACGATGTGTTCGCGCGCCAGATCGCCAAGGAGATCGGCGACATCCTCAAGCAGCCGGTCATCGTGGACAACCGTCCCGGGGCGAGCGGCAACACCGGAACCGCGTTCGTAACCAAGGCAGCGCCCGACGGCTATACGCTGGTGGCGGTGTCTTCGAGCATGACCACGAATGCCGGCGTGCAGCCCAAGATGCCCTTCGATCCGGTGAAGAACCTCGCACCGGTCGCCATGTTTGCCAAGGGGCCGATGGTGGTCGCGGTCAACAACGACTTTCCGGCCAGCACGCCCGCCGAACTCGTCAAGGCGATCAAGGCCCAGCCCGGCAAGTTCAACTACGCCACGTCGGGCACGGGCAGCGTGAACCACATGGCCACGGAGTACCTGCGCTCGATGGTCCCGGGCTTCGACATCACCCACGTGCCCTACAAGGGACAGGGCCCGGCGGTGACCGACGTGATCGGCAACCAGGTGCAGATGCTGATCTCCAGCGGCCCGTCCATCCTGCCGATGATCCGCAACGGCAAGCTCAAGGCCGTGGGCATCACCAGCCTGCAGCCGAGCCCCATTGCTCCCGAACTGACACCCATGGCCACGGCCGTCCCGGGCTATGAATTCGACCTGTGGTGGGGCATGCTCGCGCCCGCTGGAACACCTGCCGGTGTGGTCAACACACTGAACAAGGCGGTCAACCAGGCGCTGGCCAAACCCGAGCTCAAGGAGCAATTCCTCAGGGAGGGCGCGGTGGTCGCGCCCATCACGCCGGCACAGTTCGGCGATGTGGTGAAGTCGGATGTGGAGCGCTGGAAGAAGCTGGCGAAAGTGCGCAGCATCGTCGCGGATTGACGGCCTGACCCGAGTCGGCACGGTTGAACCTGCCGCGTGAATGACACCAATGGAGTATCTGAAGAATGAGCTTTGCTCCCACTGAACGCAAGGGCCCGAGGGGCCCGCTCAGCAGCGTGCGGGTGCTGGACCTGAGCGCCTACATCGCAGGGCCGTATGGCTGTTCGCTGCTTGCGGACCAAGGGGCGGAAGTGGTCAAGATCGAACCACCCGCGGGTGACAACCTGCGCAAATACCCGTCGACGCTGGAGGCCGAGAGCCGTGCATTCCTGGGGGTGAACCGCAGCAAGTGGGGCATGGTCCTCGACCTGAAGCAGGAGGCGGACCATGCCGTGCTCATGAAGCTGGTCAGGGAGGCGGACGTGCTGGTGCACAACTTCCGTCCCGGAGTGCCCGAGCGACTGGGCATCGGGTTCGGGCAACTGTCGGTGATGAACCCGCGCCTCATCTATTGCAGCGTGACGGGCTACGGCAGCAGCGGGCCGCTCAAGGCCAAGGCGGGCTACGACCAGGTGCTGCAGACCATGACCGGCATGTGCGCAATGCAGGGCAAGGCGGGCGGCCCGCCGGAGATCCTGTACGGCTCGGTCGTTGACTACTACGCTTCAGCGCTGGTTGCGGGCGGGGTGGCCTCCGCGCTGTACGAGCGCGAGAAGAGCGGCCTTGGGCAGCACGTGGGCGTGTCGCTGCTGCGCGCCGCGCTCACCATGCAGTCCGCACGCCTGGTCTGGGCCGAGGGCGAGCCGCGCGAAGTGGGGCGTGACATGCGATCGGGGGGCATCACGGGCCTGCATCCGACGCGGCAGGGCTACATCTATCTCTCGGCCAATACGCAGCATTTCTGGGAGGCGCTGTGCGCCAGGACCGGCCTGCACGACATCGCCGCCAACGAGCGCTACGACTCGGTGCGCAAGCGCGCCCTGCACAAGGACGAGCTCGTTCCCCGGCTGCGCGAGGCGCTGGCCGCGCACACGGCGCTTGAATGGGAGGCCCTCTTCGGCGAGGAAGTCCCTTGCGCGGCAGCACGCGCGGTGGAGGACATGTTCGACCACCCGCAGGTGCAGGCCGAGGACATGATCGCGACGTTCGAGCATCCCGCTCTGGGCAGCTACCGCGGATTCACGCGGGCCGTGGAATTCGACCGCACGCCCGGTCCGCAGCCGTTTGCCGCGCCGGTGTTGGGGCAGCATACGGAGGCACTGAGAACGCGCGCCGAAGGGTGATGGAGGCCTTGAGAGCCAATGCGGGCCTCTCGGGCTTCAAAAACTGCGCGAAAATCAGCGGTTTACTACAAAACCAAGGATCGCAGCCATGGGCGCGCAATGGAAAGCAAAGGGCAAGGCACTGGTGGCCGATGCCAAGGGAAAGCTGTTCGGCAAACTCGTCAAGGAAATCACGGTCGCGGCGCGTGCCGGCGGCGACCCCGCCAGCAATGCTGCATTGCGCATGGCCGTTGAAGCCGCGCGCAAGGCATCCATGCCCAAGGACACGCTCGAGCGTGCGATCAAGAAGGGCTCGGGCGCGGGTGCCGATGCGGTGAACTACGAGCGCGTGGTGTTCGAGGGCTACGCGCCGCATCGCGTTCCCGTGATGGTGGAATGCCTGACCGACAATCCCAATCGCACGGCGCCCAACATGCGCGTGCTGTTCCGCAAGGGCCAGATGAGCGCCGTGGCATGGGATTTCGACCATGTGGGCCTGATCGAGGGTGAAGCCGCGAATGCCGATACCGACATGGAAATGGCCGCCATCGAAGCCGGAGCGCAGGATTTCGAGGCAGGCGACGAAGAGGGCGTGACGCTGTTCATCACCGATGCCACGGACCTGGATGTGGTCAGCAAGGCGCTGCCTGCCCAGGGCGTGAAGGTGCTCTCGGCCAAGCTGGGCTACAAGGCCAAGAACCCGATCAGCGCAGCCTCGCTGAGCGCGGAGGCCATGGAGGAAGTGCAGGCCTTCCTCGCCGGCCTCGAGAACGACGACGACACGCAGCACGTGTACGCCGGCCTGGTCGACTGATACCGTAAACCTCGCTTCGCATGGGCCGCACTGCCATTGAGTGGACGGACGAGATGCTCCGGCTGCTGGGCACGGACAAGGATGCCGTGCTGGCGGAGCGCTGGGGCACCACGGCCAAGACGGTGAGCCTCAAGCGCAAGGCGCTCCATGTGCCTGCGTTCGGCCATGTCCAGTGGACCGAATCGATGCTGGCGCGGCTGGGCAGGGAGGTTGATGCCGACCTCGCCCGGGAATGGGGCATCAGCAAGGCCAGCGTGATTGCCAGGCGCCAGGAACTGGGGATCGCGGCCGCAGGTGCGGCAGCGGGAGCGAAGGGCCAGCCTTTTGACTGGACGGACAGTGCCGTCGCATTGCTGGGCACGGACTCAGATGCCCGTATCGCGGAGCAGCTGGGGCTCTCGCGGCTCAGTGTCTACAACGCCCGCATGGCGCGCGGCATTGCGGCGGCTGCGCGCAGGAAGCCGGCCTGAAGCACGGGCCCGGAGCCAAGGCGAAAGGATTCACGGATGGAACTGCCACGTGGCGATGTGGAAGATCAGCGAATTCGTGAGCAGAAGGTGTACGAGGATCATGAAAGGTCGTTGACCGTGCCGGGCAGGCAACCGCCCGGCGCTGAAGGTGTCAGTCCGCGCTGCACGATGCACAGTGCGCGTCCCACAAGTTGGCGACGCTCTGCATCGGTCTCGCCGCGCAGCCCGGCTGCCAGCATGCTGGCGAGCAGGGGGATGTCGTCCGCGCGCACGTCGGCATGCAGCAGCCCTGCGCGTTGTGCGCGCGCCACGGGGGGCGCAAAGGCATTCAGGACTTCCTGGTACACATCCGAGAACCGCGGGTCGCTCATGCGCGTGGTGCGCCAGTAGTCCGACAACGCGGGCGACCGCACGATGCGCGAAGCCATGTAGTCCAGCAGCCGGAAGAAGGCATCGTCGCGGTGGGCCAGGCGGCGAGCCCTGGTCGCCAGCCATTGGGCCGAGCGTTCCATCAGCGCCAGCAGCAGCATGTGGCGATCGGGAAACTGCCGGTAGAGCGTGGCGCGGCCCACGCCGGCCATCTCCACGATCAGGTCCAGTGGGGCATGGACGCCGTGAGCGGTGAAGACGCGGTCGGCGACGTCGAGCAGCTGCGCCCTGCGGGCAGCGGAATCCAGACGTTTTGCCGAAGTTGTCATAACCCTTCATTATCGGTCAAGGCCGGCAGCGGGGCAGGGCGATGCTGTTCATTCCGACCGTCCATCGAGACAATTGATGCCTTGTCATGAATAAATTGGAATTGACAATTAATGTCATGAAAGCGGGTTGCCTGGGTACCATTTCCTCGGCTAAATCTTCATAATTGGTTTGCAATTGTGATTGTGGGATTAAGATCCACAGACATGCTGCGAAACAATCGCCATGCATTCCCAATAACAAAGAGGGGGTTCCTCCGTGTTTCACGGATTGCCCAAAAGGGGTCGTCAGTGTGACTGAGGCACTGAAAACTGTTGTTTTCGCCGACATCGTGGGCAGCACTTCGCTGTACGAGACGTTGGGCAATGAACGCGCGGCGCTGGCCGTCACCGAGCTTCTGAACTGGATGACTGCCAAGGTCCAGCAGAGGCGGGGTCGCGTCGTGAAAACCCTTGGGGACGGGTTGCTGTGCCTGTTTCCCGAATCCTCGGCGGCCGTGCGTTGCACGCTGGAGATCATGCGCGAGCATCGCGACCATATCCTCTGGCCCACGCGCAACCTGGGGCCCGCCTTGCGCATGGGCCTGGACAGCGGCGAAGTGCTGGATGTGGCGGGCGATTGCTACGGTGATGCGGTCAATACGGCGTCGCGGCTGTGCGACCGATCGGCTCCCGGTGAAATCTGGGCCACCGAAGCGGTGGCAACGGCGGGCGCCGACCTTCCCAATGCCCATCTCGTGCGCCTTGGCCACTTGAGTGTGAAAGGCAAGGCCGAGCCCGTCCTGATGTACCAGATCGAGTGGCGTACGGACGAAAGTCCCGAGCCGATGACGCAGCATGCCGGTCTGACCGACCTCGGGGCACTCGACAGCATGGGGGCCGTGCAGATCCAGTTCGCCTGGGGCCGCACCCGCCACGTGTTCGACAGTACCGATGCACCGGTACAGGTGGGACGCTCATCCGAGGCGCACATGCACATCGATGACCCACGTGTTTCGCGCTTTCACGTACGCATCGACTGGCGCGATGGTTCCTTTGTGTTGACCGACATGAGCAGCTTCGGTACCTGGGTGATGTTCGAGGGCAACGATGCCCCGGTGCAACTGCGCCGTGACAGCTGCATCCTGCATGGTTCGGGCCAGTTCTCGCTGAGCCTGCCGTTCACCGCGCCGGATGCACCGCGCGTGAGCTTCCAGATCACCGGCCAGAGCATGTCCATCGGCCGTTGAACGAGGTGGCGTGCTTCCATGGCGGCCGTGCAAATGTATCGACAGGTGCACGCATGCGAATTGCTCCTACAGAAGTTCGGGGAATAGTGCGGTTAGGGTTGCGCTGCAAGCGCGCCTGAATCGTTGCACCATTCATCCAAAGGAGAATTCCATGGCTACCTCTACCGCACACATCGGTCGTTCGTCCGGTTGCGAATCGGCATTGCTGCTGGCTGGACGCGTGCTCATCGCATGGCTGTTCGTACCCGCGGGGATCGGCAAGATCGTGGGATTTGCGGGAACGGCTGGCTACATTGCCTCCAAGGGCCTGCCGATGCCCAACGTGATGGCCGTGCTGGCGATCCTCGCGGAAGTGGGCTGCGGGCTGGCGGTGTTGTTCGGATTCAGGACCCGGTGGGCGTCGTGGGCACTTGCGCTGTTCACCGTGGTGTCCGCGGTCATCTTCCATGCCTACTGGACGCTGCAGGGTGCCGACGTATCGCCCCAGCAGATCAACTTCAACAAGAACATGGCGATTGCGGGCGGCCTGTTGGCCCTCTCGGTGTGCGGTGCGGGCGCGTGGAGCGTGGATGGATCCATGGCGCGGCGTACCTGAGTTGACAGCGGAGCAGCAAAACGGGGCGGCGAAACAGGCCGTGAACTCCCGCCCGCAGGGGCGGACAAGCAAGGAGGAGTGCCATGACGGTACGGCTTGAACGAGTCAGCGATGCGCCCATGTCGCAGCGCCTGACGATCCGCGATCATGTATGGACGGTGGATGCGCAGCCCGCGGAAGGCGGGCAGGATAGCGGGCCGGATCCGCACGATCTCTACGATTCGGCCCTGGGCGCCTGCAAGGCGCTGACCCTGCTGTGGTATGCGCGGCACAAGGGATGGGCCGTGCAGGATGTGCAGACGGCCGTGGAGCGGGACGCGTCGGGGGAGCGCAGCGGCACCTACCGGCTGTCGGTGCGCCTGCAGGTCAGCGGTGATCTGAGCGATGCGCAATGGTCTGAACTTCAGCGCGTGGTCGACAAATGTCCCGTGCACAAGCTCATGACGCAGGTGACCACGGAAATCAGCACCGCGCTGGAACGCCTGCCGGGCGAAGCGTGAGCCTGCGATGAGCGCGCGCGAGCCATTGCTGCGGCTGACGGGGTTGCACAAGGACCTGGGTGGCGGCATGCAGGTGCGCCGTCTCCTGCCGTCCCTGCCCAGGCGCTCCGTCGGCCCGTTCATCTTCCTGGACCACTTCGGCCCGGTGACCGTGGAGCCCGCTTCGCACATGGACGTGCGCCCGCACCCGCACATCGGCCTTGCGACGGTGAGCTATCTGTTCGAGGGCGCGCTGATGCACCGGGACAGCCTGGGCAGCGAGCAGCAGATCGTGCCCGGCGACATCAACTGGATGACCGCGGGGCGGGGCATCGTCCATTCCGAGCGCCGCCCGCGATCGCATGCCGGCAGCACCTATGTGAACCACGGGTTGCAGCTGTGGGCGGCGTTGCCTCATGCGCATGAACAGGCCGAACCGCAGTTCGCGCACACGCCGGCCGCGCATATCCCGGCCTGGCGCTCGGGCGCGGTGGCGGTGCGGCTGCTCATCGGATCGGCATGGGCCCGCACCTCCCCGGTGGCGACGCTGTGCAACACCCTGCTGGTCGACCTGGAGCTTGATGCCGGCGCGAGCCTGGAACTGCCCGCGCTGGCCGAGGAGGTGGCGATCTACACCGTGACCGCCCCCGTGCAACTGGATCATGAGCCCATCGCGGAACACACGCTGGTGCCATTGCCTTCGGGCAGCGCACCGCACACGCTGAAGGCCGGCCCGGTGCCTGCGCGCGTGATGGTGCTTGGTGGCGCGGCGCTCGACGGCCCGCGCCATCTCTGGTGGAACTTCGTGGCCAGCGACAAGACGCTCATCGAGCAGGCGGCCCAGCGCTGGGAGGACAACGCTTTCGGCAAGGTGCCCGGCGACGATGAGCGCATCCCGCTGCCGGGGCACTACATCAGGCGTTGACGGGCGTTTCCAGGAAGGGGGCGTGGCGCTTCAGGGCTTGAGTTTCAGGGCTTGAGAGGTGCTTCGTCGAGGGCCGTGTCGACCACGCGGCGCTCGTCGAAGACAAAGCAGCCGCCGCTGTAGTGCGCGCCGTCCGTCAATTCGAAGTACTTGAGAATGCCGCCTTCGAGCTGGTAGACGTTCTGCACGCCTTCCTCTTCCATCAGGATGGCCGCCTTCTCGCAGCGGATGCCACCCGTGCAGAAGCTCACCACGGTCTTGCCCTCCAGCTCTGCCTTGTGCTCGCGCAGGGCCGCGGGAAACTCGGTGAACTTGTCGATGCGCCAGTCGATGGCATGGTCGAACGTGCCCTGGTCGACCTCGAAGGCGTTGCGCGTGTCGAGCGTGACCACCGGCCGGCCCTCGTCATCCTGCCCCTGCTCGAGCCAGCGCCGCAGTGTCTCGGGCGACACCGACGGAGCGCGGCCCGCGGACGGACGGATCGCCGGCATGTTCATGCGGATGATCTCGTTCTTCACCTTCACCAGCATCTTGCGGAAGGGCTGGTGGTCGGACCAGCTCTCCTTGGGGTCGAGTGATGCAAACCGTGTGTCCCGCTTCAGCTCGGCAACGAAGCCGCGCACGGCATCGGCATCACCGGCGAGGAACATGTTGATGCCTTCCTCGGCGATCAGGATCGTGCCCTTGAGTCCGGCGGTGGTTGCACGCTCTAGCAGCAGCTCACGCAATGCCGCGGCATCGGGCAGGGGCGTGAACAGATAGGTGGAGATGTTGAGGACCGGATGCACGAAAGGAAGACCCTGGAGTTCGGAAAAAGGCCGACGGGACACCGGGAGCATGGGCTCAAAGGTGCAGGAAAGTGTCTGTCGGCGCGAGAAAGGCCGTAATTATCCTTCAGGCCGGGATTGGAGCGAAGCCAGGGTTTCCGTATCCGTACGGTAGAGCCTGAGATGCGGATCCTCGCCCAGGGCGTCGGCGCGCGACAGCCGCTGCTCCACCGGCAGCTTCAGGCCGCTCAGTGTCAGCGTGCCACCGGTCTTCTTCAAATGCCAGCGCAGGCGCTGAAAGGTCTCGACGCCGGTGATGTCGATGCGGTTGATGGACGAGGCAAAGATGCATACATCACGGATGTCCGCCCTCGATTGCAGCTCGGATGTAATGCGCCGCTCCAGCGACGCGGCGCTCGCGAAGTCGAGCTCGGCGTCCATGCGCACGGCCAGCAGCCCGGGAGCGAGGGGCGGCAGTTGCCAGAGCCTGCGGTCGCGCAGACTGCCGTCGGGGTGCAGGCCCACCTCGATGATGCGAGGGTGCATGCGCTGGTAGATGAACAGGCACAGATTGGCGACCACCCCCGCCAGCACACCCCAGTAGATGCGCGGGGCGGTGGCGATCGTGAGCGCGAAGGTGGCCAGGCCAATCGAGGCCTCCACGCGCGATACCTGCCACAGTCGCAGCATCTCGCGCGGCTTGAACAGCCCGGTCACGGCGGTCACGACCACTGCGGCGAGCACGGCATCGGGAACATGGTAGAGCTCGGGCATCAGCCAGAGCAGGGCCACCAGCACGAGTCCGGTGGCAAACAGGTTGGACCAGCCGGTCTGCGCCCCGGCATACAGGTTCAGTGCCGAGCGCGAGAACGAGGCGCTGGTCGCGAAGCCGCCCGTCAGGCCCGAGCTGATCTTGGCAAGGCCCTGGGCGATCAGGTCCTGGTTCTCGTTCCACTGAGTGCCTTCGCGCTGGTGCTCGATCTTGGCGCTGGAAGCGGTCTCCAGGAAGCTCACGAGCGCCACGACCATGGTGGGCATGAGCAGCGCGCCGAACTCGTCCCAGGTGAGCCACTGCGGCAGGTACAGGCTGGGGAAGCCGGACGGCAGATGCCCGATCACGTCGCCCCCTCTGTCCGCAAAGCCCGTCAGCCAGCTCACCAGGGCCGCGCCCGAGATCACGACGATGGCGCCTGGAAAGGTCGGCCGCAACCGCTTGGAGAGCGTGAGCAGCACAAGGCTCCCGACGCCGAAGGCGAGCGAGCGGAAGTCGAAATGATGGATGGAGGGATTGCTGAAGAGCGCATGCCAGCTCGTGCGCAGTCCCAGCAGCGCGGGCAGTTGCGACAGCAGGATCAGCAGCGCCGCTGCCTGCGTGAACCCCGTGAGGATGGGCGATGTCACGAGGCTGAGCAGCCAGCCGAAGCGCACGACGCCCACGAAGGCCTGCAGCAGCCCGGAGAGTATGGCGAGCCATACGGCGAGCGACACCCAATGCGCGCTGCCGGGCTCGGCCATGCCGGTGAGCGAGGCTCCGATCAGCAGGCTGGTGAGCGCGGTGGGACCCACGCCGAGGCGCGTGGACGAACTGAACAGCACGGCGACGATGGCGGGAATGAGCGAGGCGTAGATGCCCGTGACCAGCGGCATCCCGGCCAGCGCGGCGTAGGCGACGCCCTGCGGCACCAGCATCAGGCCCACGGTCATGCCTGCGATGAATTCTCCCTTGAGCAACGCCTTGGTGGGGCGCGGCCAGTTCAGGAATGGCAGCCAGTGGCGCATGGTGTGCAGGTTCATCACTGCTTGTTGTCTCTTTCTTGTGCGGTTTGGTTTCTAATGCCTCCGATGCGCGCGGCGAAATAAGGAGCGTGTGCAGGAGTCAGATGTCGCGATTGTCCTACACCGATCGTTGCATCAGGCGAAGCGGCGAGCAGATGGGTCGGGAATAGAGTGGGGCCCTTGATTCATGAATGGGGATGCAGATCCATGGCTTTCAATCACAACATCGACAATCCATCGCGCGCACTCTGGCTCAGGGGTTCCTCCGTGGCACTGGCCGTGCTTCTGGCCGCCGGCCTGGCTGCGTGCGACAAGAAGCCCGGCGAGCCGAGCGCGGGCCAGAAGCTGGATGCCGCGGTCGAGAAGACCGAGAACGCGGCGGAGCGCGCCAAGGTGGAGGCCGAGACTGCGGCCAACGACGCCAAGGCCAAGATGGAGAGCGCAGCGCAGGATGCCAGCGCCGCGGCTCGCAGCGCAGCCAGCAACGCGGCTGCCGCACTGGACGATACGGCCATCACCACCAAGGTGAAGGCCGCCTTCGCGGCAGACCCCAACCTGAGCGCCGTGCTGATCAGCGTGGACACCAAGGATGGCGTGGTGAAGCTGTCCGGCCCGGTCAAGACGCCGGATGATGCCGCGCATGCCGAGAGGCTGACACAGGCCGTCGAAGGCGTGAAGAGCGTCGTCAACGAACTGAAGCCATCCAACGGCTGACGGGTTTGCCCGGGCGCGGGCTGCGTGCGGCCGCGCTCGGCGCTAACATGGAAGGATGACTCATCAAGCGCCATCCTCCCAAGACATCGTCACTGATCTGATCCACCACGGCTACGAGGCGCCGGGTGGATTTGCGGCCCCCCAGCCGCCGGTCTGCAAGGCCTCGACCGTGTTCTTCCCGAGTGTCGCCGCCATGCGCGACTTCGACTGGAAGGACAAATCGGCCTATACCTACGGCCTGCACGGAACGCCCACCAGCTATCTCCTGGAGGAGCGCATCGCGACGCTGGAAGGCGCATTGCAGTGCCTGCTGGTGCCGAGCGGCCTGGCCGCGATCGCCACTGTCTCGCTCTCACTGCTCAAGCAGGGCGACGAAGTGCTGATTCCCGATAATGCCTACGGCCCGAACAAGGCACTGTCCGAGGCTGAACTCCGGCGCTATGGCATCACCCATCGCTACTATGACCCGCTGGATCCTCCCGATCTCGAAGCGAAGATTTCTCCCGCCACCCGGCTGATCTGGCTGGAGGCTCCTGGCTCCGTCACGCTGGAGTTCCCCGACCTGCTGCGCCTGGCCCGCATCTGCCGCGAACGCCGGATCACCTCGGTGCTGGACAACACCTGGGGCGCGGGCCTCGCGTTCTCGCCATTCGACCTGCTGCGCGACGGCGGCAGCCTGGGCGTCGATGTGTCGGTGCACGCGCTCACCAAGTATCCCAGCGGAGGCGGAGACGTGCTGATGGGCAGCATCACCACGCGTGACCAGTCGCTGCACATGAAGCTCAAGCTCACGCACATGCGCATCGGCTTTGGCGTGGGCATGAATGACGTCGAGGCCGTGCTGCGCTCGCTGCCCAGCATGGCATTGCGCTACCACGCTCATGACCGGGTGGCGCGCGAGCTGGCGCGGTTCATGGAGCAGCAGCCGGCCGTGGTGCAGGTCCTGCATCCGGCGCTTGCGGGCTCACCGGGGCATGACGACTGGAAGCGCCTGTGCTGCACGCAGGAGAATCCCGATGGTGCGGCCGCAGGGCTTTTCAGCGTGATCATCGACCCGCGATTCACCCAGGAGCAGGTCGACCGTTTCTGCGACGGCCTGAGGCTGTTCAAGATAGGCTACAGCTGGGGCGGCCCGATCAGCCTTGTCGTGCCGTACGAGCTGCCGGACATGCGCAGCCTGCCGTCGTCCGGGTTGAAGCAGGGCACCGTGGTGCGCTTTTCCATTGGTCTCGAAGCCGCGCGCGACCTGCAGGCCGATCTGGCGCAGGCACTGCAGCTGGCGTTCGGCCGCTGATGCGCCAATGGCTCGTCAGGCGCCCCTTCACTTGAGCTGCGGCTTGAGCACCGGCCAGACATTGGCCAGAAGCCTGGGCTGCGCCTGGACGCTCGGGTGAATCCGGTCGGCCTGGAACCACCGGGTCGGGTCGGGATCATCCGCCACGCCCTTGAGCAGGAACGGCACCAGCGCGGTGCCGTACTTCCTGGCGACCGCGGGGAAGACCCCCGCGAACTGCTCGCCGTACCGCGCGCCATAGTTGGGCGGTACCTGCATGCCCACCAGCGTGACCTTGGCTCCGGCCTTCTGCGCCTGCTCGGTCATCCAGGCAAGATTGTCTTCGGTGTTCTTGAGCGCAAGGCCGCGCAGCGCGTCGTTGGCACCCAGTTCCAGGATCACATGGGTGGGTTGGTGCGACTTGAGCAGCGCGGGAAGGCGCGAGCGGCCCCCGGAGGTGGTATCGCCGCTCACGCTGGCGTTGACGACCCGGGCCGGGACCTTGTCGGCGGCGAGCTGCTTTTCAAGCAGCGTGACCCACCCGGTGCCGCGTGCCAGGCCGTATTCGGCGCTGATCGAGTCGCCGACCACCAGGATGGATGGCCCCCCGGCGGGCGTGGCCTGTGCATGCGAAGCCCACGCGGCGCATGTGAGCACGACACTCGCGATACAGTCTCTTCGGTTCATTCGTTGACCTGCCATTCCTTGATCCGCCATTCCTTGCGTACTTGTTCTGCCATTTCACTGAGATTGTCCATGCCTGATTCCAGTTCCGTTCCCAGCACTGCCCATGCAGAACCGATCATCGCCGTCGATCGCGTTCACAAGTCGGTATCGGATTCGACGGGAACGCTGGACATTCTGCGCGATATCGATTTCCGGCTGATGCCCAGGGAAACCGTGGCCATCGTCGGCGCCTCCGGCTCCGGCAAGAGCACGCTGCTGTCGATCATCGCGGGCCTGGACACGCCCACGCGCGGCACGGTGCGGCTTGCGGGCCAGGATCTCTTCGCCCTCGATGAAGACGCCCGAGCGGCCCTGCGTGGCCAGAAAATGGGATTTGTGTTCCAGAGCTTTCAACTCATGGGCAACCTCACCGCGCTGGAGAACGTGATGCTGCCGCTGGAGCTCGCGGGAGACCGCGGTGCGCGGGCCGCGGCGCAGGAGATGCTGGCGCGCGTGGGACTCGGCGCGCGGCTGAACCACTATCCCAAGGTGCTTTCAGGCGGCGAGCAGCAGCGCGTCGCCCTCGCGCGCGCCTTCGTGGTACAGCCGGCCGTGCTGCTGGCCGACGAGCCCACGGGCAGCCTGGACTTCGCGACGGGAGAAACGGTCATGCAGCTCATGTTCGAGCTGAACCGCGAGCAGGGCACGACGCTGGTGATGGTCACGCATGACCGCGCCATCGCGGCGCGCTGCGACCGTCGCATTCTCATCGAGGCCGGAAGCGTATCGGCCATCGATTGAAGAAGGGTGCCTACTTGCGGTCGCCGGCCATGCTGGCCGCGGCCGTGAACAGCACGTCGGTCGATGAGTTCAGAGAGGTTTCCGCCGAGTCCTGCAGGATGCCGATGATGAAGCCGATGCCCACCACCTGCATGGCCACGTCGTTGGAGATGCCGAACAGGCTGCAGGCCAGCGGGATCAACAGCAGCGAGCCACCCGCGACACCGGAGGCTCCGCAGGCGCAGACCGATGCCACCACGCACAG
Organism: Diaphorobacter ruginosibacter; assembly: GCF_014395975.1. Classification (NCBI taxonomy): domain Bacteria; kingdom Pseudomonadati; phylum Pseudomonadota; class Betaproteobacteria; order Burkholderiales; family Comamonadaceae; genus Diaphorobacter; species Diaphorobacter ruginosibacter. Next base: position 2,618,994 of record NZ_CP060714.1, on the reverse strand, counting down.
CAGCAGCGCAGTGGGGATGTCCACCACAATGCCCAGCGTATGGGCAGCCGCGAGGGAGAGCACGCTGATCGTGATGGCCGCGCCCGCCATGTTGATGGTGGCGCCCAGCGGGATCGCCACGCTGTAGGTGTCTTCGTGCAGGCCCAGGCGCTTGGCAAGTGCCAGGTTGATGGGGATGTTGGCGGCCGAGCTGCGTGTGAAGAAGGCGGTAACGCCGCTCTCGCGCAGGCAGGTGAGCACCAGCGGGTAAGGATTCCTGCGGATCATGAACCAGACGATGATCGGGTTGACCACGAGCGCCACGAACAGCATGCAGCCCACCAGCACCGCCAGCAGGTGCGCATACCCCTTGAGCGCTGCCAGGCCTGCGTCGGCGAAGGTGGTGGCGACCAGCCCCAGGATGCCCAGCGGCGCGAAGCGGATCACCATCTGGATGATCTGAGTGACGGCCTCGGACAGGTCCTGCAGCGTGCCGCGCGTGCCTTCGCTCGCATGGCGCAGGGCGAGGCCCAGGCCCACCGCCCAGGCCAGGATGCCGATGTAGTTGGCGTCCGCAATCGCCTTCACAGGATTGCTGGTCACATTCATCAGCAGGGACAGCAGCACCTCGCTGATCGAGCCTGGCGCGCTCATGGCTTCGGCGGGAGCCTTCAGCACCAGCCGGCTCGGGAACAGGAAGCTGGCGGCAACACCCGCAGCGGCGGCGGCCAGTGTTCCCGCGGCATACAGCGCGAGGATCGACTTGATCTGCGTGGCCTCTCCCACCTTGTGGTTGCTGATGGCGGCAATCACGAGCACGAACACCAGCACCGGGGCGACCGCCTTGAGCGCGGCGATGAACAGTGTGCCCAGCAGCGACAGCTTCACGGCAAAACCGGGAAAGAGCAGGGCGATGGCAATGCCGAGCACGAGCGCGATGGCAATCTGGGTCACCAGGCTGGTACGCCGGTACAGGTTCACGAGGGGGGAAGGAATCATGGTTTGTCAACCAATGCCGATGCGGCGCGACGCTCGGGTACGCACCTCGGGCGCTTGGGCCGATTTTGCGGTTGGGGTAGCCTCTCGCAAGGCTTCCGGTCAAAGAAAGCACCACGGCGCGATAAGGATGGTCGGCGGGTGCGGGCGATTGGTGCGCGGCGCAAAGGTCTTGCATCGCGCACCGGTGCTGTGTCAGCGGGCGATATTTTAAGCGGTCAGGCTGAACGGCCTTGCGCGCGCTCATCCAGTTGCCGCAGATAGGCGGAGAACAGCTCGCTCGACTTCTGCCGGAACATCCGGATGCGTCCCGTGTGGCTGAGGACCAGCAGTCCGACGGCATGAGCAAACAGCGCCGTCACTTCGGCAAGCGCCTCTGTGTCCGTCATGCCCAATGCCTGCAGTGCCTCCTGGACCGGCGCGAGCGCATCGCGCAGCCGCCGATTCAGTTGTTCGTCGAGCTCGCTGGTCAGTCCGCGCGGCTGCATGCCCTGGAACAGGTAGAAGCCGAGATCGAGGTCGCGCGGGTTGTCCGCGTAGAAGCTGAAGAACGCCTGGGCTGCAAGCTGCAGTTGCCTGCGCGCGTCGTGCCTGTCGTCCGGGTGCGGGGTGGGGGCCAGGGCCTCCTGGACGGCCGCGTTCAGCCGTTCCAGGGACTCGCCAAGCAGGGCGGCGTAGACCTCTTCCTTGCTGGCGAAGTAGCTGTAGATCGCTCCCGGCGTATAGCCTGCACGCTGGGCGATCTCGCGGATGCTGGTGCCCTCGAGGCCCAGCTCGAAGAACACCGCGCGCGCAGCGTCGAGCACATGCTGGCGCCGTGCGTCCGACATGGTTTTCTGGCGGGCAGGGCGGGTGAGCCGGGGTGGCGTTGCGAGAGCTGCAGTTCGGGGCATGCCGAATGATAACGGTTGATCAATTTATTGAACAGTGTTTAAATATTGAACGGTGTTTAATAAATTGATCACGATGAAGGAGACAGGAACATGGAAAGCCCAATCGCCACGCCCGCCTTGCCACCCACCCGGGCCACGCTGATGACCGGCGAGGCGTATCGCGAATCGCTTCGCAGCCTGAACCCTGTCGTCTATGTGGACGGCCGGCGGGTGGAGTGCGTGGCCGACGAGCCTGCGCTGCGCCCCGGCGTGAACGCGCTGGCCTTCACCTACGACTTCGCTCTGCGGCCTGAGATGGAACGCCTGGCGCTGGCCACGCAGTCGAGCCGCAACCGTGTTGTCAATCGCATGCTGCAGGTGAACGAGTCGTCGGGCGACCTGCTCAACAAGCTCGAAGTGGTGCGGGTGCTGTGCCAGGAAACCGGCTGCGCGCAGCGCTACCTGGGCCACGATGCGCTCAACGGCATCGCGCAGGCCGTGGCGCACATCGACGATGCGCGCGGCGGCACGGAACATCGCGCTCGCTTTGCCGCCTACCTGGCCGACGTGCAGGATCGCGACATCGCGCTCGGGGTGGCGATGACCGACGCCAAGGGCGACCGCAGCAAGAAGCCGCACCAGCAGGCCAACCCCGACACCTATGTGCATGTGGTGAGCCGCGATGCCAGGGGCATCGTGATCAGCGGCACCAAGGCCATCGTGACCGGTGCGCCCTACATGCACGAACTGCTGGTCATGCCCAGCCGCAACATGGGGAAGGAGGACGCCGACTTCGCCGTGTGCTGCGCCGTGCCGGTCGATGCGAAGGGCGTGACCATGGTCTCGCGTCCTGCGGGACGCCCGGGTGAGAAGAACGAGCACGGTGCCGCGCTGTTCTCGCGCCGCTACGGGCAGGCCACCGCCGTGGTCATCTTCGACCAGGTCTTCGTGCCGTGGGACCGCGTATTCTTCGAAGGCGAATGGGAACTGAGCCACATGCTCACCTACAGCTATGCCACGCACCATCGCCACAGCTGCATTGCGGCGCGCGCGGGCTTTGGCGACCTGCTGATCGGCGCGGGCGCGCTGATGTGCGAGGCCAACGGCCTGCTGCCCGACGAGAAGAGCAACCTGCGCGAGCCCATGGTGGAACTCATCAAGATCGTCGAGGGTTTCTTCGCCTGCGGCGTGGCCGCAAGCGTCTACGCCACGCAGGACAGGCACAGCGGCAGCTTCATGCCCGATCCGGTGTTCAGCAACATCGGCAAGCTGCTGCTGGCCACGCAGATCTACGACATGCACCGCCTGGCCCACGAGGTGTCGGGTGGCCTCATCGTTGCGCTGCCCGGGCCGGACGAGGACCACAACCCGGCCACCGCCGCCTCGCTGGCCGAAGTGCTGCGCGCGAACCCTGATGTGCCGGCCGACAAGCGCCTCGAGGTGGCGCGCTTCATGGAGGACCTCACGGCCTCGTACCAGGCGGGCTGGTATTCGCTGATCAGCCTGCATGGAGGTGGCTCGCCCGCGGCGCTCAAGCAGGAGATCTGGCGCAACTATCCCCTTGGCAACAAGGTGGATCTGGTGGAGCGCCTGCTTGATCGCGGCGTGCTCGCTGATGACGGTGAACGGTCCATCACCCGCAACCGGCAGCCCGGCCGTTGCTGTGATACCGGCTGCACCACGCCGGGCCAGCCCGTGATGGTTCCGATGAAGAGAGCACCCCTCTGAGGCGCTTTGCGCCTTCTCCCCGCTCCACGCGCTGCGCGCGATAATGGCGGGATGTCATCCACCCCCAAAGTCCTGTTCGGCTTTCACGCCGTCGGCGTGCGCATGAAAACTGCGCCGCAATCGATCATCGAGGTTTATTACGAAGCCACGCGCCGCGATGCGCGCATGCGCCAGTTCATCGAACGTGCCAAGGAGGCGGGGGTGCGACTGATCGAGGCAGACTCGCTGCGCATCGCCAAGCTGGCCGGCAGCCACGGCCACCAGGGCGTGGCCGCGCGCGTGCAGGAAATCGCGCAGGTGAAGTCGCTTGACGACCTGCTCGACCAGCTCGAGGCCGATGGCGTGAAGAACCCGCTCCTGCTGGTGCTCGATGGCGTGACCGATCCCCACAATCTCGGCGCGTGCCTGCGCGTGGCCGATGGCGCGGGCGTGCACGCAGTGATCGCACCCAAGGACAATGCGGCGGGCATCAACGCCACCGTGGCCAAGGTGGCCAGCGGTGCGGCGGAGACCGTGCCGTACTTCATGGTGACCAATCTCGCGCGGACCTTGAACGAGCTGAAGGAGCGCAACATCTGGTGCATCGGTACGAGCGGCGATGCCGACAGGACGATCTACGAAGTCGACCTCAAGGGGGCCGTGGCGCTGGTGCTGGGTGCGGAAGGCGACGGCATGCGCCAGCTCACGCGCAAGACCTGCGACCAACTGGTGAAGATTCCCATGAAGGGCGCGGTCGAGAGCCTGAACGTGTCGGTCGCCAGCGCCGTGTGCCTGTATGAGGCCGTGCGCCAGCGTGGCTGAGCCCGCAGCACCTCGAACCCACGGAATGAGCCGTCATGCATAGCGAAGAACAGGCGACAGGGCAGGCCGAACAAGAAGAGCCCATGGCCGTTGCCGCCCGCTGGGTGGCAACGGCCAGAAACATCGTGGTCCTCACGGGTGCAGGCATCAGCGCCGAATCCGGCGTGCCCACCTTCCGGGATGCCCAGACGGGGTTCTGGGCGCAATACCGGCCCGAGGACATGGCCTCGCGGGAAGGTTATCTCGCCAATCCGGCCATGGTCTGGCGCTGGTACGAGTACCGTCGCGAACTCGTCGCCAAGGTCAGGCCCAATGCGGGCCACGAGGCCCTGGCCACCTTCGAGAAACTCCACGGCGGTGATTTCACGCTGGTCACGCAGAACGTCGACGGCCTGCATCAGCGTGCCGGAAGCGCCGACGTGCTGTGCCTGCACGGCAACCTGAACGCCCAGGCATGGCTCGACACGCCGCGCGATTGCTGCCATCTCGACTGGGCCGTGGCAGGCGATCCGCCGCACTGCGACCGCTGCGGCAATCTCGTCCGGCCCGCCGTGGTGTGGTTTGGGGAAGCCTTGCCCATCAAGATCCTGGGCCGTGCACAGCATGCCGCCGAGCATTGCGACCTGATGCTGGTGGTGGGAACGGCAGGCGCCGTCTACCCCGCTGCCGGTCTGGCCCGCCTGGCATCCCGCGTGGGGGCCAGGGTGGTGATCGTGAATCCCGCACCCAGTGAGCTCGATGATGCGGCGGACCTGATCGTGCGCAGCTCGGCTTCGGTGGCGTTGCCCTGGATCCTGGGCACGGGCGACGGGCGGATTGCCGCCTGAGGAACGTGGGGTTGCTTTTCCAGTGCTCAGGCCCTGACGAGCAGCACCCCCGCTATCAGCAATACCCCGCCAAGGGCTCGGACCAGCGTGATGGGCTGCTGCTGCAGCCCCAGGATGCCGAAGTGATCGAACAGCAGGGAACCCACCATCTGACCCACGACGATCAGGCAGATGACGTAGGCCGCGCCGAGCTTGGGCATCATCAGGATGACCACGGCAATGAAGATTGCACCGAACAGGCCGCCGGTCCATGACATCCATGCCCCGGGGGCCGAAGTCAGTCCGGACAGCGACAGCGTGGGGCCGGACATGATCAGCGCCACGACCAGCATGGCGACGCACCCGACGAAATAGCTCACGAAGCCGGCCCACCAGGGGGAGCCCACCTGTGTGCGCAGGCTGGCATTGAGCACTTGCTGCAGGGCCACGCTGATGCCGGCGCCGACGACGATCAGGGATGAGATAAGGTTTGGCATGGCGGGTCCGATCTCCTTGAATAGTGTGTGTTTCGTGCTTCGGATACCGTCATATCCGCTGCCTGTTCCAAACATCTGCTGCAGCGCCGCATTCCCGTCACACCAGCCCAATGGCCCCCAGCGCGGCCCCGGCGGCCAGCAACCACAGCAGGTGAATGCGGGTGCGCCAGACGATGAGCGCGGTCACCGCGGACAGGCTCCACAGCGGCCACGCCTGCATGATGCCTCCGCTGGATCCGGCGAGCACCCAGCCGGTGGAGCAGATCAGTCCCACGACCAGCGGTGCCAGCCCCAAGCGGAATGCACGCACGGCGCGGCGCTCGCGATGGCGCTGAGCCCAGCGTATGGTCAGCCAGGTGACGGTGCTGCTGGGCAGCAGCACGCCCACCATGCAGACCACCAGTCCGAGCGCGCCCATCAGCCAGCCGTGCGGTGCGCTCCCGGCTGCGTTCATGCCGACGTTCCAGCCGAACAGGCCCACGAACAGTACGTTTGGCCCTGGTGCTGATTGGGCAATGGCGATGGAGTTGTTGAACTGCAGGTCGGTGAGCCAGCCGTGTTCGGACACCAGGAAGCGGTGCATGTCCGGCGCCGTGGCGATGGCCCCGCCGACGGACATGAGGGACAGCAGCAGGTAGTAGAGGAAGAGGTGCAGCCAGTCTGCGGTGGTCATGGGCGCGGCTCCCCGTGGAGGGTCGATGCCGCGGCGAGCCCGAGCCGGAACCAGGTCAGCGTGCAGGCGAAGCCGCCGACCACCAGCAGGACCCAGCCGAGCGGCAGGCGCAGCAGGCCCATGGCGATGAAGGTGACCACGGCGAACGCCATGGCCAGCGGGCCCCCCAGGGGATGCCTTGCAAGCGCGCCAGTCAAGCGGAGGCCCGCGCCCATCACCAGGCCCGCCGCCACGGCCCCCATGCCGCGCAATGCCCCGGCCACCTGCGGGATCGACGAGAAGTGGAGGTAGACCACCGCCAGCCCGACCACGAGAAAGGTCGGGATGGCGAGCATGCCAAGCACGGCGGTGGCTGCTCCACGCAGGCCGAAATAGCGGTCGCCGATCATGATGGAGAGATTCACCACGTTGGGTCCGGGCAGGATCTGGGCGACTGCCCAGTCCTCGATGAACTCCTCGTTGCTCAGCCATCGCCGGCGCGTCACGAGTTCGCGCTGCACCACGGCAAGCACGCCGCCAAACCCCTGCAGGGCTAGCCAGGTGAAGGCCCAGAACAGCGCCTTGAGGTTGGCAGGCCGCTCGGGGGCGGGTTCTGGCGTGGTCGTGGGCGTTGCTGGAGGGGCCATGGTGCTGAGTTTGAGCTGTCGATGGTACCGCCAGCGACGCGCCCCGCACGGTCCCCAGCCATCGCCGAACGAGATGCGGGCATCCGCCTCGGAGATGGTTGCAGCGGCGAAGGGATGGTGGCACCGCGTACGGCACCGCATACCATGGCGGGATCATTGAAGGAGTCCCGTCATGAAATTGGTCAGATATGGTGCGCGCGGTGCGGAGCGCGCGGGTGTGGTGGACGCGCAGGGCCGTGTGCGCGATCTCTCGATGCTGCTGCCCGATATCGGTCCGGCGCAATTGGCTCCGCGCACGCTGGCGGCCCTGTCGGCCATCGACGTGGAGCGCCTGCCCGTGGTCGATGTCGTCGATGCGGGGGAGTCCGGGGTGCGCCTGGGATGCCCGGTGGGCGGCGTGGGCAAGATCGTCTGCGTGGGCCTGAACTACCGCGACCATGCCGAGGAGGCGGGCATGGCCGTGCCGAAGGAGCCGGTACTGTTCATGAAGGCCGTCACCACGCTCAGCGGTCCGCAGGACGCCGTGCAGATTCCTCCCGGCGCACAGAAGGTGGATTGGGAGGTGGAGCTTGGCATCGTGATCGGCTCGCGCCTCAAGCATGTGAAGAAGGAGGATGCGCTGCGGCACGTGGCGGGCTATGTGCTGGCCAACGATGTGTCCGAGCGCGCCTACCAGATCGAGCGCGGCGGCCAGTGGGACAAGGGCAAGAGCTACGACACCTTCGCGCCCGTCGGCCCCTGGCTGGTGACGGCCGACGAGGTGGGCGACCCGCATGCGCTGGCACTCTGGCTGGATGTGAATGGAGAGCGCATGCAGGACGGAAACACCCGGAATTTCATCTTCGATGTGCCTTCGGTGCTTTCCTACATCAGCGACTTCATGACGCTGGAGGCAGGAGACATCGTGCTGACGGGCACGCCGGCGGGCGTGGGACTGGGCCGCAAGCCCGAGCCCAGGTTCCTGAAGGCCGGCGACGAGATGCGGCTGGGGATCACGGGCCTCGGGGAGCAGCGGCTGAGGTGCGTGCAGGCGGGATGAAGAAGGAGCGGGCGCGCAAGGGACCCTCTGCACGAATCGATCGACAAGCAGCTAGTGCGGATCGGGATGGGCTGCAAGGCGAAAACCGCAGGGATAGCCGTAGCTATCGCGAGGATTTTCAACGCCGCAGACCGCCCGAGACCGCGCTGGCATGCGTCGATCTGATTCGTGCAGAGGGTCCCAAGGTGCGCTTGCGCCTATTGCCGGTGCCGCCCCGTGGCTTGTGAATTCCGGTAGGCTTGCCTCGGGCTTCGGCGTCCTGCCGGGGCGGTTACCCTCACATTCCTATGTACGCTTTTCTCATGCTCGGTGGGGCCATCGTGGCCGAGGTCTTTGCCACGACGGCACTCAAGGCATCCAACGGCTTCGAACGTCTCGTGCCCAGTGCCCTGTCCATTCTGGGTTACTGCGTATCGTTCTACCTGCTGTCGCAGGTCATGAAGACCATACCGACGGGCGTCGTGTACGCCATCTGGTCGGGCGTGGGCATTGTCCTGATCTCTCTGGCCGCGTGGCTGCTGCAAGGGCAGAAGCTCGACTTCGCGGCCATGGCAGGCATGGCCCTGATCGTGCTGGGCGTCGTGGTCATCCAGCTGTTTTCCAAGACGTCCGGACATTGATCCCGATGCGCGCGGTGGCGCGCCTTCGGATCACTTGCGGCCGAGCTTGTCGCTCCAGTCCCTCTTGCTGTCGTTGTGCGCTATCGGCTGCAGCTCCCAGCCGGCGATGGCTTCCTCCCGTGCCGCATGAAGGCGTGTGTCGATGCGCTTGGCTGCGACGCGGGCTACGCATTCCAGCTTCTGCAGATCCTTCTGGGTCAGCGAGGGATCGGCCGCGACGCTGAAGGTGCACAGCGTGCCATAGACGTGGCCATCCGCTAGCACGATGGGCGCGCTGATGTGTGCGCCGACGCGAAATGGCGTGTCCGGCAGCTTGGCGCTTTGGCGCAGCGTCTCCGCATCGTGGACCAGCTTGGGCAGGCGCCCCTCCAGCACGCATTGGCAGAACGATTCTTCCAGCCGCGAACCGCCGCCCGTGGTGATCAGGTTGCAGCCAGGCTTGCTGTCGACATGCTTGAACATGCGCTTGCCGTCGCGGATCTCCGAGATGAAGATCACGTCCATGTTCAGGTTCTGGCGCAGGTCATGGAGTACCTGCCTGACGGTGTCGTCCACCAGGATATCGCCCTGGTCGGCGGTGGTGACGATCAATTCGCTGACGCTGACTTCGAGTGCGTCCGGTGCATAGTCCCAGATGTGCATGGCCGATTCAATCCCTTTGCTGGCTTGAGATGCGGAAGGTGGATGGTTGTGGCATCCGAGTTTAGCGAGGGATGAGCGTGATTGTGAGAAGTTGCGCGTTACAGGTGTAGCTATTTCTCACGGGTTTCATGGGTCTCGCGGGTTCAACCGGCTGCAATCGCAACGCCGTCCGCCAGCCGCGCCAGCACGGTGGAGCGCATGGCGGGCGGTGCATCGCGCAGCAGCGCGGGCCATTCGGCCCGGGCCCTGGTGACCAGCTCCTTGAGCAGCGCGATATGGCGGGAGGCCCGCAGCAGTCCGGCCGACTGGATGAGCGCCTGCAGGTCGTCCCAGCCGAGCCGCACCATGGTGTGGTCGATGGCCTTGTTCACGGCATATTGCTGGGCCGACGTTCCCTCGAAGAATGCGGCGACGCACACGCAGTCATAGACCGGTGCCAGCCGAGGCTGGCGGCCGTCGGGGTAGATCAGCGCCCAGTTCTTGAGATGCGCATCGGTGTTGCCCATCAGGATCGCCGCCACTGTGCGCGCGAGGAACTCGCGCGTGTCCTGCACCGGCTGGGGGCTCAGGCGGTCAAGCACGCGCAGCATCGTGGGCCAGTCCTGCTTCAGGCCCTTGCCGTACTTGTGGCGCGGAGCATAGCCCAGCGCCTGGTTGAACTCCTCCATGTGAACACGCGTGCCATCGGGCAGGTGGTCGAAGCGCTGCACGGCCAGGATCTCTTCGAACGGGACATGCTCGGGCAATTCGGCTTGCTCGCGCGAAACGATGCTGGCGTCGGCCGTCTGCAGTCCGAGCGCCTGGCAGAGCCGATAGCAGGTGAATTCGTTGGCCACGAGATCCGGGTGCTGCGTGGTGGGCAGCTTCAGGATCACGCTGCCCGCTGCGCCACGCCGGTGCACCGTGTAGCGGCGACCGTCCTGCACGGCACTGAACTTCGTGACGATGCCGGGCAACGACGCGGCGTCGGCCACCGGGGACTCGACAAAGCCCGGCTCCAGCACGTCAAGCCCCTGCGTGGTGTGCCAGTAGCGCACGACCTCCGGAATGTCTTCCTGCGGCGGGATGGGCTCGACCTCGAGCGCTCCCATCAGATCGTGCCCGGCGGCCGCCAGCAGCTCGAATTCGTCATCGGGCGAGCAGCCGCGCTCGTGCGCCAGCCTCTCGCGGTTATGGCCCTCGGGCAGCAGGTTCTGAAAATACACCGGCCAGCGCCCGTCGGTGCGCACCAGCCGCGCGTCGCGTGCCGACGAAAGAATGCTCTCGGTGTCGCGCTCGTTCGCACCGCGGTAGCTCAGCGAAAGCGTGGGGCGGTCGGCATCCGCGATGTAGTCGCGCTCGAACGAGACACGCAGGATGTCGCCATACTGGGAAAGATAGCCGATCGCCCGCCGGCCGCCCCCCAGCGCTGCGGGCAGGTGCATGTACAGGCGAAGGTAGCGGATGGAGGTGGACATGGCAGCGGGCTTTCGCTGAAGCAGGGGTCAGCGCAGGCTGTCCACGATGGAAGGCGGAGCGTCGGCACCTGCCGGCTGGCCGAGGAACTTGCCGCCAGACTGCACGAACGCCTGCAACGCCGGGACCAGATCGGCCGGCACGGCCATCATCTGTAGCCCCAGCACCCGCGCCATCTCGGCCAGCGTGGAATGGCGCGGATCGACATCGCCGGTCTCGGTGCGCTGCACCGCCATGCGGGAGAGCCCGGCCTGCTCGGCGAGCTCGGCCTGGGTCATCTTCTGCGCCTTGCGCGCAGCTACCAGTGATTGAATCAAAGCATCAGTCATGATGCTAAATATACTCTTTTTCATTGAAAAGAGTATATTTTGAATCTTTAATCCATGACCCCACACCGATTCAGGTCGCAGGCCTCCAGGTCGGAAACCGCCTTGTCACCTCCCTTTGCGCTCCATTGGCTGGCCGCCCGGCGCAGTGCGGTGCGCAGGCCTTCCTCCAGCACGGGATGGTAGATGGGCATGTTCAGCATTTGCTGCACCGTCAGTCCATTGTTGACGGCCAGCGCCAGCAGGTGGGCCAGATGCTCGCCGGCAGGGGCGCACATCTCCGAGCCCAGCAGGCGGCCCGTGGCACGATCGGCATAGACGCGCAGCAGCCCGGCGTTCTCCTGCGCGATGCGCGCACGTCCCTGGCGGGAGAAGTCAATGTGGCCGATCACGATGTCCTCGCCGGAAAGCTCCTTGAACGATCTGCCGACGACTGCGGCGTTGGGCTGGCTGAACGTGATGGCCAGCGCCGTGCGGCGGCGAAACCCTTGCGGTTGTCCGGCAAAGGCGTTCATGCCGGCGATGTGGCCTTCGTCCACGGCCTCGTGGAGCAGGGCGCGTGCGGGGTCGAGATCCCCGGCAATGAAGACCGGCAGGTCCGCCACCTGGCGGGAGTTGCGGTCGAAGGGCGGCAGTCCATGCTCGTCGAGCGTCACGCCCAGCGTGTCGAGGCCCAGGCCCTCCACATTGGGCACACGGCCCGAGGCGACCAGCACCTGGTCGACGACGACGCGGTGATCGCCGCTGATCACCTCGACACCGTGCGCATGCGCGGCGAGCCGGGCGCGCTCGCCCACGTGGATGGCGAATTCCCTCTCCAGCAGCGGCCAGAGGGCGCCCAGCACCTCGGGGTCGCTCAGGCCTGCAGCGGACCGGCGTGTCACGAAGGCGGTCACCTCGATGCCGAGCCGTGCCAGCGCCTGCGCCATCTCGGTGCCCACCGCACCCAGGCCCAGCACGGCCATGCGCCTGCCGAGCGTAGGCTGCTCGAACAGCGAATCGGTGGTGAGCACCCGGTCGCCGAGCGACCTCCAGGCGTTCTCGAAGCGCGGCCGCGTGCCGGTGGCGATGATGATGCGGCGGGCGCGGTACTCCTTCCCATTCACGCTCACGCGATCGGGGCCCAGCAGGTGGGCGCGGCCGCTGATCTGCCGGTCGCCCGCATCGCTGTCCTGGATGGTTCCGGCGACGAAGCCGTCGCGCAGCGAGCGCACCCGATGGAGCACCGCGGGCAGGTCGACATGCAGTTGTCCGGCACCGCGAATGCCGAAGGCTTCGAAGCTATTCCTGCGGTGAAAGGCGTTTGCAGCCTCGATCAGCAGTTTGGAGGGCATGCAGCCGACGCGTGCGCAGGTCGTTCCCCACGGGCCGTCGTTGACGATCAGGAAACTGTCCGTGCGCTTGCGTACTTCACGAAGGGCCGCGAGGCCGGCGGAGCCGGCGCCGATGATGAGGGTGTCGATGTTCTCGTGCATGTGCTGTGGAGGTGGGGGAGTGAAAGTTCCTGCATCCCAAGTGTCGGACAGTCGCTTGCCGGGCGCTGTAGGCTGCGGCCCCGCACACAGGCTGCCAGGATGGGGTCACCTCCACGTCATCGCGCGGGGTTCGATCCGTCGTTCAACCAGCCGATGCGGCCCTGGGTCAGGTCGTTCAGCCGGGCCATGAAGGCGGTGGCATCGGATTGCGGCATCTGCACGCGGGCGACCACCTGGCTTGCGTGCGCGACGTCGACGAGTTGCGCGCCCGCGCTGTCGATCTCGCGGCGCAGCAGGCCTTCCTGCGCGTAGGGCAGGGTGCATTCAAGCTCGACCATCACGCGGCGCTCCACCTTCTCGGCCTGCAGCAGCGCTTGCGCGATGCTGTCGGTGTAGGCGCGCACCAGCCCGCCAGCACCCAGTTTCACGCCGCCGAAATAGCGCACGACGGTGGCGAGCACACCCTCCAGGTCCTGGTGCCGCAGCACGTCGAGCATCGGCCTGCCAGCCGTGCCACTGGGCTCGCCGTCATCCACGGCGGCCGACTGTCCGCCCGCCAGCAGTGCCCAGCAGACATGGGCTGCCCCGGGATGCTGCAGGCGCAGCGCGTCGACCACGGCCTGGGCACTGGCGCGGTCGGCCATCGGTTGCACGCAGCCGATGAAACGGCTTTTCTTGATGATGAGTTCGCTGTGGACGGCTGATTTCAGGGTGTGGGGCATGTCACATGTGAGCTTACCCGAGCTGTGGCCGCTCCCGCCGGTCCTAAGGGCGGTTTCCGGCCCGCGCAGGTTGATCCACGGTCAATTGAGGAGTAGTCAATTGATGAGTATCAAAGGCTAACCCAGGGTCAACCCCTAGCATGCACCTGTCATCTACCAGCCAATGAGTGAGCACACCATGAAAAAACCTTCTTTCCTGAAATTGATCGCTGCTGCCTTCGTGTCGACGGCCGCATGCCTGGCCGCGCCCGCGTTCGCGGCGCCCAATTGCAGCGCCGAGATCGAGAGCAACGACGCCATGCAGTTCAACACCAAGGCCATCAGCGTTCCCGCGGCGTGCAAGCAGTTCACGGTCAAGCTCAAGCACGTGGGCAAGATGCCCAAGAGCGCCATGGGCCACAACTGGGTGCTGTCCCGAACGGCCGACATGCAGGGCATCGCCAACGACGGCATTGCCGCGGGCATCGACAAGGACTACCTGAAGCCGGCGGATGCCCGCGTGATCGCACACACCAAGGTCATTGGCGGCGGCGAGAGCGACTCCGTCACGTTCGCCGTTGGCAAGCTCAAGGCCGGCGAGGACTACACGTTCTTCTGCTCGTTCCCTGGTCACTCGGGCATCATGAAGGGTGCCTTGACGCTCGCGAAGTAGCCCGCACCGACGCGGCCTGTGGTGGCATTGCTGCCCACGGGGCCGCGCAGTTCATTGGGCGGCGTAGCCATCTGGTTACGCCGTCTTACTTTTTCCGTGCGAAAACTGTCGTTTTCCTGTCAGCCAAATTGACTACTGGCGCGTTGATATACATAGGAACTGCTTTGGCCATCCCGAGCTCTGCCCATCGTGGGGCCGGGCAACCAGGCACCTTCCACCCACCAAGGAGTTTTTCCCCGCCGTCCATCCCGCAATCGAGAGGAGTTGCCATGTCGCCAAGCTATATCACCGTTCCCACTGACTACGTCGTGTCGCACGATGCAGCCGGATTGTGGCTCGCCAGTGAGATCCAGCCGGTGACACACTCCCAGCCCTTGCCGGCGCCCGTGCGCCTGCGCAATGGACAATTGCTGCGTTCGGCCTACATCGAGCCGCCGGCCGATCTGGACCAGGTCGTCCGCTCGCTGGGCGAGTGGTGACATAGCCGGCAGGTGCACCGGTTCCCTAGGGATTGGCATCTGGAATGTGAAGAAAGCGGGCCTTGCGCCCGCTTCGTCATTGGGAAATCCTGCCGCAGGTGAGCCCACAGCGTGAAAGGGCACCTGCACCCCGAAAAGCGCAATTGCCGCCCAGGGCCTACAATGCCCGGCCTCCCACGGACCCCGCCCCATGAACGCTCCCATCGATGTTTCCTTCTTCCACCGTGCAGCCAAGCCGCTGACCAGCTACCGACCGTACTGGGCCAAGCGCTTCGGCCCAGCGCCGTTTCTGCCGATGTCCCGTGCAGAGATGGAGCAGCTCGGCTGGGATTCGTGCGACATCATCCTGGTGACGGGTGACGCCTATGTCGATCACCCGAGCTTCGGCATGGCCGTGATCGGCCGCGTGCTGGAAGCGCAGGGCTTTCGCGTCGGCATCATCGCGCAGCCCGACTGGCAGAGCGCCGAGGCCTTCAAGGCGCTGGGCAAGCCCAACCTGTTCTGGGGAGTGACGGCGGGCAACATGGATTCGATGATCAACCGCTATACGGCTGATCGCAAGATTCGCAGCGACGACGCCTATACACCCGGCGACGTCGGCGGCAAGCGCCCGGACCGGGCGGCCATTGTCTACAGCCAGCGCTGTCGCGAGGCCTACAAGGATGTGCCCATCATCCTGGGCGGCATCGAGGGCAGCCTGCGCCGCATCGCGCACTACGACTACTGGAGCGACAAGGTTCGCCGCTCCATCGTGGTGGACAGCAAGTGCGACCTGCTGCTGTACGGCAATGCCGAGCGCGCACTGGTCGAAGTGGCGCACCGCCTTGCAGCGCGCGAGCCCGTCGAGAAGATCACCGACGTGCGCGGCACCGCGTTCTTCCGCCGCGAGTCGGAGGCCGGCTGGTTCGAGCTCGACTCCACCGAGGTGGACGAGCCCGGGGTCGTCGAGGCGCACATCAACCCCTATATGACCACCAGCGAACAGGCCGAGGCCCAGGGCCAGGTCTGTTCCAAGGAAGAGGGTGGCGAGCAGCCGGCGGGCGCAAGCGCCAATGCAGCGGGCGAGCAGACCATCCAGTTCATGCCCAACCCCGCGCTGCGCGGCAAGGGCCGCGGCAAGCTGCCGCCGCGCGATCGCACGGTGCTGCGCCTGCCGAGCTACGAGCAGGTCAAGAGCGACCCCATTCTCTATGCCCACGCCAACCGCGTGCTGCACCTCGAAACCAACCCCGGCAACGCCCGTGCGCTGGTGCAGGCCCACGGCGAAGGCACGACCGCGCGCGATGTGTGGCTCACCCCGCCTCCCATCCCGCTGACCACCGCCGAGATGGACTGGGTGTTCGGCCTGCCCTATGCGCGCGGCCCCCACCCGAGCTACGCCGACGAAAACGGCAGCCACGAGGGCGCCACCAAGATTCCCGCCTGGGAGATGATCCGCACCTCGGTGAATATCATGCGCGGCTGTTTCGGCGGCTGCACCTTCTGCTCGATCACCGAGCATGAGGGCCGCATCATCCAGAGCCGCTCGGAAGACTCCATCATCCAGGAGATCGAGGAAATCCGCGACAAGGTGAAGGGATTCACCGGCACGATCTCCGACCTGGGCGGCCCCACGGCCAACATGTACCGCCTGGGTTGCAAGAGCCCCGAGATCGAGGCCGCCTGCCGCAAGCCGAGCTGCGTGTTCCCCGGCATCTGCCAGAACCTGCATACCGACCACGGTCCGCTCATCAAGATCTACCGCCGCGCGCGCAAGCTCCCCGGCATCAAGAAGATCCTGATCGGCTCCGGCCTGCGCTATGACCTGGCCGTGAAGTCGCCCGAGTATGTGAAGGAGCTGGTGCAGCACCACGTCGGCGGCTATCTCAAGATTGCGCCAGAGCACACCGAAGCCGGTCCGCTCAACAAGATGATGAAGCCCGGCATCGGCAGCTACGACCGCTTCAAGCAGCTTTTCGAGAAATTCAGCGAGGAAGCGGGCAAGAAGCAGTACCTGATCCCGTACTTCATCGCAGCCCACCCCGGCACCAGCGACGAGGACATGATGAACCTCGCCATCTGGCTCAAGAGGAATGGCTTCCGCGCCGACCAGGTGCAGACCTTCTACCCGAGCCCGATGGCCACCGCGACCGCGATGTACCACTCGGGCCGCAACACGCTCACCAAGGTGCGCCGCGAGATGCGCGATGCCGAGGAGGAAAGCGTGGACATCGTGCGCGGTGAAAAGCGCCGCCGCCTGCACAAGGCCTTCCTGCGCTACCACGACCCCAACAACTGGCCGATGCTGCGCGAGGCCCTCAAGGCCATGGGCCGTGCCGATCTGATCGGCAATGGCAAGAACCACCTGATCCCGACCTTCCAGCCGCTGGTGGATGGCGGCTACCAGAGCGCGCGCAAGAAGAACTCCACGCAAGGCACCGGGGTAGCCTCGCGCTCGGTGAACTCGCAGCAGGCCAAGGCCTATGCGATGGGCAAGGCAGCCAAGCCCGCCCGTCCGCAGAAGGAAAAGGAAGTGGACGTGCGTTTTGCCAAGCCCGGCCAGCCAGCGCCAGGGCGCATGCTGACGCAGCATACGGGCCTTCCGCCCCGGGCGGGCGTGGGCGGCAAGAAGCCGGGCGGGGCACGCAAGCCTCGTTGAGCGACAGGCGCCCGTTCTCGGGCGCTTTTTTTTGGTCGTTTGGCGGGATTGCGGGCTGGCGGTGTTCAGTCCTTGCCGCCCAATGTGCGCAGCCCGTGGATGCACCGGTCCTCGTTCACCTCGTCGTGCAGCACATGCTGGGTCAACACGGGCCCTATGTTGGACTGATCCATCGGGCCGTACCACTGGCCACCGGGATAGACGATCATCAAGGGGCCATGGTTGCAGGGGTACTGGCAGCCTGTCTGCAGCAACATCACGCTTTTCTTGAGACCGGGGTTTTCTCGTATCGTGCGTGCCACATCCGGAAGCAGCTTGACGGCCCCCTTGGCCGCGCAGCGCGGGCCCACGCACCACAGCACATGGTGTTGGTGCTCCGGTACGACAGACCACCCCACGGGGTCGTGCTCCCAGGCGTCGGTGCCTACCGTGGCGGGCACATCCTGGGCGCCCGGCCTCGTCAATGCGTCTTCCACGGCGTGCGCGAGCACATCGGCCAGCTGGGGTGTCTGCAGCAGGGGCTCGGCAAAGATCAGGCGAGGACAGTGGCCGGTGTTCACCCGCGCTGCTCGCCAGCGCATGATGAGCTTGTGCAGCCAGCGCCGCAGTGAAGGTTCGTCGGGCACCATCACGGGCAGTATGACGATTGCTTGTGCGCTCGCGCAGAGGTCCAGGGCCTCGGGCAGTGCGGGTTGGGATCGGTCCACGAACGCGGGTTGCACCCGCAGTGGCGGTCTGCCCTGGGCGGTCAGGGCCGCATGCAGGCGGTCTGCCAGCATCGCCAGTTCGGCGGCTCCGTTCGCATAGGCGGCTCCACGGCTCAGGAGAATGATGGCCGGGGCTGCTTCGCCGGTCGTGAGGGTTTCCCGGGGCGGTGGGGTCATAGCAGTTCGTCCGGCAGAAATTCGATCAAGGGCTTGCCGGTGTGCGGGCTGGTGCGCACCAGGGCGCGAACGCTGTACACATCGGCAATGATTTCCGGCGTGAGGACCTGGCTGGGTGTGCCCTGGGCGACCAGCTTGCCGCCCTTGAGCAAGTACAAGCGATCACAGTAGTGAGCCGCCAGGGGAAGCTCGTGCAGCGCGGCCAATGCGGTCAGGCCCAGGCTGCGGATGAGGTTCATCAGCTCGAACTGGTGGCGGACGTCGAGATGGTTGGTGGGCTCGTCCAGCACCAGCAGCGGCGCTTGCTGGGCCAGTGCGCGGGCCATGAGCACGCGCTGTTTCTCTCCGCCCGAGAGCGTGGAGAACATGCGCGCCTCGAGGTCTTTCGCATCCACCCGCTGCAGCGCCTCGGAGACGATGCGGAAGTCCTCGTCGCTGTCGCGAGCAAAGGGAGATTGATGAGGGGTTCGCCCCATCAGGACCACGTCGCGCACCAGCAGTTCGAATTCGCTGGAGTTTTCCTGCGCCAGCACCGCCATCGCGCGGGCGTTGTCGCGGGCTCCTGCCTGCCACACGTCACGGCCCTCGACATGCACGCTGCCACGAGCGGGCTGAAGGATGCGGTAGATCATGCGCAGCAGCGTGGACTTGCCGCTGCCGTTGGGCCCGAGCAGTCCGACCAGCTCGCCCCTCATCACATGCAGGCTGACATCGTCCACGATATGGCTGGCCGCGGCCTGCCAGCTCAGGTTGCGGGCCTGGAGGTGCTCGCCGCTCATGCGATCAGCCTCTCGCGCGCGCTCTTGCGGCACAGCATCCATACAAAGAAGGGCCCGCCCAGCAAGGAGGTGATGACGCCCACCGGCACCTCCGCGGGGGCGAAGGTGATGCGCGAAAACACATCCACCCAGACCAGGAAGATCGCGCCCGCCAGGGCGGAAACGGGCAGCACGCTGCGATGCTCCGCACCCACCAGCATGCGGGTGACATGCGGCACGATCAGGCCCACGAACCCGATCGGGCCGGCGAGCGAGACCAATACGCCCGTGACCAGCGAGACCAGCACGAACAGCCAGCGCCGGGTACGCGTGGTATCCACCCCCAGGGTGGCGGCGCTTTCCTCGCCCGAGAGCAAGGCGTTCAGCGAACGCGCCTGCGTCAGCAGCAAGGCGGCCCCGATGACCAGCAGCACCGCGGGCAGGCCCAGTTCGTCCCAGCGCGTTCCGGCGAGGCTTCCCAGGGTCCATGTCAGAACGGAGTTGGCCAGCTCGCGCTGGTCGGTGGTGAGCACGATGAGGCTGGTGACGCCGCTCAAGGCATACGCGATGGCCACTCCGCCCAGAACCAGGCGGATGGAGATCAGCCTGCCATGGGCATGGGCCAGGAAATACACGGCAATGCAGGCGGCGAGCGCGCCCCCGAAGGCGCCCAGCGGCAAGGCCAGGTCGCCCGCAAACGCCAGTGCGCCAAAGGCAATCACGCTGACCGCGCCCACGGACGCACCGGATGACACGCCCAGCAGGTAAGGGTCGGCCAGGGGGTTGCGCACCATGGCCTGCATGGCGACACCCACCAGTGCCAAACCCGCACCGACAAGTGCCGCGAGCAGTACGCGCGGCATGCGTACACGCCAGACGATCTGGAACTGGGCCGATGTCCAGTCGCCGGGCTGCATCTCCATGCCCAGCCGCACCCCGATCTCGTGGGCCGTGATCAGCCAGGCCTGTTGCGGTGAGATGCGCACGGGGCCGAGCGTGATGGCCAGCGTGAGCGAGACCAGCAGCAGGCTCAGCAGCACTGCCAGGTACATTGCCAGCCGCTGGCGTTGCCGGGCAAAACCCAGTGCCGATTCCGGGCTCATGGCTGCGTGACCTGTTGCGGGTGCAAGGCATGCGCCAGCCGGCGCACGGCATCCACATTGCGCGGGCCGGGCGTTGCCTCGGAGAAATCCATCAGCACAAAGTTCTGCTCCCTTATGGCCTTGACCTGTGATAGCTCGGGTTTGCCGAGCAGGAACTGGCGCTTGCCGTCCGGCGTGGGGCGGTCGTTATCGACGATGACAATCCAGTCGGGATTGCGCGCAATCACGTCCTCCCAGTTGCCGCTCATCCAGCTGCTGTTCAGGTCATCGAAGATGTTGCTGCCGCCGGCCGCTTCGATCATTGCCTGCGGCATGGCGTAGCGTCCCGTGGTGACAGGGATGTCGGTGCCGCTGTCGAACACAAACACCCTGGGCTTTTCCTTCAGGCCTCCGAGCGCATCGGTGATCCGCTGAAGCTCGGCGCGCTGTGCGTTGACGAGGGCTGTTGCGCGTTCCTCGATATCGAAGATGCGGCCCAGGTTGAGCAGGTCGTTGAAGGTGTCTTCCAGCGAAACGCGTTCGCGCGCCACCTGGCGAATGCAGGATTCGCTGAGCACGTAGCTGTCGATGCCCAGTTCTCGCAGGCTGCCCGGGGTGATCTGCCCCTGGCGAAAGCCGTAGGCCCAGCCACTGAAGACGAAATCCGGCTGCGCATTGATCAACGTTTCCAGATTCATGCCCTGGTTGGACAGGTCGGGCACCGATGCCAGCAAGGGCTGCATCGCCTGTGGCAGGCGCTTGACATCGCGCAGGCCACCATAGCCGACAAGACGCTCCTGCAGGCCCAGTGCCAGAAACATCTCGGTGATGTTGATGCCGTGGGTGACGGCACGCTGCGGCACCCGGGCATAGGTGACAGGGTGGCCGCAGACCTCGATGGTGACGGGCGCACGCACCGACCTGCCGGGTGCGGCGGGGGCGGCAGGGGCGCCAGTGGAGGAGGAATGCTCGGAGCAGGCGGCAAGCCCCAGAACCGCCATGAGTGCGACCGCATGGCGTTTCAGGAAGGGCAGGGGCAGGAGGCCGACGGGCATGTATCGACTGGGGTTCATGGTGCTCTGGTGATGAGTTCAGGCCAATGCATGCGTCGGACGCCGTTGTTCCGTGGATTCGGGGTGCGGGATCAGAACGCCAGCTCCGCCGTCAGATCCACGCGGCGGCCTTCGCCTGGATAGGCTTGCGATGCCTTGGCGTTGGAGACAGCCGAGTAGGTGTAGACCTTGTCGGTCAGGTTGCGTACCGTCAGGCGGTAGGTGCTGCGAGGCCCGGGGCGCCAGCTCAGGGCAGCATCCCATACGGTATAGCCTGGGCTGGTTGCGGTGTTGGCGTTGTCGGCAAAGCGCTGGCCCACGGCGCGCGCGCCCAGCGAGGCCTGCCAGCGGCCCAGGTCGCTGTGGGTGGTGTAGTGCGCCCACAGGTTGGCGGTGTTCCGTGCCACATTCGGCGGGCGCTTGCCGGAGCGATCGGCTCCGCCTGCCTCTATCAGTTCGTCATATTTGGCGTCGACCAGGGCATAGTTGCCTTCCAGGCGCCAGTGGGGTGACAGGCGCGTCACCGCGCTCAGCTCCAGGCCCTGGGAGTGCTGCTTGCCGCCTTGCACCGATACCTGGCTGTTGTTCGGGTCGCGGGTGATGATGTCCTTTTTCTCGATACGGTACAGGGCAGCCGTCCATTCGCCGCGGCCCTCGCCGAACTGCTGCTTGATGCCGACCTCGGCCTGGCGTGCCGTGGTGAGCTTGAAGTCGCGGTTGGCCAGATTCAGCGTCAGGACGTTGGTGACCGGGTCGTGGCCTTGCGAGACCTGTCCGTACAGGCTGGTCTGTGCGCTGAGCTTGTGGGTCAGGCCGAGGCGCCAGGCGGTGCCGCCAAGGGTCTTGTCGAATGAACCGCTGCCGATCAGGTCGTTGCGGCTGAAGTCCGTCAGGTCGCGGCGCAACCCCGCCAGCAGCAGCCAGCGGTCGCTGAGCGTCCAGGCGTCTTCGGCATAGAAGTCGTGCGTGGTGGCTTCGGTCGTAAAGCGGGGCACCATGGCGCTTGGGCTGTCCCAGGGCACGATGCCTGTGTCGCCAATGGGGCGCGTGACCGTGCGGCTGTCCGAGTTTCCTGCGTAGCGGAACCGCGCGCGGTTGGCCTCCCAGCCCACCGCCAGCTGATGGGCTCCGGCCTTGATCCTGGATTCCAGGCGGTTGCCGGTCTGCTCCAGATCGTGGGAGAGCTCCAGGTAGTCCCCACGGCTGATGGTCTGTGCCGCAGGGTCGTAGCGGTAGGCCTCGATGTTGCGCCAATAGCGGTCCGCCTTGAAATGATAGAGCTCGTTGCTCAGGCTCAACCAGTCGTTGACCTCGTACAGCATGCGGCCGCGCACGCGCCGGTCCTTGATGCGGATATCGCTGTCGTCGGTGTTGAAGTTGCGCCCCAGCAGTTCGGGAACGATGCGTCCGTTGACTGTGGGCGTGCCAAAGTAGCGCGCGGGCTTCTCGTCGCTCACGTCGGCCAGCAACTCCAGGCGCAGTGCCGACGTGGGCTGCCAGCGCAGCGTGCTCATCAGCTTGCCGCCACTGGCCCGGGCCATGTCATGCTCGCCATCGGTGCGGTGGCCATAGGCATCCAAGCGGTAGGTCAGGGTGTCGCTCAATGCGCCACCCATGCCCAGTCCCAGCTTGGCCGTGCCGTGGGAGCCCGTGCCGAGCAGCACCTCGCGCACTGTCTCGCGCGTGGGCTGCTTGCGCACGACATTGGCGGTGGCGCCCGTGGTACCGGTTCCATAGACGATGGAGGCCGGTCCGCGCAGCACTTCCACGCGTTCATAGCCCCAGCTGTTGGCCGGATACGGCGTGGTGGTGGAGGCCACGCCCAGGCGTATTCCATCCTCGGCAATCCCCACGGAGTTGGTGCCCGTGAAGCCTCGTGTGCTGAAAGACAGGCTGTTGTAGCTGGTGGCGGACAGCGGCGTCATGCCGACCGTGCGGCCAATGATGTCGGCCATGCGGCTGTCCCCGCGTTCCTGCCAGGTCTGTTCATCCACGGAATCCAGGCTTGCCGGCAGATCGAGCGTGGCAAGGCCGGTGCGGCTGCCTGAAACGGTGGCCTTCGACAGGCCCGGGCGGTCTTCGGCGGAGTCCGTCACATGGACGGTCGGCAATTGTGCCGGGGCTTCGGCACGCGACGGGCTCGCCTGCGTGGGTTCGGGGGTGGGCTCTGCGGCCATGGCCAGAGCGGCGGGTGCCAGGCCGATCAGTACGGCGGGCAAGGTGAAATGGTTCATCATCGTCAGTGGTGCTGGCCGCCTGCCTGCTGGTGACGAGATCATGCCGGGACATCGGGCCGACCGTTGGCCGGGACTGTCACTGGCTTGTTGCCGTCACGCTGCTCCCCGCAGACGGTCGTTGCAGATGCTGGCGGGAGAGGATGGAACTCTGCCGCACAGCGCTCAACAGGCCGGTATCCGGGCTGACAGATGGCTTGGAGAAGCCTGCCGCTCGCCTTCCCAGTGCTGCCGCACACCTCGTGAGAGGCCACGTAGAGCACCAGTGGCTGGCTCCTGCACTGCAAGAGCCTTGAGTCGGTTTGATCTGCTTACCGTTGCGGGGGCAGCCAGGGCTTTGCACCCTGTTCCCGTTTAACCCGGACTTCAATCCGGGCACCTGTTGCATGAAATTGAAGGCGGCCTGTCAACGAGCGTGCCGACAATCCACCGTCAATTCGCTACAAAGTATATCGTAGCGATCGCTTGGGCCCGGCCAGCACGGCAGGAGCCGGCCTCCGGTTCTAGTAAAGCTCCTGCCGCACAACGTGCGCGTAGTGCTCATCCGCCTGCGTGACCTGCTCGGGAGCCAGCGAGTCGCCCCGCAGGCGGGCGATGCCTGCCATGACCTGTCCCACTGTCGGAAGCTGGTGGCGGTCCGGATGGCCTTCGCTGTTCCACAGCCCCGCGCGGTGAATGGCGCGGCCGCAGTGGTACAGCACTTCATCGATGCGGACCACGGTGGCGGTCTTGGGCACCTTGGTGCCTTCGTGCAGTTCGTTCAGCAGATCCCTGTCGGTGGAGATCCGGCCGCGACCATTGATGCGCATGAACACGTCGAGACCCGGGAAAAGAAACAGCATCGCCAGGCGGTCGTCCTGCTGCAGGTTGCGCAGCGATGCGATGCGGTTGTTGCCGGGCCAGTCCGCGAAGGCGATGGTCTGCTCGTCCAGGACATGCACAAAGCCGGCAGGGCCGCCACGAGGGGAGGCATCCAGGCCGCTGGCATCCCCGGTAGCAAGACAGAAGAAGGTCGCCTGGGCGAGATAGGCCTTGTGGAAGTCTGCGAGGCGTGGGAGCACACCCTGCTGAATCCGCAGTGTCGGTGGCGCGTACAGGGCGTCCAGGTCGACGAGGTTCGGGTCGGGTATCGGGCGCGTCGCCGGGTGCGAGGAGTTGTTCGAGTTGTTGGAGTCGTTGGAAGAGGGCATGGAAAAATCTTGTCGGAGGTCAGTACGCCCCGAGCGTAAGCCTCGCGGATCTGGCGGATGTAGAATTTTTCAGCCAATGAATATCTCAAATCCGCCATGCCCGACCTGATGCACGTACTGGGGGCCTACATGGATTCCGCCGACGGCCCCAGCGTCATGGCGGCCACTCGCGTGCTGGAACAGGAGCTGTCTTCCGAGACGCACCGGCATGCGCGCGGCCAGCTGTTCGGCTCGATCAAGGGCTTGATCTCCGTTCATCTGGATGAAGGTGTCTGGATCGTTCCGGCCATCCATGCCGTCTGGATTCCGCCGCACCACGCGCATTCGGGGCGATCGTATGGCCCGTACCATGGCTGGAGCGCCTATATCGCCGAGGCCGCCTGTGCCAGCCTGCCCAAGCAGCCGTGCACCATCCGCGTGTCGGGGCTGCTGCGCGAAGCCGTGCTGCGGCTGGCGAGCCTGACGCCGGAGGCCGCCGTGTCACCCAGCGAGGCGCAACTGCACATCTGTGCCGTGGTCCTCGATGAAATACGTGGCCTGCCTGTGGAGGAGTTCGGCTTGCCGTTTCCCCGGGACGCCCGTCTCCAGCGCATTGCCCGGGCGCTGATGGCCAACCCGGCCGACCCACGCGACATGGAGGACTGGGCTGATTTTGGCGCGATCAGTTCGCGTACCCTGAGCCGCAGGTTCGTCACCGAGACTGGCTTCAATTTCACCAGCTGGCGCCAGCGCGTGCGCCTGCTGCGCTCGCTGGAGATGCTGGCCGAGGGCATGAGCGTCACCGCCATTGCGCTGGATCTGGGCTATGCCAGCGTCAGCGCCTACATCGGCCTGTTTCGCCGTACTTTCGGACAGACGCCCGCCAGCTATCGGTTGCGTGCGCGCGCGCTGTAGTCCTCCGCGGACGGCTGTGTCCTAGCGCAGCGACCGCAGCAGCGCCCCCATCCCGCCGCCGGATTCGGGCAGCAGAATCAGCATGCCGAGGAGCACCAGATTGCCGATCACCGTGACCCAGTAGACCACGCGAAATTCTCGCTTGGATGACTTGTGCCGCAGCGTTTGCTGCGCGAACCAGGCCGAAGGCCAGCCGCCGGCCAGCGAAAGCAGGTGCAGGGTGCGCTCGCTGATGCGCCAGCGACCCGTTTCGGCCGCCTTCTTGTCGTGACGGTACACCAGAAAGGTGATGAGATTGAGGAGCGGCACGCCCACGGCGAGGAGGGGGCCATGTCGCCCTGCCACAGGCCGAAGACCATCAGCACCACCCAGGCCGCCAGCAGGATTTTGAAGAGGCCGCTGCCGGCGGCCGGGGCTGCCGATACGTCCCTATGGCGGCGGATCGTTCCCTGTTTGCGCATGAGGATGTTTTCTGGAGGATGACTGACTAACTGGCGGCCGGACCGACAGGTTGGACACTGAGCGGCAGGCAGGCAGAAAGGCCTGCCGCATGCGCCGCCCGAGTATAGGTGCGAAGAACGGGAACAAGGCAGCGTCACGGCAGGATCGGTCCAGGCTCAATCGGAACCTCAGCGGCCGAGCTCCTTGGCGCTTTGACCGGCGATGCCCCAGTTCTCTTTGGGGACGTCGTGGATCCAGACCCGCACATTGGCGGCGGGAGCGCCCACGGCATCCACCAGCGCCTGGGTGACCTTTTCGATCACGGCCTTCTTCTGTTCTTCGGTGCGGCCTTCGATCATGTAGATTTGGGCGAATGGCATGCGGGTGATCCTTGAGTTGAAACGGAGGAGGCCGCGCCCGGCTTGCATGCCGGGGCGGTAGATGGGTACGCCACGGTTGCGCGTGGCGGTGCGTCAGGTGAAGCGCAGCGACACGCTGCCCATGCCCTGCACGCGCAGGCAGACGTTGTCGCCGGCCGCGACGGCCACGGCTTCGGTCACGCCGCCCGACAGGATCAGGCTGCCGGCGGGCAGTTCCTGGCCGCTCTTGCCGAGATGGTTGGCGAGCATCGCAATCGCCGCCGCAGGGTGGCCGAGCACGGCAGCACCCGCGCCCATGGCGACCGGCTCGCCGTTCTTCTCCAGGACGATGCCGACCGTGCGCAGGTCCACCTCGTGCGGGGGCCGTGGGCGGCCGCCGACCACGAATCGCGATGCCGACGTGTTGTCGGCCACCACGCTCTTCAGGTCGAACTTGAAGTCCCGGTAGCGGCTGTCGATGACCTCGATGCCGGGTAGCACGAAGTCGGTCGCGGCCAGCACGTCGCCGATATGGCAGCCCGGACCCTTGAGCGCGCGTTTGAGCACGAAGGCGATTTCCGGCTCGACTTTCGGGTGGATGAGCTCGGAGGTCCTGACCGTGCCGCCCTCGGGCACGCTGAAATAGTCCGCGAGAAAGCCGAACACCGGTGTCTCGACGCCCATCTGCTTCATCTTCGCATGCGAGGTGAGGCCGGCCTTGTAGCCGATCGGGCGGGCGCCGCGGGCCGTCTTGCGCGCGAGGATCCGGTTCTGGATCGCGTAGGCGTCATCCCAGTCCATCGAGGGATGTTCGTCGGTGATCTTGGGTGTGTCGCGCGCTTCGAGCTCGCAGGTCTCGAGGTGTTCCGCGAGACGGTCCAGGGTTTTTGCATCGAGTGCCATGGGTGTTTCTCCAACTGTTCTTTTCAAACGAAGCGCACCGAACAGCCGCCGATGCCGCCGATGGTCACGCGCAGGTTGTCGCCGGCCTTCACGGGCACCATGGCGGCAAGCGAGCCCGAGAGAATGACTTCGCCCGCCTCGAGCGCAATGCCGTGGGCGCCGAGCGTGTTGGCAAGCCAGGCGACCGCGTTCGCGGGGTGGCCGAGCGCTGCGGCTCCTGCGCCGGTGGCGACGATCTCGCCGTTCTTCTCGAGGACCATGCCGCAGGTGCCCAGGTCCACGTCGCGTGGATCGACCAGCCGGTCGCCGAGCACGAACACGCCGCAGCTCGCGTTGTCGGCCACGGTGTCCTGGATCCTGATCTTCCAGTCGCGGATGCGCGAGTCGACGATCTCGAAGCAGGCCATCACGCCCTCGGTCGCGGCCAGCACGTCGGCGGCGGTGATGCCCGGGCCCTTGAGCGTCTTCTTGAGCACGAATGCGATCTCGCCCTCGGCCTTGGGCTGGATGAGGCTGCTTGCGGGAACCGCCTCGCCCTCGTTGTAGACCATGCCGTCGGTGAGCCAGCCGAAGTCGGGCTGGAACACGCCGAGCATGTCCATCACGGCCTTGGAGGTGACGCCTATCTTCTTGCCGATCACGCGCTCGCCCGCAGCAAGCCGGCGTGCCAGCATGTGCTGCTGGATGGCGTAGGCATCGTCGATGGTGATGCCGGGGTGGCGTGTGCTGAGGGGATCGAGCACATGGTTGCCCTTGAGCGCTTCGTACAGTTCGTCGCCCAGGGCTTGCAGGGGAAGGGATGTGGTCATGGTGTATCAGCCGGTGAAGGGCAGGGGTTCGTTGTCCCGGGCTTCGGCGAGGAACTCGCCGACGAGCGTGGCGAAGCGCGCCGCGTGCTCGATCTGGGTCCAGTGGCCGCAGCGGCCATAGACATGCAGCTGCGAGCGCGCGATCCAGTCGGCAAGCGTGATCGAGTTGGAGAGCGGGATCACCCGGTCCTCGCGGCCGTGCACGATCAGTGTCTCGTGCGGGAGGCGGCGGATGTCCTGCTCGCGGCTCGCCAGTGCATCGACCCAGCGCTGGCGCGGGGCGGGGAACATCGCGGAGAACGATTCGTGGAATCCCGGCCGTACGCTGGCCTCATAGCGCAGGCGCGCGAGCTCGTCGTTCACGAGCCCGCGGTCGTACGCGAAGATGTCGAGCAGTCGGCGCATCGCGTCGATCGACGGCTCGTATCCCCACACCGCGTCGAGGCCCGGTGTCAGCGTGAAGGGCACGCCGACGCTGCCCATGAGCACGAGGCGGCGCACGCGCTCGGGATGGCGGATGGCGAGCGCCAGCGCCAACCCGCCGCCGAACGAATTGCCGACGAGGTCGGCGCGCTCGAGGCCCAGCGCGTCGAGCAGCCCCACGGCCTGCCGTACCCACGCATCCATGCCGTAGGGGAAGCCCTGCGGGCGCTCGGTGTAGCCGAAGCCCGCCATGTCGGGGGCGATCACGCGCGCCCGCCGTGCGAGCGCAGGCATCACCAGCCGCCAGTTGGCCCAGGCCGACACGCCGGGGCCGGAGCCGTGGATCAAGAGCACGGGGTCGCCGCTGCCCATGTCGTGGTAATTGGTGCGGATGCCCGCGGCATCGATGCTCGCGGCCACCTCGGGGTTGCGTTCGAGCACGGCGTCAGAGCTTGATGCAGACATTCTTCAGCTCCGTGTAGAACTCCAGCGAATGCACGCCGCCTTCGCGCCCGATGCCCGATTGCTTGGCTCCGCCGAACGGCGTGCGCAGGTCGCGTAGGAACCAGCTGTTCACCCACGAGGTGCCGACATTCATGCGCTGAGCCACGCGGTGGGCGCGGGCCACGTCGCGTGTCCAGATCGCGCAGGCCAGGCCGTAGACGTTGTCGTTGGCCTTCGCGACGACTTCCTCTTCGCTGTCGAACGGCATGATGTGGCAGCAGGGGCCGAAGATTTCCTCGCGCAGCACGCGCGCGTTGTCGGAGAGCCCCGTCCAGATGGTCGGCTGGATCCACGACCCACCTGCGTACCGGGTCCCCATGTCGGGAACGCCGCCGCCGGTGACCACGGTTGCGCCTTCCTCGACGGCGATCTTGTAGTACGACAGCACCTTGTTCTGGTGTTCCTTGCTGATCAGCGGGCCGAGCTTGGTGTCCGCGTCCTCGGGCAGGCCGATCTTCCAGCCCTCGACCTGGTGCTTGAGCTCCGCCACGAAGCGGTCGAAGATCGGGCGCTCGACATAGACGCGCTCGGTGCCCAGGCACACCTGGCCGCTGTTGACGAAGGCCGAGCGCAGCGTGCCCTCGATGGCGGCGTCGAAGTCGCAGTCGGCGAACACGAGCGCAGCGTTCTTGCCGCCCATCTCCATGCTCACGGGGCGGGCGCCCCTGGCGGCAGCCTTCATGATGACCTCGCCGGTACGGGTCTCGCCCGTGAAGGTGATGGCGTCCACGCCAGGATGCGTGGTGACGAATTCACCCGCGGAGTCGGGGCCGAAGCCGTGCACCACGTTGTAGACGCCGGGAGGAATGCCGACCTCGTTCATCACCTCGCCCAGCAGCGCGGCGGTCTGCGGGGTTTCCTCGGAAGGCTTGACGACCACGGTGTCGCCGCAGGCGAGTGCCGGGCCGACTTTCCATGTCATCAGCAGGAGCGGCAGGTTCCACGGGCAGACCACGCCCACCACTCCCACGGGTGTGCGGTAGCCGTAGTTGATGGCGCCGCGGCCGTCGGGCGTGTTCATCTCGAAGAACTCGGTGGGCACGTTCTTCACCACGTCGGCAAAGATCTTGAAGTTGGCCGCGCCGCGTGGAATGTCGATGTGGCTGGCCAGGCTGCGCGGCTTGCCGGTGTCCGCGCACTCGGCCGCGAGGAATTCCTCGAAGCGCCGGTTGATCCCGTCGGCGAGCGCGTAGAGTTTTTCCACGCGCTCGGCAACGCTCATGCGGCTCCAGGGACCTGTAAGGGCTGCGCGTGCGGCGGCCACTGCGGCGTCCACCTGTGCGCGATCCGCCTCGTGCACCTTGGCGATGACCTCGCCGGTCAACGGGGAGTGCTTGTCGAAGGTGCGGCTGGAGGCTACGTACTCGCCGTTGATGAAGTTCTTGATTTCTTTCATTTTCTCTCTCACTTGGTTGTCAACACGCTCTCAGATCGACAGGCCCAGCTCGCTGAGTCCTGCCTGCGCGATTTCCGTGTCCTGCTCCTCGCTGCCACCGGATACGCCGATGCCGCCGATGCGCTCGCCTCGCTCCACGATCGGCAGGCCGCCCCCGAAGGCCACGAAGCGCGGGCGCAGCACCAGGCCTGCGCGCACGGCTTCCGAATGGCTCTGGAGAGCGGCATGCCACCGGCCCGTGGGCAGGCCGAAGCTGGCCGCCGTGTAGGCCTTGTCGACGGCAATATCGATGGAATGCAGCGGCGCACCGGCCATGCGGGCGAACGAGACCGGCACGCTGGCGGTATCCACCACCGAGACATTCACGCGCACGCCCAGCGTGGCTGCATGCCGGATGGCGGCCTGTACGGCGCGCAGCGCTGCGGGGGCGTCGATGACTCTCTGCATCACGCCGCAGGGCTCTGCCTGCACGTTCTGGTTCGGGTTCTGCATGGCGGGCTCCTTTCTTGCGTTTCTCTTCGTGCTTCGTTCGCCCGGCGTCAGAACGACTTCACGATCGTGAAGCGCACCAGCGAGCCCTTGGGATAGGCTCCGGTGCCGGCCTCCGCGCGCACTTCCTTGTAGGCAGCGGCCTTGAGGAACACTGCCGCACTCGGGATCGGGTAGACGACCTCGGCGCCGACGGCGTGGCGCGATGAACGATGGGTGCTTGCACCCGCGCCGCTGTCGTCGCTGACCTGCCACTGGCTGTAGCCGACCAGTCCCGCCTGCACCGTTCCGAAGTTCTTGCCCAGCCCCCATTCCATGGTGATCTGGTTGCCGGGCCTGAAGCCCGCGTCGTTCCGGCCGTTGCGCTCGAAACGCATCAGCGCGGAGCCGGTGACGGTCTTGGCGGCATCGAAGTGGTAGGTGGCGCCCCCCGTCAGCATCGTGCTTTTGAAGCCCTTGCCGGGGGATGCGGGATGGCTGGTGCTCGCGTTGTCCAGCCAGATGCCGGCTGCAGCGACGGCGTCCCACTGCTGGCCGTGCCAGCCGAGCACCAGCGGGCCGACGTAGATGTCGCCCACGCCGGAGCGGCTGTCCGAGATGCCAGCTGCGTTGACCGTCAGCGAGGTGCGCATCACCGGCACGATGGCCTCCATGCCGTAGTCGGCGCCCAGCAGCTTGGTGTTGCTGATCCACACCACGCGGTTGGCCAGGGCCGTCACCGTACCGGTGTTGTGGCCGGGCAGGTTGCTGCTCGAGCCCGGTGCGCGGAAGCTGCCGATGTCGTAGTTGACGAGGTAGCCGAGGTAGTAGAGGCCCGGCGGCGGCACGCTCGCAGCCTGGATTCCCTCCACGCCCGGAACGTAGTGGCCTTCGGCCAGCGCCGCAACGGGGGCGAGCGCGGCCGCTGCCGTCAGCGCGGCAGATGCAATGGTCTTGTTCATGGTCTGTCCTTGGTGGTGTTTCCGTGGGGTTGTCCGGACTTGTCCAATCAGGTGTAGACCTCGGTGAAGGAGGCGACCAGATCACCGGTGTGATAGAAGATCGCGCTGCCGAGCTGGTCCTCCGTCCAGGTGGTGACGGGCCGGTCGCGCTGGGCCAGGTAGCCCAGGCCCGCGAAGGTCTCGTTGCGGTTGCCGCTCGGATCGAAGAAATAGATGGTCTCGCCGCGCGTGATGCCGTGGCGGGTGGGGGCGACGTCGATCCGCACCTTGTTCTTGGCCATCACGTCAGCCGACTTGAGCACGTCGTGCCAGGAGTCGAGGAAGAAGGCGATGTGGTGCAGGCCGCTGCGCGGGCCGCCGACGAAGGCGATGTCGTGCGGCGTGGTGGTGCGGGCCATCCAGGTGGCGGCCTGGATGGAGTGCTCCGGCCCGACCATGACCTGTTCGGTCAGGAAGAAGTCGAGGCACTCGGTCATGAAGCGGGTGTTCTGCTCCACGGTATTGATGCCGGCCTCCGGGTTCATCTCGCACATCAGCAGCGCATGGTCGAGCCAGTGCACGCCCGAGCCACGGATGTCGTCCGGCCAGGGATCGGGATTCGTCGAGCCCACGTCGGTGCCGACGAGCTCCTTGTGCGCATAGAGGCGCATCTCGTGGCCGCTTGGCAGGTGGAACTGCAGCATGCGGCCCGTGGCGGGCAGCGTGCCTTCGGGCAGCATGTGCGTCTTCACGCCCCATTGCTCGATTCGCTGCTGCAGCGCGTCGAGGTCGGAATCCTTCTCCACCTTGTAGGCGAGATGGTTGAGGCCGGCCTGGTCGGACGGCGTGAGGATGAGCGAGAACTTGTCCCATTCATCCCAGCATTTCAGGTAGGCGTTGCCTGCCTTGTCCTGCATGACCATCTTCAGGCCCAGCACCTTTTCATAGTGGTGCAGTGCGGCGGTCATGTCCATCACCTTCAGGCTGGCGTGGCCCAAGCGTAGAACTCCCATGTCATGTCTCCTTAGTGTTTGACGTTGTCGATGAATTGCCAGGGTGGGAAAAGGGTTTGGAAAGCCGTGCGCTCACCTCGAGGCGCACGGTGGCCGTGGGGGCGACGCGGCATGCGAGCGTGTAGCCCTGTGCCTCCTCGTCGCAGCTCACATGGGCGCGGCTCACCGGGCCGAGGGCGCGCACGGCGCCTTCGACGATGCGCACCTTGCACACGCCGCAGCCGCCGTTGACGCAACCCACGGGAATGCCCTTGCGGCCCAGGCGCAGCATCCCCTTGAGCAGGCTCTCGTTCGTGTGGCAGTCGTAGCAGTCGCCGGTCTGCGCGACGTGCACGTTGACCTTGGGGCTCGTGTTCAGGGTCCACATGGCGGGTGCCTCGTCTCAGACGCGCTTGAACAGCGGGCTGCGCGCGCCCTGTGCGTCGGCGGCCGAGATGAACTTCTCGGTATAGATGTCGCGCTCGAACAAGCGGCCCTGCATCAGCGTGGAGATGCAGGCCTCGATCATCGGCGGCGGACCGCACAGGTAGGCCTTGCGACCCGCGAAGTTGCCGCCGAAATGGACCTTGGCGGCCTCGTGCACGAAGCCTCGCGCGCCGCTCCAGCTGGCATCTTCCCCGTCGTTGCCGTCGCCCGAGATGGCAGGCACATAGGTGAAGTGCGGATACTTCGCCGCGAGGGCGCGGAACTCCTCGTCGTAGTACAGCTCGGCGCGGCTGCGCTGGCCGTAGATCAGCGTGATGGGGTGTTCGCAGCGGCGTGCCAGCAGCTCGTGGATCATGGCGCGCGGGCTTGACAGTCCCGAGCCACCGGCCATGAACACCATGGGCTGGGCGGCCGAGTGGCGCACGAAGAAACGGCCGTAGGGACCCGAGATCGCGAGCGTGTCGCCCTGCGAGAGCGACTCATGCAGCCATGCGGTGCCCGCGCCGCCCGGCACCTGGCGCACGTTGAGCTCGATGTCGAGCGCCGTGCCGTCCTCGCCGGGCGCGTTGGCAATGGAGAAGGCCCGCGACTGGCCGAGCCCGGGGATCTGCACCTGCACATACTGCCCGGCCTGGTAGTGGATGGGCGTGTCAAGGCGCAGGTGCAGCGCCTTGATGGTCGGAGTGAGCTGCTCGATGCGCGTGACGGTTGCCGCGAAGTCGCGCACAGGAATCACCAGCGCGTCGGGCTCGTCCTCGATATCGGCCTCGATGGTGGCGTCGGTCTGCAGCGTGGCGCAGCAGGCAAGGGTCTTGCCGTCGTCCCGCTCCATGTCCATCAGCGCGAACGGATTGGCCGCGCCGTGGTCGACCTCGCCCTCGCAGACCTGCACCTTGCAGGTGCCGCACAGGCCGTGGCCACAGGCGTGCGGAATGTAGATACCCTGTCGCAACGCGGCGTCGAGCAGGGTCTGGCCTTCTTCCACCTCGATGGTGGCGCCCAGCGGTTCCAGGGTCAGTTGGTAGCTCATGATGTCAGCTCCGCATTCATGCCGATGTCCATGCGTCCCGCCGGTTCAGGCGAACGATCCCGCGATGCCCGCAAGGCCCGGGGTGCGGAAGCGGATCACGTCCTTGTGCTCGAGGCCGTTGTCGGCCAGCGAGCGCGTGGGATCGGGATGCCAGCGCTCCCCGGACTTGAACCACTGCACCGCGTCCCAGTCGATGCGCGCGAAATCAGGGTGCGCGCCGTAGACGCCCGGGAGCACCGCCTGCGCCAGCGCACCGAACGGCGTTTCGGCCGGAAGCGGCAGGCAGACGGGAGAGCAGAACATGTGGTGGTCTTCCCATCCGATGAAGAGCAGGGGCGCGGGGAAGTTCTCGCGCCGGTCCTTGGCCTCGAAGCTGTACGGGTAGAGGGCGGTCACGCTCATGCTGTATCTCCTGCGGGGTTCTTGCTGTCTGCATTCGCCGTGGCGCTGCCGCGCCAGGCCGCGAAGTTCTTCTGGTCTTCCGATCCTTCGAAGTCGAAGTTGTCGCGCCCCACGTTGATGCCGTACCAGTCGAGCACGGCCGCCAGCGGATCGAAGCCCTCCCGGGTCGGGTCGGTCCCCTCCTTGAAGCAGTGGCCCTGGTAGATCTGGTGCACGGGCAGCCACGACTGCACGTACTTCTCGGGCTCGCCGTCGAACACATGCTTGCAGCCGTCGCTGCAGAAGTGGTACTTGTCGCCGAGATAAGTGGACTGGCGGTAGCAGATGCGCGTCGGGTCGCCGGGCTCGGTGAACACCATCGGGATCTGGCAGGTGGTGCACAGCATGGGCAGCGTGGTGTTGTAGAAGCGCCTGCCATGCTGCTGTTCGGTACGGAAGTGTTCCAGGCGCGGACGGTAGAGCCTGTCGAAGCTGTCCGGATACTTCTGCGAGAGCCAGGTCATCTCGTCGTCGTTCGGCACCCAGGTGTGGAAGGGCGCGGCCGCCGCGTAGTTGTAGAAGGTATTCCAGGCCTGGTGGCTGATGTGGTCCTTGCCCTCGCAAGCCTCCTTCCAGCCCGCGGGCTCGCGGATGCCGTAGCGTGCGAGATCGCGGAAGAGGGCTCCGCCGTTTTCCTCGGCGTACATCTCCCAGGCTTCCTTCCAGCTCATCACGCGCTTGGGCAGCATGTAGTCCTGCATCATCGCCACCAGCGTGAGCAGGCGGTAGCCACGCCAGAACCACTTGTCTATCCAACGCTGCACGATGGGCACGTTGTCCGGGTCCTGCTCCAGCATGAACTTGATGCATTCGATGCCCAGCGTCATGTGGCGCGACTCGTCGCTCTGCGCCGAGAAGCCGAAGGTCACCGTCGAGAGATCACCGTTGTGCGCCGCGCCCGACATGAAGGGCACGAACAGCAGGTTGGTCAACACGTATTCGAACGAGAAGCTGACGGCGGTGAGGAACTCGAACGGCCCGGCGGACATCGCGTCCTCGAAGAACGACTTGGGCACCGAGAGGTACCACACGCGCTGGTACCACTCGGCCGAATTGTGGATGCCGTTGAAGTACTTGTTGTAGTGGCTGATCGCGTGCGTCTCGGTCTGGAAATGGCGCAGCTCGTCGATCGATTGCATCTGGGCGGCCACGCGGGCGCCTGCGCCGGTGAAGTGGCGGCCGACATGTGCGAAGCCCCGGTGCGCGGCATATTCCAGCGGCGTCACGCCCTGGATGAACAGCTTGAGTGCATTGATGTAGCGTGCGTCCGTCACCCCAAGCTGGCCGTTGTTCTGCGCAAAGGCCTCGATGACCGCGTAGAGCTTCTTCTCCTTCTCGCCCTGGTATTTCCAGTAGGCGTCCATGGTCAGGCGGAACGGGTCTTCCCACTTGTCCCAGTCGTGGATCTTGATGCCCTCGTAGCGGTCGTAGGGGAACACCTTGTCCATGGGCTGGTAGGTGGTGTCCCAGGCGAGTCCGCGGGTCATGGCGGTGTAGCGCTCCTTGAGGCCGAGCTTCTTCTTGACTACGGGTGTATCCATGATGTCTGTCTCCGTTGCTGTTGATGCGGGTGATGGGTGGCGGCGCGCTCAGCGGCCCCAGCTCAGCGAGAATTCGTCGTCGTCTTCATTGACGTGGCCCGAGAGCGTCACCAGGTTGATCTGGATTTGCTGCAGGTTGTAGGGCTGGCCGGTGATCTCCTCGATGCTTTCGCGGCGGATCACGAGGCGCCCGGGGCAGTCGATCTTCACGAGCCCCGGTGCATAGGCGGCCGTGGCCTCGGTGTTGTCGGCGAGCACGGCCTCGATCACGGCGCGTGATTCCTCGTTGTCCTGGAACGCAATGAACACCTTGGAGCGAGTGGCTTCGGTGCCGGTGTGGTCTGCTTGCATGTCGTACGTCTCCTTCCGTTCATCCAGTGGTTCAGCCGATGGCCAGGCCAGCCTTGCGCGCGCGGGCGTCAAGGCCCTCGCGCACTTCGGTTTGCAGCGGGGCGGCGTCGTCGCCCAGCGCGAGGCGTGCAACCGGTTCGAGAGCCGCCGTGGCACGGTCGGCCCAGTGCCGGTACCAGCGCGTGAGCAGTTCCTGGTTGTGTCCGGATTCACTCGCGGCCGTCTTGACCACGGCATCGACCCAGCGGTTCGACTCGGCGTGCCACTCCGGGATGAAGGAGGTCAGCATGGCGACGGCCGTGCCGCCCTTGAGCGCCAGGTGGTCGTCCACGTAGTGGCCGAAGACCAGCGGATACAGCTGGCCGTCGAGTGCCAGGTTCTGTGCGACGAACAGCTCCACCGGGTCCTTGAGCACGAAGGTGTCCTCGACCAGTTCGCGCAGCGGCTGCCATGCCTCGGCGCCCAGCCAGTCGTTCTTGCCTGCCTCGAGCGCGCCGGGCTCCTCGAGCGCGAGTCCGAGGCGGGTGATGTACTGCGCCACGCCGAGCTGGTCCATGGCATGGAACATCGCCGGCGCGGTGAAGGGCGTGCCGTAGCCGCGGGAGCAGATGTTGCAGTTGTTCATGTTGCCGCCGAAGGCCACATGGCGCAGCGGCATCAGCACGGTGCAGACCTGCGCACGCATCGCATCGGACATCTTCTGTGCGAGGCCGCGCGACTCGACGAACTGGTAGTTGGCCTCCATGGCGTCCTGCTGGCGCGCGCGGGCCATGGCCCAGGTGGCGTAGTAGAACTGTCGCGGATCGCGCAGCGCATTCCAGTCCTTCAGCTGGATGGCCGTGCGCCGCGTGTCATAGATCTCGAAGCCTTCTTCCCATGTGGGGCGATAGTGGAATTGCTCGGTCGGCTGCGCGCCGAGCGTGGCTTCGAGATAGCGCGATGCCGGCTTGTCGCCCGTGTAGGTGGCGACGCGGTCGAAGGTCTGGCGCAGCGGCTGGATCTCGCGCGCCTGCAATTCAATGTTCATGGTTCTTGTCTCCTGTGGTGCGGTCGGTTGCTATCGGGGGGGCAGGTCGCCTAGAGCGGGTTCACCTGCTGCTCCTTGCAAAAGGACTGGAAGTCGCTCTCCTTCATCGTCAGTTCCACCACCAGCTCGGGCCAGCCGACGGAGAACTCGAACTCCACGAACCCGTTGTCGCGGCGCCGCTGTATGCGCACGCTGCGGCACGAAAGGTCGCAGACGGGAAGCTCGGTGCTGTTCGATGTCGGGGCGGTACGCATGTCTTGCATTGATCACTCCTGGCGGGTTGTTGCCTGCCTGTTTGCACGGCGCGTGCCAACTTTCGTTTGAAATCCAAAAATATCGATAAATTGAGGGTTACTCCCTACCGTTTCCGGTGCGGGGTGTCGTCCGGGTGACGCTTTGCACAGCCTGTGCGGCATCTGTCTCGGATAGAAGGCCCGGGTGCTGC
The DNA here is from genome assembly GCF_014395975.1 of Diaphorobacter ruginosibacter. Classification (NCBI taxonomy): domain Bacteria; kingdom Pseudomonadati; phylum Pseudomonadota; class Betaproteobacteria; order Burkholderiales; family Comamonadaceae; genus Diaphorobacter; species Diaphorobacter ruginosibacter. The sequence continues at coordinate 2,581,356 of NZ_CP060714.1, read as the reverse complement.
GGTGCAGCATGATGAAATGATCAATCCGCGCGTTGGAAGGTCATCAAATGATCAATTCGCGGGTGCGGGACCTCGGGCAAGACCCGATGGTCTTGTCCTGCTGTTTTATCGATAGTTGGTCCATGCCCAGTCCTGACCGCCCCTTGCCCTCGGATGCCGACCTGCGCCGCCTGATCCGCTTTTCCACCGAGGATGGGCTGATCTGGCTGTCCGGCCAGCGCATGCTGCTCCTGCACTCGGCCTCGCTGACCGCCTTGCGCCAGGAGCTCATGGACACCGTGGGTCCCAAGCACACGCGCCGCCTGCTCATGCGTGCGGGTTATGCCTCGGGCGAGCGCGATGCGTTGCTAGCGCGGCAGATCCGGCCGGAGGCCAGCGTGTTCGACATGTTCGCCGTGGGGCCGCAGTTGCACCGGCTTGAAGGGGCGGTGCGCGCAACGCCGCAGGTGTTCGAGGTGGACGAGGAGGCCGGCCGCTTTCGCTGCGAGGTGCGCTGGGACCACAGCTGGGAGTCCGAGGCCCACCTGCGCGAGTGGGGGCCGCAGGAAGAGCCTGCCTGCTGGATGCTGCTGGGCTATGCGTCCGGCTACAGCAGCGCCTTTTTCCGAAGGCCGGTGATCTTCAAGGAAGTGCAGTGCACGGCCTGCGGCCAGCCATACTGCCTGATCGAGGGGCGCTTCGTACACGAGTGGCCGGAAGGAGAGCAGCTCGCGCGGGACTATGCTCCCGACTCGATGCTCGTTCGGCTCGATGACCTGCACTCGCAGGTCGAGGCGCTGCGCTCGCGTCTCAAGCCGGCGGACGAGCAAGGTCCGCTGCTCGGGCGTTCGCGCGCCTTCAAGGGGGCGGTGGAGCTCCTGCAGAAGGCAGCCCCCACGCAGGTCACGGTGCTGCTCACGGGCGAGACAGGTGTCGGCAAGGAGCGTTTTGCCAGTGCCCTGCACGCGATGAGTGCGCGCGCCGACAAGCCCTTTGTCGCGATCAATTGCGCGGCACTGCCTGCGGAACTGATAGAGAGCGAACTGTTCGGCGCCGAGAAGGGCGCCTATACCGGAGCCTCCAGCATGCGGGTGGGGCGCTTCGAGCGCGCGAACGGCGGCACGCTGCTGCTCGACGAACTGGGCGAGCTGCCGCTGGCGGCGCAGGCCAAGCTGCTGCGCGTGCTGCAAAGTGGCGAGATCGAGCGGCTGGGCGGCACGCGGGCCATCAAGGTGGATGTGCGCGTGATCGCGGCGACCAACGTGGATCTGGAAAAGGCCGTGGAGGCGGGGCATTTCAGGCGTGACCTGCTGTATCGGCTGAATGTCTATCCGGTCCACATCCCGGCGCTGCGCGAGCGGGCCGAGGACATCGAGATGCTGGCCATGCACATGCTGCAGAAGTTCTCTGCATTGCATGGCAAGCAGGTGACCGGCCTGACCGACCGCGCGCTGGCGGCGCTGCGCAGCCATTCCTGGCCCGGCAATGTGCGCGAACTCGAGAATCTCATGGAGCGCGGGTTGATCCTGACCGCATCGGGCGAAATGATCGATGTGCAGGCGCTGTTTCCCCACTGGAGCGAGCGCAGCGATGCCAGCATGGTCGATGAGCAGGGGTTGCTCATCTCGCCTCGGACGGAGGGCGCCGCACCAGCGGAACCCGCAGGCCTCTATGACGCAGTGCTTGCGCAGGGGCTGTCGCTGGACGCCTTCGAGGATGGGCTGCTCCAGGAGGCGGTGCGCCGCGCGGGCGGCAATCTGGCGGCCGCCGCACGCGTGCTGGGCATGACGCGTCCGCAGCTGAGCTATCGCCTGGCGCGTGCCCGGGAGCGCACCGCACCAGGGCATGCGGGAGGCTGAGCACCATGGCCAAGCGCGCTTTCCTGATCCCTTCGCTGATGGACGACACGCTCGACCCGAGCAGCGATGCCACGCGCACTCTCACCGAGAAGACCTACACGGAACTGCGCACCGACATCATCGAAGGCCGGCTGCTGCCCGGCAGCAAGTTGCGCGTGGAGCATCTGCGCCAGCGCTACGCCGTGGGGGCGGGCACGCTGCGCGAGTCGCTGACCCGGCTGGTGAGTGACGCACTGGTTACGGCCGAGGGACAGCGGGGGTTCCGTGTCTCGCCGATCGCCATCGAGGACCTGGAGGACATCACGCGACTGCGCGTGCACATCGAGACCCACGCGCTGCGCGAGTCGATCCGCCATGGCGACGATCATTGGCGCAGCGAGCTCAGGGCGAGCTATGAAGATCTCTCCAGGCTGGAGCAGCCGCTCACGCGCGACAACCGCGGCCGCTGGGAAGCGCTCAATCTGCGCTTCCACGAGATGCTGCTGGCCGGCCGGCCGTCACCGTGGGAATTGAAGATCCTGCGCATGCTGGCACGGCACGGTGAGCGCTACCGCCGCTACGCGATGGACCTGCCCGGAGCCGTGCGCGACGTGCATGCCGAACATGCGGAGATCTACGAGCTCGCCATGTCGGGACAGGACGCACGGGCGGCATTGGCGCTCGAGGCTCACATCTGCGCGACCCCCCAGGTCCTGTCTCGGGCCTTCCGTGAAGGGCGCGTGCGACTGCCTGCGGCGGATGACAGGACAGGGTAGGGGGTGCCGGAAAACGTGGCAGAGCAGAGGATGGAACTTCGATGCCCCGTCGTGCTCCGATACAGCGGTTCGCTGTCCATTCCTTCCTGGCCCCTGTCTTCCTGTTTTATCCATGTTTCAACGTAGAACCTCGCTCGCCGCATTGGCTGGGCTGGCCGCGCTTCCCGTCGCGCTCGGCGGCATTTCCCTGCGTGCGAATGCCGCGCAGGTGCGCACCCTGCTGGATTCCCTGCGGCCGTCACCGCGCATGCCGGTGCTGTTCGTCGGTCACGGCAGTCCGATGAATGCCATCGAGGACAACCTCTGGCGCCGCAGCTGGCAGCAGGTCGGCCAGGCGCTCTCGGCACGCAGCGTCCAGCCGCAGCTCATCCTGTGTATTTCCGCCCACTGGCTGACCAAGGATGGCTGGTATCTCACGGGAATGAGCGATCCGCGCACGATCCACGATTTCAGCGGTTTTCCGCGCGAGCTGCATGAGCAGCAATATCCCGCGCCCGGCGCACCGGCCGTCGCCAGGGCCTTGGCGGGAGAGCTTCGCTCGCCGGCAGACCGGCAGCCGCTCAAGGTCGACGAGGGCGAGTGGGGGCTGGACCATGGAACCTGGTCGGTGCTCAAGCCGATGTTCCCCAAGGCGCAGATCCCGGTGATCCAGTTGAGCATGGACTATGCCCGAAGCCCCGAGGCGCATTTCGCGCTGGGCCGCCAGCTGGGCGCATTGCGCGAGCGCGGCGTGCTGATCGTGGGCAGCGGCAACGCGGTCCACAACCTGCGCAGGACGAAGCGCGGCTCCGCGCCGAACGAGGCCTATGACTGGGCCACGGAGTTCGACGAGCAGGTGCAGGGACACATCAAGCGCGGGGAGCTGGAGTCGCTCGTGCAGTTCCAGAAGCAGGGCGAGCTGGCGCGGCTTGCGCACCCGACGCACGAGCACTACCTGCCGCTGCTCTACGCTGCGGGCGCGGCAAGCGCCAGGGAAATGCCGAGATTCTTCAACACGGGGTTTCAGTCCGCATCGATATCGATGCGGTCCGTGATCTGGGGGTGAACCGCGCGGGGCGCCGGCATGCATGGTCAGCGCCCGGACATCCGGGTTCGCATCCCGAGAGAAGGCAAAAAGGCCGCCTCGAGGGAAGCGGCCTTTGAAGGGTGAGCGAAGAGAAACGCATGGCGCTCCTCCTCGGCGTCTTACATCACGGCGGCGATGGCCTTGCAGACGTACTCGACGTTCTTGCTGTTCAGCGCAGCCACGCACATGCGGCCGGTGTCGGTGCCGTACACGCCAAATTCCGAACGCAGGCGGATCATCTGGTCCTTGGAGAGGCCCGAATACGAGAACATGCCGATCTGGGTGGTGATGAAGCTCATGTCCTGCTTCACGCCGGCAGCCTTCAGACCGTCCACCAGCTTCTGGCGCATGGCCTTGATGCGCACGCGCATTTCGCCCAGCTCTTCTTCCCACTGCGCACGCAGTTCGGGGGTGTTGAGCACGGCGGAAACCACGGCGCCGCCATGTGTCGGCGGGTTGGAGTAGTTGGTGCGGATCACGATCTTCAGTTGCGACAGCACGCGGGCGGCTTCGTCCTTGTCGGTGGCCACCACGGACAGGGCGCCCACGCGCTCGCCATACAGGCTGAAGCTCTTGGAGAACGAGGTCGACACGAAGATGGTCAGGCCGGCGGCAACGAACTTGCCCACGACGGCGCCATCTTCCTTCAGGCCATGGCCGAAGCCCTGGTAGGCCATGTCGAGGAATGCGACCAGGTTGCGGGCCTTGACGGTGGCGATCACCTGGTCCCACTGCTCGGCCGTGATGTCATAGCCGGTGGGGTTGTGGCAGCAGGCGTGCAGCACGACCACGGTGCCGGCAGCGGCAGCGTTCAGGTCGGCCAGCATGCCTTCGAAATTGACCGTGCGAGTGGCCGCGTCGTAGTAGCGGTACGTGCCGACTTCAAAACCGGCATTGGTGAAGATGGCCTTGTGGTTTTCCCAGCTCGGGTCGGAGATCAGCACCTTGGCGTTCGGGCTGAGCTTCTTGAGGAAGTCGGCACCGATCTTCAGGCCACCCGTGCCACCCACGGCTTGCACGGTGGCCACGCGGCCGGCCTTGACCACGTCGGACTCGGCACCAAACACCAGTGCCTTGACGGCGCTGTCATAGCTTGCGATACCGTCGATGGGCAGGTAGCCACGAGCGGACGGCTTGTCCATCATGGCTTTTTCTGCTGCCTGCACGCACTTCAGCAGGGGGAGCTTGCCGTTATCGTCGAAGTACACGCCCACGCCGAGATTCACCTTGTTGGGGTTGGTATCAGCGGCAAATTGTTCGTTCAGACCCAGAATGGGGTCACGCGGGGCCATCTCGACGGCGGTGAAGAGAGACATGAAAAGTCCTTGAAGGGTGGAAATCTGATGCGGTGCCCCCAACTAAACTAGCCAAGGCCGAGAGGCGGTGCCAGCGCTGCATGCAGGGTGCATGCGTGTTGCTCGCAGCCATCCGGTCGATTTGCCTTGAGGGGCAACCCCCGATTTTAACGGCGCAAGCCATCGTTGCGTTTACAAGTCATGCATGAAGTCACCACAGAAGTAGCTGAAGGCGAGTTTGTTTCCTTCCCGGGCTCTCCATTTCAGCTCTACCAGCCCTATCCACCGGCCGGCGACCAGCCGGAGGCCATCGCCCGCCTGGTGGAAGGGGTGAACGATGGCGAGGCCTTCCAGACGCTGCTGGGGGTGACCGGCTCGGGCAAGACCTTCACGATGGCGAACGTGATCGCGCGGCTGGGGCGCCCGGCCATCGTGTTTGCGCCCAACAAGACGCTGGCGGCGCAGCTCTACAGCGAATTCCGCGAGTTCTTCCCGAAGAACGCCGTGGAGTACTTTGTGAGCTACTACGACTATTACCAGCCGGAGGCCTACGTGCCGCAGCGCGACCTCTTCATCGAGAAGGACAGCGCAATCAACGAGCATATCGAGCAGATGCGCCTGTCCTGCACCAAGAGCCTGCTCGAGCGGCGCGACGTGGTGATCGTGGCGACCGTCTCGGCCATCTACGGCATCGGTGAGCCTTCGAGCTACCACCAGATGGTGATGACGCTGCGCCAGGGCGACAAGCTTTCGCAGCGCGACGCGATCGGGCAGCTCATCCGCATGCAGTACCAGCGCAACGAGCAGGATTTCAGCCGCGGGAAGTTCCGCGTGCGCGGCGATACGATCGACGTATTCCCGGCCGAGCACTCCGAGCTGGCGCTGCGCATCGAGCTGTTCGACGACGAGGTCGACAGCCTGCAGCTCTTCGATCCGCTCACCGGGCGCGTGCAGCAGAAGATTCCGCGTTTCACGGTCTATCCGAGCAGCCACTACGTCACGCCGCGTGACAAGGTGCTGGCCGCGGTGGAGACGATCAAGCTCGAACTCGACGAGCGCCTGAAGTTCTTTGTGAAGGAGGGCAAGCTGGTCGAGGCGCAGCGCCTCGAGCAGCGTACGCGTTTCGATGTGGAAATGCTCAGCGAGGTGGGGCACTGCAAGGGAATCGAGAACTACACGCGTCATCTCTCGGGCTCGGCGCCCGGCGATCCTCCAAGCACGCTCACCGACTACATGCCGCGCGACTCGATCATGTTCCTGGACGAGAGCCACCAGATGATCGGCCAGCTCAACGCCATGTACAACGGCGACCGCGCCCGCAAGACGACGCTCGTGGAGTACGGGTTCCGACTGCCTTCGGCGCTGGACAACCGCCCGCTCAAGTTCGAGGAGTTCGAGCAGCGCATGCGCCAGGTGGTGTTCGTCTCCGCGACGCCGGCTGACTACGAAAAACAACATTCGGGCCAGGTCGTCGACCAGGTCGTGCGGCCCACCGGGCTTGTTGATCCGATCGTCGAAGTGCGCCCGGCCACCCATCAGGTGGACGACGTGCTGCAGGAAATACGCATTCGGGTTGAAAAGAATCAACGGGTACTCATTACAACGCTGACCAAGCGCATGGCCGAGCAGCTCACCGAGTATCTGTCCGACAACGGCGTGAAGGTGCGCTACCTGCACTCGGACGTGGACACGGTCGAGCGCGTGGAGATCATCCGCGACCTGCGCCTGGGTGCATTTGACGTGCTGGTCGGCATCAACCTGCTGCGCGAGGGGCTGGACATTCCCGAGGTGTCGCTGGTGGCCATCCTCGATGCTGACAAGGAAGGCTTCCTGCGCGCGGAGCGCAGCCTGATCCAGACGATCGGCCGTGCTGCCCGCAATGCGGAGGGCACGGCGATCCTGTACGCCGACCGTGTAACGGAATCCATGAAAAAAGCCATGGGAGAAACGGAACGACGGCGCGCAAAACAGATCGCATACAACGAGGAAAACGGCATCACGCCGCGAAGCATTGTCAAGCAGGTAAAAGACCTGATTGATGGTGTCTATAGCGAGAAGGCCGGCCAGGAGACGGAACGCCTGCAGCAGCAGGCGGCCCGGGATCTGGAGCTGGAAGAGATGTCCGAGAAGGACATCGCGCGGGAGATCAAGCGCCTGGAGAAGGCCATGATGGATCACGCACGCAATCTGGAGTTCGAGCAGGCCGCCAAGGTGCGCGACCAACTCTCGCGCCTGAAGGATCGCGTGTTCGGCTCGCATGGCGGAAACGAGCGCCTGGCCTGATGCGCGGATGCGGTTTTCAGGGTCTCCGATTCCGGGTTTGGAGGCCCTCGAGCCTGACGAATTCAGTTACCCGACAAAAACAATAGGGATTTGTGTTATACTTGGGCTAATTACTCAAGAAAACAACCCCACAATATTTAGGGCTCTGGCGGGCGAACCTCGTGTTCATGCCGCGTCGGAGAGCGGGCGGAGACGGTGGTGCCCGGGTTGCCGAAAGGCGATCCGTGGCGATTATCAAACGATCAAGCCTGAACCAACAAGGAGCTTGCGATGCGTCTCACAACCAAAGGCCGTTTTGCGGTCACTGCCATGATCGATCTGGCCCTGCGCCAGAACAATGGCCCAGTCACCCTGGCGGCCATCAGCCAGCGTCAGCAGATTTCCCTGTCGTATCTGGAACAACTCTTCGGCAAGCTGCGCCGCCACGAGCTGGTGGAATCCACCCGTGGCCCGGGCGGTGGCTATACGCTGGCCCGCAAGGCCGGCGACATCACCGTGGCCGACATCATCGTGTCCGTGGACGAACCCATCGATGCGACCCAGTGCGGTGGCAAGGAAAACTGCCTGGGCGAAGCAGGTCGCTGCATGACGCACGAGCTGTGGGCTTCGCTGAACCAGCGCATGGTGGAGTTTCTCGATTCCGTCACGCTGCAGAAGCTCGTCGATGACCAACTCGCCAAGGGTGTGCAGATCGAGGACAAGCCAGTGGCTCGCCGTGCGATCTCCACGACCCCGGTGGTCAAGCCGATCCGCGTGAACGCGCCGAACTCGGTGTTCGCACTGGGCAACGTTTTCGCCAAGTCCTGATCAGCAGCGTGGTGGCGCAAGGGCCAGCATGGCTGGCCGCGCTGCTGCATATGCCGGATCTTTTTTTGAACCCTTCTGTTAACTGACATTCGCCAGCCAGATCGCTAAAGCGAGATAGCCATGGACATGACTCCCCATTTCCCCATTTACCTGGACTACGGTGCGACCACCCCGGTGGATCCCCGTGTTGTTGACGCGATGATCCCCTGGTTGCGCGAACATTTCGGCAACGCAGCTTCGCGCAGCCATGCCTGGGGCTGGGAGGCCGAAGAGGCCATCGAGAAGTCGCGCGGCCATGTGGCCGACCTGGTGGGTGCCGATCCACGCGAGATCGTCTGGACCAGCGGCGCCACCGAGTCGATCAACCTGGCACTGAAGGGCGCAGCGCAGTTCTACAAGGGCAAGGGCAAGCACCTCATTACGCTCAAGACTGAGCACAAGGCCGTGCTGGACACCATGCGCGAACTCGAGCGCCAGGGCTTCGAGGTCACCTACATGGACGTGAAGGAAGACGGTCTGCTTGACCTGGAAGCCTTCAAGGCGGCGATCCGCCCGGACACCATCCTCGTGAGCGTGCTGTTCGTGAACAACGAGATCGGCGTGATCCAGGACATTCCTGCGATCGGCACGATCTGCCGCGAGAAGGGCATCATCTTCCACGTCGATGCCGCACAGGCCACGGGCCGTGTCGAGATCGACCTGAACAAGCTGCCCATCGACCTGATGAGCATGACCGCCCACAAGACCTACGGCCCCAAGGGCGTCGGTGCGCTCTACGTGCGCCGCAAGCCGCGCGTGCGCCTGGAGGCTCAGATCCATGGTGGTGGCCATGAGCGCGGCATGCGCTCCGGCACGCTGCCCACGCACCAGATCGTCGGCATGGGTGAGGCGTTCCGCATCATCAAGCTGGAAATGAACGAGGTGAATGCCAAGGCGGCAGCGCTGCAAAAGCGCCTGCTCGACGGCCTGAAGGACATCGAGCAGGTGTTCATCAACGGCAGCATGGAGCACCGCGTTCCGCAGAACCTGAACATGAGCTTCAACTTCGTCGAAGGCGAATCGCTGATCATGGGTATCAAGGGCCTGGCGGTGTCGTCGGGTTCCGCCTGCACCTCCGCAAGCCTGGAGCCGAGCTACGTGCTGCGCGCGCTCGGCCGCAGCGACGAGCTCGCCCACAGCAGCCTGCGCATGACCATCGGCCGCTTCACGACCGAGGAAGAGATCGACTACGCGATCTCCACCATCCGCCACAACGTGGCCAAGCTGCGTGAGTTGAGCCCGCTGTGGGAGATGTTCAAGGATGGCGTCGACCTGAGCACCATCCAGTGGGCTGCGCACTGATTTCATATTGATCGCTGCGCCCCGCTCGCGGTCCTCGCACACCAAGAGGCCGGCGGCAGACGCAGAAAAAGGAGTACACCATGGCTTATTCAGACAAAGTGATCGACCATTACGAGAACCCCCGCAACGTGGGTTCGTTCGACAAGGGCGACGACACAGTGGGCACCGGCATGGTCGGCGCACCGGCATGCGGCGACGTGATGAAGCTGCAGATCAAGGTGAACCCGGAGACCGGGGTCATCGAAGACGCGCGCTTCAAGACCTACGGCTGCGGCTCGGCGATTGCCTCGTCCTCGCTCGTGACCGAGTGGGTCAAGGGCAAGACGCTGGACGAGGCCGCCGCGCTCAAGAACAGCGTGATCGCCGAAGAGCTGGCGCTGCCTCCCGTGAAGATTCACTGCTCCATCCTGGCCGAAGACGCCATCAAGGCAGCCGTGAGCGACTACAAGGCCAAGCGCGGCGAAACCGTCACTGCCGATTCGACAGCGGCCTGAACAACATGGCAGTGACACTGACCGAAGCTGCCGCACGGCACGTGAGCCGCTACCTGTCCCGCCGGGGCAAGGGGCTTGGCGTGCGCCTGGGCGTGAAGACCACCGGCTGCTCGGGACTGGCCTACAAGCTGGAGTATGTGGACGATCAGGCACCCGAGGACATCATCTTCGAGACCCATGGCGTGAAGCTGCTGATCGACCCGAAGAGCCTGGCCTACATTGACGGCACCGAGCTCGACTTCGTGCGCGAAGGTCTGAACGAAGGCTTCAAGTTCAACAACCCCAACGAGCGAGACCGTTGCGGTTGCGGGGAAAGCTTCCGGGTCTAAGGCCCCTGGGGAACCTCTGCAAAACTCCCTGCCATCGTCTGAACGCGGCCGCGGGCGATCCGCAGCGTTGTCTTTTTCGTCAATAGCTACGGCTATTGCCTTCAAAAGACGCCTTGCGGCTCATCCCGATCCGCGTCCAACCGATTGGCGAGGGTTTTGCAGAGGCTCCCTAGAGCGCAAGGGCGCATTCCTGTCCGGGACATTGGGCAGGAACAGCGCACTTTCATGCACCTCAGAGAACCCGCCAACGCTTGCGCACTGGCGGTTTTTTTATGAACCTCCATCTGCAATCTGACGATTTCGAACTGTTTGGCATTCCTCGCCTATTCGCGCAGGATGGCGCCGTGCTCGCGGCGCGCTGGAAGGACTTGCAGCGCGAGGCGCATCCTGACCGCTTCTCGGCGCAGGGCGCCGCGGCGCAGCGCGTGGCCATGCAGTGGTCGGTGCGCATCAACGAGGCCTACCAGCGCCTGAAGGATCCGCTCAAGCGCGCGGCCTATCTTTGCGAACTCCATGGCGTCTCCATTGGTGCAGAGGACAACACGGCCATGCCTGCGGCCTTCCTGATGCAGCAGATGGAGTGGCGCGAGGCGCTCGATGAGGCGGCTTCGGAAGCGGCGCTCGACGACCTGGACGACATGGTCCAGGCGGAGCGCCGGAGCGCGTTGGCGCGATGCGCGGCGCTGATTGACGAGCAGCACGACTATGCGGGCGCGGCGCAGCAGGTGAGAGCCCTCATGTTCATTGCGCGTTTTGCCCACGACGTTGATGTCCGGCGCGAGCAACTGGGACAATAGCCGAACACCCGCCGATGACCTCGCCTGGCCTTGCTGCCAGTGCGCAGGGCGCGTGCCCCCGTCGGTACGCCAGCGAACGCACGAACGATGAATGTGCGGCATGCATGCCGCAATCACCTCCAGAGAAGATAACCCATGGCGCTTTTGCAGATTTCAGAACCCGGTCAGTCCCCCGATCCCCACCAGCGTCGGATCGCGGTCGGCATTGACCTGGGCACCACGCATTCCCTTGTTGCCGCCGTGCGCCACGGCGTTGCGGAATGCCTCCCGGATGCCGAGGGCAGGGTGCTGCTGCCGTCGGTCGTGCGCTACATGGAAGGCGGCGGGCGCCAGATCGGCCATGATGCCGTGGCCGCGCGTCTGGCCGATCCGGTCAACACCATTGCTTCGGTCAAGCGCTTGATGGGGCGTGGCTTGAACGACATTGCCGACCGGGCATCGCTCCCCTATGAACTGCTGGCGCAGAACGATGCATCGGCCCAAGGAATGGTTTCCATTCGGACGGCTGGCGGCACGAAATCGCCTGTCGAGGTGAGCGCTGAAATCCTGGCCACGCTGCGCTTTCGCGCGGAGGACAGCTTCAACGACGACATCTACGGCGCCGTGATCACCGTGCCGGCCTATTTCGATGATGCGCAGCGCCAGGCCACCAAGGATGCGGCCAGGCTTGCCGGGCTGAATCTGCTGCGCCTGATCAACGAGCCGACGGCCGCGGCGATCGCCTATGGCCTCGACAACTCCTCCGAGGGGGTCTACGCGGTCTATGACCTCGGGGCGGCACCTTCGACATTTCGGTGCTGCGCCTCACGCAGGGCGTCTTTGAAGTCATCGCCACCGGCGGTGATTCGGCATTGGGTGGCGACGACTACGATGCAGCGCTTGCCGATTGGGCGCAGGGGCAACTGGGCGTGCAGGCGCAGTCCGCCGCAGAGAAGACGGCCGTGCGCATCGCCGCGCGCGCGTGCAAGGAGGCGCTGACGGGTGCCGAATCCGCGAAGTTTGCGGCAACGATCGGTGGCAAGGAGCAGACCCTTGACGTGGCGCGTGCGGACTTCTTCGAGGCCACGCAGGCGCTCACGCAGCGTACGCTTTCTGTGATGCGCCGCACACTGCGCGATGCGCAGATCGATCGCAGCGAAGTGCAGGGCGTCGTCATGGTGGGAGGCTCCACGCGCATGCCGCAGGTGCAGCAGGCGGTCGAGGAGTTCTTCGGCAAGGAGCCACTCACCAACCTCAACCCGGATGAGGTCGTCGCGCTGGGCGCAGCGATCCAGGCCAACCAGTTGGCCGGCAACAATTCGGCTGGCGATCTGCTGCTGCTCGACGTGATTCCGCTGTCGCTGGGTATCGAGACCATGGGCGGACTGGTCGAGCGCATCGTCGGCCGCAACGAAACCATTCCCACGGCCAAGGCGCAGGACTTCACGACCTACAAGGATGGCCAGACCGCCATGGCCATCCATGTGGTGCAGGGCGAGCGCGACCTGGTGGCGGACTGCCGCAGTCTCGCGCGCTTCGAGTTGCGCGGAATCCCCGCCATGGCCGCCGGCGCGGCGCGTATCCGTGTGACGTTCACGGTCGATGCCGATGGTCTGCTCAGCGTGAGTGCCAAGGAGCAGGGCAGCGGCGTGGAGGCGCATGTCGATGTGAAGCCGTCGTACGGGCTGTCCGACGACCAGATCGCCCGCATGCTGCAAGACGGCTTCGCCACCGCGCAGGCCGACATGAAGGCGCGGGCCGTGGTCGAGGCGCGTGTCGATGCCGACCGCCTGATCATGGCGACGCAGAGCGCGCTGGAAGTCGACGGCGATGTGCTGCAGGCACAGGAGCGCGCGGACATCGATGCACTCGTGCAGTCGCTGCAAGCCCTGCTGGCCAGCAGCCAGGACGCGGGCGAGATCGAGGCCGCGTCGCAGGCGCTGGCCAAGGGAACCGAGCACTTTGCGGCACAGCGCATGAACCGCGGCATCCGCGAGGCGCTGGCGGGCAAGAACATCCAGTCGATCTGAGGCAGCAGGCCCACCCAGACCCACCGGACATCACGAACACATCCAAAGCGAAACCACCTACATGCCAGTCATCAAGATCCTTCCGCATCCAGAGTACTGCCCGCAAGGCGCCGAAATCAGCGCGCCGGCCGGCACGTCGATCTGCGAGGCGCTGCTGGACAACAAGATCAACATCGAGCATGCCTGCGACATGAGCTGTGCATGCACGACGTGCCACGTCATCGTGCGCGAGGGCTTCAACTCGCTCAACGAGGCCGAGGAAGAGGAAGAAGACCTGCTGGACCGTGCATGGGGCCTCGAGCCTCAATCGCGCCTGTCCTGCCAGGCTATCCTTGCGCAGAAGGATGTTACCGTGGAGATCCCCAAGTACTCCATCAACCACGCCAAGGAGAATCACTGATGTCACGCCAGATCGTGCTGGATACGGAAACCACCGGCCTGTCCGCTGAAACGGGTGACCGTATCATCGAACTCGGCTGCGTGGAGTTGGTGAACCGCAAGCTCACCGGCCGCAACCTGCACATCTACTTCAACCCCGAGCGCGACAGCCATGAAGATGCGCTCCGGGTGCACGGCATCAGCAACGAGTTCCTGAAGGACAAGCCCAAGTTCCCGGAACTGGTCGACGAGATCCTCGAATACCTGCAGGGCGCGGAACTGATCATCCACAACGCACCATTCGACATCGGCTTTCTGAACAAGGAACTGCAGATGTGCGGCCACAAGCCGCTGAAGGCGCACATCGAAGGCGTGATCGATACCTTGGTGATGGCCAAGGAACTGTTCCCCGGCAAGCGCAATTCGCTCGATGCGCTGTGTGATCGTCTTGAAGTCGACAACTCGGGCCGCACGCTGCACGGCGCGTTGCTCGACGCCGAGCTGCTCGCAGACGTCTACATCAACATGACGCGCGGCCAGGAAGCCCTCCTGATCGCCGACGACGAAGCGCCCAAGCAGCAGCAGGGCGTTCGCGTGGCTGCCTTCGACCTGAGCAGCCTGCAGCTGCAGGTGATCCGTGCGAGCGACGACGAGATAGCTGCGCACGAGGACGTGCTCAACCAGATCGACAAATCGAGCGGAGGCAAAACTATCTGGCGAGTTTCTCCTGTGGGCGAAAAAGCTGTGTCATAATTGCGGTCTTGATGCAGCAGCGATAGTTGCAGTATCAATCGGGTGATTAGCTCAGCGGTAGAGCACTGCCTTCACACGGCAGGGGTCACATGTTCGATCCATGTATCACCCACCATATAAAAGAAAACCCGGCTTTGCCGGGTTTTTTGTTTGGGAGTGAGGGCGGTCAGGAAACCAGAACCTCCACCAGATAGCGGCGTTTTCCCGACGCATCCACCTCTACCTCCCTGCCATGGATATCGGACTCAAAGCCGGGCACCTGGGTATCCTGGGCTTCGGCAATCTGCAGGTATTTGAAAATGGCATCCGCCTTTTCGTTGTAACGCTCGCCAGGCATGATCAGCGGAATACCTGGGGGATAGGGCACCAGCATGGTCGCAGCAACACGTCCCTTGAGCTTTTTGACCTCGACCTTCTCGACCTTGCCCTGCACCAGCAGGTTGTAGGCATCTGCCGGAATCATGGCCATGTCGGGCTGCTCCACATACATTTCGCGCATGACCCTGGGTACATCGTGACTCACATTGAACTGATGCAGGCGCTCGCACAGGTCGCGCAGCCCGGTGTCGGCGTACACCCGTGGATAGCTCTCCACTAGATCGGGCAGCACCTGCGCCAAGGGGCTATTGGCCTCGTAGTGCTGCTTGAAACTCATCAGCTCCGCCACAAGGGTTCCCCACTTTCCCTTGGTGATGCCCATCGAGAAGAGCACCAGCAGCGAGTAAAGGTTGGTTTTTTCCACGACGATGCCACGCGTCCACAGGAATTTGCTGACTACGCTGGCAGGAATGCCCTGTTTGCCCATGCGCCCATCCATGTCCAGGCCCGGCATGGTGAGCGTGACCTTGATGGGGTCGATCATGACAAAATCATCGCTCAGCTTGTCAAAGCCATGCCACTTGCCATCGGGGCGAAGCTGCCAGTCCCTGGGTTGGGCTGGCGGAATATGGGTCGAGGACTTGCGCAGGTTTTTGGCTACGAGCTCGGGTTGCCAGACCTTGAACCACCAATCCTTCTTGTCCAGATCCGATTCGATTTGCAGCATGGCGCGGCGAAACGCGAGGGACTCGTCGTGCATCTCCTGCACGAGTGATGTGCCCGCTGCTCCTTCCATCATCTTGGAGGCCACATCGCAGGCCGCGATCACCGGGTACAGCGGGCTGGTGGAGGTATGCATCATGAAGGCTTCGTTGAAGCGTCCCATGTCCAGCTTGCGCTTGCGGCTGTCACGCACATGCACCATCGACGCCTGCGAAAACGCAGCCAGGAGCTTATGGGTGGAATGGGTCGTGAAAACAATGGCATCCTGCTCGCGCGGCTTGCCCTTGGCCATGCCGTAGTAGTGCTCATAGAACGGATGGAAGGCGGCGTAGGCGTACCAGGCTTCGTCAAAGTGCAGAAAATCGACCGCGCTGCCAATGTTCTTGGCAATCTTCTCGGCGTTGTAGCAAAGGCCGTCATAGGTGGAGTTGGTCACCACCGCAATACGCAGCTTGGCGCCGTTTTTCATGGCCTGCGCGGCCAGCGGGACCTGTGCGATGTGCGCCTGCATGGTCTTGGGTGAGAACTGGTCTTCGCTGATCGGCCCGATGATGCCGTGCGCATTTCTGCTGGGCGAGAAGTACACGGGAATGGCCCCGGTCATGATCAGCGAGTGCAGCAGTGATTTGTGGCAATTGCGGTCGACAAACACCACATCGCCGCGCGCCACCGTGCCGTGCCAGACAATCTTGTTGGCTGTCGAGGTGCCATTGGTCACGAAGAAGGTGTGGTCGGCGCCGAAATTTCTGGCCGCGTCGGCTTCGGCCTGTCGTATGGGGCCGCTATGGTCGAGCAGGGAGCCCAGTTCAGGCACGGAGATGGAGAGGTCGCTGCGCAGGGTGTTTTCACCATAGTACTGGTGGAAAGCACGGCCCACCGAGGATTTGGTGAACGCAACACCGCCCGCATGCCCCGGCGTGTACCAGGAGTAGTTGGACTTTGCCGTGTGCTTGATCAATGCCTTGAAGAAGGGCGGCAGCAAATGTTCCATGTACTCCTCGGCAGCCCGCATCACCTGCCGTGCAATGAAACTCTTGGTGTCCTCGAACAGGTAAAAGTAGCCACGCGCATATTTCACAAGGTTGGTAGGAACCTTCTCCACGGAGCCTCGTTCGCCATAGAAGAACACTGGCAGATGAGGATGGCGCGCCAGGTTGTCTTCCAGCAAATCCTGGATCTTGCGGAACTGCTCATCCGCATCCTCGTGTGCATCGATGGAGATCAAAACTGCCGACGCTGCCAGATAGGTTCGTGCAGCGACACGCGCATCATCAAGCGTGAGATTGGCCATCACACGCTGGTTGGAGTTTTCCAGCTCTTCGGCCAGGGCTCGGATGATGCTGCCGCGCAGGCGTGGTGAGTCGAACTCGCTGTCGATGATGACGGTAGGATAGTCCAGGGCTTTGAAAAACATCTTCAGGCTCCGTTGTGATGAATTCGAGAAGAGTCAAGGGAGGAACTCCCTTGTGCTTGGCACAGGTCTGCAATGACCTTGGGCAGCTTCACGATCTCTTCGTCTCCGCGTCGGAGTGAAGAGGCCGCCGGCTTCTTCTTGCCACCTTATTCAGGTTGCAGTACCTGCGTTGGTGCGCTCCTGGTCCAGGCGCATCATCCGGGTGCTGACAAAGCCGTAGAGCGTGAAGCCCGCAATGGTGGCCACGCCGCCCAGCATCAGGGCCTCGGTGCCCGAGCTGTACAGCGCCAAGTAGCTATAGGCTGCCGCAACCCAGGAGATGACGTTGACGAGCAGCGCTTTCTTGGGGGCACATTGGCAACCTTCTGGATGCTCATCAAGGCCGCCATGGACAGGATATAGGGCACGATGTTTGTGACTACCGCCAGGTTGACCAGCGTGTCAAACTGCTTGGTCAGGTCGGGGCTGATGGTGAGCAGGGCGAGGCCCGTTTGGGCGGCCAGCAAAATCAGCATCGCTACGATGGGCGTGCCGGCCTTGTTCACCTTGGCAAAAATCGGCAGAAAGTACCCGGTGTCTGCAGAGCTCTTGAACACCTGCGCAATGGTGAACTGCCAGCCGAGCAACGAGCCGATGCATGCCAGCACCATCAGTCCCATGATGATCTGCCCGACCAGGGGAGTGAACATGTGCGCGAACACCAGACCAAAAGGGGCCGTGGACGCTGCCAGTTCCGGATTGGAGACGATGCCTGCCATGACATTGGTCGAGGCGATATAGATCACTGCAGCACCGACCGTGCCACCCAGCACGGCAATCGGTACGTTCCTTTCGGGATTTTCCACGGCATCGGCGTTGGCGCAGGCAGACTCCATGCCCAGAAATGCCCACAACGTGATGGCCACGGAAGAGCTGGCGGCCTGCAGGAAGGACAGTCCATGTGGGTTCCAGGCTTCGGCGTAGGTACTGGGGCTGAACCAGAACCAGCCAAATGTGGAGACGCCAACCACGGGCAGGATCACTCCCCACACAGTCACTCCTCCGATCTTGCCGGTCACGCTGGCCCCGCCAAAATTGGCAAAGGTGGTGATCCACAGCAAGGCAATCGTCATCAAGCCGACGCCCACGGGGCTGAGCTGCAGGGAAAACAGTTCGGTCAGGTAGCCCACGGCGGTGATGCCGATCGCCACGTTGGCGATCAGAAGCGAAGTGCCATAGGTGTAATTCACCAGATAGTTGCCAGCCCGGCCAAACGCGTATTCGGCATAGCCCCCCATGCCGCCAGACTTGCGGCTGAGCATGCCGCATTGGGCGAATGCATAGGCCAGTGCCAGAGAGCCTGTCGCAGTCACCAGCCAGGAAAGGATGGAGATGGCTCCCACCTGCGCCAGCTTGGTAGGTAAGAGAACAATGCCGGATCCAAGCATATTGACCACCGTCAACATGGTTAGTTGCACGACGGTCATTTTTTGGGTTTGAGCCATTCTCTCTCCTTCTTCTGGGTGGAAATTTCTCTTCGCTTATGTGTCTATCAAGAAAATAAATCCGATAGGCCGCTGAAAATAGAGATCACTGCAAGAGGAAACCGATGTCGAAAATATCAGGAATTATTTTTTTCAGGAAATATTCAGGTACCAAGTAGTCGGTGGGGAAGGCAGATCGTTCAGAGCGCTTGATGGACCCATGTTCGCAGAGATCCATGACAGAGCGTTGGACAACATGAGCGGAAGAACCAGGAATTGCAAGCCAGTCAACACATGCAGCAGCATGTCGTAGTCCCGGCTCAGGCAGTTTCGGCAATGCAGTGATTAACGCCTTGGCTAGTCATCTGAGCATCACCAAGTACAGTGTGATAGATCTAGTGGATTTTTTCAAGGCGCATGGCTGATTTGCGTTCCTAAGGTGCAAGATATTCAGCCGGTTCGGTGGGCCTCGGAGGGAAGATTATGAAGACCCGAGGTCCTGTAAAAATCTGGGTTCTGCCGGTTTCGAAGGCACCTTGTAAAGGGGAAAGATGAAACCGGAGGCTGTCGAGCTGGTCATGGATCATTGGGTGCGTGGAGGGCTGAAGATCCAGCCCTTTGCCGATCTGCTTCGATAACATGTCGACCGGGATACGCAGCGCATCGAGCTCAGGTAATGAGGTGAGCCGATCAATTGATGATTGTTTTATTGAAACTTTAAGTCGCAGAGGCGGTTGATCATGTCGGACAACGAGGGTTATTTTTTCAAGGCATTCACGGGGAAGCAGTCTTTCGAGGAGGCAACCGTGGAGATCGCCTATGAGATGGAGGCGCACGGCCATTACTCGGAGGCAGCAGATCTCTGGGCACGCCTTGGTCAGCAGGGCAATGCCGAGGCCCGGTTCAACCTGGGGCTGCTCTATGCGGACGGGTATGGTGTTTCTCGCGATTTCCTTCGTGCCGCAGAGCAATTCAGGCTTGCCGCGGAACAAGGGTATGCACGTGCCCAGGTGGAGTTGGGTAACCTGTACTACTCCGGTGATGGCGTCGAGGAGGATGAGGCGCAGGCAATGCGGTGGTATCGCAAGGCCGCTGAACAGGGTGATCCCGTGGCAATGCATAACATCGGAACGATGTACCGGGATGGGGTCGGTGTGGACGAGGACGACAAGGAGGCTGTCCGCTGGTTTCTGATGGCTGCCGAGAAAAACTATGCACTCTCTCAATACGAGATGGGCTTGATCTGTGCGGACGAGAGGGATGAAGCTCGGGCCATCGAGTGGTTCCGCCTGTCTGCCGCGCAAAACCATGAAGAGGCGCAGGCCGAGTTGAACTCGCGAGGAATTCAATAACAGGTCTTCAGGATTTCCGGGTAAAGGCGTCAAGCAGCTCGATGGCAGCCTGGAAATCCCGGTGCAGTGATTGTCTCGATCGTTTGCCTCGCTCGATTTGTGCGAGTGTTTGAAACGTGGGACAGGGAAGGGATTGCTGGAGCGGGTGAAGGGAATCGAACCCTCGTATGAAGCTTGGGAAGCTGCCGTTCTACCATTGAACTACACCCGCGTTTTGTATCTCGTTGATTTGCAACGACATAAACTCCTATGTGATGGAGGTGCGTCTCCGCGACCTCCATCCAAGGAGATGTTAAGTATATGCTGGATCTGAGGCTCATCATGGCTAGGCTGTCGTTTCTGTCGATGGCCTTCTTCATTGCGGCATCAAGCCCTGCCTGGGCGGCGCCCGTGGAGGTCTACCGCGGTGTCCTGGGCAAGGCCGATGTGGTGATGGAGCTGGGGGCGCCCCAGGCGGACGGCGCGCGCAAAGGACGCTATTTCTATCTGCGCCACGGCGTGGACATTCCGCTTCAAGGCCGTCTGGACCAGTTGGCTGAAGCCCGGCCTTTGACGGGCGAGTTGCTGGAAAAGAAGCTGGATGCCGGAATAGCGGGTGCGCCGATGTTCGAGGACGCCGCGCAGCGGCAGGTCATCTGGCGCGCTCGCCTGCACGGTGAGGCACTGACCGGCGAGTGGGAAGACGGCATCCATGGCGGCAGGTTGCCGTTCCGCCTTGAACGTGTTGCGCAGTACGACCCAGAGAAGATTGCGCCGCGAGGCGTGGAGGCGGTGACCCAGGCCATTGTGCAAGGGGCAGGGAGCGGAGTTGCGGAGGGCGTTGCCATCAGCATGCAGGACACGCCATACGACTATCTGCGCGTGGCCCTGCCGCTGGAGCAGGGCAGGGAGGTCGTGGTGGCACCGAACCTGGCATGGCGTCCGGTGCGCGACGTGCGCACCCGGTTCTGGTATCCGCGCCTGACACGCCACCCGGATGCCCGCATGCTGGCCGTGGCCAATGCCCTTCTGGAGCAGCGTCACTGGGCCATGAGTTTGCAGGCGCTGGCCTGCAAGTCCTCGATCTACGAGAGCACCGGCCCCGAGGCAGGGACATTGGGCTACTTCGACCACGAGCAAATCAAGCTCAGCTATCTTTCTACCACCTTGATGAGCGTGACCGAGTCCGGTTCACCTTCCTGTGGCGGGGCGCACCCCAACAATCACTTCGACCCATTCACGCTGGATCTGCTGCGTGGCGGCTATCTGGATTTTTCGCGCCTTATCAAAGGCTATCGCCATGGCCTGGAGGGGCGCGAGTACAGTCCGCAGTTGGTCGACTTCATCCAGAAAGCGGTTGTCGGCCAGTCCGAACACCGGGATGACAAGGATTGCACCGAGATGCTGCCCGATTACATGGCACTGATGTTTGAAGCGCCCAACCAACTCGGTTTCGTGATCTCGGGCATAGGCCATGCCCGGAGTGTGTGTCTTGGCAGCCGCGTGAGCCTCCCATTTGGCAAGCTCAAGCCGATGCTCAAGCCCGAGGCAACCCGGTATCTGTTCCCCTCGGCCAGATAGCCTGTGGCTCGCTTCGGCGGGCCTTTTGTCCTCGGCGCCCGTTCACCCCAATGGGGTGCTCCTGCATGCCAAGTATGCGGTCAGCGCGCGGAGTTCCACGGCATGCGGATGAGCACCCGCGCCAGCCCGCAGAGGTCCGAGGCTCCTGCAAAAAGGAGTGGCGAGCCTGCCCGCTTGACGTTGGATGCAGCAGAGCAGCGCCACATACGATTTCACACTGACGCCTTGGCGTCGCAATGCGTTACCATGCAAGTTTCGATAAGTTTCTAATGGTTTCCTAACGTTGCGTGGGGTCTGCTAGGCGATGTCTTCCTTCACACTGGATCCACGAACAACCGTTCTGATTGCCAGCATTACGAGCGGGCTGATGGCTGTCGTGCTGAGCCTGCTTGCGCGCGCGACGCCGTTGCCGGTGCCCGGCCTGAGGGCCTGGGTCGGTGGGGCCTGGTTGGTGTTTGTCGCGCTGCTGTTGTTGGGATTGCGTGACTGGATTCCCCCGATTGCGTCCATTACGCTGGGCAATGGTGCATTGGTCCTTGCCTACATCGTGTGGCTCGCCGGGAGTGCATGGCACTTTGGTCAACGCATTGATTTTCGCTTCTGGCTCGCGATCTGGGCCGTTGTCCTGGCCGTGGTGACGTGGTTCGCCTACGGAGCACCGAGCTTTCGCGCAAGGGTTGTCATCGTGGCGGGGCTGTGTGCCTATATTGGCATTTACCATGCCTACTTTCTTCTGCGCCACCCCCGCGCAACGAGTCGCTTCGGGAAATCGATCGGTATCACACTGACCACCAGCTGGCTAGGCCTTCTGGCTGCCGTCTATGGATTGCGGGCCTTGCACGCTTCCATCCTTCCGCAAGGAAACAGCGGCCTTCTCACCCAGGACGCCATTCAAATCATCTATACCAGTTGCTTCACCATCTGCAACCTGATGCTTGTGATCGGTTTTGCAACGATGGCATCCGATTACGTACGGGCGCTCATAGAGGAGCGTTCGATCCGTGACCCGCTGACCGGCGCATTCAATCGGCTTGCCCTGCGGGAGTCCCTTGAGCGGGAGCATTCCCACAGCCTGCGTTCGCAGCAGAAATTTTGTGTGGTGATGGTCGACGTAGACCATTTCAAGAAAATCAATGACGAGCATGGCCATCTCGTGGGTGACCGCGTGCTTGTTCATTTGTGCGAACGCATGCAGACCCTGGTGCGATCGCGCGATGTGGTGGCGCGTTTCGGAGGCGAGGAATTCGTGATCGTGATGCTGGATACGTCTCTCCCGGAGGCGCTGCAGGCGGCTCGGCGCATCCTGAGCGAAGCGACCCATCTTGGCGACACTTCCTTGCCGAGCTTCACGATCAGTCTGGGATTGGCCGAGTGGTCCGTGGAGGACGGCTCGATAGATGCCTTGGTTTCCCGTGCCGACGCCGCGCTCTACGCGGCGAAAGTCAAGGGGCGGAATCGTCTGGAGATTGCCGAAAATCCGGTGCCGAGCGGCCCCCCGCCGGTTGCACTGACACCGACCTGAACGCTCGACGTGCCAACTCCGTTCGGGAGGGGCGCAGGCAGACGAAAAAGCCGCCCCTGGCGGCTTTTGGCTTTCGACTCTCGTTACTTCATCACGTCGCCAATGCACACGTACTTGATTTCGACATAGTCGTCCATGCCGTGGTGCGAGCCTTCGCGGCCAATGCCCGATTGCTTGACGCCACCGAAGGGTACGTGCTCCGTGGCGAGGATGCCGACATTCACGCCCACCATGCCGTACTCCAGGCCCTCGCTCACGCGGAAGATGCGTCCCACGTCGCGGGTATAGACATAGCTTGCCAATCCAAACTCGGTGTCGTTGGCCGCAGCGATGGCTTCCATTTCCGTCTTGAACCTGAAGACCGGTGCCAAGGGGCCGAAGGTTTCCTGCTTGGCCACGAGCATGTCGGGGGAGGCGTCGGCCACCACCGTGGGCTCGAAGAACTGGCCGGAGCCCAGCTGCTTGAGCTGATGGCCGCCGGTCACCACGCGTCCGCCCTTGGAGAGGGCATCGTCCAGGTGGCGCTGCACCTTGGCGATGGCGGCGCCTTCGATGAGGGGGCCCTGGTTGACATCCTGCTCGAAGCCATTGCCCACCTTGGCCGTCTGGACCTTGGCTGCAAACTTGGTGACGAATTCGTCGTACACGCCCTCCTGGACATAGAAGCGGTTGGTGCACACGCAGGTCTGGCCGGCATTGCGGTACTTGCTGGCGAAGGCGCCCTCGACCGCGGAGTCGATGTCGGCGTCGTCAAACACCAGGAACGGTGCGTTGCCGCCCAGTTCAAGTGAGAGCTTCTTCACCGTGGGCGCGCTTTGCGCCATCAGGATGCGGCCCACTTCGGTGGAGCCGGTGAACGACAGGTGGCGCACCGTATCGCTGGCGCACAGCACCTTCCCGACGGCGATGGAGTTGTCGGCATCGGCGGTGATGATGTTGATGACGCCTGCGGGAATGCCGGCGCGGATGGATAGCTCGATGGCGGCCAGCGCCGTCAGTGGCGTGAGTTCGGCAGGCTTGATGACCACGGGGCAGCCTGCCGCGAGTGCGGGTGCGACCTTGCGGGTGATCATGGCGAGCGGGAAATTCCACGGCGTGATGGCCGCGCATACGCCGATCGGTGCCTTCATCACCAGCAGGCGGCGGTTGTTGTCGAACTGCGGCAGCATCTCGCCATTCACGCGCTTGGCTTCTTCTGCGAACCATTCCACGAAGCTCGCGCCATAGGCCACTTCGCCCTTGGCTTCCGGTAGCGGCTTGCCTTGCTCGGCGGTCATGATGCGGCCGAGGTCGTCCTGGTTTGCCATCAGCAGGTCATACCACTTGCGCAGGGTGATGCTGCGTTCCTTGGCGGTCAGCGCACGCCATTGCGGCCAGGCCTTGCTGGCCGCTGCGATGGCGGCCTCGGCATCCTTGGCGCCCAGGTTGGCGACCTGTGCAAGCTCCAGGCCGGTGGCCGGGTCTGTCACCGCGAAGCGCGATGCGCCAGCAACCCACTTGCCGTCGATCAGTGCGTCGGTCTTGAGCAGGGTGGGGTCCTTGAGGGTGGAAAGAGGGGATGTCTTCATGTCCATGGATGTCTCCTGAGGGTGTTTGGGTGGGTTTGGTCGACTGGAAAACGCAAGGGACGAGGCCCGGGCTTCCATGGTGCGCCGCAGGTTTCGAGGATAACGGCAGACGCCTATCTATGTTTCTCTCATGGGTTGAAATTCCGTTAAATGAGACGAAATATTTCATTAAATTGAAATTTCTGAATGATGCAAAAGCGCTCTTGGCCACCGTTTCCTGGTATGCAGGGCTAAAAACCTATAATGCTTGGTTCACTACGGGGATGACCGCCTGAATCGCAGGTTGCGGTCGAAGTCCATGCCCGGAATCCAAGACATCATCATGAGCAAACCCACTTTCTCAGTCGCCGACATTCGCAAGAGCTTCCTGGACTTTTTCGCTTCCAAGGGGCACACCGTGGTGGCATCCAGCTCGCTGGTGCCGGGCAATGACCCGACTCTGATGTTCACCAACTCGGGCATGGTGCAGTTCAAGGACGTGTTCCTCGGCACCGACAAGCGCCCCTACAGCCGCGCGACTTCCGTGCAGGCCTGCCTGCGCGCCGGCGGCAAGCACAACGACCTCGAGAACGTGGGCTATACCGCGCGTCACCACACCTTCTTCGAGATGCTGGGCAACTGGTCGTTTGGCGACTACTTCAAGCTCGAATCCATCCAGTGGGGCTGGGAGCTGCTCACCAAGGTCTACGGCCTACCAGCCGAAAAGCTGCTTGCCACCGTCTACGAAGAGGACGATGAGGCCTACGACATCTGGACCCAGGTCATCGGCCTGCCACCCGAGCGTGTGATCCGCATCGGCGACAACAAGGGTGGCCGCTACAAGAGCGACAACTTCTGGATGATGGCCGACACCGGCCCCTGCGGCCCGTGCTCGGAAATCTTCTACGACCATGGCGAGCACATCGCCGGCGGCCCTCCGGGCAGCCCGGACGAAGACGGTGATCGCTTCATCGAGATCTGGAACCACGTGTTCATGCAGTTCGACATGAAGGAAGACGGCTCCATCGTGAAGCTGCCCGCGCCTTGCGTGGATACCGGCATGGGCCTTGAGCGCCTCGCTGCCATCCTGCAGCATGTGCACAGCAACTACGAGATCGACCTGTTCCAGGCCCTGATCAAGGCGGCTGGCCGCGAAACCCACACCAGCGACCTGAACAACCCGTCGCTCAAGGTGATTGCCGACCACATCCGCGCCACCTCGTTCCTCGTGTCGGACGGCGTGATTCCTTCCAACGAAGGCCGCGGCTATGTGCAGCGCCGCATCATCCGCCGCGCGATCCGCCATGGCTACAAGCTGGGCCAGAAGACGCCGTTCTTCCACAAGCTCGTGCACGAGCTCGTCGTGCAGATGGGCGATGCCTATCCCAAGCTCAAGGAGCAGGAAGCGCACATCACCAGCGTGCTCAAGGCCGAGGAGGAGCGCTTCTTCGAAACGCTGGCCAATGGCATGGAGATTCTGGACAGCGCTCTGGCCGGCGGCGTGAAGCTGCTGTCGGGCGATGTGGCCTTCAAGCTGCACGACACCTATGGCTTCCCGCTCGACCTGACCAACGACGTGGCGCGCGAGCGTGACGTGAAGGTGGACGAGGCCGGTTTCAATGCAGCCATGGAGCACCAGAAGAGCACGGCGCGCGCCGCGGGCAAGTTCAAGATGGACCGCGCGCTTGAATACGCGGGTGCGGCCAACGCCTTCACCGGTTACGAGAAGCTCTCCGAGTCCGCCAAGGTGGTTGCGCTCTATCGCGAAGGCGAGAGCGTGAACGAGCTCAAGGTGGGCGAGAGCGGCGTCGTGGTGCTCGACACCACTCCGTTCTACGCGGAGTCCGGCGGCCAGGTGGGTGACCAGGGTCGCATCACCGTGGGCACCGCCGTGTTCAAGGTGCAGGACACCCTCAAGATCAAGGCCGACGTGTACGGCCACCACGGCATGCTGGAGTCGGGCGCGCTCAAGGTGGGCGATGCGGTGCAGGCGGAAGTCGATACCGAGGTGCGTGCGGCGACCATGCGCAACCACTCGGTCACGCACATCATGCACAAGGCACTGCGCGAAGTGCTGGGCGCGCACGTGCAGCAGAAGGGTTCGCTGGTCAACGCCGAGCGCACGCGCTTCGACTTCGCGCACAACGCGCCGGTCACGGCCGAGCAGATCCGCGACATCGAGGCGCGCGTGAACAAGGAAATCCTGGCCAACACCGACACCCAGGCGCGCGTGATGGACATCGAAAGTGCGCAGAAGACCGGCGCGATGATGCTGTTCGGCGAGAAGTACGGCGACTCCGTGCGCGTGCTCGACATCGGCACCAGCCGTGAACTCTGCGGCGGCACGCACGTGCATCGCACGGGCGATATCGGCCTGTTCAAGGTGGTGGGCGAATCCGGCGTGGCGGCAGGCGTGCGCCGCGTGGAGGCGGTGACGGGCGAGAACGCGCTTGCGTACCTGCAGTCGCTCGAGTCCACCGTCGATCAGGCGGCCGCCACGCTCAAGGCGCCCGTGGCGGAACTCACGAGCCGCATCGGTGGCGCGCTCGACCAGATCAAGGCACTGGAAAAGGAAGTGGCTGCGCTCAAGGGCAAGCTGGCGTCGAGCCAGGGCGATGAGCTGGTCACGCAAGCGGCCGATATCAAGGGCATCAAGGTGCTGGCCGCCAAGCTCGAAGGCGCGGACGCCAAGACCCTGCGCGAGACCATGGACAAGCTCAAGGACAAGCTGGGCGCGGCTGCCATCGTGCTGGCTGCCGTCGATGGCGACAAGGTGCAATTGGCCGCGGGCGTGACCAAGAACGAAACCGCCAAGGTCAAGGCCGGCGAACTCGTCAACTTTGTCGCACAGCAAGTCGGCGGCAAGGGCGGCGGCAAGCCGGACATGGCGATGGCCGGCGGCACGGATGCATCCAAGGTGGATGCGGCGCTGGCATCGGTGCAGTCCTGGGTGGCCGAGCGCGTCTAAATCGCCTTTCCCCCTGATGGACCTCTGAATGCGTCCATCACGCTGTCACGGCAGAACCTCCTGAGGATTTCTTCAGGAGGTTTTTTTCTTGGCTGCGCCAGAGGACAGGAATGGTCGGCTGAGGGCTCGGCAGCCCGCGAAAAAAAACCTCCCTGCCGATGGCGGGAGGTTTTTGAAGACGGGGGGACAGGTGTCCCTCTGCCACTACCTTTCCTTGTTCTTTCCTTGTTCTTTCCTTTGTCTGCGTGGGCAATCAGAGCATGAAGCGGTTCAGCAGGCCACCGCCCACCACCAGCCACACAGCCAGGATGGCTGCGAGCACCAGGGGCTTGGCGCCGGCATTCTTGATGGCGCTGGCGTGTGTCGTCAGACCCAGGCCTGCCATGGCCATCGCCAGCAGCACGTTGGCACCTGTGTTCACGTTGCCCACGACTTCCTTGGGCACGAGGTTCAGGGAGTTGAACAGCACCACTGCGATGAAACCGAACGCGAACCATGGGATGGTCATCTTGGACTTCTGGCCCTGGGCGCCAGCTTCGGCGCGCTCGCTGCGGGCCAGGTAGGCCGAGAGGATCAGCAGGAACGGAGCCAGCATCATCACGCGGACCATCTTGGTCACGACGGCGGTGTCGGCTGCCTCGGGACCCATGGCGCGGGCTGCGGCGACGACCTGGGCCACTTCATGGACAGTGGCGCCGGTGTAGATACCGAATTCGGTGGCACCGCCGGGGATGAAGCCGGCAGCCAGATTCCACTGGTACAGGGCAGGGTAGAGGAAGATGCAGATCGTGCCGAAGACGACCACGGTCGCCACCGCCACGGTGACCTGGTCGGCGCGGGCCTTCACGACGGGTTCGGTACCCAGCACGGCCGCCGCGCCGCAGATGGAGCTGCCCGCACCGATGAGCATGACCTGCTTGCGATCCATGCCCAGCCAGCGCGTGCCGATCAACATGGCCAGCATGAAGGTGCCGCCCACGACGATGGCGTCGATGATCACGCCGTTCAGGCCCACGTGCGCAATGTCGGCAGTGGTCAGGCGAAAGCCGTAGAGCACGATGCCAAGGCGCAGCAGTGTCTGCTTGGTGAATCCGATGCCGGTACCGGCGGTCGGCGCGATGCTGCCGTACACGGTGTTGCCCAGCACCATGCCGATGATGATGGCCAGCGTGAGGACGCTCAGGCCGTGCGAGGCGAACCATTCGATCTGGCCCACGTAGGAGGCCACGCCGGCGATGGCCGCGCACAGCAGAACGCCGGGAAGGCGCTTGGCCCAGATCGAGCCGGACGAAGGTGGCGCATGGTGGTGAGCGGCGGGCTTGGCGGTGGACATTTCGTTGTGGTTTCTTGTGTAGTGCGGTCTGGTCGGGCTCTCGCCCCCTCGTATCAGCGACTTGTTGCGTGCACTGAATGGAACGAAATGTCTCAAAAATCCTTTCACCAATCCAACAGATAGTTTTTCTATAATCTAATAACCAAATCGCTTAATAACCAGCGAATCTAAAGAATTTGATAGCACGGAGACTCCATGGGGTGTTCTTCTGCTGCGTCTGGAGGTACCAACAATGGATGTATTGCGGCTCACGCTGCGGCAGCTGCAGATCTTCATGGCGGTGGCCCGCAGTGGCAGCACCGCGAGCGCGGCCGAGGCGATCGCGCTGTCGCAATCGGCCACGAGTTCGGCCATCAACGAGCTAGAGCGCGTGCTGTCGCTGCAGCTCTTCGATCGCTCGGGGCGTCGGCTGGTACTCAATGACAACGGCCGCGCCTTGCTGCCGCGCGCGCAGGCGCTGCTGGAGGGCGCTGCCGATGTGGAGCGCATGGGACTCGCGCCCGAGGAGCAGTTGCAGATGCTGCGCATTGGGGCCAGTACGACGCTGGGCAACCATGTGCTGCCCGGGTTGCTGGCCGAATACCTCGGGAACCGGCATGAAAAGGCGGCGTCATGGCACGCGCGTCTCGCGATCAACAACAGCGCGGAAATCTGTGCGCGCGTGGCGGCGTTCGAACTCGACATCGGCCTGATCGAAGGCCCGTCGCACGAACCCGCGCTCGAGGTCAATCCCTGGCTGCGTGATGAACTGGTGCTGGTGGCCTCACCGAGACATGAAATGGTGAAGCTGGCCGGATCGCAGGGTCGTATCCTGCCCATGGACGCATTGCGCAAGGCGGTCTGGTTGGTGCGGGAGGAGGGTTCGGGTACGCGCGAGGCATCGGATGCCGCCGTGCTGCCGCACTTGGGGGGCTACCAGCGCAGCATCGAGTTGGGCAGCTCCGAGGCGATCCGCAATGCTGCGGCACTGGGCCTGGGCATGGCGTGCCTGTCGCGGTTCGTGATCGAGGATTTCGTGCGCGACGGCCGCCTGGTCGTGCTCGAATCGGAGATGCCGCCCACGGACCGCCAGTGCTATTGGGTGGTCCATCGGGACAAGCACTTCACCCCGGCGCTCAGGGCGTTCGTGCAGTTGCTGCAGAACGCCCGGGGGCACTGAGCCGGGATTCCCTCCGAGACTGGGTGTCAGGAAGTCAGAACAACTCGATCTCACCGTGTGAGATCTTCGGTTGCAGCGCGCCGCTTTGCAGCAGCTCGTCGAAGAACCGCACCTGGTTGCGTCCATTGGCCTTCGCGTAATAGAGGGCCTGGTCTGCTCGGCCAAGCACTTCGACGGGAGCACCGTCATTCGTCGACGTGAAGCCGACGCTCACGGTGATGCCGCCGATCTGCGGGAACATGTGCTCCTCGACTGTGGCACGGAAGCGCTCGAAAGCCTGCGCGGCATGCTCCAGGGTGGTGGAGCGCAACAGCACGACGAACTCCTCGCCGCCGAAGCGGAACACGCGATCATGCGCCCTGAACGAAGATCGCAGCAGATTGGCCACCAGGATCAGCACCTCGTCGCCATACAGGTGCCCGTACACGTCGTTCACCTGCTTGAAGTGGTCGATATCGATCACTGCAAGCCATTGCTGCAGACCGCTGGAGGGCTCGCTCGAACCAAAGTCGGCCTGGTGCTGGGCGGCGCTGCGGACGAACTGCTCTTCGAAGGTCTTGCGGTTGAGTAGCCCGGTCAAGGCATCGCGCTCGCTGTAATCGAGCAGGTTCTGGTAGTTCTGGTAGACCTGGAACACGCCCATGATCACATCGCGCTGGCGTCTCGAGAACGCCTTGTGCTGTGTGATTTCCAGGCATGCATGCGCCTTGTCGTTGATCCACACCGGCAACCATAGCGTGTGGCTGCCGCTGCTGGAGCGAAGGGCGCTCGTGAACCGGTCGCGGATGCAGGCCGCAAGCTCGGGCATGCTGGCAAGCGCTCCGCGTGCAGGATCGACGGAAGCGTCGCACTCCGAGGAGATGACCTCGCCGCGATGGCTCCAGCTGCGCGGCCTCACCATCACCTGCGTTTCGGCGAAGAAGAACTCCAGCGCGCGCACTTCCATGGATTGCCCCAGCTGCAGCAGCGTGGCCAGCACAGATGCCTCGAGGCGCAGATGGTCCCGGTGGCCGGTCATCTCCACCAGGTGTTGAAGAATGGGGGGCATCACGGATTGTTCCCGGGATTCCATGGATGCTTCTTCTTGACGGGGCACGTCTCAGCGACGGCGGAAAACAAGATCCCACACACCATGGCCGAGGCGCAGGCCGCGATTCTCGAACTTGGTGAGGGGGCGATAGGCAGGCTGTGGAGCGTAAGCGGGAGCCGTGTTCACAAGGTGCGGATCTGCACTCAGCACTTCCAGAATCTGCTCGGCGTAAGGTTCCCAATCGGTGGCGCAATGGATGTAGCCGCCGGGTTTGAGGCGTGCGGCAAGCTTGGCCACCAAGGGTGCCTGGATGAGGCGTCGCTTGTTGTGGCGCTTCTTGTGCCAAGGATCGGGAAAGAAGATGTGCACGCCGTCCAGGCTGCCTTCGGGCAGCATGTGATCGATGACTTCCACGGCGTCGTGTTGCAGGATGCGAATGTTCTCGATGTTCTGTTCG
Source organism: Diaphorobacter ruginosibacter (assembly GCF_014395975.1). Classification (NCBI taxonomy): domain Bacteria; kingdom Pseudomonadati; phylum Pseudomonadota; class Betaproteobacteria; order Burkholderiales; family Comamonadaceae; genus Diaphorobacter; species Diaphorobacter ruginosibacter. Next base: position 2,550,365 of record NZ_CP060714.1, on the reverse strand, counting down.
CCCACGCGTTTGAGCAGGGCACCCACGCCGGGTTCATGCACCTCGCAGCACAGGAAATTGTCTTCGGGGCGCACGCTGGCAATGTGGGCTGTGGCATCGCCCATGCCAAAGCCGATCTCCAGGATCAGCGGGGCGGTACGGCCGAAGGCTGCGACAGCATCGAAAGGCTGGGCGGCATAGTCGAGCACGAAGCGGGGGCCCAGCGTCTCCAGCGCCTTGGCCTGGCCAGTGGTGACGCGGCCTGCGCGAATGACGTAGCTGCGGATGGCCTTGGGATGGGCAACGCCAGCCGGAGCCGCCGAAGAATCAGCAGCGGCAGTTGGTGCGTCAATCGCGTCGGAGGCGATAGGGGAAATTGTTGTTGTCACGGGAAAGGATTGTAATTTCTTAATCAAACAGATGCATCCAAACTTGTGTCCAGAACGCTAGCGCATCTGACAAATTTCCCTGCTGTACATGATCTGGAACGGGCAAACCCAGGGCGCGGGCCGCGTTGCACAATGCAGCCAACGGATGGCTGATGTCAATGGGGGGCGCACCATGTTGTTTGGATAGCTTTTCCCCGTCAACACCGCGGACCAGCGTCGTGTGAAGATATTTGGGCGTGGCCCACCCCAGAGCCTTCTGCAGCAGGATTTGGCGCGGAGTATTGTCCGACAAATCTTCTCCGCGCACGACATGGGTTATTTCCTGATCCGCATCGTCGGTGACCACGGCCAATTGGTAGGCCCAGACGCCATCGGCGCGTAGTAGCACGAAATCGCCAACCGAGGCTGCCACGTCCTGGAATTGCGCGCCGAGGCGCCGATCCGTCCAGTGGACGCCCCGGCTTGACAATGCAGGCTCACCGTTGATTGCGTCGGGCAGACGGTGCTGGAACTCGGTGGTGTGAAATCGCCAGGCGCGGGCGGGCCGTCCCTGCAGGCCGCCTCGGCAGGTGCCAGGATAGACATGTTCGCTATTGCGCTCGTGGGATTGGCCTGAGGCGATCAGCGCCTGCTCGATTTCCTTGCGCGTGCAGCTGCAGGGATAGGCCAGGTGTGACTCGATCAGTTGGTCGAGCACCTGGCGATAGCGTGCCGTGCGCTGCGACTGGAAAAGCGGAGGCTCGTCGGGCAGCAAATGCAGCGCGGCCAACTGCCGAAGGATGGTCTCTGCTGCTTCGCTGGAGCAGCGTGGCGTATCGACATCTTCGATACGCACGAGCCAGCGGCCGCCCCGGCCATGACAAGCAGCGCGGGCATCCAGCCAGCTCGCCAGGGCGGCCACCAGCGAGCCGGCATGCAGAGGACCCGTGGGCGAGGGGGCAAAGCGGCCTGCATACCGATCCACATGCCCTTGTCGTGCGAACGCTGGTGCTGTCATCAACTGCCTGGGAGTTCCCGAAACGGAAAGCGCTCCATTCTAGGGATACTCCGCAGGCTTGGATCGGCAGGCACCCCGGTCCAGGCACGGGCGGCGCCTACTGGTCCGGCCGCCCGGCAGCAGGTCAGGAGAATGCCTGGTTCGAATGGGCCGCATCAATGGCGGCCAGTGCCAGTTCGAGGCCCGAGACAAAGGCGTCTTCCAGGCGGTGGCCGAGGCACCAGTCTCCGCACAGGCCGAGTTGCGTCGACTCATCCCACAGCGCGGGCTGGCCGAGCGGCATGATGGTGCGGGCATTGCGCCAGCGACGTATTTCGACCGAGGACGGGGTGGCGCGAATGCCGGTCACTTCCGAGAATGCCCGCAGCAGCTTGGCCTGCACCCGTGCGGGGTCGTCATCGAGATGCTCCTGCGACCATTGCGGGCTGGCCTGTACCGTCCAGCGCTCGACCTGGCTGCGCCCGGGCTTGGATGATTCGCGTGCCAGCCACGCGATGCGGTGGTGGGTGCTGCGCGCTGCGTTCCACTGGGGACCGAGCGTGGTGAGTCCCGGGCGCACGGCCTGTGCAAAGCCCAGCATGAGTGTCCAGCAAGGGGCCATCTCGACCTTGGCCAGGGTGTCTTCCCAATCACCCACGTGCTCGCCCAGGATGGCTTGGGCCACGGGGGCGGGAACGGCCAGCAGGACGGTGTCGAATCCGGCATGGACCTGCTTGGCGCCGTCAGCGCCTTCCGAGCGCAACTGCCATTGCTCCGGGTTGAGCATGTCGCGCTCAATGCCCGCGATGGGCGTGCGGGTGAGCAGGCGTCCGGCGCTTGCCAGTGGCTGCGCCCAGGTCTTCACGAGCGCGTCCATGGCGGGAGTGGCAACCCAATGGCGTTCGCCGGGTGGCGGCGCGGCAGCGACCACGCGGCCGGCTTCATCGAGCACGCGCACGGTGTTCACGCTCCACGCGCGGCACAGGCCGGGGACGGTGTCGAGCGCCTTCTGGAATCGCGAATCGCGGATGGTGAAGTACTGTGCTCCCGAATCAAAGCTGCCGCTGGCCGAGTGGACCACCGCAGTGCGGCCTGAGGCTTCTGCGTGCTGCTCGAACACAGTCACATCGTGACCTGCCTGCAGAAGGGTGCGTGCGCAGGCAATGCCGGCCATGCCGGCGCCGATCACGGCAAATCGCTTGGGTTTGGACCTGATGCCGCCGAAGGGGCGGTGTTCCTGTGCGGAATCCTTGGAAGAACGTGTTTGCATGACGGGCCCAGTCTGGAGAGATGAATGTGCAGTCGACGAAAACCGAGTTGGCAGTGGCATTGCTGTTGCCATTGCCAGCAGTCCTTCACACTCTACACGGCTTCGACGTGCCTTCCACCCTGAGGACAGGAGAACTCGCGTTTTCCCGAGGCGCGCGGCGCAGGGTCCGCGCGTGTTTCCGCGTCAGAAATGATGGTGATTTTCCAGGAGCGAGCGCTGTGTTGCCTCGCTCTTGAGCTGTTCAAGCCACCATGCCAGCGCACGACCCGGTGCGCGCTGGCCGCCGCGCCCCCAGGCATAGCTCAGCCGCACGTTGCGCTGGGGCCGCTGCACGGTGCGCATCACGAGGTGGCCGGCCTCAAGGTACGAGCGCACCATGGGCTCCGGGAGAAAGCCCGCGCCCAGCCCGCGAAGCTGTGCCTGGATCTTGGCTCTCATGGAATCCACCGTCATGACGTCCTGTCCGGGAAGAATGCCCATGCTGACGTTGGTGCGCAGTGCCGAATCGGCAACGGCAATCATGCGGTGCTCGCGCAGTACCGAATCGCTGATCGGCTCGTTCACGGAGGCCAGCGGGTGGTGGGGCGCGACCACGAAGACGAATTGCAGGGTGCCCAGTGGCGCGCTCTGAAGGCCGGCCACGCTGGGCGCATCGACGGCGACACCGATGGCCAGGTCGGCAATGCCCGAAGTGAGCGCCTCGAGCGTGCCGCTCAGCACGCCGTCAGCGAATTTCAGGCGTGTGGGGGGCGTGGGCCGGATGGCGCAGAATGCCTCGGCCAGCTCCAGCACCGTCGCCGTGGAGATGATCTGGTCCACGCTCAGCGTCAACTGCGGTTCCCAGCCCGTCGCAACCCTCCGCACGTGATTGGCGATGGCATCCACGTCCTCCAGCAACCGTGCGCCCTCGCGAAGCAGTTCGGAACCCGCGGCCGTGGGCTGGGCCTGGCGTGAGCTGCGGTCGAACAGCAGCACGTCGAGCGCGTCCTCGATCTGGCGCACGCGATAGGTGAGTGCGCTGGGCACCAGGTGCAGCTCGCGTGCCGCCGCCGCAAAGCTCCCCGTGTCTGCGATCAGTTGCAGCATGGCCAAGTTTTCGGGCGATAGGACAGCACGTGCGTTTTGCATGATGAATCCATTTTATTTCAAAAAAATTGAAGAATGCATTCAACAGGCTTGTGACACAGGACGCCGGGCCCCACCTACAGTGGAGTCATCGGGCAAACGCCCCAACACATCGACCTGAAGGAGCTCCACATGCTGACAATCCGTCATTCCAACGAACGCGGTCTGGCCGACCATGGCTGGCTCAAGTCCCGTCACAGCTTTTCCTTTGCGGACTACTACGACCCCCGCCACATGGGCTGGGGCAACCTGCGCGTGATCAACGAGGATCGCATCGCGCCCGGCACCGGCTTCGGCACACACGGGCATCGCGACATGGAGATCATCAGCTATGTGCTCAGCGGCAACCTGGCGCACAAGGACAGCATGGGCAACATCAAGGGCATTCCGCCCGGAGACGTGCAGCGCATGAGCGCGGGTACTGGCGTGCGCCACAGCGAGTTCAACCACGCCGAAGGCCAGACGACGCATTTTCTGCAGATCTGGATCGAGCCGAACGAGACCGGCGTGCCTCCAAGCTACGAGCAGATCACTGTGCCGCAGGACGAGAAAAAGGGGCGCCTGCGCCTGGTGGCCGCCCCTGGCGGTGATGAGGGCGCTGTGAACATCCACGCTGACGCTCGCCTGTATGCCGGCCTGTTTGATGGGGCGGAGCATGCCGAACTGAAGATGGATCCGGCCCGCAAGGCCTATGTCCACCTTGTGCGCGGCGAACTCAAGGTCAACGGCCAGGCACTCAAGGAAGGCGATGCCGCGCTGATCCAGGATGAGTCTGACATCCGGATCACGGACGGCAAGGACGCCGAGGTACTGGTGTTCGACCTGCAGCCGTGATGTGCAAAAAGCGGGCCGGGAGATGCTTCCCTGGTCCGCTGTCTTCACGTCTCCGGGCAGCGCCTGGAATCGGCTAGCCGCGCTGCAATGACGATGGGCTGCTGCGCTGCCATTGCCCCTGGATGAGCAATTCATGCGGCAGGAAGCGAGCCTTGTAGTTCATCTTGGGGCTCTGCTCGATCCAGTAGCCCAGGTAGACGTGTGGCAGGCCGAGCGATCGTGCCTGCTGGATCTGCCATTGCACGTTGTAGGTGCCGTAGCTGGTCTTTTCCTCGGGCTCGTAGAAGGTGTAGACCGCGGAGATGCCGTCGTCCAGCACGTCAAGGATCGACACCATCTTGAGGTCGCCGGGCGTGCCGTCCTCGTTGGTTTCTCGGAACTCGACGAGACGCGAGTTCACGCGGCTTTGCAGCAGGAACTGGGTGTACTGGTCGATGCTGTCGTGATCCATGCCGCCGCCCGCATGACGGGCGTTCTGGTAGCGCAGGTACAGTTGGTAGTGTTCGGGCAGGAAGCACAGCCGCAGTACGCGTGCCTGCAGGCCTGCATGCTGTGCAAAGGCGCGGCGCTGGCTGCGGTCGGGCTTGAATTCGTTGACCAGCACGCGCAGGGGCGTGCAGGCCTGGCAGCCGTCGCAGTAGGGGCGGTAGGTGAACATGCCGCTGCGCCGGAAGCCGTGGGCAACGAGGTCGGAATACACGTTGTTGTGGATCAGGTGGCTGGGCGTGGCGACCTGCGAGCGCGCCAAGCGTCCGGGCAGGTAACTGCACGAATACGGCGCCGTGGCGTAGAACTGCAGGGATTGCAGTGGCAGGTCGTTTAGCTGAGTCACGCGAACTTCAACGGTGGCAACAATGAATCCCAGTATACGGGCTTGAAGCTCCAATCGAGCGCATCTTCCGTGCGCGCCCGGCTCACCGATTCCAGAAAGCGTGCGCGTGAGATCTCCCGCGCGCCCAGCGACGCCAGATGGCCGGTGTTCTGCTGACAATCGATCATGGAGACTCCCTGCGTGCGGCAGAGGCCTACCAGGGCCGCCAGCGCCACCTTCGAGGCGTCGGTGGCGTGCGCGAACATCGATTCGCCGAACACTGCGCGACCGATGCTGATGCAATAGAGGCCGCCAACCAGCTGACCGTCGACCCAGGTCTCCACGCTGTGGGCATTGCCTGCCTCGTGCAGGTGCTCATAGGCCTCGATCATCGCGGGCACGATCCAGGTTCCGCTCTGACCAGAGCGCGCAGTCTGAGAGCAGTGGCGGATGACGGCGCCGAAATTGCTGTCGATCCGCACCTCGCATGACGGAAGCTGACGGAATTTCTGCAGGGTCCTGCGCAGCGAGCGATGGACCTTGAACTCGTCCACGTGCAGCACCATGCGTGGGTCCGGGCTCCACCAGAGGATGGGCTGTCCCTGGCTGAACCAGGGGAAGATGCCGTTGGCATAGGCTGCCTTCAGGCGCCATACGTCGAGTGTCGCCCCTGCGGCCAGCAGGCCGGGCGCGGGGGATTCGCTGCCCCAGGATTGAGAGACGGGCGGGAAAGCTTCTTCGGGGTCGAGCCAGGGCAGCGATGGGGTCATGGAAAATGGCAACGCGTTTCGTGCCTCCATCGTAGGGCATTGTCGACACGTACGGAGGGTTGATGGCAGCCCCCCGTCGACAGGGGCGGCTCCGGAGCGCCCATGTGCCCCGGGCGCGTTCCTGATCAGTCCTCGACGTACCAGGCGTCCTTGAGTGCGCTGAGCTTGACCTGCGCGCCATTCACGTGGGCCTTGAGCCAGGCTTCCACGGCCTGGCGGTCTTCCTCGGTGGCGGAGCCGCGAGGGAAGGCCGACACGAAGCCGTCGTTCAGCCAGCCGCCCAGCATCAGGCCGCGCGGAAGAATGATCTCTTCGAGGAACTTCTCCATGAGCACTTCCTGCTCCTGGGGGGCGAGCTCTGCGGCGGGAGTCACTTCGTACTCGAAGCCGAGCTCCTGGAATTCGCCGATGTGCATCTTCTTGCGCTGGCGGCGGCTGCGTTGTTTGTTGGCTGGCAATGGCATGGTGATCCGTTCGGAAAGGGGCAAAGGGGTGCTGCGCGGGAAGCCGCGCGGCGACCGGACAAAGGAAATCGGGAACAGGCTCCCGCGAATAGGGGCTCGTCGTCACGGCCCTGTGGCAGGCCGGGCGTCGGGAGCCTTGTCGGCAACCACATGGAGCTGCACGCCAAACTCCAGCCACGCCTTGCAGGCGGCGAGCACCAGATTGAAGCCTTCGGTGTTGTCGAGCGCCTGCCGGACCTGCTCATCGGGCGAGCCAGTGAACCCGGAGGCCGTGATGGTCACCAAAGTGCCGTCATTATCCCGCGCCTTGAAATCCCACTCCGTGCGGGTTGGCCATTCGATGACGAGCCTGCGGCTCGGCTCGAACACGACCACCTTCACGTCGGCGCTGACGCCGTAATGATCCCAGTACCAGGTGGCCGTGCCCTGCGGTGCGAGGCGGCCGCTCGAACGGTCGAACCAGAAGCGCGTGGTGATGGCCGGGTCGACGAAGGCCTCGAACACGTCCGCGGCAGGCTTGCGGATCAGCATCGTGGCCTGGATGGAGGAGGGCGGCGAGAAAGACATGACGGAATCTCCAGTCGATGGATGAACCGGTGCGTTGCCGAGCCGAGCCGAGCCGAGCCGAGGTGCATGGTGATGACTCAGCCCTGCGAGACTTCCACATGGTAGGTTCCCCACGGACACAGGCGGAATCTCTGCTTGAGATCCTCCCGCATCAGCGCGGGAAAGCGGTCGGGCTCGAAGACGCTCCAGAGCGGCCCGATCCCGCCCAGCGCCATGGGCTGGCCGTCCAGATGGGTGGCAAGGATGAAGCGTCGCTCGGCGATCTCCGCCCCCGATATCGCGACGGCATAGCCGTCGAGCGCACGGACCAGAAACGACAGTTTCGGGCCGAAGGCGACGCCACAGGCCTTCATCATGTCGGCGAACAGCGGTCCCTTGAGGGTGTGTTTTTTTGCGTCATATTCAAGCGTTGGCTCGATGGAGGTCGCCGGTAGCGCGGTGAGTGCCGCAAAGTCGAACGCGTGCGCGCTCGAAAACTTGACCTGGTGCTTGGCCATGAGCTGGTCAAGCTGCGGATCGAGGGCACCTCGGTTGCCGGGGCCGATCAGCCCGCTCACTGTGAGCAAGGTCGGCCCGCGCGCAGTGCGGGGCGCATGCTGTGCATGGCCGCCGGTCACGGCTCCGGCACCCAGGCCGAGCGCGGTGGTTTGGATGAAATGTCGTTTGCTGATCATTTTCGGAAAGCGCCTCATCACTGCATTTCAAAGCTCAGGGCTCAGAAGTACTGCCATTCGCGGTAGTGCGTCGAGCGTGCGAAGGGAGCAATGGCTCCCAGTAACTCGCCCCTGGATGGAAAGTTCTTGAGCACGATGTGTATGAGGCGCCATTGTGGCGCACATGCCGCACGCCTTCATCGGGGGGCTCTTGTCCGCCGGCTCAGCGCAGCGGAGTCTTCGAGAGCCTGCGCGAGTTCTGCACGGCCTTGCGATGAATCGGGGCCACGGAGCGCGCTGTGATGCGCTCCAGCGTCTGCGGCATCTGGGTCACCTGCTGTGTGAGCGCCTGCGGGCCACGCAGCATGGACCAGAAGAATGCCTGCTGCGCCTTGGAGATTTCCAGGGAAAGGGTCCACCAGGCCTTGGCAAAGGCGACCTGCTTCTCCTGCACCATGCCGATGAATTCCTTCTGGTCCCGTCGGCTTGGATGAGTCGGCGAAGCCATCGCCATGCGGGTGACGCGATGGGCGATGACATTGGGCGCGGCGATGCTCAACTCGGCCAGTTGGCGAGTGGCGGAAGGGGTTTTCTTGCGAGCAGCCATGTTCTTTAGCCCACCGTGGTTTGTGGGCTATTAAATTTGAATGCTCAATTGTGCACTTCAATAATGACAGCTGTAGCTCGGAGACGAGCGCCGTCTTGTAGGCCAACGTGACGTTTGCAAAGAGACGCCGGACGGGACGACCTCTCTTTGCAGATCGATTGGCTCTCTCAGGCCTTGGGGGACTGCAGCATCTTGATCACGCTGGAGAAGTCTTCAGGGCCGTGTCCGGCAATGCTGTGCGCCGCATAGATCGCACGCGCCATGCCGCCGAGCGGGGTGCTGGCCTTCACGCTCATCGCGCATTCCTGGGCCAGCCCCAGGTCCTTGAGCATCAGGTCGGTACCGAAACCGCCGGTGTAGCCGCGCGTGGCGGCGGAGTTCTCCTGCACGCCGGGGAAGGGGTTGTAGACCTCCAGCGCCCAGTTGCCACCGGAGCTGCGGCGCATGATTTCCGACAGCACCTTGGGATCGAGGCCGTTGGCCACGCCCATGGCAATGGCCTCGCTGGTGCCGATCATCAGGATGCCGAGCAGCATGTTGTTGCAGATCTTGGCGGTCTGGCCCGCGCCCACGTCGCCGGCGTGGAAGATGTTCTTGCCCATCTTCTCGAGCAGTGGGCGGGCACGCTCGAGGTCGGCCTCGCTGCCGCCCACCATGAAGGTCAGCGTACCGGCAATGGCGCCGCCCGTGCCGCCGGAAACGGGCGCATCGATGAAGGCCACACCGGCAGCTTGTGCTGCCTTGGCCACCTTCTGGCTGGTGGCACCGGCGATGGTGGACGAATCGATGATCAGCGCGCCCTTGGCAATCTGCGTGAGCAGCCCCGGCTTGCCGTCACGACCGAGATACAGCCCCTCGACGTGCTGGCTGGCGGGCAGCATGCTCACGATGACCTCGGCACCCTGCACAGCATCTTCGGCGGACGTGGCGATCTGTGCGCCTTCGGCCTTCACGCGTTCGCAGGCGTCCTTCGACAGGTCGAATGCCTTGACGCTGTGGCCGGCCTTCTGCAGGTTGATGGCCATGGGGGCGCCCATGTTTCCGAGGCCGATGAATGCGATTTGCATGGGTTGTCTCCTTCTTCAGTGGAACGTGGTTTGTGGATGAAAGAACCAGTCGATGGTCGAATGAAAATCAGGTGTCCGAAATCAGGGCTCCGCGCTCCTTGAGCAGCGAGCGCAGGATGCCCCGGTGGCAGTGCCGTTCGTCCTCGCAGTAGCAGCCGACGGAAAACGCCGCCGTATGCGAGAGCGCGGCCAGCAGATCGAGCGTGCGGCTGCTGGCGGCCTCGGCCATCTGCTTGCGGAATTGCTTGTCGAACTGCGCCCACTGCCTGGTCGCCTCGGCCGTCTCGCCTTCGGCAAACAGCTTGATGGCGGCCTGCGCCGCATGCATCAGGTCGATCTCGGGGGAGAGCTCCGGGTACCACACGTCGTAATAGTTGCGACTCGCGAATTCGGCCTTGGGCACGCCGCGCGGAGGGCGGCGCACGGTGCCGATGCGCAGGCCTTCGCCTTCGCTGCGAGGGGAGCCAAGTTGGACGATGCGAACAGGCATGTGCGGATCCTTTTGCGTGGTCTTTTGCGTGGCAATGATCAGAGATCGCTCTCGAAGATGCTGTGGCGTTTCCTGCCTGTGCCCTTCGAAGTGGTCTTGGAGGTGGCCTTGGGGTCCGGAGAGGTTTTTGCCGCAGTCGTCCTGCGCCGTGGTGAAGCCTTGGCGCTGGGGTTGTAGGCCAGGGCCGCGATGATCCATTCTTCCCATTGGGCGCGGGTGGCGTAAGCGGAAGGTTCCACGCAGAAGTAGCCCTTCATGCTGCCGCGCGGATCCAGCTCGCGCACACCGGGACGCTCCGCGATGCGGTCATGGTCCTCGGGCGCCAGGCGCACCAGCAGTTCTTCTCGCTTGACGCCAAAGCACCACTTGCCGTCAACGAAGAAGCAGAACCAGCCGAACATGCTGCGCTCTTCCACATCATCGCGATGGGCCAGGGCCTCGCGCACCGCGGCGATGAGCTGCAGGGTTTCGTCGGAGAGCGGGCGGGCAGGCATGGCGGGCAATCCCGGGGTCAGCGGATCACATCCGGTGCATCGCCTTCCAGCATGCGCCGCGCGATGATCACGCGCATGATTTCGTTCGTGCCCTCGAGGATCTGGTGCACGCGTGCGTCGCGCATCAGGCGCTCCAGAGGGTACTCTCGGATGTAGCCGTAGCCGCCATGCAGTTGCAGCGCCTCGTTGCAGACCGTGAAGCCCGCGTCGGTGGCGAAGCGCTTGGCCATGGCGCAGTAGGTGGATGCATCGCGCGCGCCGGCGTCGAGCTTGGATGCGGCGAGGCGCACCATCTGACGTGCCGCGACGAGCTCGGTCGCCATGTCGGCCAGCTTGAACTGCAGTGCCTGGAAGCTGGCGATGGCCTTGCCGAACTGCTTGCGCTCCTGCATGTAGCCCTGTGCCTGCTTCAACGCCCCTTGCGCCGCGCCGACCGAGCAGGTGGCGATGTTGATGCGGCCGCCGTCAAGGCCTTTCATCGCGATCTTGAAGCCTTCGCCTTCGCGCCCGAGCAGGTTCTGCGCGGGAATACGCACGTTGTCGAAGCTGATCACGCGCGTGGGCTGGCTGTTCCAGCCCATTTTTTCTTCCTTCTTGCCGTAGCTGATGCCTTCGGTGTTTGCTGGCACGGCGAAGGCGCTGATGCCCGAGGCACCGGACTGTGCATCGCCCGTGCGGGCCATCAACACCAGCACGTCGGTGGAACCCGCGCCGCTGATGAAGGCCTTGCTGCCGTTGATGACGTATTCGTTGCCGACAAGCTCCGCGCGCGTCTTGAGCGATGCGGCGTCGGAGCCTGCGCCGGGTTCGGTCAGGCAATAGCTTGCGAGTTTCTGGCCGCTGGTCAGTGGCTCGCCCCATTCGTTGCGCACGGCGTCTGTCGCCCAGGTGCCGAGCATCCAGGTCGCCATGTTGTGGATGGTGATGAAGGCCGTGGTCGATGGGTCGACGGCGGCGAGCTCCTCGAACACCAGCGTGGCATCGAGGCGCGGCAGCGCAAGGCCGCCTGCATTCTCCGGGGCATAGAGGCCGCAGAAGCCCAGTTCACCCGCCTTGGCGATGGCTTCACGCGGGAAGATGCCTTCCGCGTCCCAGTGCGCCGCATGCGGCGCGAACTCGGCTTCGGCGAACGCGCGGGCCGTGTCGGCAAAGGCGCGCTGGTCTTCGGTGAGTTCAAAGTCCATGGTGTCAAGTCTCCTCGAAATTCATTGTGTGTCGGGCGGCAGGCTGGCCTCGGGCGGCGGTGGATTGCCGGTGTGCAGCCACTGCGAGAGTGCACTGCGGCGCGCTTGCGTGACCTTTATCAGGCACTCGTGGTAGACGCGACCCCATTCAGGCCTGCCTTCGATGGCGCGATTGCGCTTGTTGCAGTACTCGCGGCGTGTGCGAAACCAGGCGTTCTGGTCCTGGCGCAGCGTTGGCCGCTCGTGCGCGGACAGGGCGGTCATCACGTCGCCGTAGTAGATGTTCAGGGCCGTGTCGGCCTGCTGGAACTTCTGCACGGCACAGGCATTGACTTCTGCCGCGCTACCGCCTTCCACGCAACTCGCACCGGCCTGCGCGTGCACTCCGGCGGCCGCGAACAGGCCGCAGGCCAGGGGCAGGGCGGCATGCGCTGCCGCTCTCCAGGGATTCAGGAATAGAACAAGGAACATGCGCCCGATTTCACCACGCCTTCAAGCCCCGCCGCCAGGAACAACAAAGCCCGCGCGCCATGATCGGTTCACAGCCGGCGAGCCAGTTCTGGGCGCGACCTGGGCCAGGGCAGCCGAGCAAGGGCCGCCCCGCAGCGAGGGCTGCGTCCCTCTGCCCGCGCGCAGCGCGTAGAGCGGGGGGAAGGCGCGAAGCGCCTCAGGGGGGTGATCACTTCAAACTAATCGTAGTGTTCACGCCCTGGCTGGTGGTCGTGTCGTCGAACCAGCGCGCGGTGACGGTCTTGGTCTGCGTGTAGAACAGCACGACCTGCTTGCCGTAGGGGCCCAGGTCGCCGAGCTTGGAGGCACGGCTGCCGGTGAACGAGAACAGCGGGACCGGCACGGGAATTGGCACGTTGATGCCGACCTGGCCCACGTCGATGTCTTCCTGGAACTTGCGGGCCGCGGCGCCCGACTGGGTGAAGATGGCAGTGCCGTTGCCGTTCGGGTTGGCGTTGATGAACTCGATGGCTTCCTCGATGTTCTGCGCACCGGAAATGCCCAGTACGGGGCCGAAGATTTCCTGGTCGTAGATGCTCATGCCGGGCTTCACGCCGGAGAAGATCGTCGGGCCGACGAAGTTGCCCTTCTCATAGCCGGGAACGCTCGGCTTGCGGCCGTCCAGCTCCAGCGTGGCGCCGTCGGCAATGCCGCGCTCGATCAGGCCTTCCACGCGGGAGAGCGCAGCGCAGGAAACCAGGGGACCCACGTCCGTACCCTTTTCTGTGCCGCCGGAAACCTTCAGCGTGTTGGCCTTGGCGATCAGGTCGGGAACCCACTTCTGGGCCTCACCGACCAGCACCACGTGCGACAGGGCCATGCAGCGCTGGCCCGCCGCGCCGAAGGCGGCGCCGGCCAGTGCGTTCAGGGTCTGCTCCTTGTTGGCGTCGGGCATCACGATGGCGTGGTTCTTCGCGCCCATCATGCACTGCACGCGCTTGCCGTTCAGGCTGGCGCGGTTGTAGACGTGCGTGCCGACCTTGGTCGAACCGACGAAGCTGATGGCCTTGATGAGGGGGTGGTCGCAGATGGCATTCACGGCATCTTCGCCACCGTGGATCACGTTGAGCACGCCGGCCGGCACACCGGCTTCGAGCGCCAGTTCGCACAGGCGCATGGTCACCATGGGGTCCTGCTCGGAAGGCTTGAGCACGAAGGTGTTGCCGGTGGCAATCGCCATGGGGAACATCCACAGCGGGATCATGGCGGGGAAATTGAACGGCGTGATGCCGGCGCAGACGCCCAGGGGCTGCAGCACGGAGTACACGTCCACGCCATTGGCCACGTTGTTCGCCAGTTCGCCCAGTTGCAGCGTGCCGATGTTGGCCGCGTGCTCGACCACTTCGAGGCCGCGGAACACGTCGCCTTCGGCATCCGCCAGTGTCTTGCCCTGTTCGGCGGTCAGCAGCGCGGCCAGCTCGCCCATGTTCTCGCGGATCAGCTGCTGCAGCTTCAGGAAGATGCGGGCGCGCGCGCCGATGGGGGTCTTGCGCCAGGTCTTGAACGCAGCCTGGGCCGAGGCGACGGCTTCGTTGATTTCATCGGGCGTGGCGAACGGTACGCGGGCCAGAACTTCCTGGGTGGCAGGGTTCACCACGTCGCGCCACTGCGTGGTCTTCGACTCGACGAGCTTGCCGCCGATGAGCAGCTTCACGGTGGGGGCCAGCACGGCGGAATGGGCGGGTGCGTTCATGGTTGTGTCTCCTTGGAACCCGGTTGGATGAAAACTGAATGCCCGAATGGTATTTGTGCAAATATGTATATGCAATAGACAATATCGCAATCGAGCTTTGCAAATTTGCACATTGAGGTCGATTACGTCGATCAGGCGTCTGTTCGGTATGAGGATTCTCGAAATGGATTGGGATAACTTGCGGTATTTCCTGGAACTGGCGCGTGCCGGCACCCTCGTTGGCGCAGCCAGGCGCGCAGGCGTGGAGCACACCACGGTGGCGCGGCGCATCCAGGCGCTGGAGAAGCAGATGGGAACGCCCCTGTTCTCGCGCGAGGCCTCGGGGCACAGGCTGACCGAAGCAGGGCGGCAGCTATTGCCTGCCATCGAGGCCATGGAGGCGGCCGTTGTCGGCGTGGAGCGCTCGGCGCCCGCCAATGCCGCAGCCAGCGGGCTGTCGGGGCTGGTGCGCGTGGGTGCGACTGAGGGGTTCGGAACGATGATTCTTGCCCCCTACCTGGCGGATTTCACGCGCCAGCACCCCGGGCTGTCGATCGACCTGCTGGCCTTGCCGCGCCTGCTCCATCTCTCGCGGCGCGAGGCCGACATCGTCATTTCCCTGGAGCGGCCCTCCCGCGGCTCGGTGATCGTCACCAAGCTTGCCGATTACACGCTGTGCCTCTACGGGCAGCGCGAGTATCTGGCGCGCAAGCCGCTGGTCTCGACGCGCGAGGACCTGCGCCACCATGCCTTCGTGAACTATGTGGACGACCTGTTGTTCACCAAGGAATTGCAGCTCATCGACAAGCTGCACCAGCCGGAGCGTTTCGCGTTCCGCAGCACCAGCATCACGGCCCAGTACGAGGCCGTGCGCATCGGGGCAGGGCTGGCGGTGCTGCCCGCCTTCCTCGCCGACAGGGACCCGGTGCTGAGCCGGGTGCTGCCCGACGAGGCCGTCTTCACGCGCACGTTCTGGATGAGCATGCCGCAGGAGGCCAAGCACCAGGCGCGCATCCAGGCAGTCTGGGAGTTTCTGAAGCAGGTGAGTGCCAAGGAGCGAGGCCGCCTGCTGAGCGCACGTGCCTGATCGGCTGGGCTGCATCTGAATCCATGGCGCCGCCGATGGAGTGTTCTTTGCGATACTATCCAAATCGAGCAATTTTCTTGCGCTTGGGCCTGTCTGGGTGATGCAAGTCCTCCAGCTGGCATTCCCGGGAGCAATGATTGCCGTTTCATTTCATTTCGCATCCGATGAAGACCGGGCTGCGCCTTGCCTGGCGCGTCGCGCAGTGTGCAGCTGCGGATCCTGTCTTGACGAGATTCGTGATTCCACGAGGAACCTCCATGACACTTGCTTCGCGGCAAGAAAGCCAGAACGATGAGCCGCAAGGCGAACATCTGCAGCGCAATCTCACCAATCGCCACATCCAGCTGATCGCCATCGGCGGCGCCATCGGCACCGGGCTGTTCATGGGCTCGGGCAAGACCATCAGCCTGGCCGGCCCCTCCATCGTCTTCGTCTACGCCATCATCGGCGTCATGCTCTTCTTCGTGATGCGCGCGATGGGCGAACTGCTGCTTTCCAACCTGAACTACCGCTCGTTCATCGACTTCTCGGCCGATCTGCTCGGGCCCTGGGCGGGCTTCTTCACGGGTTGGACCTACTGGTTCTGCTGGATCATCACGGGCATCGCCGATGTGATCGCCATTTCCGCCTATGCGCAGTTCTGGTTCCCGGATATTCCGCAATGGGCGCCTGCCATTCTCTGCGTCGGCCTGCTGCTGTCACTGAATCTCCTGACCGTGAAGCTGTTCGGCGAGATCGAATTCTGGTTCGCGATGATCAAGATCGTGGCCATTGTCACGCTGGTGGGCACGGGCATCTACATGGTCGGCAGCGGCTTCGTATCGCCTTCCGGGCGCCCGGCCAGCCTGTCGAACCTGTGGAACGACGGAGGCATGTTCCCGCACGGGATGATGGGATTCTTCGCGGGCTTCCAGATCGCCGTGTTCGCGTTCGTGGGCATCGAGCTCGTGGGCACGACCGCCGCGGAAGCCAAGGACCCCGAGAAGACGCTTCCGCGCGCCATCAACTCGATCCCGATCCGCATCATCATCTTCTACGTCTGCGCGCTCATCGCGATCATGGCCGTCACGCCCTGGCGGGACGTGGTGCCCAACAAGAGTCCGTTCGTGGAGCTGTTCATGCTGGCGGGTCTGCCGGCTGCGGCCAGCATCATCAATTTCGTGGTGTTGACCTCGGCCGCATCATCCGCCAACAGCGGCGTGTTCTCCACGAGCCGCATGCTGTTCGGGCTGGCGCTCAAGGGTGACGCGCCGCGCTCGTTCGGCGTGCTCTCGCGCGCCAGCGTACCGTCGAGCGGGCTGCTGTTCTCGTGCATCTGCCTGCTGGGTGGCGCGTTCCTGATGTGGGTGATTCCCGATCTCGTGAAGGCCTTCACGCTGGTCACCACGATCTCCGCGATCCTCTTCATGTTCGTCTGGTCGATGATCCTGCTGTCCTACATCCAGTACCGCCGCACGCGAGCCGAACTGCACCGCGCATCGCGCTACCGCATGCCGGGCGGAGTGTTCATGTGCGGAGTCTGCCTTGCGTTCTTCGCCTTCATCCTGGTGCTCCTTACATTCGAGGCGGACACGCGCTCCGCATTGCTGGCAACACCCGCCTGGTTCGCGATCCTGGGAGCTTCCTACCTCTGGCTTGGCGGGCGCCGCCGTGCGGCCCTGTCTCAGGAAAAGATGCCGATGGACCTGGCGGGGCAAGGCGCGGACGGCGTGCGCGGCTGACGGGACAGTGGCAAACTGAAACGGCGCTGGCTTTTCCTGCCTTCGCTGTCTTCATTCTGTCTTTCGTACCACCCGCCGATGCCCGAGTCCTCGACTGCCGCCGCTCCACTATCGCCCATGCGCAACAAGCTGCTCTGGCTGGTCTCGCTGGGCTTTTTCATGCAGACGCTGGACAGCACCATCGTCAACACCGCGCTGCCGGCCATGGCGCGCGACATGGGCGAGAGCCCGCTGCACATGCATTCGGTCATCGTGGCGTACTCGCTGGCGATGGCGGTGCTGATTCCCGCATCGGGCTGGCTGGCCGATCGCTTCGGAACGCGCAGGGTCTTCATGTCGGCCATCGGCCTGTTCGTTCTGGGGTCGGTGCTGTGTGCGCTGTCACCCAACCTGAACCTGCTGGTGGCTGCGCGAGTCATCCAGGGGCTGGGGGGCGCGCTGCTGTTGCCGGTGGGGCGTCTGGCGGTGCTGCGGGCCTTCCCGCGAGAGCAGTTCATCCGGGCCATCAGCTTCGTCGCGATCCCCGGCCTGGTCGGGCCCCTGATCGGGCCGACCCTGGGTGGCTGGATGGTGGAGTTCGCCTCCTGGCACTGGATCTTCTGGGTGAATGTCCCGGTGGGCCTGATTGGTCTGCTGGCCTCCGCCAGGTACATGCCTGCCGGCGAGAACATGCAGCCGCGCAGCTTCGACCTGACCGGGTACGTGATGCTGGCCGGGGGCATGGCCCTGGTGTCGCTGGCGGTGGAGAGCATGGCCAGCGGCGGAGTTCGCAGCGCATCCGCGCTCATCATGATGGTGTTCGGGCTCGCATGCCTGTCAGGGTACTGGCTGCATGCGCTCAGAAAGCCTGAGCCGCTTTTCGCGCCCGAGCTGTTTACCGTCCGCACGCTGCGCGTGGGCCTGCTCGGCAACCTGTTCTCGCGCCTGGGCAGCTCGGCCATGCCGTTCATGACACCGCTGGTGCTGCAGGTCAGCCTGGGCTACTCGCCCATGCATGCGGGCATGATGATGCTGCCCACCGTGATCGGCAGCATGCTGACCAAGCCGCTGGTCACGAGGGTGATCCACCGCTTCGGCTATCGCGAGGTGCTGGTCACCAACACCTGGGTGCTGGCCTTGCTGATCGCCAGCTTCTCCTTCATTTCGCCGGATGTGCCCGTGCCGCTGCTGATCGCGCAGCTGGGTATCTTCGGCGCTGTGAATTCCCTGCAGTTCTCGGCAATGAACACGGTCACGCTCAAGGACCTGCTGCCCCATTTCGCCAGCAGCGGCAACAGCCTGCTGTCGATGGTGCAGATGCTGGCCATGGGCATGGGCGTTGCCGCGGCGGGCGCCGTGCTGGCGGCATTCCAGGCTCATTTCGGCATGGCCACCGCGGGCGACACCCTCTGGGCATTCCGCGGCACCTTCATCATGATGGGCCTGTTGACGCTGGCCGCGACGCTGCTGTTCACGCAACTGCCCCGGCAGGAGCAGGCTGGCGGCAGCACCGCGGGCCCCGAACAGCATGGTTGATGTAGCGAGCCGCCAGGGCGCCTGCGGAGCAGGGCCGATGGTGGCAGCCCGTCAGCTGGCGATCATGTGCTCGCTCGACGATTCTCCCAGGAAGCCGCCGCTCTGATGGGCCCAGAGCTTGGCGTAGATGCCGCCGAATGCCAGCAGTTCCTGGTGTGAACCCTGCTCGACGATCTGGCCGCGATCCATGACGATGAGGCGGTCCATGGCCGCGATGGTGGACAGTCGGTGGGCGATGGCGATCACCGTCTTGCCATGCATGAGGCCGTCCAGGCTCTGCTGGATCGCTGCCTCGACCTCGCTGTCGAGTGCACTGGTGGCCTCGTCGAGCAGCAGGATCGGCGCGTCCTTGAGCATCACGCGGGCGATCGCGACGCGCTGGCGCTGGCCGCCCGACAGCTTCACGCCGCGCTCGCCGACCTGGGCGTCATAGCCGCTGCGGCCCTTGAGGTCGGTGAGCCCGTCGATGAAGTCGGAGGCCTCGGCCTTCAGGGCCGCCGCGCGCATCTCTTCCTCGCTCGCATCGGGGCGTCCATAAAGGATGTTGTCGCGCATGGACCGGTGGAGCAGGGAGGTGTCCTGCGTCACCATGCCGATCGCTCCCCGGAGGCTATCCTGCGTCACCTTGCGGATGTCCTGTCCGTCGATGGTGATGCGGCCGTCCTGCACCTCGTGGAAGCGCAGCAACAGGTTCACGAGCGTCGACTTGCCCGCGCCCGAGCGACCGATCAGGCCGATGCGCTCGCCGGGGCGGATGTTCAGGTCCAGGTGGTCGATGACGCGTTTGCCGCCATCCTTGTAGCCGAAGCTGATGTTCTCGAAATGGATGCCGCCGCGCGTCACGGCCAGCGGCTTGGCGCCGGGTTCGTCGACGATGGTGCGCGGCTTGGTCAGCGTGAGAATGCCGTCCTGGATGGTGCCGATGTTCTCGAACAGGCCGGTCATCTGCCACATCACCCAGTGCGAGTAGCCCGAAATCCGCAGAGCCATGGCGATCACCGCCGCCACCACGCCGGTGCCGATCTGGCCTTGCGTCCACAGGTACAGCGCGGAGCCCGCGCTGCCGAGGATGAGCAGCGTGATCATGACGTGGTTGGTCAGCTCGAACTGGCTCACCAGGCGCATCTGGTCATAGCCGGTCTTCTTGAACGACTCCATCGCGTTGCGTGCATATTCCGCCTCGCGCCGCGTGTGGGCAAACAGCTTGACGGTGGCGATGTTGGTATAGGCATCGGTCACGCGGCCGGTCATGAGCGAGCGGGCATCGGCCTGCTCCTTGCCGATCTGGCCCAGGCGAGGCACGAAATAGAAGCAGGCGGCCGTGTAGCCGCACAGCCAGATGGCAAACGGCACCATCATGCGCCAGTCGAAGCTGGCCGACAGAAGCAGGATGCTCACGAAATACACGCCCACGCCGACCAGTACATCCACCACGATGAACACCACCTCGCGCACCGCGAGCGCGGTCTGCATGATCTTGGTGGTGATGCGGCCGGCGAATTCGTCGGCATAGAACGACATGCTCTGGCCCAGCATCAGCCGGTGAAAGATCCAGCGCATGCGCATCGGGAAGTTGATGGCCAGCACCTGGTGCATGACCAAAGTGTGCACGCCCAGCAGCACGATGCTCATCAGCAGGATGCCCGCGATGCCGACCATTCCGCCCTGGTGCGCCTGCCAGAACTCGGCTGCGGGCGTGGCGGAGAGCCAGTCGACCACGTGGCTCATCACGGCGAAGAGAAACGCCTCGTAGACAGACAGCAGCGCGGAGGTGACGGTCAGCAGCGCGATCCAGCCGCGCATGCCCGCCGTGCAGGCCCACAGAAAGGCAAAGAAGCCCTTGGGCGGCAAGGCGGGTTCATTCAGGGGGTAGGGCGGAATGCGCCGTTCGAAGAAATCAAATATCACAGATGGGAGGCTCCTTGCCGGATGTTACGAGTCTCACCGGCCCTTGTCCGGGCCCCTGCCAGAGACCGTAGAATTTTCGGGGGCGGATCTGTTCAACAATGAACAACCGTCAATTTTCCGGATCCGCGCCCACCTGAAAGCTGGCTGCAAGCTGCGCGGGGGAGCATGCGTCCCCTGTCCGCCATGCGGAATTCTGGTGCACCAGGCGATTTCATTTGCAAATCAAGGCAACGCTGTTTATTCCAGCACCCGATATTGCGTTGATTTGTAAGAATATATATCGATAATTAACTATTGGTTGCAAAGGCTGTATAGCTGGAAACATAATCTCCCCAGCTTTTTTACCTCGCTTCCTTCGTCCAGTTCTCTCGACACATCCTTGATGTTCCAGCCTTCATCATCGCGCTTTCTGCTACGGTTCTGGGTACCGGGCCTGATCGTTGCCGTGCTGGGATTGCTGGGCAGCTATGCACTGTGGCGGCAGCAGCAGAACTCGGCCGAGTCGGTGGCGCAGATGCGCTTCGAGCAGAAGTCGAACCTGTTCGCGCAGTCGATGCAGCGGCGGCTTCAGTCCTACATGGACGTGCTGAGCGGCCTGCAGGGCCTGCTCAAGCTCAATCCCCAGTTGCAGCGGCGCGATTTCGAGCGTCTTGCCAGCAGCATGGAACTGGAGAATCGCCATCCTGGAGCGATCGGCGTGTCCTTCACACGATATGTGCCCGGTACCGACAAGGACAGTTTTCTGTCGCGGACCCGGGCTGAGCCCTCGACCGACGGGCGCTCCAGCAAGGATTTCCAGATTCACCCGGATGAGAGCCGCAACGAGTATTTCGTCCTGGAATATGTGTGGCCCCGGCGCGGGAACGAGCCCATCGAAGGGCTCGAGATCCACTCTCAGCCCTCCAACCTGGCCGCGTTGCTCCGGGCTCGCGACAGTCGCTCGATGGTGGTTTCCGCGCCGTTCGAGCTGCGACAGGTTTCCGAGCACCGCATGGGGGTCGTCATGCGCCTGCCGGTGTTCACCGGGGAAGGGACGGAGGCGAAGGATGTGCGCTTCCTGGGCACCGTCGATATTGCCATCCGTCTGTCCGCTCTTGTGGATGCCGTGCGCGGCGAGGGCCACTGGGACAACCTCGTGCTGAACATGACCGATATGGGCGAGCTGGGCGCTGACGGCGGACTGGTGGCGCCCAGGACACCAGGGACGCTGTTCGATGAGCCGGATCTGGACAGCAGCGACATCCGCATGCACAAGGACGTGATCTTCGGGGGCAGGCTGTGGCGGTTGAATTTCGAGCATGCGACGCCGCTGTTGTCGCCGATCGAGAAGGGTTTGCCCGCCCTGGTGGCCGCGGCCGGGGTGCTTGTCACCTCGCTGCTCACTGCGCTGGTCATGATGATGGGCCTGCGTCGCGCGCAGGCCGTGGACAATGCCGCGCTTGCAGCCTCCGCCCTTGAAGTGAGCGAGGAGCGGTTTCGCACGCTGTTCAGCCAGGCGGCGGTGGGCGTGGTGCAGATCGACAGCCGCACTGGTGAGATTGCACGCGCCAACAAGAAATTCAGCGAGATGCTGGGCTACACCGAGGCCGAGCTGGAAAACATGTGTCTGCAGGACTGCGCGCATCCTGACGATGCGGCAGCGAGCATGCAGGAGTTGCGGCGGATGGCCGCGGGCGAGATCGCCGAGATGCGCATGGAAATGCGTTACCTGCACAGGGACGGCCACGTGGTCTGGGTCGATCTGACGGCAGCGCCCATCACCCTGTCGTCAGGGGAAACCCACCACAATGTGGCGGTCATCCTGGATATCACGCAGCGCAAGAACATGGAGGAAGCGCTGCGCACGAACGAGGAGGGCCTGCGCAGCATCCTCAACCGCCTGCCGATCGGCATTGCCTTGATCAAGGACGGTGCCTTCGATTTCAGCAACGAACGCTACGCCCAGATCTGCGGCTATGACACGCAGGAGATCAGCAGCCTCGACGCATGGTGGGCCACCCTGGTCGTCGACCCGCAAGAGCGCGAGCTGTACCGCACACGCTGGGTCGACGCGTGCAACGAGGCCCGCGAGAGCGGCGGCTACATCCGAGCGCAGGAATGCACCATCACCCGCAAGGGCGGGCACCTGCGTTCGCTCGAGATGGCTGGCGTGGTGCTGGGCGAGAACTACCTGGTCACGCTGGTGGATATCAGCCAGCGCAAGGCCGTGGAGGAGCGCGCGCGCTACCTGGCCTACTACGACCCGCTCACCCAGCTGCCGAATCGCCGCCTGTTGCTCGACCGGCTGCAGCAGGCGCTGGCCATGAGCGCGCGTCACCAGAGCTACGGCGCGGTGCTGATGCTCGACCTGGACAACTTCAAGAGCCTCAACGAGACCCAGGGTCACGACATGGGCGACCGCCTGCTGGGCGTGGTGGCGCAGCGGCTGCGCAGTTGCGTGCATGTCGACGATACGGTGGCACGGCACGGCGGCGACGAGTTCGTCGTGGTGCTGCGGTCCATGGGCGAGAGCGAGCAGGCGGCGGCCGCGGGGGCCGAAGAGGTCGCCCAGAAGATCCTGAACGTGATGCGCGAACCCTTCGAGCTCAATGGCGAACTTCATCACACCACGCTCAGCATCGGCATCACGCTGTTCCACGGCCAGCGCGAGTCGGCGGACGAACTGCTCAAGCGTGGCGACCTGGCCATGTACCGGGCCAAGGCGGAAGGCCGCAACGCCCTGCGGTTCTTCGACCCCGAGATGCAGGCCGTGGTCGAGGCCCGTGTGGCGCTGGAGGCCGACATGCGCGCCGGCATCGCCCAGGGCCAGTTCGAACTGGCCTATCAGCCGCAGATGGCGCTGGGCAGCATCGTCGGGGCGGAAGTGCTGATGCGCTGGCTGCATCCGGAAAAAGGGCCGATCTCGCCTGTGCAGTTCATTCCGCTGGCGGAGGAAAGCGGGCTCATCCATCGCCTGGGCGAATGGGTGCTGCGCACCGCATGCGAGCGGCTGGCCGCATGGGCGGCGGATCCTGTGCTCAGCGAACTGACGCTGTCGGTGAACGTGAGCGCCCAGCAGTTCCACCAGGCGGGCTTCGTGCCCCAGGTGCTTGCCGCGCTGGCGAGCACGGGGGCGGATGCGCGCCGTCTGCGGCTTGAGCTCACGGAGAGCCTGCTGCTGGAGGACATCGACGACACGGTCAAGAAGATGGTAAGGCTCAAGAGCTACGGCGTGGGTTTCTCGCTCGACGACTTCGGCACGGGCTACTCTTCGCTGTCCTACCTGAAGCGCCTGCCGCTTGACGAGCTCAAGATCGACCAGGGCTTTGTTCGTGATGTGCTGACGGACCCGAACGACGCGGCCATCGCCCGCACCATCGTGGCGCTGGGCACCAGCCTGGGCCTGCAGGTGACCGCCGAGGGGGTGGAGACCGAGGCGCAGCGGCAATTCCTCGAGCGCAATCATTGCTATGCATGGCAGGGCTACCTGCTGAGCCCGCCGCTGCCGCTCAAGGAGTTCGAGGCGCTCGTCATGGGGCGTGCCTCTGCCGATCTGATGGTCTAATCACCTGTTCAACGGTTGCTATACAGGCGGGCATGACCACAGTTGCTCTGTTTTTCGTCACCGCGCTTGCGGAAATCATTGGTTGCTACCTGCCATGGCTCTGGCTCAAGAAGGGCGGATCGGCCTGGCTGCTGGTGCCGGCCGCCTTCAGCCTCGCCTTGTTCGCATGGCTGCTCACATTGCATCCCGACGCCTCGGGCCGCATCTACGCGGCCTACGGCGGGGTCTATGTGTGCACGGCGCTGGTCTGGCTGTGGGCGGTGGACGGCATCCGCCCCGGCATGTGGGACGTCGTGGGCGGCGCGATCACGCTGGCCGGCATGGCGGTGATCGCCTTTGGGCCCCGCGCATCCTGAGGCCCCAGATATCCCGAAGAAGCAGCCTGGTGTTGCGGTTCGTTTTTGTCAAAATTCGTAGCAGCTTCACGCGTCGCAGGGGAACAGGGCGCTTGCACGGTATGATTCCGCATTGAACATTCCTGCGCCCTGATCAACATCGCCTGACTCGTGCGTCTCAACTCCATCAAACTCGCCGGCTTCAAGTCGTTCGCCGAACCCACCAACTTCATGCTTCCAGGTCAACTCGTTGGCGTGGTGGGTCCGAACGGCTGCGGTAAATCCAACATCATGGACGCCGTGCGCTGGGTGCTCGGCGAATCGAAGGCGAGCGAGTTGCGCGGCGAATCGATGCAGGACGTGATTTTCAACGGCACGACGCACCGCAAGCCAGCCAGCCGCTCGAGCGTGGAGTTGATTTTCGACAATGCCGACCACCGCGCCGGCGGCCAGTGGAACCAGTTCACCGAAATCGCCGTCAAGCGCGTGCTCACGCGGGACGGCACCAGCAGCTATTTCATCAACAACCAGCCCGTGCGCCGCCGTGACGTGCAGGACGTGTTCCTTGGCACGGGCCTGGGGCCACGCGCGTACGCCATCATCGGGCAGGGCACGATCAGCCGGATCATCGAGTCGCGCCCCGAGGAATTGCGGCTGTTCCTGGAGGAAGCGGCAGGCGTGTCCAAGTACAAGGAACGCCGCCGCGAGACCGAGAACCGGCTCTCGGATACGCGCGAGAACCTCACGCGCGTGGAAGACATCCTGCGCGAGCTGAACGCCAATCTCGACAAGCTCGAAAAGCAGGCCGAGGTGGCTGCCAGGTACAACGCGCTGCAGGGCGACGTGACGCTCAAGCAACACCAACTGTGGTTCCTGAAGCGTGCGGATGCCGAGGCCGACCAGGCCAAGGTCCGTACGGAAGGCCTGCAGGCGGTCAACGACCTCGAGGCACGCATGGCCGACCTGCGTGCCGTGGAGGCCGATCTCGAGACCATCCGTCAGGCCCACTATGCCGCAGGCGACCAGGTCAACCAGGCCCAGGGCCGCCTCTATGAGGCCACGGCCGAGGTTGGCAAGCTCGAGGCCGAGATCCGCTACGTGGTCGAAGGCCGCCAGCGCGTGGAGAACCGCCTGGCACAGCTGTCCGAGCAGATCGCTCAATGGAACGGGCGCAAGGAAGAGGCCGAGATCGAGCTCGAAAACATCTCCGGCGCGGGCATGGATGCCGAGGAGAAGGCCGAACTGCTTGCCGCGCAGGTCGAGGAGCAGGCCATGCAGATGCCCGACCTCGAGGAGGTGCTGCGCCAGAGCCAGCAACGCGCTAGCGAGCAACGCGGCTCGGTTGTGCAGATCCAGCAGCAGATCCAGGTTCTGGCCGCCGAGCAGCGCGGTTTCGGGGAACAGAGCCGCCAGCTTGAATCGCGGCAGGAACGCCTGCGCACCGACCGCAACGCCCTCGCGGCACCCGACGAGGCACGCCTTGCCAACCTGCAGGCGCAGCTCGCGGAAGCCAATGAAACCGCCGAGATGAGCGAGGCACGGCACTTCGAACTGCAGGAAAGCGTTCCGCTGCTCGATGATGATCGTCGCCAGCGCCAGCAGGCCGTCAATACTGAAAGCGCGCGCCAGGCAGACCTGTCTGCGCGCCTCGATGCGCTCAAGGCACTGCAGGAAAAGGTCAAGACCGACGGCAAGCTGCAGCCCTGGCTCGCCAAGCATGGCCTGGACGGCATGCAGGGCCTGTGGAGCCGCATCCACGTCGAAAAGGGGTGGGAGAGCGCGCTCGAGGCTGCCTTGCGCGAGCGCATGAACGCCCTGGAGATCGGCCGCCTCGACATGGTTCGCGGCTTTCTCGGGCACGGCGGTGGCGATGCGCCACCCGCCCGCCTGGCGTTCTACAGCAAGCCCTCGGCGGGCACGGCCGCAGCCGGCGGCAGTGGACAGGCGAATCTCTCCGACCTGCTGCGCGTGACCGATGCGGGCCTCTATGCCGTGCTGGTGGATTGGCTGAGCGGCTGCTTCACCGCCCCGTCGCTTGACGAGGCGCTGAACCGCCGTTCACAGCTCAAGGCGGGCGAGACCATCTATGTGGCCAGCGGCCATGCGGTCACGGCGAACAGCGTAAGCTTCTATGCGCAGGACTCGGAGCAATCCGGCATGCTTGCGCGCGCTCAGGAAATCGAACACCTCGAGAAGGAGCTGCGTGCGCAGGTCCTGATCAGCGAGGAGTCGCGCACGGCTCTGGTGCGTGCCGAGGCGGCCTATGCGGATGCGTCGCAGCGCCTGGTGACGGCGCGCCGCGAGGCCAGCGAGGCGCAGAGCCGGGCCCATGAACTGCAGGTCGAGACCCTGCGCCTCACGCAGATGGCCGAGCAGACGCGGGCGCGCAGCGAGCAGATCGGTGCCGACCTGGCCGAGGTGGAGGCGCAGCTCAATGATCTCCAGGAACGCCGCGTCTCCGCGGAAGCGCGTTTCGAAGAGCTCGACATGCAGCTGGCCGACAGCCAGGAGCGCCATGCGCAGCTGGACGAGCGGGTGATCGAAGCCGAGCGAAAACTCAACGAATGCCGCGAGCAGCAGCGTTCTCTCGAGCGACAGGCGCAGGAAGCCGTGTTCTCGCGGCGCACCATGGAGGCCCGCAAGGCCGAGCTGTCGCGCACCATCGAGACCGCCGCGGCGCAGGCCAAGTCGCTTGCCGAGGAAGACGTCCGGGCTCGCGACGAGATGGGGCGCCTTTCGGCGGCGGCCGCGCAGGGCGGATTGCAGACCGCCCTCGACGAGAAGATGGAGCGCGAGAAGTCGCTTGCTGCCCAGCGCAGCCAGTACGACGACCTGACCGCCAAGCTGCGCGCGAGCGACGAACGCCGCGTGGGCCTGGAGCGCGCGATGGATCCGCTGCGCGCGCGCATCACCGACTTTCAGCTCAAGGAGCAGGCCGCGCGCCTGGGCCTCGAGCAGTACACCACCTTGCTGGACGATGCCGAGGCCGACCTGGCCGCGATTGCGCAGTCCATCACGGAGGGCAATGTGCGGATCGGCGGGCTGCAGGGCGAGATCGATCGCCTGCACCGGGAGATCACGGCGCTTGGCGCGGTGAATCTGGCGGCGCTCGACGAGTTGAACCTCGCGCGCGAGCGCAAGACCTTCCTCGATGCGCAGACCGAGGACCTGACGCTGGCGATGAACACGCTGGAGGACGCAATCCGCAAGATCGATGCCGAGACACGCACCTTGCTCTCGGGGACTTTCGACACGGTCAACGACCATTTCGGCCGCATGTTCCCCGAGCTGTTCGGTGGTGGCCAGGCCAAGCTGGTGATGACCGGTGACGAGATCCTGGACGCCGGCGTGCAGGTGATCGCGCAGCCACCCGGCAAGAAAAACCAGACCATCCACCTGCTCTCGGGCGGCGAGAAGGCGCTCACGGCCATTGCGCTCGTGTTTGCGATCTTCCAGCTCAATCCGGCGCCGTTCTGCCTGCTCGATGAGGTGGACGCGCCGCTGGACGATGCCAATACCGAACGCTATGCCAAACTGGTGGCAAGCATGTCCAAGGGAACGCAGTTCCTCTTCATCAGTCACAACAAGATCGCCATGGAAATGGCCGAGCAATTGATCGGCGTGACCATGCAGGAACAGGGTGTGTCGCGCATCGTGGCCGTGGACATGGAGTCCGCGCTTTCGATGGCCGAGGCATGACGGGCCGGACCACGATGCCGGCCGCCATGGAAAGCACAACGATTTGAATTCACCATGAGCACTTTTCAGATTGCACTCATCATTGCCGGCGGACTCGTGCTGGCGGTTGTCGTCGGCTACAACGCCTGGTCCACGCACCGCAATGCGCCCAAGCGTGCCCGGCCTGCCGAGCCCGAGGCGGCCTCATCGGATGCGTCGGCTGCCCGTCTCGAGCCCGGTTTCGAAGGCGTGGGTGCCAACGGACTCGGCCCGGAACATGGCATCGAGCCCAGCTTCGACGGCCATTCGGTCGACCTGAAGGACGTGCTGCAGATGCCGGTGCCGCAGGCGGAGCGGCGTGGCGGCCTTGACCCGCTGCTGGACGCCATGGCGCCCATCGTCGCCGACCAGCTGGTGTCGGGCGATGCCGCCCTGGCGGCGTTGCCTCCCACCCGCCGCGCGGGCAGCAAGCCTTTTGCGATTGAAGGCCTCAACGAGGCTACCCATCAATGGGAAGGGCCCGTGGCGGGCCAGCGCTACCGGCAGTTCCAGGCGGGTGTGCAACTGGCCAATCGCCTGGGGCCGCTCAACGAGATCGAGTTTTCCGAGTTCGTGATGAAGGCGCAGGGCTTTGTCGACAACATCGGCGCCGCGGTGGACTTCCCCGACATGCTGCACGAGGTGGCGCGTGCCCGCGAGCTTGACCAGTTCGCGAGCGAGCATGATGCGCAGCTCAGCTTCATGCTGCGTGCGCGCCACGCCGCCTGGAGCCCGGGCTATGTGCAGCAGAATGCCGCCACGGTCGGCTTCACGCAGGGCGCCATGCCCGGCCGCCTCGTGCTGCCGGCGGCCGAGGCGGGCCTGCCGCCGATCCTCACGCTGTCCTATGACACCCAGGCGGCGCTGTCGGACGACCCGGAGCAGTCGGCGATCCGCGACCTGCTGCTGAGCCTGGACGTCGCGCAGGTGCACCGCAGCGAGCAGCCTTTCACGCGCCTGCGCGAGGTTGCTGCCCAGTTGTGCAAGACCATGGACGGCGTGCTGTGCGACCAGAATGGCTCGCCACTGCCCGCCATGACGATGGATCCGATCACCGCGGATCTGGAGACGCTCTACGACAAGCTGGATAGCCGCGAGCTGTCGGCAGGCTCGGCGCTTGCCCGCCGCCTCTTCAGCTGACCCGATACGGGGACAACGGGGCTGCGCATCTGCCCGGGACAGGACCGTATTTCATGATGGCGGCCACTCCTGACCGACAGTGCGGGCCATCCGACGGCATCTTGCGTGTGAACCATCTGCCGTCTCAAGTGCGTTTGCGCACATGTGCCGGCGTGAGAGACAGACTCCCGCGCGGCAGAAAGAATGCTACGGGCCATGGCCGAAAGTTTTGACCTTTTCTCTTCTCCGCCGCAGGACGTGCCTTCCAAGGTCGTTGCCAAGGTGAACGCGCTGCGTGACCAGCTCAATGCCTGGGCGCACGAATACTATGTGCTCGATGCGCCAACGGTGCCTGATGGCGAGTATGACCGTGTCTACCAGCAGCTCGAAGCGCTGGAGGCGGCCTATCCCCAGATCGTCACGCCCGACTCGCCGACGCAGCGGGTGATCGGCGCGGTGCTCGATGGCCTGACGCCGGTGCGCCATGCCGTGCCGATGCTCAGCATACAGACCGAGACGGACAACGAGGCCAGCGGTGCCATGGCCTTCGATGCGCGCGTGCGCAGGGAGCTTGAACTGCCCGAGTCCGCGCCAGCGGTCGAATATGTGGCCGAGCCCAAGTTCGACGGCCTCGCGATGAACCTGCGCTACGAGAACCGCGTGCTGGTGCAGGCCGCGACGCGTGGCGATGGCGAGGTCGGCGAGGATGTCACGCACAACATCCGCACCATCCGCCAGATTCCACTGACATTGCCCGAGGGCAGGGGCGTCCCTCCGATCCTGGAGGTACGCGGCGAGGTCTACATGCGACGCGCCGATCTGGAAAAGCTCAATGAACGCCAGGCGGCGGCCGGCGGCAAGCTGTTCGCGAACCCGCGCAATGCGGCGGCCGGCGCGGTGCGCCAGCTTGATTCGAACATCGCGGCCCAGCGGCCGCTGTCGTTCTTCGCCTATGGCCTGGGCGAGATCAGCCCGGCTTCCGAGGGCGGCCCCGATTTCAAGACCCACTACGACATGCTCCGGACCCTGAAGGACTGGGGATTCCCGGTGGCGCCCCAGGTCTGCGTGGCGAGCGGTGCCGATGCGCTGGTTGCCTTTCATCGCCGGATGGGCGAGGAGCGTGCGACGCTTCCCTACGAGATCGATGGCGTGGTCTACAAGGTCAACAGTCTTGCACTGCAGCGCCAGCTGGGCTTCAAGTCGCGCGAGCCGCGCTGGGCCGTGGCGCACAAGTACCCGGCGCAGGAAATGCCTACGCACCTGGACGGCATCGACGTGCAGGTGGGGCGCACGGGCAAGCTCACGCCCGTGGCGCGGCTGGCACCGGTGCAGGTTGGCGGGGTGGTGGTGACGAATGCCACGCTGCACAACATCTTCGAGATCCGCAAGAAGGGCGTGAGGGTCGGCGACACCGTGATCGTGCGCCGGGCGGGCGACGTGATTCCGGAAGTCGTCGGGCGCATTCCGGGCGAGCGGGCGCACTATGTTCCCAACTTCCGCATGCCGGCGCAGTGCCCGATATGCGGCAGCGCGGTGGTGCGTGAGCAAGGGGAGGCCAATCATCGCTGCACGGGCGGCCTGTTCTGCGCCGCGCAGCGCAAGGAGGCCATCCTGCACTTTGCCGCGCGCCGCGCGATGGACATCGAGGGCCTGGGCGACAAGCTGGTCGACCAGCTGGTGGAAGGACAGGTGGTGCGTGTGCTGCCGGATCTCTACCGGCTGGGACTGGTCGCGCTGGCCTCGCTCGACCGCATGGCGGAGAAGTCCGCGCAGAACGTGCTCGATGGTCTTGAGAAATCCAAGCGAACCACGCTGCCGCGTTTCCTGTTCGGCCTGGGCATCCGCCATGTGGGCGAGGCCACGGCCAAGGACCTCGCAAAACACTTCGGCAAGCTGGACGCCATCATGGATGCAAGCGTCGAGGCGCTGCTGCAGGTCAATGATGTGGGGCCGGTCGTGGCGGAGTCGATCCACACCTTTTTCGCACAGCCGCACAACCGCGAGGTGGTCGAGCAACTACGTGCCTGCGGCGTGAGCTGGGAAGAGGGCGAGCCACGGCAGGCCGCATCCCTGCCTCTGGCCGGCATGACCGTGGTGCTCACCGGCACGCTGCCCACCATGGGCCGGGACCAGGCCAAGGACCTGCTCGAGGCCGCGGGCGCCAAGGTGTCGGGCTCGGTGAGCAAGAAGACCAGCTACGTGGTCGCGGGCGCGGAAGCGGGAAGCAAGCTCGAGAAGGCGCAGGAGCTTGGCGTGCCGGTGCTCGACGAGGCCGGCATGCTGGAACTGCTGAGCCGCCCTGCATCGCAGCCGTGATGAACAAGAATAGCCAGAGAGCCGCATCCATGCCCCAGCAAGATAGCCAAGACCCCATTCAGGCCGCCGGGCAGCCCGCGGCGGCAGCGCTAAGGGGCATTCCCTGGCCCGGCAGGCCCTGGAAGTCCAGGCGCAACCTGTGGTGGCTGCTGGCGGCCGGGCCCCTGGCCTTGTTCCTATACGTGCTGATCCTGATTCCGTTCACGCCGTCGATCAGCGACCTGCGCAAGGCCAAGACCGATCAGCCTGCGCAACTGGTGTCCGCCGATGGCCGCTTGCTGGCCGAGTACAAGTGGATCAACCGCGAGTGGGTTCCGCTCGACGGCATCGCGCAGCCGGTGAAAGATGCGCTCATCGCGACCGAGGACCACCGCTTCTACGACCACTTCGGCCTCGACTGGAAGCGCACGGCATCCGCCGTGGTGCATACGCTCGGCGGTGACAAGCAGGGTGGCTCCACCCTCACGCAGCAGCTCGCGCGCAATCTCTATCCCGAGGAGATCGGCCGCGCGCCCACGCTCAACCGCAAGCTCAAGGAAGCGATCACCGCCATCAAGATCGAGATGACGTACTCCAAGGACGAGATCCTGGAGACGTATCTCAATACCGTGCCTTTCCTCTACAACGCCTTCGGCATCGAGATGGCGGCACGTACCTATTTCGACAAGTCGGCCTTCGATCTGACGGTGCTGGAGAGCGCCACGCTGATCGGCATGCTCAAGGGCACGGTCTACTACAACCCGGTGCTGAACCCCGAGCGCGCCCAGGACCGCCGCAACACGGTGCTCGCGCAGATGAAGAAGCGCGGCAAGCTGTCCGATGCCGACTACGAGAAGCTCGTCAAGCGCCCGCTGCGCATCCGTTTCGAGCGCCAGGCGGAAGTCAATGGCCTTGCACCGCATCTCGCGCAGCAGCTGCGCCGCCAGCTCATCGACTGGGCCGACCGCAACGGCTACAGCCTGTACTCGGACGGCCTGGTCATCCGGACCACCATCAACGGCAAGCTGCAGGAGATGGCGAACCAGGCGATCGACAAGCAGGGCAAGGCACTGCAGGCCGTCGCCAACACGGCGTGGGCACCCGGCAGCGTCTGGAGTGCCAAGAGTCCGCTGGTGCAGAAGCTGGTGCGCGAATCCACCCAGTACGAACAGGCCGTGGCCAAGGGCGGCGAGCCGGACGAAGTGGCGAAGGAGCTGCTGGCCGACAGCAATTTCCTGAGCCGTCTCAAGCAGCAGAAGACGCGCGTGCAGGCGGGATTCATGGCGCT
Organism: Diaphorobacter ruginosibacter; assembly: GCF_014395975.1. NCBI lineage: Bacteria > Pseudomonadati > Pseudomonadota > Betaproteobacteria > Burkholderiales > Comamonadaceae > Diaphorobacter > Diaphorobacter ruginosibacter. The sequence continues at coordinate 2,517,974 of NZ_CP060714.1, read as the reverse complement.
TGACCCGCGTGACGGCACGGTGCTGGCGTGGGTCGGCAGCCGCGACTATGCGCAGGACCCGTTCGACCACGTACAGGCCGCGCGCCGCCAGCCGGGCTCCACCTTCAAGCCCTTCGTGTATGGCGCAGCCTTCGCCAAGGGTATGTTGCCGAGCGATACCTTCATGGACGAGCCTGTCGAGATCCCGCTGGGCGGCAAGCAGGTGTGGAAGCCCACCGACGGCTCGGCCCCCAGCTATGCGCCGATGACGCTGTCCGACGGGCTGGCCTATTCCAAGAACATCATCACGGCGCAGGTGATGCAGGCTGTCGGCCCCGAGCGTGTGGCGCAACTCGCGCGCGCCATGGGGGTACGCGAATCGCGACTGGATGAAGTGCCTGCGCTCGCACTCGGTACCAGTCCTGTCACGCTCAAGGAAATGGTGGCGTCCTACGGCACCATCGCGAATGCGGGTACGTATGTGGCACCGACGCTCATCACGCAGATCGAGGACAAGGATGGCAAGGTGCTGGAGGCATTCGCCGCCGCCAAGCCCCAGCGCGCCCTTGCGCTGACGCCCGCACAGGAATTGCGCGACGCCATGCGCGGCGTGATCGACAAGGGAACGGGCGTGGCCATCCGCTCGCGCTACGGCATCACGGCCGATGTGGCGGGCAAGACCGGCACTACACAGGACAACACTGACGGCTGGTTCATCCTGATGCACCCGCAGATGGTGGCCGGCGCGTGGGTGGGCTTCAACGACGGGCGCATCACGCTGCGCAGCGACTACTGGGGACAGGGGGCACACAGTGCGTTGCCCATCGTCGGCCAGGTGTTCCAGCAGGCGCTGCGCGGCAAGGTCATCGATGCCAACCAGAAGTTTGTCGACGAGGAAGAGCGCAGTGTCATCGCCGATGCGATCGGCTCGGTACGCAACTGGGTGGTTGATCTCTTCGGCCGCTCGACCGACCAGATCCAGCCACCGCTTGCAACGACGCCCGAGGTGCAGGGTTCGCAACTGCCGCAGGGGCCTCGCACGCAGGCTCCCGTCACCTACGATTCGGACGACCAGCGCCCCGACATCAGCGAGGCGCCGCTCGCGCCGCTGCAGAACGCCACGCCCGATGCCGATCCGGGGCCACCTCCGGGGGCAGGGGAGTCTCAGGACCCGTTCTGGACTCCGCCGCCTGTGCAGTCGCAGCAGCAGCCCCCATCTCAACCTCAGCAGGGCGCACTGCCATCGCAGGGCCAGCCACCCATGCCTGCCAATGGACAGGTCCGTGCGCCGCAGTCACCCCAGGGCCCGGCGGTTTCCGCAGCGCCAGCCCCTCCGGTGGTGGCGACGCAGCCGTTGCAGCCGCAGCCTGCGCCGCCCATGCCTGCCGGCAACCCGCCCCCCATGCCGGCGAACGGGCAGGTCAATGCGCCCGCGCCCATGCCTGGCGTCGTCACGTCACCGGTTCAACGCGGGACCGTGGTCGATTCCCGGATCGCTCCGAACTGAATCTCCGGCATGCGTCGATCCGCCAGTGCAGAGGACACCTAGGAGCGGGGCGCCTCGAGGTCGACGTTGTGCACCTGTTCGATGCCGGTCTTGCGGTCTTCGAACCAGAGTCTGAGCGTGGTGCTGACGGTGCGGAAGGCGAGTTCATCCCAGGGGATGTCCTCTTCGCGGAAGAGCCGTGCCTCGATGGTTTCGTGGCCGGGATTGAAATGCTCGCTCAGCAGGTCGGCGCAATAGAAAACATGGACCTGGCCCACGTGCGGTACGTTCACCAGGGAGAACAGGCGGCCCATGCGGATCTGCGCGCCAGCCTCCTCGTCGGTCTCGCGCGCCGCGCCCTGTGAGGTGGTTTCGCCCAGTTCCATGAAGCCTGCGGGCAGCGTCCACTTGCCCCAGCGAGGCTCGATGTTGCGCTTGCACAGCAGCACGCGCCCATCGGGCATGACCGGAATGGTGCCGACCACATTGAGCGGATTCTCGTAGTGGATCGTGTTGCATGCCGGGCAGACGGCGCGCTCGCGGGTGTCTCCATCGTCGGGAACGCGGTATTGGACGGCAGTACCGCAATTGCGGCAGAAACGGACAGGGGCACGAAAGGTCATGGGAACTATTGTGGCGCAGGAATCAGGGGCACGGAGCCCGCTCGCGGATGTGGCGAACGGAAGGCCCCGTGCCGAAAACGCATCGGTGGATCAGACCAGCCGTACCTTGAGCGCTGGCAGTCCGGTCACGCCGCCCTCAAGCAGGTCGCCGCGAACCACGGCATTCACGCCTTCCGGTGTTCCCGAGAAGATCAGGTCGCCAGCCTGCAGCTCCCAGGCCTGAGACAGCACTTCGATGGTTTCGGCGATGCTCCAGATCAGCTTGGAGATGTCGCTCGCCTGGCGCCTGGCTCCGTTCACGTCGAGCCAGATGGAGGCGCTGCCGATGCCTGCGGCCTGGTCTGCCGGCACGATGGGCGTGATGGGTGCGCTATGGTCGAACCCCTTCGCGATGTCCCAGGGACGGCCCTGTTTCTTGGCTTCCGCCTGCAGGTCGCGGCGCGTCATGTCCAGGCCCACGGCGTAGCCGAAGATATGGCTTGCGGCGTCTTCGGCCTTGATGTTCCGGCCGCCCTTGCCGAGCGCCACCACCAACTCGATCTCGTGGTGCAGGTCCTGGGTGAGCGTCGGGTAGGGCATTTCACCGGTGGTGCCTTCCTTCACCACCAGCACGGCGTCTGCAGGCTTGGTGAAGAAAAACGGCGCCTCGCGGCCCGAGAACCCCATCTCCTTGGCATGTTCCGCATAGTTGCGGCCGACGCAGTAGATGCGGTGCACGGGGAAAAGGCTGTCGCTGCCCACGACGGGAACGGTGGCAACGGGAGAAGGATTGAAGACGTAGCTCATGGTTGGAGAAATAGTGTCGGGTGTTGTATGTGAAGAGCAGCCCGGCTGCTGAAAGCCAAGGCACCGCACGGGCCGACCACAGTGTGCCACGCGGCCGTTACCCGATGGCACAGTAATGCCCACGATGGCGCGATGCGGTGAGGTTGCGTATGCTTTCGCCTCTATGAAGCTCTACAACTACTTCCGTTCCTCCGCCTCGTTCCGGGTGCGCATCGCGCTGGAGCTCAAGGGCCTGGCATTCGACTATGTGCCGCTGCACCTGGTGCGTGCAGAACATCTCGATGCGAGCTACGCGTCGCGGGTCGGCGATCCCCTGGTTCCCGCGCTTGAAACGGATGACGGCCACCTGCTCACGCAGTCGATGGCGATCATCGAGTATCTGGACGAGACCTGTCCGGAGCCCGCTCTTCTGCCCGCGGATGCACTGGGCCGCGCCCGTGCGCGCGCCCTGGCGGAGATGGTGGCCTGCGAGATCCATCCGCTCAACAACCTGCGCGTGCTCAAGTACCTCAAGCACGACGTGATGCTCGACGAGTCAGGCAAGGATGCCTGGTATCGCCACTGGGCCCGCTCGGGCCTGGAGGCTTACGAGCGCCAGCTCAAGTTGCTGGCGGAGGAACGTGCGGCAGCGGGCCTTGCGGCCTCGGTCTACAGTGTCGGCGACACACCGACCTTGGCCGACTGCTGCCTCGTTCCACAGATTTTCAATGCCCAGCGCTTTCATGTGGATCTGGAGGGGTTGGACCTCGTGATGGCCACCTTCAAGGCCTGTATGGCATTGCCAGCGTTCCAGAGGGCGCAGCCTTCGGCATGTCCTGATGCAGAGGCCTGACACGCCCATGCATTCCGCAGCCTCGCTCCGCAGTGCCTTCACGGTGCCGCATGACTGGATCATTCCCGACTGGCCTGTGCCGGGCCGGGTACGTGCGGTCTGCACCACGCGCACCGGGGGCGTGAGCGAAGGGCCCTATGGCAGCATGAACCTGGGTGATCATGTGGCGGACGATCCCGTGGCCGTGCAGGCCAATCGGGCGCTGCTGGCGCAGTCCCTTGCGATGTCGTCATCGCCCGCAGCGGTGCCCGTGTTCATGAACCAGGTCCATGGCACGCATGTGCAATGGCTGGGCCGGCCCGAGGCAACGGACCCCGTGTTCGAGGCCGATGCCTGCACTACCCTGGAGGCGGGCATAGCCTGCGTGATCATGGTGGCCGATTGCCTGCCTGTGCTCTTCGCCAACGCGGATGGCAGCCAGGTCGCAGCAGCCCACGCCGGCTGGCGCGGACTGGCCGGGCCGGCAGGTGGTGATGGTGTTCTGGAGGCGGTGGTCAAGGCGTTCGGCGGTCCGAAAGGTCTGCGTGCATGGCTCGGTCCCTGTATCGGGCCGACCGCTTTCGAAGTGGGGCCGGAAGTGCGTGCGGCGTTCTGCGAGCCGGATGGCGATGCCGCAGTCTTCTTCAGGCCATACGGCGGCGCCAAATTTTTGGCCGATCTGGCAGGCCTTGCCCGGCATCGCCTGCGGCGCATCGGTGTCACGGACATCCATGGCAACGACAGTACCGAGCGCTGGTGCACGGTGGAAAATCCTTCACGATTCTTTTCGTACCGGCGTGACCAGCGCAGCCTCGGCGGAAGCGGGCGACTGGCTGCAGCCATCTGGATCGACGCCTGATTCCTTCAAAGGCGCCCCTGCTGGCGCCTGCCGGTCCTGCTGCCATTGGCGCTCGGCGAGCGCCTCGCGAGCCTTGCGCGCACGCTTGCGCGCGGGCGTCGAAAAAATGTAGACGACGATGGATATGGGCAACAGGCCATACAGCACGAAGGTGACGATCGCTCCGAGCAGGGTGCCGTTGGCTGCGGATGCTTCCGCCACAGCCATCATCACAGTGACATACAACCACGCTATCACTATCAGAATGAGCACCATATAAGTAAAACTCCGAAACAACAAAAGCACGGTTCGCCGCTCTGAATTGTCGGAAACCGCCGACACATGGCTGTACGATGCATGGACCGGATAGAAAACCAACCGGCATCGCAAGAGAGTAGGAGACACCATGGATTCTGACGCACAATGGGCCGAGGGAGCCCGCCAACTCCAGCAGATGTGGAGCGACAGCTGGAATCGAATGCTGCAGTCAATGCCGGTCCCGCCCGTGGATCTCGGCGCAATCGCAGGTTCCATGGCACCGCAGGCCCCGGTCAGGCTGTCGCCTGAAAAGCTGGGCGAGCTGCAGCAGCGCTATCTCAATGAAATGCAGGCGCTCTTTGCGAGCGGCCTCGCGGAGTCCGGCAAACCGCCGTCCGACAAGCGTTTCTCGGGCGAGGGCTGGGTGCAGAACCCGGTGGCTTCCGCGGTCGCTTCTGCCTATATGCTCCAGGCGCGCACGATGATGGCGATGGCCGATGCGGTCGAGGGCGACGAGAAAACCCGCGCCCGTGTGCGTTTCGGCGTGGAGCAGTGGCTCGCCGCCGTGTCGCCCAGCAACTTCCTGGCATTCAATGCGGAGGCCCAGAAAAAGGCGCTCGACACGCAGGGCGAGAGCATTGCCAAGGGCATTGCCAACATGCTGCACGACATGCGCCAGGGCCACATCTCGATGACCGACGAGAGCCAGTTCGAGGTCGGGCGCAACGTCGCGACCACCGAGGGAGCCGTGGTGTTCGAGAACGAATACTTCCAGCTGCTCGAGTACAAGCCGCTCACCGCCAAGGTCTATGAACGTCCGTTCCTGCTGGTGCCCCCATGCATCAACAAGTTCTACATCCTCGACCTGCAGCCCGAGAACTCCCTGATCCGGCATCTGGTGGCCGAAGGTCATCGCACCTTCGTGGTGAGCTGGCGCAATCCCGATGAGAGCATGGCCACGGCCACCTGGGACGACTACATCGAGAACGCCGTCCTCAAGGCGATCGACACGGTGCAGGAGATCAGCGGTGCGGACCAGATCAACACGCTGGGCTTCTGCGTCGGCGGCACGATGCTCTCCAACGCCCTGGGCGTGCTGAACGCGCGCAAGGAGTCGCCCGTGGCCAGCGCCACGCTGCTGACCGCGCTGGTGGATTTCACCGAGACCGGCATTCTCGACGTGTTCATCGACGAGAACTTCGTGCGCTTTCGCGAGATGCAGATGGGGCAGGGCGGTCTCATGAAGGGGCAGGATCTTGCCTCCACTTTCAGCTTCCTCAGGCCCAATGATCTGGTCTGGAACTATGTGGTGGGCAACTACCTGAAGGGCGAGACACCGCCTCCGTTCGACCTGCTGTACTGGAACAGCGACTCCACCAACCTGCCGGGCCCCTGGTATGCGTGGTACCTGCGCAATTTCTATCTCGAGAACAGGCTCACGCAACCCGGTGGCGTGACGGTCTGCGGCGAGAAGCTTGATCTCGGCAAGGTCGATGTCCCGATGTACATCTACGGTTCGCGCGAGGACCACATCGTGCCGATCGAGGGCGCGTACGCATCGACGCAGGTCTTTCCGGGCAAGAAGCGATTCGTGATGGGGGCCTCGGGCCACATCGCGGGCGTCATCAATCCCCCGGCCAAGAAAAAACGCAGCTACTGGGTGCACAGCGGTGCGAAGTTCCCGGCGTCGTTCGATGGCTGGCTTGAAGGTGCCACCGAACACCCTGGCAGCTGGTGGACCGACTGGACGCAGTGGCTCGCAGGTCACGGCGGCCGCCAGATTGCCGCACCGAAGGCCTATGGCAAAGGGACCAAATACAAGGCGAGCGAACCCGCGCCGGGCAGCTACGTCAAGCAGAAGGCCTGAGAGCCTGTCAATTCCACTGCGCGGATTTACACCATTTTGGACCGTGAATCCGCGCTCGGGAAGACCATGTAAGGGCAAGTCATAAGAGGGTAAATCAGCGCTCGGAACCTGTCGCAAAAGCGCAAGAATCTGACAATCGCTACTCAAACAGTTCTTTTTGGAAGTGCATTGGAGCGTTTCTGTGTGCAAACCGGGATTCCGAGCAAGGCTTTGCCTTGAGTGAACACGCATGAACGGGATATTTGAGAAAGGACCGATATGAGTGAAGAGATCGTCATCGTTTCCGCTGTCCGCACCCCCGTGGGCAAATTTGGCGGAAGTCTGGCCAAAATGGCCGCCACCGAGTTGGGTGCGGTGGTCATCAAGGAAGCGCTTGAGCGCGCCAAGGTGCCCCTCGACCAGGTCGGGGAGGTCATCATGGGCCAGGTGCTCGCCGCAGGCTCCGGCCAGAACCCTGCACGACAGGCCATGATGAAGGCCGGCGTCGCCAAGGAAACCCCCGCACTCACCATCAACGCCGTTTGCGGCTCGGGCCTGAAGGCCGTGATGCTCGCAGCGCAGGCCGTTGCCACGGGTGACAGCGAGATCGTCGTGGCGGGCGGGCAGGAAAACATGAGCATGTCGCCCCACGTCCTGCCGGGCTCGCGCGACGGCATGCGCATGGGCGAATGGAAGATGGTCGACACGATGATCGTGGATGGCCTGCTTGACGCCTACAACCACTACCACATGGGCATCACGGCCGAGAACGTGGCCAAGCAGTTCGACGTGAGCCGCGAGCAGCAGGACGCACTGGCGCTCGCCAGCCAGCGCAAGGCGGCAGCGGCCCAGGATGCCGGCAAGTTCAAGGACGAGATCGTTCCGGTGCCGATTCCGCAGAAGAAGGGCGATCCCGTGCTCTTCGACAGCGACGAGTACATCAACCGCAAGACCGACGAAGCGGCCCTGGAGCGCCTGCGTCCCGCGTTCGACAAGAACGGCAGTGTGACCGCGGGCAATGCCTCGGGCCTGAACGATGGCGCTGCCGCCGTGGTGGTGATGAAGGCCTCCAAGGCCAAGGAACTGGGGCTCAAGCCGTTGGCGCGCATCGTGGCCTATGCCACGAGCGGCCTCGATCCGACCATCATGGGCGTGGGGCCGGTTCCAGCGACGCGCAAGGTGCTCAAGCGAGCCGGCTGGAAGGTGGAGGACGTCGACCTGTTCGAGCTCAACGAAGCATTTGCCGCGCAGGCCTGTGCGGTGAACAGGGAGCTGGGTGTCGATCCAACCAAGGTCAACGTCAACGGCGGCGCCATTGCGCTGGGCCACCCGATCGGTGCTTCAGGTTGCCGTGTGCTGGTGTCGCTGCTGCACGAGATGGAGCGCAGCGGTGCGAAGAAGGGCATCGCCGCACTGTGCATCGGTGGTGGCATGGGGGTTTCGCTGGCCGTGGAACGATAGTTGAAACGGTAGCTTTGCTGGGAAATTGATGGAATTGATCTGCTTCATCAATTAGTGTGTGGAGAATCGTTGCGCCCGGCATTTTCCGGCGGACAGCTGTGAAGATTGCCGGTGGGAATGCAAGCGGATCCGGTTCAATTCATCATCAGACAGGAGATAGAAGTGAGTCAAAAAGTAGCATACGTGACCGGAGGGATGGGCGGCATCGGTACCGCGATCTGCCAACGCCTGCACAAGGACGGCTTCAAGGTGATCGCGGGCTGCGGCCCCACTCGCGACCATGCCAAGTGGCTGGCAGAACAAAAGGCGCTGGGCTTCACCTTCTACGCATCGGTCGGCAATGTGGGCGACTGGAACTCCACGGTCGAGGCCTTCACCAAGGCCAAGGCGGAGCATGGCACCATCGACGTGCTGGTGAACAACGCGGGTATCACGCGTGACCGCATGTTCGTGAAGATGTCCCGCGAAGACTGGGATGCCGTGATCGAAACCAACCTGAACTCCATGTTCAACGTCACCAAGCAGGTGGTGAGCGACATGGTCGAAAAGGGCTGGGGCCGCATCGTCAACATCAGCTCGGTCAATGGTGCCAAGGGCCAGGCGGGCCAGACCAACTACTCGGCTGCCAAGGCGGGCATGCATGGCTTCTCCATGGCGCTCGCGCAGGAGCTGGCCAACAAGGGTGTGACCGTGAACACGGTGAGCCCGGGCTACATCGGTACGGACATGGTCAAGGCCATTCGTCCTGATGTGCTCGAGAAGATCGTGGGCTCCGTACCAGTCAAGCGCCTGGGTGAGCCCAGTGAGATCGCCTCGATCATCTCCTGGCTTGCTTCCGAGGAGGGCGGCTACGCCACTGGTGCCGACTTCTCGGTCAACGGCGGCCTGCACATGCATTGATCGGGCTCCTGACTGCTTGCCTGCGCGATCCCTGGGCAGGCCGGCAGTCAGAAGGAGATCGCAAATGCGCTCCAGGCCCTATCCAAAGGCCACAAAAGCCAAAACCCGCCTAGGCGGGTTTTTTCATGGCTTGGGTTGTCAAAAAAGAGGGGGGAAGGCCTGACGCCAACCCGCTGCGCAGAAGATCGATCTGGTGGCATGCGCCTTCGTGGGCAATGCCGTCGATCCCGTGCTCAAAGACGGGCGGGAGCGCGCTTGCGATCGCGTTCGTCATCGGGCCAGGCAGCGAGGATAGCAGTGGTATTCATACGAGAACTCCTTTGTGCTTGTTCAACGTGGAGCGAGCGCCTTGCGTTGACATCCGAACGAAAGAAAATGCAAGCAGACTGCGGGTTCTCCCTTAGGGATTGGAATTGCCTCAAAGCTTTGATTTTTCTAATGAGAGCAATAGGTTAGCCGGTGAATGTGACGCAAGAAATCAAGTGATGCCGTCCAAAAAGATGCGGCTGGTCAACTACATTTCCGATCATGCGAAACATCATCCTACGTTTTTGCCTAGGGCGGCCAGATCTGAAACCGCATCAACGCGGTGACTGACAAGCACGGCGATATGGCAAGAGTGGGGGGGCGCCAAAACGAAAACCCCGCAATGCGGGGTTTCTGGAATGATCCGGAGCGGTGAAACGGCTGTCAGCTCATCCCGCTGCGTGTCGGATAAAGGGACTGGGGAAGCAATGGCGCCAGTCCAGGCTCCTTACGCTCAGCAGCGGACAGGCGCACGCTTGCGATCGCGTTCGTCATCGGGCCAGGCAGCGAGGATTGCGGTGAAGGTCATTTGAAAAACTCCTTAGATGCGTGTTCAACGCGCACCTGCAGACTTGCGTTGACAGCGATCTCAAAGAAATTCAGTAATTTTTTTGAATCCCGCGTTTGCCTTGCTCAATGTGATATTTTCCATTCAAAACAATATGTTGCGACATTATTCTGAAGGAATATGTGAACTCAAGCCACCGCGCCCATCTCCTGTTGGATGGATTCGATCTGTTCAGAAAGCTCAAGCCAGCGTTCTTCCAATTGGTCGATGGAATCATTCACCTGCTTGAGCTGCTTGCCCGCCTCGGCGATGTCCGTCCCTGAAAGTCCCTGGGTCGAGAGCTTTTCCTCAAGCGCGCCGCGCTCGGCGGTCAGCTGCGGGAGTCGCTTGTCGATCTGCTCCAGCTCCTTGCGGAACGGCTTGGTCTTTTCAGCAACCAGTTGCCGGGCCTGGGCGGCCAGCCGGCGTTGCTCGCGCGGGTCGACATTGCCAGCAGTGGACGATGCCTCCTGCGTACCGCTGCGGGAACCATCGGTAGCAGCCTGCTCGGACGCTTCCTGTGCCTGGCTGAGCCGTGCTTCCTCGCGCAGGCGGCGCGACTCTTCCATCAGGTAGCGCTGATAGTCATCGAGATCGCCGTCGAACGGGTCGACCTTGCCCCGACCCACCAGCCAGAAGTCGTCGCAGACGGCGCGCAGCAGCGCACGGTCGTGGCTGACCAGCATGACCGTGCCGTCGAAACTGTTGAGGGCCATCGACAGCGCCTCGCGCGTGGCGAGGTCCAGGTGATTCGTTGGCTCGTCGAGCAGCAGCAGGTTGGGGCGCTGCCACACGATCATTGCCAGCACCAGGCGTGCCTTCTCGCCGCCGCTCATGGTGCCGACGGCCTGGCCGACCATGTCACCGGTGAAGTTGAAGCTGCCCAGGTAGTTGCGCAGATCCTGCTCGCGCGAGGGCTCCTTCGAGTCCGGCCCCAGGTCCTTGGCAAGGCGGACCATGTGCGCAAGCGGGGAGTCGTCAGGGCGCAGCACGTCCAGTTCCTGCTGCGCGAAATAACCGATGTTCAGGCCCTTGCCCTCGGTGACCTTGCCAGCGAGCTGGGCCATTTCGCGGGCGATGGTCTTCACCAGCGTCGACTTGCCCTGGCCGTTCGCGCCCAGGATACCGATGCGCTGGCCGGCCAGCACCGATCGGTTCACATGGCGCAGGATGGTGGTTTCCTCGCCGCTGTCCTCGTTGCGATAGCCGAAGCTGGCATCGGTGATCGCCAGCATGGGATTGGGCAGGTTGGCGGGTTCCTTGAACTCGAAGGTGAAATCCGCGCTGGCCAGCACGGGGGCGATCTTCTCCATGCGCTCCAGGGCCTTGACACGGCTCTGGGCCTGCTTGGCCTTGCTGGCCTTGGCCTTGAAGCGGTCGATGAACTTCTGCAGGTGGTTGATCTTGTCCTGCTGGCGCTCGTAGGCGGACTGCTGCAGCACAAGTTGCTGGGCGCGCAATTCCTCGAACTTGCTGTAGTTGCCGCCGTAGCGCGTGAGCTTGGCGTGCTCGATGTGCAGGGTGGCATCGGTCACCGCATCGAGGAACTCGCGGTCGTGGCTGATGACCACCAGCGTGCCAGGGTAGCGCTTGAGCCAGGCTTCAAGCCAGACCAGTGCGTCGAGATCCAGGTGGTTGGTGGGCTCGTCCAGCAGCAGGATGTCGCTTGGGCACATCAGCGCGCGCGCCAGTTGCAGGCGCATGCGCCAGCCGCCGGAAAAGCTGTTCACCGGCTTTTCGAGCTCGGCGACCTGAAAGCCCAGTCCCAGGATCAGCGATTGTGCACGGGCGGTGGCATCGTGCACGCCCGCATCCGCGAGATCGGAGTGGGCCTGTGCGATGACCATGCCGTCACCGGCAGTCTCGGCCCTGGCAAGCGCCTCGCCCAGCTCGGTCAGGCGCGAATCGCCTTCCAGCACGAACCGGGTGGCCGATTCGCTGGTTTCGGGCATATTCTGCTCGACCTGGGCCATGCGCCACTGCGCGGGCATGAAGAATTCGCCGCCATCCTCGTGCAGGCTGCCGTTGAGCAATGCGAACAGGGTGGACTTGCCGGCGCCGTTGCGCCCGACCAGGCCCACTTTCTCGCCGGGATTGATGGTGACGGAGGTGCTGTCCAGCAGCACGCGCGCGCTACGGCGCAGGGTGACGTTGCGAAGGGTGATCATGAAGAGGGCGATTATCCCAGCGAATCAGACTTTGGCTCGTTCAGAGGTGCTGTAGGGGTACTGCATGGGCATTTCGGGGCGAAAAAGGAAGGTTCTCGCGATGCCGTGACAGATGTTCGAGGACCGGCGAATATGTTTCAAATGTTGTCGAGGGGGTGATTTTCAGACATGTGCTGACAAGGATTCCCGGTGGTTGTCATCAAGATGAATCATTCATTGGTGTGGATCCCCACGGGCAAGCCCTCGGTGCGAGGCGCGACGACCATTCCGGTCAGGCAGGTGGGGATTCGAACGAGAGTCTCAATGCAGCATTTTTCAAGTGACGCCATCGCAGGAACCTCCAGCGCCTCACTCCGTCAACGGCCCCGGGGGACCGAGGAAGGGTCGCATGGCTGGCATGTGGATGACATCCCATTCGAGCGGATCGAGCGCCGGGCCATCGAGGGCAACGAGGATCTGTTCTATCTGCTGATGAGCGCATCCTTTGTCGAGACGGGGTCCGACACCTACGCGGCCAATCTGGCGGAGCACTATCGTGACTACCCCGAGATCGCGGCCTGGCTACAGGAGCGCTGGGAAAGCGAGGAGCTTCAGCATGGTGCCGCGCTCAGGCGCTACGTGGAGGCAGTCTGGCCGGACTTCCCGTGGCAGGAAGCCTATGACAGCTTCTTCGGCGAGTACTCCAAGCTCTGCACGGTGGAGGAGCTCCATGAGGATCGCCACCTCGAGATGGTGGCGCGCTGCGTCGTGGAAACCGGCACCACGGCCTACTACCATACGCTGCGGGAACTCAGCGATGAGCCGGTGTTGCGCGAGTTGCTGGGCAACATCCGCAATGACGAGGTGGGGCACTTCAAGCACTTCCTCAAGTACTTCAAGCAACTGCAGGAAACGTCGCCGGTGAGCCGCGCGAAGATCGCAGGCGCGCTATATGCCCGCCTCAAGGAGCTCAGGGAGAGTGATTCCGACGTGGCCCTGCGCCATGTGTATGCCCACAGGGGACGCCACTTTTCGGAGAGCCGGCATTCGTTTGCCGACATTGCGCAGCGCGCCTATCAGTTGGTCAGCACGCAACTGCCGGCCGACCTGGCGGTGCGCATGCTGCTCAAGCCGCTGCTGCTGCCCCCGCGCATCGAAGGCTACCTGCATGCACCGATCGCGCGTTTCGCCACACGCGTGATGGCCCCTTGATCGGGAGGGCTGCCGTCAGCAACCTGCCTGCCAGTCCGCCAGGGCCTGCTGCGTGACGAGCAGCACCTGTTCGTCACCCGAACTTGTTGGCAGCCAGAATACAGGCAGGCTAGGGAAGGCCGCCTCGAAATTCGGTTTCTCGTTGCCGATCTCGAGCACCAGCACCGCATCGGAATGGAGCTTGGCGGGCAGATCGCGGAACAGGTCCCGGATGAAGTCCATGCCGTCCTGCCCACCCGCCAGCGCGAGTTCGGGCTCGGCGCGGTACTCTTCCGGCAGCTTGCCCATGCTGTCCGCATTCACATAGGGAGGATTGCACAGCACCAGATCCCAGCCCGGGGGCAGGGCGCTCATGCCGTCGCTCTGCACCAGCGTCACGCGCTGCTGCAGCCCGTGCCTGTCCACATTGATGCGAGCCACCTCCAGCGCATCGGGCGAGATGTCGGCACCCGTCACCACCACATCGGGATAGGCCATGGCCGCGAGGCAGGCCAGGCTTCCGTTGCCGGTACACAGGTCGAGCACGTTGCGCGTCTTCTCGCTGAGCCACTCGTCGATGCTGCCGTCGGCCAGGAGCTCGGCGATGAAGCTGCGCGGCACGATGGCGCGTTCGTCAACGTAGAAGGGGACGCCTTGGAGCCAGGCTTCGCGCGTGAGATAGGCGGCCGGCTTGCGCGTGGCGATGCGCTCGGCGATCAGGGTGTCGACCTGTGCGCGCTGCGCGTCGGAAACGGACTGGTGGGCCACGCTGTCGGGATCCTCCCCGTCCAGCAGGCTGTCCAGGGGCAGGCCGAGCTTCCACAATACCAGCCATGCGGCTTCGTCATATGCGGTCGCCGTGCCATGGCCGAAGGCCACGCCAGAGGCTTCGAGCCGCGCCGCGGCGCTGTCGATCAACCCGCCGATCGTCATGGGGTGCTGCCCGCTCATGCCGTGTCCTTGTTGCCCTGGTCGAGCAGCTCGAGCGTGCGCAGGTAGATGTTCTTGAGCGGCTCCACGTCGGCCACGGCCACGAACTCGTCGATCTTGTGGATGGTGGCGTTCGGGGGGCCGAGTTCGATCACCTGCCGGCAGATCTGGGAGATGAAGCGTCCGTCGCTGGTGCCGCCCGTGGTCGACAGTTCGGTCTCGATGCCGGCGACTTCGCGGATGGCCGCCTGCACCGCATGGACCAGTTCGCCCGGCGTGGTGAGGAAAGGCTGGCCGCCCAGGGTCCAGGTCAGGTCATATTCGAGGCCATGGCGGTCCAGGATGGCATGTACGCGGTGCTTCAGGTCCTCGGCCGACGATTCGGTGCTGAAGCGGAAGTTGAAATCGATCACGACCGAACCGGGAATGATGTTGGTCGCGCCCGTGCCGCCGTGAATGTTGCTCATCTGCCAGCTCGTCGGCGGGAAGAAGGCATTGCCCTGGTCCCATTGGACAGCGGCGAGTTCGGTGAGCGCCGGAACCACCTGGTGGATCGGGTTGCGCGCGAGCTGCGGATAGGCGATGTGGCCCTGCACGCCACGCACGGTGAGCTTGCCGGAGAGCGTGCCACGCCGGCCGTTCTTGATCATGTCGCCGGTCTTCTCGACCGAGGTGGGCTCGCCCACGATGCACCATTCAAGCGGCTCACCGCGCTCGCGCAGGCGCTCCACGACCACCTTGGTGCCGTCGATCGACGGCCCTTCCTCGTCGCTGGTCAAAAGCAGCGACAGGTTGATCGAGGGATCGGGATGGGCAGCGAGAAATTCCTCGACCGCCACGACGAACGCGGCGATCGATGTCTTCATGTCGCTCGCGCCGCGGCCATACAGGCGCCCGTTGCGATACGTGGGCGTGAAGGGCGGGCTGCTCCACTGCTCGAGAGGGCCGGTGGGCACGACGTCGGTGTGGCCTGCAAACACCAGCGTGCGAGCCTGCGCATGTGCCGGAGATGCAGGGCGCCGGGCCCACAGGTTGCTGACGCGGAAATCATCGGGACCGCTGTCGATGCGCTCGCAGACGAAGCCGAGCGGCTCGAGGCGGGCGGCCAGCATTTCCAGGCAGCCTTCATCGTTGGGGGTGACGGATGGGCGGCTGATGAGCTGTTCGCTCAGAAGCAGGGTGGGAGACATGGGTGGAGCGAACTTCTGACACTGCGCTGTCAATGCGGATGCACGTCGAGCACGATTTCGGTGAATGACGGCTGGTCGTCGTCGAGGCGCTGGTGCGTCTCGGCCTGGGCCTGGGCCGCCTTGGACGCCAGCGCAAAGTCGTTTTGCAGGCGCCACAGCAGGTTGGTTGGAGAGTCGGCGTAGGCAAGACCTTCCTTGCGGTCGATCCGGTTGTCGAGAATCATGCTCGCCAACGCTTCCTCGAAAGTCTGCGAGCCTTCGGCCATGGATTTCTCCATGGCTTCGCGCACGCCGGAAAAATCGCCCTTCTCGATCAGGTCGGCCACGAGCTTCGTGTTCAGCATCACCTCGACCGCGGGCAGGCGCGCGCCGGCCGGCGTACGCACGAGGCGCTGCGAAATGATGGCCTTGAGCGCTGAGGCGAGATCGCCCAGCATCGTCGGGCGCACCTCCACGGGGTAGAAAGACAGAATGCGGTTGAGCGCGTGGTAACTGTTGTTGCCGTGCAGCGTGGCAAGGCACAGGTGGCCCGACTGCGCATAGGCGATCGCTGCCGACATGGTCTCGCGATCGCGGATTTCGCCGATCAGGATCACATCGGGTGCCTGGCGCAGCGCATTCTTCAGCGCGGTCTGCAGCGAGTTGGTGTCGGCTCCGATCTCGCGTTGGTTGATGATCGCGCGCTTGTTGGTGAACTGGTACTCGACCGGGTCTTCCACGGTCAGCACGTGGCCGGTCTGCAATCCGTTGCGATGGTCGATCATCGAGGCCAGCGTGGTGCTCTTGCCCGAGCCGGTGGCGCCCACCACGAGGATCAGGCCGCGTTTTTCCATGATGAGCTCGGAGAGCACCTCGGGCAGGCTCAGCGAGCCGATCGGGGGAATGTCGCTCGGGATGAAGCGGATCACCACCGCATAGCTGCCTCGCTGGCGCATGGCGCTCACGCGGAAGCGCCCGATGCCTTCGAGCGGCACGCCCATGTTGAGCTCGCCGGTTTCCTGCAGCTCTTCGATCCGGTGAGGCTCAACGACTTCGGACAGAAGGTTCAGCGGCGCTTCGGCGGAAAGAGTCTGGCTGTTGATCGGCACGCATTCGCCATTGATCTTGATGAGCGCCGGCGCGTAGGCCGACAGATACACATCGGATGCCTTCTTCTCCGCCATGAGTCGCAGAATCTTTTCCATCGTGCCCATGAATCACTCCTCCCGGATGCTGTTTGAATGGCCGGCGGCGCCGCTTCAGCGCTCGCCGGCATGAAGAAGCAGGTGATCAGTCGCGCAGCAGGTCGTTCAGGCTGGTGCTCGAACGTGTCTTGGCATCGACGGTCTTCACGATGACGGCGGCATAGGTGCTGTAGGCCACGCCGGCCTTGGTGGTCTTGGGCAGGCTGCCGCTGATCACCACGGAGCCCGAAGGCACGCGGCCGTAGGTGGTCTCGCCGGTGTCGCGGTTGAAGATGGGGGTGCTCTTGCCGATGTACACGCCCATGCCCAGCACGGAGTTTTCCTCGACGATCACGCCTTCCACGACTTCGGAGCGTGCACCGATGAAGCAGTTGTCCTCGATGATGGTCGGGTTGGCCTGCAGCGGCTCCAGCACGCCGCCGAGGCCCACGCCGCCCGACAGGTGCACGTTCTTGCCGACCTGTGCGCACGAGCCAACGGTGGCCCATGTATCGACCATGGTGCCTTCGTCCACGTAGGCGCCGATGTTGACGTAGGAAGGCATCAGGATGGCACCCTTGGCCACGAAGCTGCCGCGGCGAGCGACGGCTGGAGGCACCACGCGCACGCCGGTGGCGGCGATCTCTGCCTCGGTCATGCCGCCGAACTTGGTGGGCACCTTGTCAAAGAAGCTCAGGTCACCGGACTGCATGAGCACGTTGTCCTTCAGGCGGAACGACAGCAGCACGGCCTTCTTGATCCACTGGTGCACGGTCCACTGGCCTACACCTTCACGGGTGGCCACACGCAGCTTGCCGGTGTTCAGCTCGGCAATCACGTGCTCAACGGCATCGACCACTTCCTTGGGAGCGGCGGCGGGAGACATGCTGGCACGGTCTTCCCAGGCGTTGTCGATCAGGGTTTGCAGTTGTTGAGTCATGGATTTACTTCTGTCTGTCTAGTTAGTTTCTGGATTGGACGAACTTCACGATGCGTTCGGCGGCCTCGCGGCATTCGGCGGTTTCCGCCACCAGTGCCATGCGCACGCGTTGAGCGCCAGGATTGCTGCCGTTAACCTCTCTGGCGAGATAACTGCCGGGCAAAACGGTCACATTGTATTGAGCCAGAAGGGCCCTTGCGAATTCGGTGTCGCTCATTCCGAGCGAATCCGGGACTTTTGCCCAGAGGTAGAAGCTGGCGTCGGGCAGCGCCACGTCCATGACCCGGGAGAGCATGGGTGTGATTTCCGCGAACTTCTGCCGGTACATCGCACGGTTCTCGACGACGTGCTGCTCGTCGTTCCAGGCCGCCATGCTGGCCTTCTGGATGGTCGGGCTCATCGCGCCACCGTGGTAGGTGCGGTACAGGAGGAAGGACTTGATCAACTCCGCATCGCCCGCAACGAAACCGCTTCGCATGCCCGGCACGTTGCTGCGCTTGGACAGGCTGGTGAACATCATCAGGCGCTTGAAGTCGGTGCGGCCGAGCTTCGTGGCGGCCTCGAGGCCGCCCAGGGGCACCTCATCGCGGAAATAGATCTCGCTGTAGCACTCGTCCGAGGCAATCACGAAACCATACTTGTCGGACAGCGCAAACAACTTCTCCCACTCGGACAGCGGCATGACGGCGCCGGTCGGATTGCCGGGCGAGCAGACGAAGACGAGCTGGGTGCGCTGCCAGACGTCCTCGGGCACGCTGTCCCAGTCGACGGCGAAATTGCGCTCGGCCACGCTGGGCGCGAAATACGGCTGCGCGCCCGAAAGCAGCGCCGCGCCCTCATAGATCTGATAGAACGGATTCGGGCTGACGACCGTCGCACCGGGCTTGCTTGGGTCGATGATGGTCTGCGCGAACGCGAACAGCGCCTCGCGCGAACCATTCACGGGCAGGAGCTGACTGGCCGGGCTGACCTTCACGCCATAGCGGCGCTCGAGCCAGCCTGCACAGGCCTCGCGCAGAGGCAGCTCGCCTGCCGTGGCGGGGTAGGCCGCAAGGCCATCCATGCTGCCGGCGAGTGCATCCTTGATGAGCTGGGGCGTAGGGTGCTTGGGCTCACCGATTCCCAGGCTGATCGCGCGATATTCGGGTGCGGGAGTCACGCCCGCGAAGAGTTGGCGCAGGCGCTCGAACGGATACGGCTGCAGAAGGGAGAGCAGGGGGTTCATGAATGCAATTATGGTGGAAGGACGGCGCCACTTTTCTCGCACGGGCAAGTTGGGCGGCACGCCGGATCTTTTTTTACGGCGTGGGGTACCGCACGGAATTCGCGAGCGACATCACGCACCCCGCCGGGCACGTGCACGCGCCAGGGCTGCCGCGATGATGGCCTGCTTCGGGTCGGCGACTTTCGGAGTTTCCGCCGGCTGAGCATTCGGGGCCGGGGCCTCCGGCACGAGGCTGCGCGACAGCGACTCCGCCGCGACGGCAGCAGCCCTTGCGTTGGGTGCGAGCGCAGGCCCATGACGAGTGCGGGAGGCGTGGCGTGCATAGCGCTGGCGTGCGTGATCCGCCAGCGCCGGGGACCATGCGGCCCAGCCGGTGGCATCGCCGCTGATGTTTTCCAGCGAGATGCAATCCACAGGGCACACGGGAATGCACAGCTCGCAGCCCGTGCAGTGTTCGGCCATCACGGTGTGCATGCGCTTGTTGGCCCCGATGATCGCGTCGGTCGGGCAGGCCTTCATGCACAGCGTGCAGCCGATGCACCAGTTCTCGTCGATCACCGCGAGCGTGAGCGGGCCTTCAAAACCGTTGTCGGAATTGAGCGTGGTGATGGGCTGCCCGGTGATGCGGGCCAGGCGCGCAATGCCCTCGTCGCCGCCGGGCGGGCATTGGTTGATGGAGGCCTTGCCGTCGGCGATGGCCCGGGCGTAGGTGGCGCAATCGGGATAGCCGCAGCGGGTGCACTGCGTCTGGGGCAGGGCGGCGTCAATGACAGCGGCCAACCCCTGCAAGGAGTTGGCCGTGGAAGTGGCTTGCTGATTGGAAAGGGCTGACAAGGGATCTGGCTGCTCGGGCATGCCCGATTATCCCTTTCTTGGGCCCTGCGCCGCGATGGTCAGCGGGCTCTTGGCGTGTCAGGCCGCCTGACGCTTGGCGCGGGCGTTGCTCTCTTCCGCGAGGGCTGCCCTGGACGGCTGGTGCGCCAGGATGAAATCACGAACACGCGGATAGACCAGTTCGCGCCAGCGTCGGCCGCTGAAGATGCCATAGTGGCCTGCGCCCGTCACTTCGTAGTGGGAGCGATCCTCGCGGGGAATGCCCGAGCAGATGTCCTGCGCGGCTTCGGTCTGGCCGGATCCGGAGATATCGTCCAGTTCGCCTTCGACAGTCAGCAGGGCGGTGGTCTTGATATCCTGCGGGCGCACGCGCTCGATCTCGCCGTCTGGCGAGCGCACATCCCAGGTGCCGTTCACGAGGCTGAACTTCTGGAACACCGTCTCGATGGTTTCGAGGTAGTAGTCTGCGTCCATGTCGAGCACGGCGTTGTACTCGTCATAGAACTTGCGATGGGCCTCGGCGCTCGCGTCGTCGCCGCGCACCAGGTCCTTGAAGTAGTCGTAGTGGCTCTTGGCATGGCGATCGGGGTTCATCGCCACGAAGCCCGTGTGCTGCATGAAGCCCGGATAGACCATGCGGCCCGAACCGGGGAATTTCTCCGGCACGCGGTAGATCACGTTGTTCTTGAACCACTCGATACTGTGCTGGGTGGCCAGGTTGTTCACGGCGGTGGGCGAGCGGCGGCCATCGATCGGGCCGCCCATCATCGTCATGGTGAGCGGGGTCGTCTCGCCGCGCGATGCCATCAGGGAAATCGCGGCCAGCACGGGAACCGTGGGCTGGCAGACGCTCATCACATGGCAGTTGCCATAGCGCCCCTGCAGGTGGCGGAGGAATTCCTGCACGTAGTTGACATAGTCGTCCAGGTGGAACTCGCCCTCGGACATCGGCACGAGGCGGGCATTCTTCCAGTCGGTGATGTAGACCTTGTGGCCCGAGAGCATGGTCTTGACCGTGTCGCGCAGCAGCGTGGCGTAGTGGCCCGAGAGCGGCGCCACGATCAGCACAACCGGCTGTTCCTTGAGCGTGAGCAAGGTTGGCGGATCGTCGGAGAAGCGCTTGAAGCGGCGCAGCTCGCAAAAGGGCTTGTCGACTTCGACGCGCTCGTGGATGGCAACCTCCACACCATCGACATTCACGGTGGCAATGCCGAACTGCGGCTTCTCGTAGTCCTTGCCAAGGCGGTACAACAGGTCGTAACCCGCCGCCATGCGATGAGCCAGCGTCGACTGGCTGAACGGAGTCTGCGGATTGCTGAACATCTTGGACGTCACCTGGGCCAGTTCGGCGAAGGGTTCCATCAAAGAGCGCTGTGCTTCGTAGAGTGTGTAGAGCATCAGTGGGTCTGCCTTCCGTAATGTTGCACCGCAATATAACAGGGCTTTTCCACGAGCGTCAGAGAGTAGAACCACCTACAGATCGTCGGACAATCGACTTTTACAGGGTGGTGCAGCACAAATCAGTACTGACAAACTGCAAACTTTTGTCATTGATCTACGCTATGGACCGGCGTAACTGCAGGGATGCGTTGTTTTACCGCCAATGGCGGCAGGATAAACGGAGGCCCGCCCTACAGATTCTGAACCGGCATGTTCACCAGCAGCCATGATTCGAAGGCCTCGCGGGAACTGTTGCGCAGCGCGCGCCGGAAAACGGCCTTGTCGCCCAGGTAGAGGCAATGCCGGATCATGGTGTACGGGTTGAAGCTGCCGTCCGGGTTCTGTTCCTCGAAGAACTGGCGATAGCGCTTCACCACCGCAATGTTCTCGCGCATCAGCGCATTGAAATGCGCGCGGGTAATGCCCGGAGACCAGGCGCGAATGTCGTCGACGAACAGGTCCACCTTATGCGCCTCGAACTCGAAATCCTTGAAGAAATGGTTGGCGATCTTCAGGAACGTGAAGGCATTGAGCTCGCTGCCGATGGCCTGGACCTGCCGGCTGGGCTGAGGCTCGGCACCTTCCTGCTCGGCCAGGGCCTCGGCGGTCTCATCGACGGCATGCCGCAGCTCGGCCTCGGTGGCATCCCGGATCTGCCGGAATTCCCGGTCCGCCAGCTCGAACAGGGCCGACAGCACATTGATGCGGCGCTTGAGTTCGGCTGGAATCGACTTCTTGTACTTGATCTTGTGGTCCAGCACGCTCCAGGAGTCCTGGATGATGGTGCGCACCTGCAGCTCGAACGGAATATGCGCATAGGGTGCGTTCTCGGGCAGGGCTGCCTGCTCGGCGTTGAGCCGCAGGTCGAGGTGCAGGCCCTTGTAGCCGAACGAGGCCTCGGTGCTTTCCACGGCCGTGACCTTGTCGGTCACGTCGATCACGTCGAAGTGCGAGCGCACGATGTCCGCGACCTGCTCGAGCTCGTCCTCGTAGAGGCACACCACGCGCAGGCCCACGAGATCGGTGATGTAGTCCTGGATCTCGTAGTCGAGGCCGCCTTCCTCGAGCGTTGCGCGGTACTTGCGGGAAAACTTGCGGATGCATTCCTCGCGATCCTTGACGCGGGCCTCGACCTTGGAGATCTCGATGTTGCCGGCCTTGGCAAGCACACTGTGCAGCAGCGCCATGAAGAAGGCACTGGCGTGCTTGAGCACGGGCAGCTCCCGCGTGTAGAAGTGGCGGAACGCGATTTCCTCGCGTGTCAGGTCGTTTTCGTTGGCCAAGGTGGAAGGCATGCGCAATTACATCCGGATCCAGGCTCGCCGCTCATCCGGGCCAGCCTGATTACAACCCGGAATGCTAGCCGATCGTGCGGATCTCGGCGGGGCCGCGCACGTAGGAGAACGGCGCAACCCGATCACTGCGCCAACCGGTCGTTCAGCCGGCGGCTTCCTGGAGATCCATGGCGCGTGCTTCATTGGGCTTGGTGCGCGCAAGCCGCATCACCTCGCGTGCCGGAAGGGTCTTGAGGCGATGATCGCTCCAGACCTGGCGCCAGCGACGGGCCCCCGGCAGGCCATTGCGCAGCCCCAGCATGTGGCGTGCGATGGCATACCAGTGCGTGCCATGGGCTGCGGCCTCGCGCTCCATGTACTCCACCATCTGCTCCTCGACCCTCTCGCGCGTGAGGCCGTTGGCCGCCGCTCCGAAGAACAGTTCGTCCCAGCGCGCCATCCACCAGGGGTTGTGATAGGCCTCGCGGCCCACCATCACGCCATCCACGGGGCCTGATCCGCCCACCGGGCCCAGTTGGTCGAGCACGGCCTCGTCCGTCGAGAAGCCGCCATTGATGGCGATGGTCAGGTGCGGGAACTCTTCCTTGAGGCGAGCCACCACGCCATAGCGCAGTGGAGGAATCTCGCGGTTCTCCTTGGGTGACAGGCCCTTGAGCCAGGCATTGCGTGCATGGACGATGAACACGTCGCAACCCGCGTCGGCCACGGTACCCACGAAGTCGCGCACGAAGCCGTATTCCTCCACCTTGTCGATGCCGATGCGGTGCTTGACGGTCACAGGCACGTCGACCACGTCCACCATCGCCTTCACGCAGTCGGCCACGAGCTGCGGCTCGTTCATCAGGCAGGCTCCGAAGGCGCCACGCTGCACGCGCTCGCTGGGGCAGCCGCAGTTCAGGTTGATCTCGTCGTAGCCCCACTGGGCCCCCAGCTTGGCGCTGGCGGCCAGGTCTGCGGGCTCGCTGCCGCCGAGCTGCAGCGCCACCGGGTGTTCCTCCACGCCGAAGCGCAGATGGCGCTCCACATCGCCATGGATCAGCGCGCCCGTCGTCACCATCTCGGTGTAGAGCAGGGTGTGGCGGCTCAGCAAGCGGTGAAGATGCCTGCAATGCCTGTCGGTCCAGTCCATCATGGGCGCCACGGACATGCGCCAGGGATGGAGGGATGCGGGCTGCGACGGGTGAAGAGATTCGGTATTCATGCTGGGTTCGAGTGCTGCGCGCAGCACGGCCTGTCTCCCGGCGAACGACGAAATCCCGAACGCTTTGGGAGAAAAGGGTTCGGGCGCATTTGCCTTGGGGAGGAAGGGCTCTATTGTGCACCTGGATGGTTGCACCTGCTGCGGCAAGGCCTTCAGGCGGCCCCGGCCTGGAAGGGGATGCCAAAAGTTGCCGGGTACGACCCGCTGAATCATAAGCATTCGTAACAAGGCAACGAAAAGATCAATCGTTACTTGATCCGTATTTGTAGGCCGCAGACGTCGCCACGCTTTGGATCGAGATGCAGGAACTCTGCAAAACCATGTATCAATTTCCCTACCTTGGTAGGGTGGGGTAAATGTAAACCGCTTGTTAACTTCGTTGACTTCTTGCCGCCCGCATCGCGGGAAATGCCCAGGGGCGGTGACGGATTCAACATATGGGAGCAGGCATGTCCAATCCATTCAACGGTTTGTTGCACCGTTGGTTCATTTATCTGATGGCCGCGCTGGTCGCTGGTCTCGGTGTCGGTGTGGCCCATGCCACGCTGCCCGAGTGGAAGCTGCCGGGTGCGGTCATCCAGGACCTGGCGGAGCAGCCCGGCGTGCCGCTTGGGCAGTTCGAGCTGCCCGTGCAGTTGGTGAACCTGGGCGGCAGAGCGGAAGGCGAGATCCGCTTTGACGTGCTGAGTGCCAGCATGGGCCGGACGAGCGCTCTGCGTCTCCCCGCCACACGCTTCGCGAGCCAGCCCGGCGGAGACACCACCGTGCGTGTGCGTCCGAGCTTTGAAGAAGAGGGCATGTACCGGGTGCGGGCCGATGTGAAGGCCGACAGCTTCCAGGTTGCGGTGTATTTCTGGCTCCTGCTGAAGGACGGCCGCGTCTATTACAGCAGCGACGCGGGCAACATCGTGAGCGCGATGGCCGCCTACCAATTGCGCAATCATGCGCAGTTGCAGGCACTGCAGCGCAAGGCCGCCACTGCAAGCGTGCAGCAGAAGCAGCGCAGCACGGGCGAGACGCCGGTGCTCGAGCGACCGATCAGCGAGTTGTTGTCCGCGGAGGACCTCAAGCAGTACCAGCAGATCTGGCGGAGCGAGGCCGATGCGATCTCCAGCACCATCCCGAGGCGTGCGGAGGCCACCGGAAGCAAGAGCCTTGCCAAGGCCACAGCCCTGGCGCAGGGTGACATCGTGACGCTGAAAATCCGCTGGCCGGTGGACGCGAGCTACACGCAATTCCTTCCGCTGGAAGGAGCGAGGATTGCCGTGGTCAATCTGGCCCAGGTCCAGGACCCCTCGGATCCCGAGCAGGGGAAGTTCACCAGCGGACAGCTCGATGCCAATGGGGAATTCAAGTTCACGGTACCCGTCAACGACCTGAAGTACCGAGTATGGCTGATAGGGGAGCACGAGAAATTCAAGGTTCAGGTGCACAACAGTGCCTCGGGCTTGTCGGAAGCCCTGCGCCTGAGGCTGGATCAGGTCACGGCGGTCGACATCATCCCGGGCCAGCCGCCGTTCGGCTACAGCTCTGAGTATGCGCAGGCGTGGTCGGTGTTCCAGGCGATGTATGAGCTCTCGGAGCACGCCGTGACGGCCACGGGGGCCGGTACCGTTCCACAGCTGAGCGTGGTGCGCACCAATTTCCCGATGCCCGGCAACGGAGCGGCTTACGATCCCAATGACGATTCCATCAACGTAGACGCCCTGCAGTCCTACTACTGGGACGTGATGGCGCACGAGTATGGTCACGCGATCAGCCGTACCAACCAGTCCATCATCGGCGTGGGTGGCGCACACACACTGGGCAACCAATATGACAACGGGGCCAACACCGCCACGTTCCAGAACAAGCAGCAATCCAACCGGTTGGCCCTGGAAGAGGCATTTGCGAGCTGGTTTGCCACGAGCTACTGGAAGTCCAGCAAATACGCTAACCGCGTACCCCATGTGGGTGACGACCGTTTTGACGGAGCCGCCACGGGTGGCGGCACAGGGGGCTTCTCGCTTGAGGACAGCGGCACGCTCAACGGTGTTTCGAATGTCTACGGCGAGGACAGCGAGGCTGCGGTTGCGCGCTTCATGTGGGACATGACGGATGCGGGCGAGGAGCCGAACGCCCGCGCGGGGTGCTCGAAATACTGCAAGGAGTCCATGCAGGTGCCTTTGCAGGCGCTGATGCCAAACGCCATCACCGGCAAGAACCTCGATGGATTCAATGGCTTCTACCAGCGGGCCTACCAGGTGCATGTCGGCTCCGCGGCCGGTGCACTGGACAACGTGGGAGCGGTTTCCGCCGAGAGCGTGGAGAAGGCCCTGCAGATCGGCGCCGTATCGGCGGAGTTCGGCATGGGGGCGAACATCAACACGACCTACAACCCCGACCCGTTCCGCGACATCGATGCACCGACACGACGCAATCTCGACAGCGATCCCGTGGTGCTGCGCTGGGCACAGCACAAGACGGGCAGCATGCCGGGCCTGGATCGATTCGAACTGTTGTTCTACAGCGAGGCGCTGGATCAACTGCTGGTCAAGCTGGATACCGGCACGCTGAACACGGCCAACAACAGCTATCAATATGTGATGCCGCGCGCCCAGGTGCAGGCCATCGTCAACGCGCTGCAAAAGACCGGCTACAAGCCGGAATACAAGGTCGTGCTGGTGGTGAAGGGTACGGCCTCGGGTTCGGGCGCTGCAGGCGGGGTGGTGCAGACCGGTCCGTACTATGGCAATGCGGAGGTGTTCAGCGTGCAACTCGGCGATGAAAAGAAGTTCGCCACCATTGCGGTCGACAGCTCGGGCAGCAACGTGGATACCGATCCAGGCAACCTGCGCATCCAGGCGGCCCACTCCATGCTGGCCAAGATGGCGGCGCGCAACGCCAACATCATGACAGGAGCGGAGCAGGGCAGGCTCCTGTCCGTGGCGGCGCTCGACTTCGATAGCGCGGTGAGCGTGATCGCCGATTTCAGCGATCCGAAGGTACTGGCGGATGGCAATGCCTTCCAGGGGATCGATTCGAACGGCGGAACCGATATTGCAGCGGCGGTGCGCCGCAGCACGGCCATGCTGACGGGCATGCGGCCGACACCCCATCCTCCGGTGCACGACGCGAACACGCCGCGCATGTACATGCTGACCGACATGGACAACAACGACGGCCCTGCAGCCGTCCAGACTGCGATCCGGGAGGCCACGGCCGCCAATGTGCAGGTCCACCTGGGCCATCTGACGCCGGTGACCACCAAGAGTGCGGCGTCGGGTGCTCAGTTGCATGGCGAACCGGCGAAGAAGCTCACCAAGGTGGCCGAGCGACTGGATGGCATGATCGCTGCGATTCTGGAGGGTGGCGGCTCCTACACCTCGTTCGAGAACCCCGCGTCGCAAGCAGCCTGGGTCGACCTGATGGACGAGCTGAGCCAATCGCCGCCGTTCACACGCACACGGGTCAATCTGCCGCTGGACGTCAAGTTCTACGGATTTGCGCAGAACACCGGCACGCCGGAACCCACGTTCGTGTTCACCGCTCCGCGCTCGGGCCAGGTGACCATCACGATGGACGGCAAGGGCAGTTTCGTTCCGGACCTGCAGGTGGGCGGCGTCGGAGGTCAGACCTCGCTGGGTCGTGATCTCTATGCGCTGCCGTTCAATGTGGTGCAGGGGCAGACCTATCAGATCAGCATCAATGAGCCCGGCGCGGCGGCCGGCCTCTACAGCATCGTGCTGCGCCAGACCCTGGTCGCATCACCGAGCATGGTGCTTGCCGCGATTGCCGACGTGGAGGAGGGAAGTGCGCCGCAGGTCAGCGGCACGACGGCGTACGTTGCGGATGGCAGCATCGTCAGGCTGACGTTCACATCGCTCACCAAGGCGGTGACCACCGTCGATGCGACGATCACGGCCAATGCCTTCAGCGCGACCGGCCCTGCCGATCTGCCCAAGGGGGGCGTCACCGTGATGGCGGAGATCGCCGGTTCCGGTATCGCGCCGCAGACGCAGACCTTCACCGTGCAAGCCAAGGCCGCTCCGCCGGCGCAGGCCACGCCGGTGCCCGTGGATCACCCGCTGGCGCTGGGAGCGCTGGCGGTAATGATTGCCGGCTTTGCCGCGCGAGGGCAACGGCGGGTGAAGCAACGCTGATCCCCGGCTGGCTGTGGAAACGATCGCGCCATTTCCCCGGAGGGAGATGGCGCGATTTTTCATCGCCGGGCCGCCCCCAATGAAAAGCGCCCCGTTGGGGGGCCGCGGATCATGCGAAGCTCGGGGATCATTTTTTATGGGCGGGGTTCTCTGCCTATACTGTGCCCGTTTACCCCGGAAGCCGGCATGTCCCTGTTGTTCAAATGCATTCTTGGCGCGCTGGCCGTGCTGGCGATTGCGCTGTTGTCCAAGACCCGCAATTTCTACATTGCGGGCCTGGTTCCTCTCTTTCCCACGTTCGCGCTGATCGCGCACTACATCGTCGGCAGCGAACGGTCCGCAGAGGCCTTGCGCACAACGGCGCTGTTCGGTCTGGCCTCGCTGGTTCCCTATGCCGTGTATCTTGGCGTGGTCTATTGGCTGGCCGTGCGGACGAGCCTTCCTGTCACCCTGACGCTGGCCACCATGGCATGGTGCGCAGCGGCAGGCGTGTTGCTGCTGGTCTGGCCTCGGTGAATGGAAAGAGCGGTAGAGGCTCCGGCTCTGCATAATTCATGCAAGCTTGTCCATCCGTTCGAATCAATCAATCAGCGGAAATCGGCAGTTGCATGTAGGATAGGCGGCATCCAATACGTAGGTGCTCCATGTCCATCACCCAAAGCCGGTTCATGTACTGCAGCCGCATGGCGTCCGAGGGCGTCATCAATCAGGTGGCCAGCATCGTCAAGGTGGCCCGGGAATTCAATGCCTCCCAGGGCATCACGGGCATGCTCGTCTTCGATGGGCAGAACTTCTGCCAGTACATCGAAGGGCCCAGCGAGCCGCTGGCCGGACTGGTGCAGCGCATTCGACAGGATGCGCGCCATACGGATTTTCACGAACTCCTGGCGCTGGAGGAAACGCAGGGCCGGCAGTTCGAGAGCTGGAGCATGGCCTATCAGATCGTCGAGAGCGACAACGACCTGGGCGGTTTCTTTCACCGGCAGGGCACTGCGGCGCTGGAATACCTGCTGAGCCTGGTGCCGGAGCTCGACCGCGCCTGAACCGGCATCTGCGCCCGAAGCAGAGGCGCTTCGGGGCATGCTCGCTGTCTGCGCGCTCAGCGCGGAGCCGGGCGCTGGTACATGGCGTCGATCGCCTCCTGGTAGTAGCCCATCAGGTTGTTGCGCTTGAGCTTGAGCGTGGGCGTCATGAAGGCATTCTCGATGGTCCACTGCTCGCGCACCAGATGCACGGCGCGCGGAACGGCATAGCGTGCAAAACCCATGGTCTGCTTCGCAATGCGCTCCAGCGCGATCTTTTCGGCTGCTGGGCTCGCAAGGCTGGCCGGGTCATCCGGGTCGAGGTTCAGTTTGGCCGCCAGGGCGCGCCACTCTTCTTCCTGGATGGACGCCACGCAGGCGATGAATGGACGGTTCTCGCCCACGACGAAGGCCTGGGCAAACAGCGGATCGGCAGTGATCGCCATTTCCAGGTCGCCCGGCGGCACCTTCTCGCCGGTGGACGTGACGATGATCTCCTTGATGCGTCCCAGGATGCGGATGCGTCCGCCGTCCACCAGCTCCGCCTGGTCACCGGTTCCAAGCCAGCCTTCGGGATTGATGGTTCGTGCGGTGTCCTCGGGGCGTTTCCAGTAGCCGCGCATCACGATGGCTCCGCGCACCTGCAGTTCGCGGTTCTCGCCGATGCGCACCTCGACGCCCGGCAGCGCGCGGCCCACCGTTGACGGATCGTTGTCATCCAGCGTATTGACGGACACGACGGGCGTGGTCTCGGTCATGCCGTAGCCCTGGATCAGCGGCAATCCCAATCCCAGGAAGCACCTGGCGATGCTGGGCGACAGCGGCGCGCCCCCGCTCACGGCCACGCGCACGCGGCCGCCGAATTTCTCGAGCAGCGGCCTGGCGACCAGCGCGCGCAGCACGGACCAGGGAAGCAGGCGCATCCAGCCGCCGTTGCCCTCGGCATCATCCTTGGGCGCGGGCAGCGTCTGTTCGGCGCAGAACCGGGCCCATCCCTTGGATTGGGCGGCCTGGAAGAGCTGCATCTTGAATGGTGAGGCCGAGAGCACCTCCAGCAGCTTGGCATGCACGCGTTCATAGATGCGGGGCACGGACACCAGGATGGTCGGCTTCACGATCAGCATGTCCTGCGACAGCTGCGCCACGGATCGCGCATAGGCCACGCAACTGCCCGACGCAATCGCCAGGTAGTAGCCGCCCGTGCGCTCGAAGGTGTGCGACAGCGGCAGGAACGACAGGAACACGTCTTCGGCCGTGGGCGCGATGCGTTGCATCACGGCACTCACGTCGGCCACCACGTTGGCATGCGTCAGCATCACGCCCTTGGGCTTGCCGGTGGTGCCGCTGGTGTAGACGATGGCGGCAAGGTCCTCCGCCACGGGTTCGGGCGGCAGCGGATGGTCCGCGGGGGCATGCGCCAGCCATTCGTGCAGGGCCGCCACCGGAATGGCGTGCGATGGCTTGTCGCCCATGGCCGGGGTGGCCTCGCCCTCGACGATGACCACGCCGCGCAGGTGGGGAAAGGCTTCTCCCGCATCGGCAATGTGCTGCCACTGCTCGCTGGTGGTGAGCACCAGCAGCGAAACCTCCGCATCCTGCAGGATGTAGGCAATGCTGCCGGGGTTGTCGATGGCATGCAGCGGAACGGGAGCGTAGCCGCAGGCCATGACGGCCTGATCGATGCACATGGCACTGAGGCCATTGGGCAGCAGGATGGCCACATGGGCCTTGTCGGGAAGCCCGGTGGCCGCAATGGCACGTGCATGGCGGGCGACTTCCGCCTGCGTCTCGCGCCAGGTCAGGCTTTTCCATTCGCCTTGCGAGTTGCACTGGCGATAGGCCTCGCCGTCGGGAGTCAGGCTCACGCGCCGGGTGAGCAGGGCTGGAAGGGTGTGTACGTCTTGCAGTTCGTTAACAGGCGAATTCATGCAGCATCCAGTAGGAGCTTAGGAGCAGGTGGAGGCGGGCAGGGCCGCGCCGCACGTTGTGTCGTATGCGTCGCTGCGCCTGCACCAAAACCGGTCATCTTACCCATTGACCCGCATGCAACCTGTGCCGCATGTCGCGGAGGTTTCATTTCGCCTGTGCAGGCTGGATCTATCCGGCTGCGTTAAGCCCCTGCTCGAAGTGGGTCTGCATGGCGCGGCGTGCCGCTTCGGGGTCGTGTGCATCGAATGCGGCCATGATGACCTCGTGTTCGGCCAGCGAGTCGGCGATGCGGCCGGACTTGAGCAGGGAGTTGTGCCGGCTGAGCTTCATCACCCGGCGCAGGTCCTGCACCATCTGGAACAGCCATTTGTTCTGCGTGGCCTCGAGGATCCGCATGTGGAACTGCTCATTGATGCCGAAGAACTTCTTGCGGTCGAGCGTTGCCGCAGCCAGTTCCGCATGCAGTCCGTGCAGTTCCTTGAGCAGGGCGGGGCTGGCGAACTCCGCCACCCAGGCGGCAGCATCGCTTTCGAGCAGCGCGAGCAGGTGATAGACCTGGCGCATATCTTCCTGCGTCACTTCGGTGACCCAGGCGCCACGGCGCACCCGCATGGTGACCAGGCCTTCCGCGGCCAGCACCTTCAGGGCTTCGCGCAGCGGCGTGCGGCTGATGCCGAACTCCTCGGCGATCTTGGTCTCGTCGATCCAGCTGCCGGGCGCGAGCTGGTCGGAGAAGATCCGCTGGCGCAATGCTTCGGCAACTTCTTCGTACAGGGCGCGGGGGGCAAGGGTGGCAATGCTCATAGATCGGGCTGGATTCTAGAAGGTGGCAGGCACGGCAGGAAAAAAGACGGAGAGGGGCGACGAAGTGCATCGCTTCAAGACTTGCGAAGCGAGCATTCCTTCGCAAAAATTGCCCTATCCGGCTGGCGAATGGCTAGAATTGACGTTTACGTAAACGTGATTTCCGGTTTCGCGCTCCCGTTCTGCTCCTCTCGATCTCGTTGGTGACAGGTGAGTGAATGAATTTCCGACAAAGATATGACATTTCTCGCTGAATTCAAAATTTTGGATCAATAATTATGAATTCGATGTCTCTTTTTGCATAATGAAATCCGGCCCAGGCCACTAGAACCTCTAGAACTTTCACAGACCCTTGCTATGACCGAAGACTCCAAACCACGCGACAACTTTGCAGCACCCAGCATGGAAGACTGGCACAAGGCCGCAGCCAAGTCCGCGCCCAACGGCGACGTGTCCGCCCTGAACTGGATCACGCCCGACGGTATCTCGGTCAAGCCGTTGTACACGGCGCAGGACATGCAGGGCCTGCAATACACCAATACGCTGCCGGGCATGGAGCCCTACATTCGTGGCCCGCAGGCCACCATGTATGCGGTGCGTCCGTGGACGATCCGCCAGTACGCGGGCTTTTCCACGGCAGAAGAGTCCAACGCGTTCTATCGCAAGGCTCTGGCCGCGGGCGGCCAGGGCGTGTCGGTGGCGTTCGACCTTGCGACGCACCGCGGCTATGACTCCGACCACCCCCGTGTGACGGGCGACGTGGGCAAGGCCGGCGTGGCGATCGACTCCGTCGAGGACATGAAGATCCTGTTCGACCAGATCCCGCTCGACAAGGTCTCCGTCTCCATGACCATGAACGGCGCCGTGCTGCCGGTGCTTGCCGGATACGTGGTGGCCGCGGAAGAGCAGGGCGTCTCGCAGGACAAGCTCTCCGGAACCATTCAGAACGACATTCTGAAAGAGTTCATGGTGCGCAACACCTACATCTACCCGCCCCAGCCATCGATGAAGATCATCGGCGACATCATCGAGTACACGAGCAAGAACATGCCCAAGTTCAACTCGATCTCGATCTCGGGCTACCACATGCAGGAAGCCGGCGCCAACCAGGCGCTGGAGCTCGCGTTCACGCTGGCCGATGGCAAGGAATACGTGAAGACCGCCATCGCCAAGGGCATGGACGTGGACGATTTCGCGGGCCGCCTCTCGTTCTTCTGGGCGATCGGCATGAACTTCTACCTGGAAATCGCCAAGATGCGCGCCGCGCGCCTGCTGTGGTGCCGCATCATGAAGGGCTTCGATGCCAAGAAGCCCAAGAGCCTGATGCTGCGCACGCACTGCCAGACTTCCGGCTGGTCGCTCACCGAGCAGGACCCGTACAACAACGTGGTGCGTACCACCATCGAGGCCATGGCGGCCGTGTTCGGCGGCACGCAGTCACTGCACACCAACGCGCTGGACGAAGCCATTGCGCTGCCCACCGAGTTCAGCGCGCGCATTGCCCGCAACACGCAGCTCATCATCCAGGAAGAAACCCACATCACCAACGTGATCGATCCCTGGGCTGGGTCCTACATGATGGAAAAGCTCACGCAGGACATGGCCGACGCCGCCTGGAAGATCATCGAGGAAGTCGAAGCCATGGGCGGCATGACCCAGGCGGTGGATTCGGGCTGGGCCAAGCTCAAGATCGAGGCGGCCGCCGCCGAGAAGCAGGCGCGCATCGATTCGGGCAAGGACGTGATCGTCGGCGTGAACAAGTACAAGCTCGCCAAGGAAGACCCTGTTGACATCCTGGAGGTGGACAATGTGAAGGTGCGCGACAACCAGATCAAGCGCCTGAACGACATGAAGTCCAAGCGCGACCAGAAGGCCGTCGATGCGGCCCTGGCAGCACTGACCGAAGCCGCGAAGACCGGCGAAGGCAATCTGCTGGATCTGGCGATCAAGGCGATCCGCCTGCGCGCATCGGTCGGCGAAGTCTCCGACGCGCTCGAAAAGGAATTCGGCCGACATCGTGCCGATACGCAAAAGGTGACCGGTGTGTACGCAGCAGCCTATGACTCCGCGGAAGGTTGGGAAAAGCTCAAGGGCGAAATCAGCGAGGCCGCCGAAGACCTGGGCCGCCGTCCCCGCGTGATGATCGCCAAGCTCGGCCAGGACGGCCACGACCGCGGCGCCAAGGTGGTGGCCACGGCCTTTGCCGACCTGGGCTTCGACGTGGACATGGGGCCCTTGTTCCAGACACCCGAGGAGTGCGCACGCCAGGCCATCGAGAACGACGTGCATGCCGTGGGCGTGTCGACGCTGGCCGCCGGCCACAAGACCCTGGTGCCCGCGATCATCGAGGAGCTCAAGAAGCAGGGCGCGGACGACATCATCGTGTTCGTTGGCGGCGTCGTGCCTGCGCAGGACTACGACTTCCTGTACGGCGCGGGCGTGAAGGGCGTCTACGGCCCCGGCACGCCGATTCCGGCCAGCGCCAAGGATGTGCTGGAACAGATCAAGAAGGCCACCGCACAGTGACACCAGCGCAGTTGTTGGAAGGCATCCTGCAGGGGCACCCT
This sequence comes from Diaphorobacter ruginosibacter, assembly GCF_014395975.1. Lineage (NCBI taxonomy): Bacteria > Pseudomonadati > Pseudomonadota > Betaproteobacteria > Burkholderiales > Comamonadaceae > Diaphorobacter > Diaphorobacter ruginosibacter. Next base: position 2,484,113 of record NZ_CP060714.1, on the reverse strand, counting down.
GCAGTGCAGCGGCGCGCGATGGCCAAGGCCATCACGCTGCTGGAATCGACGCGCGCCGACCACCGCGCGCAGGCCGACGAGCTGCTCACCGCCATGCTGCCGCACACGGGCAGGTCGTTCCGCCTGGGCATCAGCGGCGTGCCGGGCGTGGGTAAATCGACCTTCATTGAAACGCTGGGCCTCTACCTGATCGCCAAGGGCCTCAAGGTCGCGGTGCTGGCCATCGATCCCTCGTCCACGGTGTCGGGTGGCTCGATCCTGGGCGACAAGACGCGCATGGAGCATCTCTCCGTCCACCCGAATGCGTACATCCGCCCCAGCCCTTCCAGCGGCACCCTGGGCGGCGTGGCCGAGAAGACGCGCGAGTCCATGCTGGTCTGCGAGGCAGCGGGGTATGACGTGGTGATCGTCGAGACGGTCGGCGTGGGCCAGAGCGAGATTGCGGTGCACGGCATGACGGACATGTTCTGCCTGCTGCAACTACCGAATGCCGGCGACGATCTCCAGGCCATCAAGAAAGGCGTCATGGAAATCGCCGATCTGGTGGTCATCAACAAGGCCGATATCGATCCCCATGCCGCCACGCGTGCGCAGGCACAGATCACATCGAGCCTGCGCCTGCTCGGCATGCATGGCAACCCGGACCATGCGCACCACAACGAGTTGCAGTGGCAGCCGCGCGTGGTGCAGATCAGTGCGTTGAAAGGCGATGGCGTCGAGGGTTTCTGGAACGCCGTCGAGGAATTCAAACGCCTGCAAACCAACAACGGCAAGCTGCAGCTGCGCCGCGAACGGCAGGCGCTGGCGTGGATGTGGGAGCGCATCGACTTCGGACTGAAGCAGGCGTTCCGTCATCATCCACATGTGCGCGAGTTGCTGCCGCAAATGCAATCCGACGTGGCTGCGGGCCGCGTCGCGGCATCCACCGCCGCGCGCGCGCTGCTCGCGGCCCAAGACCACAGCGTCTGACAAACTATCTATCTCAATTGCCATCTCTCACGGTATTTCACTGAAAGAAGCGACCATGCAAGACATCCTGGAGCAACTGGAAAAAAAGCGCGAGCTCGCGCGACTCGGAGGCGGACAGAAGCGCATCGATTCCCAGCACAAGAAGGGCAAGCTCACCGCGCGCGAGCGCATCGAACTGCTGCTGGACGACGGCACCTTTGAGGAATGGGACATGTTCGTGGAGCACCGCTGCACGGACTTCGGCATGGAAGAGACCAAGATCCCGGGCGACGGCGTCGTTACCGGCTACGGCATGATCAACGGCCGCCTGGTGTTCGTTTTCAGCCAGGACTTCACGGTGTTCGGCGGCGCGCTGTCGGAAACCCATGCCGAGAAGATCTGCAAGATCATGGACCAGGCCATGAAGGTCGGCGCTCCTGTGATCGGTCTCAACGACTCGGGCGGCGCGCGCATCCAGGAAGGCGTGGCCTCCCTGGGCGGCTATGCCGACGTGTTCCAGAAGAACGTGATGGCCTCGGGCGTGATCCCGCAGATCTCGATGATCATGGGCCCCTGCGCCGGTGGCGCCGTGTACTCGCCCGCCATGACCGACTTCATCTTCATGGTCAAGGACTCGAGCTACATGTTCGTGACCGGCCCTGAAGTCGTGAAGACCGTGACGCACGAGGAAGTGACCGCCGAGGAACTGGGCGGCGCCGTGACCCACACCTCCAGGAGCGGCGTGGCCGACATGGCCTTCGAGAATGACGTCGAGGCGCTCATGATGCTGCGCCGCCTCTACAACTACCTGCCGCTCAACAACAAGGAAAAACCGCCGGTACGCCCGAGCCGCGACCCGGCCGACCGCGCCGACCTGAGCCTTGACACGCTGGTTCCGGACAATCCGAACAAGCCGTATGACATGAAGGAACTCATCGCCAAGACGGTGGATGACGGCGACTTCTTCGAGCTGCAGCCCGAATACGCCAAGAACATCCTCATCGGCTTCGCGCGCATGGAAGGCCAGACGGTCGGCATCGTCGCGAATCAGCCGCTGGTGCTTGCGGGCTGCCTGGACATCAAGAGCTCCATCAAGGCCGCGCGCTTCGTGCGCTTCTGCGACGCGTTCAATATCCCCGTGGTCACATTCGTGGACGTTCCCGGCTTCATGCCCGGCACGTCGCAGGAGTATGGCGGCATCATCAAGCACGGCGCCAAGCTGCTCTACGCCTATGCCGAGTGCACCGTGCCGAAGATCACCGTCATCACCCGCAAGGCCTACGGCGGCGCGTACGACGTGATGGCCTCCAAGCACCTGCGCGGCGACGTGAACCTCGCCTGGCCCAACGCCGAGATCGCCGTGATGGGCGCCAAGGGTGCCGTGGAAATCATCTTCCGCGAAGACAAGAACGACCCGGTGAAGCTTGCGGCCCGCGAGGCCGAATACAAGCAGCGTTTCGCCAACCCCTTCGTGGCGGGTGCGCGCGGCTTCATCGACGACGTGATCCTGCCGCACGAAACGCGCAAGCGCATCTGCCGTTCGCTCTCGATGCTCAAGAACAAGCAGCTTGAGAATCCGTGGCGCAAGCACGGGAACATCCCGCTGTAAGGCACACGAACCGAACGGATCCGCAAAGCATGCGAACCTTCCTCGTCACCCGTGTCGCTGCGGCAACTCTGGCTTGGGGCCTCTGCGCCAGCCATGCACAGGCACAAGCACCGACACAGGAGCCTGTGCCCGCGCTGCCTGAAATGGCGTCGCGCGGCGTGCAGTGCCAACTGGTGGAGGAGGCCCTGTTCGCCCTGGTGCAGATAGGCCCGCGAGACGGCGCGGATTCGCTGTCGGCCCGGAGCCTTCAGCGCCTGCGTGGCGATATGCAGCCGCAGACCTTGCAGTTGTACGACTCGCTGGCCCGGAGCTACGGCGGCAGCGATGCCTACGAGAATGGCGCACAGGCCTATTCCGCAGCCGTGGGGCGCTATGTGGACCGGGCGCTGCGCGCCTGCGCGGAGGCCTGGTTTGCGGATGCGGATGCCGACCGTGTGAACGCGTGTGCGAAGGCCAATCTGGCCGGCACCGCCATCGCAAACGCGCGGCGGCGAGGAATCGCGGCAGCCGAGGCGCTGCAGATCGCCCAGAAGGCGGCTCCGGTGGGTGCACCGTCCGCACGCGAGATGGTGGAGCACTTCTACCGTTTTCCCGTCAGCGCCTACGAGCAGGCGCAAGGGGCGACCCGCATCGTGGGCGGCGCGAAAGAGCTGTGCCTCGATGGGGCGTGGCAACCGCCCGCGGGCGGCTAGCCGCCAGGAGGGAACGCCGCCATGCCATGCAGCCACCGTGCCGATAACTACTTGATCTTGCGTTGATCGCCCGTCCGCACCGACGATCAACATTTATTAGAAAGCTAACCATGTTCAGCAAAATTCTGATTGCCAACCGCGGTGAAATCGCCTGCCGCGTCATCGCCACCGCCCGCAAGATGGGCATCAAGACCGTGGCGGTCTATTCCGACGCTGACAAGGATGCGCGTCACGTCAAGCTCGCCGACGAGGCCGTGCGCCTCGGCCCGGCCCCGAGCCGCGAGTCCTATCTGCTCGGCGAGAAGATCATCGAGGCCTGCAAGCAGACCGGCGCCCAGGCCGTGCACCCGGGCTACGGCTTTCTGTCCGAAAACGAAGGCTTTGCCAAGCGCTGCGAGGACGAGGGCATCGCCTTCATCGGTCCCAAGTCGCATTCCATCGCGGCGATGGGTGACAAGATCGCGTCCAAGAAGCTCGCGAACGAAGCCAAGGTCAACACCATCCCCGGCTACAACGATGCGATCAGCGGGCCGGACCAGGCCGTCGAAATCGCCAAGAAGATTGGCTACCCCGTGATGATCAAGGCATCGGCCGGCGGCGGTGGCAAGGGCCTGCGCGTGGCGTTCAACGACAAGGAAGCGCATGAAGGCTTTGCAAGCTGCCAGAACGAGGCGCGCAACAGCTTCGGCGACGACCGCATCTTCATCGAGAAGTTCGTGCAGGAGCCGCGCCACATCGAGATCCAGGTGCTGGGTGACTCGCACGGCAACGTGATCTACCTGAACGAGCGCGAGTGCTCCATCCAGCGCCGCCACCAGAAGGTGATCGAAGAGGCGCCGTCGCCCTTCATCAGCGATGCCACGCGCAAGGCCATGGGCGAGCAGGCCGTGCAGTTGGCCAAGGCCGTGAAGTACCAGTCGGCAGGCACGGTGGAATTCGTGGTCGGCAAGGACCAGGACTTCTACTTCCTCGAAATGAATACCCGCCTGCAGGTGGAGCACCCGGTGACGGAATGCATCACGGGCCTGGACCTCGTCGAGCAGATGATCCGCGTGGCCGCGGGCGAAAAGCTCACGCTCGCGCAGGCCGATGTGAAGCGCGAGGGCTGGGCGATCGAGTGCCGCATCAACGCGGAAGACCCGTTCCGCAACTTCCTGCCGTCCACCGGCCGCCTGGTGCGCTTCCAGCCACCGGAGCAGGATATGTTCCAGTCCGAAGCCGGCATCAAGGACGGCGTGCGCGTGGACACCGGCGTGTACGAGGGCGGCGAGATCCCGATGTACTACGACTCGATGATCGCCAAGCTGATCGTGCACGGCAAGGACCGCAATGACGCGATCGCCCGCATGCGTGAGGCGCTCAACGGCTTCGTGATCCGCGGCATCAGCTCCAACATCCCGTTCCAGGCGGCGCTGCTGGCGCATCCGAAGTTCGTGAAGGGTGACTTCAACACCGGCTTCATTGCCGAAAACTACGCTCACGGTTTCCGTGCAGAGGACGTGCCGCACGATGATCCGGATTTCCTCGTGGCATTGGCCGGCTACATGAACCGCCGCTACCGTGCGCGTGCCTCGGGCATCAGCGGGCAGCTCACGGGCCATGAGGTGCAGGTGGGTGCGAAGTTCACCGTCGTCGTGCTGGGTGCCGGCGGCGAGAACAGGTCGTACCCGATTGAAGTCACCGACTACGACCAGGCCAACCGTTCGAGCGCCATCACCGTGAACGGCAAGGCGTACCACATCAGCAGCACGGCGGGCCTCGGCGACATCCGCGTGCAGGGCGAATGCAACGGCAAGCCGTTCACGGCGCAGGTCGAGCGCGGCACGCCCAAGAACCCGCTGATCCTGCGCGTGATCCACAACGGCACGCAGATCGACTCCCTGGTGCTGTCGCCCCGGGGGCAGAGCTGTACCAGCTCATGCCCTTCAAGGCGCCGCCAGACCTGTCGAAGTTCCTGCTCTCGCCCATGCCAGGCCTGCTGGTCGACGTGGCGGTGCAGCCTGGCCAGAAGGTGCAGTCCGGCGAGAAGCTCGCGGTGATCGAGGCAATGAAGATGGAGAACATCCTGTTCGCCGCCCAGGATGGCGTGGTGAGCAAGGTCGTCGCGGGCAAGGGCGAGTCGCTCGCCGTCGATCAGGTGATCATCGAGTTCGAATGATCCCGTCCTGGCGCTGATCCCGGGTGATCAGGCGCGACAATGACGTGCCGCAGGCCATCGTGCCTTCGGCACGTTTTTCTTGGGCACCGATTCCTTTCTTGAGCCGCACCTCCGGATGATGAAGTTCGACACCACCACCGTTCGCCTGATCAGCGCCATCGCCGAGGAGGGCAGCATCTCCCGCGCGGCCGACCGGATGGGCCTGGCCGTGGCGGCGGCCTCGCGGCGCGTCAGCGACCTGGAGTCCCAGCTCGGCGTGCGCCTCTTCAAGCGCCAGCCGCATGGCGTGAAGGTGACCGAGGCGGGAACGCGGCTGCTCTCGCATATCCGCCAGATCGACCACCTGACCCAGCGGCTCGAAGGCGATGCGCGGGCGGTCAATCGCGGGCGGGACGGCAGGGTGATCATCGGCGCGCCCAAATCGGTCGTCATTCCATTCCTGGCGCGCGAGATCGCACGCACGCAGCAGCTGTTTCCGGGCATCGCGCTGCAGATCGTCGAAGAGAACAGCCGCATCGTCCAGCAGCTGCTGCGCGACAGGGTGATCGACATCGGCATCTATGAGAAGACCAGCGGCTTCATCGACCTGCCGCGCTACGCTTATCGGCAGGACCATCTGGTCGTGGTCTACAGCCGGCACCATTTCTCGCTGCCCGCTGCGCCACTGGGCATCGAGGCGCTGATCGAGCTGCCGATCGTGACCCTGGGCAGAGGCTCGGCCATCCTGACCGCGCTGCATCGGGCACACGAAAGCCGCGGCCGCACCTTCCGCAATGACTTCGTCGTGAGCGGCTTCGACTCCATGCTTGCGCTGGTGCGCGAAGGCGTGGGGGTGGGACTCATGCCGCCCGACGTGTTTGGCGCACTGCACCCGGAGGTGGAACTCGCCTGCGTGGAGCTTGAGGGCGACTGGCATCGCCGCAGCTACATGCTGTCGTTCATCGAGTCGGAGGCACAGCAGCAGCGGATGCTGCGCAACGTGCTCTCGCAGCTTCTGCCTGGCGAGTTCGAAGCCTGATCTGCGCATCTCCGTGAAGTTTTTCGGGTACTTGGTTTCGCAAATTGCGAAGTCTGGCTTGCTGCGCTCATTCTTGCCGTCAAGTCTCCCCTTTGCGACATTCGTTCGACAGGACAAACCTGCACAGAACGAACAACAGCGCACAAGGCCAAGGAGACAACCGCACCATGCAACGCCGCCAATTCATCGCATCGACCGCCACCGCACTTGCAGCGGGCTGGGCCGGATCGTCGCTGGCCGCCACCAGCGAATTGCCAAAGGGAACGATCAAGATCTATGTGGGCTGGGCGCCCGGTGGCGGCACCGACGTGTTTGCGCGCATCGTCGGCCAGAAGCTCTCAGAGATCTGGGGTCGGCCGGTCGTCGTGGAGAACAAGCCGGGCGCGACCGGTGCGCTGTGCGCGGATTTCTTCGCCAAGTCGAAGTTCCAGGATGGCCTGAACCTGCTGATGGCCCATGTGAACACGCACGCCATCTCGCCCCAGATCTTCAAGAGCATCACCTATGACCCGCTCAAGGACTACGCGCCCATCGCGCTGATCGGCGTGACGCCGCACATCCTGGTGTCGGGCAGCAAGCAGAAGTTCGCATCGATCAACGACGTCGTCGAACTCTGCCGGAAGAACCCGGGCAAGGTCAGTTTTGGCTCGTCGGGAACGGGCTCAGTGCAGCATCTTGCAGCCGAGATGTTCAACATGGCTGCGGGCGTGAAGACCATCCACGTGCCCTACAAGGGCTCCGGCCCCATGCAGACCGACCTGATCGGCGGCCAGATCGACTTCAGCTTCGACACCATGACGGCCGCAGCGCCGCAGGTGAAATCCGGCAAGGTGCAAGGCATCGTGCAGACCCGCGTGTCGCGAGCCAAGGGCTTCCCGGCCATGCCGACCATGGACGAACAGGGGTTCAAGGGCTTCGACGCATCAAGCTGGTACGGCGTGGTGGGCCCGCGCGACATGCCCAAGGCGCTGGCCGAACACATCAATGCCGACATCAACAAGGTGCTGGCCATGCCGGACGTGATCAGCCGCTTCGACGGCTATGGCGTGGAGGGCGGTGGTGGGTCGGTGGACAAATTCGCTTCCTTCATGGCGGCGGAGTACAGGAAATGGGGCGAGGTCGTGCGCGCCGCCAACATCACCGACGAAAGCTGAAGAGCACGAGACGGGCCCGCAAGCAGACAGGCGTGCGAGCCGACAAACCCCCTCAACGATCCGAACCGCATATGAACCCGAACAATCCCTCCCTGCCACTTGCCGGAATCCGTGTGCTGGACGTCAGCCAGGTCATGGCCGGCCCCTTCGCCTGCATGCTGCTGGCGGACCTGGGCGCTGACGTCATCAAGGTGGAGCCGCCCGGAACCGGCGATCAGACGCGCGGTGCCATGGGCTTCAAGATGAAGGGCCCGGACAGCATGGGCTTCCTGAACATGAACCGCAACAAGCGGTCGCTCACGCTGGACCTCAAGAGCGAGGAGGGCCGGGAGTTTTTCTACAAGCTGGCCACGACGGCCGATGTGATCGTCGAGAACTACCGGCCCGGCGTGGTGCAGCGCCTGAAGATCGACTACGAGGCCATCAAGGCCATCAACCCGAAGATCGTCTATGTCAGCATCTCGGGCTTCGGCCAGAGCGGCCCCTGGGCGAAGCGTCCCGGGTTCGACCTGATGGCCCAGGCCATGTCCGGCGTGATGAGCGTGACCGGCTACAAGGGTGAAAAGCCCGTGAAGGCCGGCGTTCCAGTGGCGGACATCGGTTGCGCGCTGTTCGCGACCTATGGCCTGCTGTCCGCCTACATCGGCGCGCAGCGCACGGGCCAGGGGCAGCACATCGACGCCTCGTTGTTCGACTCGGTGATGGCCTTTTCCATCTGGGACATGTCCGAGTACTGGGGCACGGGCGTGCCGCCGGCGCCGCTGGGCACCAGCAACAAGATGAGCGCACCCTACCAGGCCGTGAAGGCGCGCGATGGCTATTTCGTGATGGGGGCCACCAACCAGAAGCTGTGGGCCCAGCTGTGCGCGCTGATCGAACGTCCCGAGCTGCGCGAACATCCGGATTTCGCCACCGTGCCGCTGCGGCTGAAGAATCGCGAGCTGCTGATCGAGACCCTGGAGCGGGAATTCGCCGGGAAGGACAGCGAGGAATGGGTGGAACTCATGCTCGCGGCCGGTATTCCCGCCGGCCCGATCCTGAGCTACCCGGAAGCCTTCGAGGGCGAGCATGGCACGCATCGCCGCATGTGCATGGAGATCGACCACCCGATCGAGGGCAAGGTCAAGAACATCGGCTTTCCGGTGAAGATGCTCGGAACGCCGCAGCAGGTGCGCCGCCATCCACCGCTCCTGGGCGAGCACAACGAGGAAATCATCGCCGAGATCGATGCCCTCCACGGCGTGAGCAGCGAGGCCGCATGAGCGTGAAGGACACCACGGCAGAGACCGTCACGCTGGCCCGGCTCCCGGGCGGCATCGCGAGGATCAGCGTCCACCGGCCCGAGCGGCACAATGCGATGACCGCTCCCATGTACGAGCGCTTGCTCCAATACTTGGAGGAATGCCTGGGCGAGGCCGGGAGCGTCCCGTCGGTGCGCTGCATTCTTCTGAAAGGGGAAGGCGGCAAGTCGTTCATCTCGGGCACGGACATCACGCACTTCAGGGACTTTCGCTCCGGCTCCGAGGGGATCGCCTATGAGGCGTTCGTGGAGCGCGTGATCGATGCCGTGGAGCGGGTTGCGGTGCCCACCGTGGCCGTCATTGACGGCTGGACCGTGGGCGGGGGCCTTGCCATCGCCAATGCCTGTGATTTCCGCATCTGCACCCCCGGCTCGCGGTTCGGTGCACCCATTGCGAAGACGCTATCGAACACGCTGTCCTCGCGCAACATCGCGCGTCTCGTGGCTGCCTTGGGCGTGCCGAGGGTCAAGCGCATGTTGCTTCTGGCCGACTACCTGGGTGCGGATGAGATGCTGTCATGCGGATATGTACAGCAGAGCGTGGCCGCACCGGAGCTTGACGCCGCCGCCCTCGCGCTGGCGCAGCGGCTGGTGTCACTCTCGGGCGTGACGCAGCAGGCCGTGAAGGAAAGCCTGCGCCGCATCGTGCTCGACCATGACCTGCATGATGATGACCTAGTCGATTCGGTGTATGGGAGCGCGGCGTTCAGGGCAGGAGTTGCCGCGTTCATCAAGCCCTGAGGACGACTCGGCGGCATGGATCGCATCGTGCTTGAGCCTCAGAAGTCGACCGCGGCCCGCCTGCGGGCACCCTCGAAGGCCAAGCCGATGAACACGCCGGCCATGCCGGCTGCCGCAATCTGCATTCCCGCGGAAGTCCAGCCGAAAAGACCCATCAGAGCGCCCAGCAGGATGGGCCCGCTGACCTGGCCGAGGTAATTCCCCTGCATCATCAGGCCCAGTCCGATGGGGGCCAGTTCCGCCCGCGGCACTGCCCGCGGTGCGGTGGTGATGATGGTGGCCGGAATGAATCCCGCCAGGGACGAAAACAGGAAGCTCAGGGGAATCAGCGCGGCCGCAGGCGTTCCCGGAAGGTAGATCAGTGCGCCGATCACGCCCGTGGTGACGAAGGTCAGCGCCATCAGCACGCCCGGCTTCACGCCGCGCTGCAGGCACACGCCTGCCGCGAGGTTGCCGATCATGTTGGACGCGATGATCGTCGCGGCTGCAACGCCCGCCTGGGCGAGGGTGAGGCCGACGCGCTCCATGAGAAAGCTGGGCATGAAGCTCATGAAGGCGAAGAACTGCAGGTTGTAGACACCGAATCCCAGCGCAAGCAATACGGAAGCGCGCGTGGTCAGCACGCTGCGGATGTCGTCGCCCACCGTCGGGGCGTTGGCCTGCGTGCCCGGGCGTCTCGGCGGCGGCGGTGCCGGGCTCACCCGCAGGACCACGCACAGCGCCATCACGATGGCGAGCGCTCCGTCCACGATCCACAGTGCGTGCCAGTTACCCAGCTGGGGCCCCAGCAGCATCGACACCGCGATGCCGGCGCTCATGAAGCAGCTCCAGATACCGAAAATCACGCTGCGGCGCCCGCCGATGACAAGGCGATTGAGCACCGAAGGCGCCGAGACCACGATCAACAGGAACCCCAGCCCTTCGACGATGCGCGTGGCAATCAGCCAGTCATAGCGGGGCAGGGCGATGCCGGCCATGCTGGAAACACCCAGTACCAACAGGCCCAGCACCAGCATGCGCCGGTCGCCCCTGGATTGGACGAGCAGGCCGGCAATCAATCCCCCCAGCAGGCCGACGAACGGGAACACCGACATCACCCAGCTCAGGCCTGCCAGCGTGCGGCCGAAGTCCTGCTGCAGTTCCGGCACCGCAATCGGCGCCTTGCCGACATGCAGTGCGGAAACCACGCCGGCCAGAATGACGAGGGAGATCGCCAGCACATCGAGAGAAGGAGATCGGGAAGGTTCTGCCGAGGCGGTGGTGTGCATGAAAAGGGGTGGATGGTGGGACACGATCTGCAGTCGCAAGGCGGTGGCTCCAAAGGTCGGATTCCGTGCATGGCATGCGCTGCCCTGGTTCATTGTGCACGGATGCCGACGGGCCTGCATGCACGACAATGCGAGGTGTTTTCCCGCACGCGTCTGCACACTCATTCAAGCCCGCTTCCATGACCGCTGCTTTGCCCACGACGACCCGCACGCCAGCCACCTCGTCCCCCCTTGCCATCGAGCGCTGGCCCTGGCTGCGTGGGGTGATGGGTGCCCTCGGGCTGGCGCTGCTCGGCGATGCCGTCGTTCTCATGGGCTATGGCATGTTCAACGTGGGAGTCCTGGTGCCGCTGGCGGTTGGCGCCGCCCTGCTGCTGATCGTGGCCCTGCGCGGGCGGGTGGCCGGCGCGGTGGCGCACAGCGTGAGGTGGAGACGGATGTGGCGCCTGGGCTGGGCCGCGCTCATCCTGTGGCTGGCGAGCCTTGGGCTGCTCTGGGGCCTGATCGCCGATCAGGTGAACGCTGCCGCGGACGCCGGGAGTGTCGATGCCATCATCGTGCTGGGAAGCTCCACCCGTGACGGTCAGCCCTCCGCCACGTTGGCACGGCGGCTGGACGCGGCGGCGCAGATCGCGCGGACCCGGCCCGATGCGCTGGTCGTCACGAGCGGCGGCGTGGATTTCGGCGAGCGCGAGAGCGAGGGCCGCGTCATGGCCAACTATCTGCAGGAGGTGCACGGGCTGCGGGGAGACCGCGTGCTGGCCGAGGAAAAGAGCACCAGCACCGCGCTGAACCTGCAATACAGCCAGGACATGCTGGCAAACCGGGGCGTGGCACGCGATGCGCGTGTCGCCATCGTGACGAGCGACTTCCACACCCTGCGTGCAAGATGGATCGCCCGCAAATCCGGCCTGGTCAATATCACGACCGTCGGCGCCAGCACGCCGCTGTCGATACGATTCAATGCGTGGCTGCGCGAGTATTTCGCCGTGGCGAGCAGCTGGTTGCTGGGTGAGTTCTGATCTGCATTCGGCACCCTTCGCATTCCCGGCATGCGGCAGTCGCCACATGCCAACCATCCCTACAAACAAGGAGTACTTTCAATGGCAAATGATCAACGTCCGTTCCGCGTCCTCGGCATCCAGCAGGTGGCGATCGGCGGTACCGACAAGGCGCGGATGAAGAAACTGTGGGTCGACATGCTCGGCCTCGAGCAGACAGGCACCTTCCAGAGCGAACGCGAGAACGTGGACGAGGACATCCTCGCCATGGGCAAGGGCGCGATGAAGGTGGAAGTGGACATCATGCAGCCCATGGACATCGAGAAGAAGCCGGCCGTGCACACCACGCCGCTCAACCACATCGGCCTGTGGATCGACGACCTTCCCAAGGCGGTTGAGTGGCTCACCGCCAACGGCGTGCGTTTTGCGCCGGGCGGCATCCGCAAGGGCGCGGCGGGATACGACATCACCTTCCTGCACCCCAAGAGCAACGATGAATTCCCGATCGCGGGCGAAGGCGTGCTGATCGAGCTGGTGCAGGCACCCGCCGACGTGCTTGCCGCGCTGGGCTGATCGGCCGGATCGAACCCATTGGAGATGCAAACCATGTCGATTGATATCGTCGAAGCGTTCAACAAGGCCGCCGAAGGCACATTGCCGGGGATGCTCGGAATGCGCATGTTCAAGGTGGAGGGCGACGCCTTTCACCTGGAGATGCCCGTCAGGCCCGAGCTGATGGCGCCCAACGGCTATCTGCACGCGGGCAGCCTGGTGACCCTGGCCGACACCGCCTGCGGGTATGGGTGCCGCGCACGCGTACCCAAGGAAGCGACCGGCTTCACGACCATCGAGCTCAAATCAAACCATCTGGGAACGGCGCGTGACGGCACGGTGGAGTGTGTCGCCACGCCGGTGCATTTGGGACGCAACACGCACGTGTGGGATGCCGTGGTCCGGCATCGCGAAACCGGCAAGACGCTGGTGATGTTCCGCTGCACGCAGATGGTGTTGTACCCCCGTCCGTGACTCCATGCGGACCACCGCACCGCAAGTGCGGTGGAACTGCTGATGATGCAGTCCCCAGGCAGCATGTGGATGTAGGACATATGGTCTGTTCAAAGACCAACGAAGGTGCTACAACAGGCTTGCGCGCCAACCCAATGCCCTGCAACTTTGCGGCACTGTTTTCGTCCCGGGTGCCGTCACGGAGGTCTTATGGATGTCATCAGCAACTCCGCTGCCCGCTACGTTCGCTTGCGCGAGGAGGAGATGTCGCTAGACGACTACCTCAGCCTCTGCCAGCGCGATCCGATGGTCTACGAAAGCGCCGCAGAGCGCATGCTTGCCGCCATCGGCGAGCCGGAGATGGTGGATACGCGCAACGACCCCCATCTCTCGCGGCTGTTCGCGAACAAGATGATTCGCCGCTACCCGGCGTTTGCCGAGTTCTACGGCATGGAGGATGCGATCGAGCAGGTGGTGAGTTTCTTCCGCCATGCGGCGCAGGGCCTGGAGGAGCGAAAGCAGATCCTCTACCTGCTCGGTCCCGTGGGCGGGGGCAAGAGTTCCATTGCCGAGCGACTGAAATACCTCATGCAGAAGGTGCCGTTCTACGCACTCAAGGACTCCCCGGTGAACGAATCGCCGCTGGGCCTCTTCGATCCCATCGAGGACGGCCCGCTGCTCGAGGAGCAGTTCGGCATTCCGCCGCGCTGCCTGAAGCACGTTCTATCGCCGTGGGCCGTGAAGCGGCTGGCCGAGGTGGACGGCGACATCCGCCAGTTCCGCGTCGTCAAGCGTTACCCGAGCATCCTCAAGCAGATCGGCATCGCCAAGACCGAACCCGGGGACGAGAACAACCAGGATATCTCCAGCCTGGTGGGCAAGGTCGACATCCGCAAGCTCGAGAACTTTGCCCAGGACGACACCGACGCCTACAGCTATTCCGGCGGCCTGTGCCTGGCCAACCAGGGCCTGCTCGAATTCGTGGAAATGTTCAAGGCGCCTATCAAGGTGCTGCATCCGCTGCTCACCGCCACACAGGAGGGCAACTACAAGGGCACCGAGGGCTTTGGCGCCATTCCCTTCGAGGGGATGGTGCTGGCCCACAGCAACGAAAGCGAGTGGAAGGCGTTCCGCAACAACCGCAACAACGAGGCGTTCCTGGACCGCATCTACATCGTCAAGGTTCCCTATTGCCTGCGTGTATCGGAGGAGGTGAAGATCTACGAGAAGCTGATCCGCGAATCCTCGCTCGCCAATGCGGTGTGTGCTCCTGGCACGCTCCGGATGATGGCGCAGTTTGCGGTGCTCACGCGCCTGAAGGAGCCCGAGAACTCCAGCATCTTCAGCAAGATGCAGGTCTATGATGGCGAAAGTCTCAAGGACACCGATCCGCGTGCCAAGAGCTACCAGGAGTACCGCGACTACGCAGGGGTGGATGAGGGCATGTCAGGCATCTCCACGCGCTTTGCGTTCAAGATCCTCTCCAAGGTCTTCAACTACGACAGCACGGAGGTGGCGGCCAACCCGGTGCACCTGATGTACGTTCTGGAGCAGCAGATCGAGCGCGAGCAGTTCCCGGCGGAGCTGGAAAACAAGTACACGGGCTACATCAAGGAATATCTCTCGCCGCACTATGCCGAGTTCATCGGCAAGGAAATCCAGACCGCCTACCTGGAGAGCTATAGCGAATACGGCCAGAATATCTTCGATCGCTACGTCACCTATGCCGACTACTGGATCCAGGACAGCGAGTACCGCGACAACGACACCGGCGAGGTGTTCGACCGCAACGCGCTGAATGCCGAGCTGGAGAAGGTGGAGAAGCCCGCAGGCATCGCCAATGCCAAGGACTTCCGCAATGAGATTGTCAACTTCGTGCTGCGCGCGCGTGCCAACAACCAGGGCAAGAACCCGAGCTGGACCAGTTACGAGAAGCTGCGCCTGGTGATCGAGAAGAAGATGTTCTCCAACACGGAGGAGCTGCTGCCCGTCATCAGCTTCAACGCGAAGGCCAGCGCCGAGGACGCACGCAAGCACGAGGACTTCGTCACCCGCATGGAGTCCAAGGGCTACACGCCCAAGCAGGTGCGGTTGCTGTGCGAATGGTACCTGCGGGTGCGAAAGAGCAGTTGAGGGCGCCGCCAACACGATCAGGACGCTCCACCACCACCGGCCCGTGAAGGGGACAAGATGGCACTGCAAATCATCGACCGCAGACTGGCTGGCAAGAACAAGTCCGTGGGCAACCGCGAGCGCTTTGTTCGCCGCTACAAGGCCCAGATCACCGAGGCGGTTCGCCGCGCGGTCGCCAAGCGGGATATTCGCCATATCGAGCAGGCCGAGACCATTACCATTCCGCGCAAGGACATACGCGAGCCGCAGCTCCGCCATGGGCAGGGCGGCATCCGGGACAGCGTGCATCCGGGCAACACGGACCACGTGCGCGGGGACCGCATCCCGCGCCCGGACGGTGGCGCGGGCGGCAGCGGCTCGCAGGCGAGCGACAGCGGGGAGGGGGAGGACGACTTCACTTTCACGCTCAGCAAGGAAGAGTTCATGGAGCTGTTCTTTGAAGACCTGGCCTTGCCGCGCCTGCTGCGCACGCACATCGCCAACACCATGCAGTACAAGTCCCGCCGTGCGGGCTACGCGCACGACGGGACGCCGCACAATCTTGCCGTCCTGCGCACCATGCGCGGCGCGCTGGGGCGGCGCATTGCCCTGACCAAGGCTTCGCATCGCGAGCTTGCCGTGCTGGAGAGGGAACTGGAGGCTCTGCTGGAACGGGCAAGTGACTGCAAAGAAGTCGACGAGTGTGTCAATGAGACGGGTGCTGCTGCGGCGGAACTGCAGCTCGCCATCGAGCAACTGAAGGCCCGCATTGCCAAGGTGGCGTTCCTCGATCCGCTGGATCTGCGCTTTCGCAACCGCATCCGTGTTCCCGCGCCCAGCAGCCAGGCGGTGATGTTCTGCGTGATGGATGTCTCGGGCTCGATGGACGAGCAGCGCAAGGACCTCGCCAAGCGCTTCTTCATCCTGCTGTACCTGTTTCTCACCCGACACTACGAGAAGATCGACATCGTCTTCATCCGGCACCACACCGAAGCGGCGGAAGTGGGGGAGGAGGAGTTCTTCCACTCCAGGGAAAGTGGTGGCACGGTGGTGAGCAGTGCGCTGGCCTTGCTCGACCAGATCATGCATGCGCGCTACCCGGCGGACGAATGGAACATCTATGTGGCGCAGGCGAGCGATGGTGACAACTACGGCAGTGATGGAACGAACTGCCGCAATCTGCTGGTGGACAAGATCCTGCCGCTCGTGCGCTACTTTGCCTATGTGCAGGTGGCCGAGGAGGAGCAGAACCTCTGGCAGGAATACAGCGAATTGCTGCCGATGTTCCCGCATTTCGCGATGCGCAAGGTAGGCCAGCCGAGCGAAATCTACCCCGTATTTCGCGATCTGTTCAAGAAAGAGGGGGTGGTGGTATGAACCTCTCGCAATACCCCGTGCTGGCCCGCACCGAAAGCCCGACGGTGATCCGCCCTGCGCACTTCGCGCAGCCACTGCCGCTCGCGCCCAGGCCCGCGGGCGAACGCCCGGCCGAGCCGCTGCCCGATCCGAGCGACTGGACATTCGAACTCATCGAGCGCTATCACGCGGTCATTGCCGCCACTGCCGAGCGCTTCGGCCTTGACACCTACCCCAATCAGCTGGAGGTG